>NZ_JBHSMA010000003.1:0-661955 GCF_042655385.1 Larkinella bovis | reverse complement strand
TGATGGAGGACATGGCGACGGGTGAAATCCGGTTGAGCATTTTGTGGGAGTGGCTGCATAAGGGGGCGGTATTGACCGAAGGGGATCCCGAGACGGGCACCAAAGCCGGGGCGGTTTTTACCCAGGAATTGTACAACTGGCTGGCGACTGAGGAATACCAGAAACTGCTGGCTGCGGCCAGTAAGGATATCTACGAAACCTCGAAAAGCACCACGTTGCCGATTGCGCTCGAAATTGCGAATGTATACGTGCTCAGTGCGGTAAAACCGCCCTGGTTCATCGACCTGCTGAATATCAACCTCAACAACCTCGATCTGGCAAAGGCCAAAAAGCGGATCAGACTTTATCTGGACATACTAACGCAGGAAAATACCCGCATTACTGAAAACCTTGATTTCATCCCGGTCGGAAGGTTAGCGTAAAACCGCATCCATTCCCAAAAACGGGTAGAGAAGATTTCTTTTCCGGGAACCTCATACCTGCCAGAACCATCAGCTCCTGCTTTCATCCCGGGCTGATGGTTTAGGCGGTACTGCTCAAATCGGTTGATACGTCATGAGCCAGTCTTCGCCGACTTGTTTCGTGCTGGTCAATCGCCCCCGAAGCGCCGGAGCGGCCAGCCCTTCCCCCAGGATGGTGGTGCTTTTAAAAATCCGGACCTCATCCCAAAGCTGCTGACGGAGAACGCTTTCCAGCAAAACCGCACCGCCTTCCACAATCACGGACTGAATTTTTCGCTGGTATAGGTCTGCGACCAGCTGCGGCAAAAAGGGAGCCTCGGAATCCAGTTGAATGAAAGTAGTTGCCCCGGCGGTTTCCGGAACCGGCACCGTCGCATACACCAGCGTCGGTTGCGAACCATCGAACAGGTGAAGCGAAGCAGGTAGTTGCAAGTGCCGGTCGATGACAATCCGGACGGGATTTCGGCCGCTCCATAAGCGGACGTTCAGTTGCGGATTGTCGTGCCGGGCCGTGTTGGTTCCGACCAGGATGGCATCTTCCTGCGTCCGCCACTGGTGCACCAACTGCCGCGACAAGCTTCCGCTAATCGGCATCGGACGGAAATCGGCGGGGGCCAGAAAACCGTCGGCGGTTTCCGCCCATTTCAGGATCAGATACGGTCGTTTTTTTTCGATGAAGGTAAAAAACCGCCGGTTCAGCTCCCGGCCCCGCTCGGCCAGCAACCCGGTTTCTACCTCGATGCCCGCTGCGCGCAGTTTGGCCAGGCCCTTCCCGGCCACCAGCGGATTGGGATCCTCGTTACACACCACGACCTTTTTTACTTTTTTTTCAATCAACAGGTCGGCACAGGGCGGGGTTTTGCCAAAATGCGAACACGGTTCCAGGGTCACATACACCGTCGATTCGGCTAATAGCGATTCATCCGCTATGGAGCGAACGGCGTTAACTTCCGCGTGCGGACCACCGTATTGCCGGTGCCAGCCTTCGCCAATGATCCGGTGATTATGCACAATTACGCAGCCCACCAACGGATTGGGGCTGACATGGCCCCGGCCCAGGGCGGCCAGCTCAAGGGCGCGGGACATAAATAACACGTCGTTGTTCAACGATTTTTGGTAACAGTTTATTTACGAACAATAAAGAAATCAGTAAAACCCTTACAATCTCTCTGCCGAACGGTTAGATTTACACAAATTTTACGTCCGAATGAGTACAGCTAAGTCGTTATTTGATTCGCTGGTGGGTCAATTGCAAGGATATCGCCCCGAAGAAGCCCGCGCCATTGTATTTTTACTGCTGGAACATTACTTGTTGCTCCGCCGAACGGATGTGGTAGTCGGTAAGCCCATTCCGGCCACTCCGCCCCAGCCCGACTGGAATGAATTGGTCCGGCGGCTCAACAACCACGAACCCGTTCAGCACCTCATTGGCACAACGGAGTTTTGCGGTCTGGAGTTTCAGGTATCGCCGGCGGTTTTAATTCCGCGTCCGGAAACCGAAGAATTGATTCGGCTCATCGTCCGGGATTACGCCGAAAAAACCGGGGCGCTCCATCTTATTGACCTGGGTACGGGCAGCGGTTGCATCGCCGTCACTCTCGCCCGGTTTCTGCCGCAGGCATCCGTACTGGCCTGGGATTTATCCCCGGAAGCCCTGGAAGTTGCCCGGTTAAACGCGCAAACCCTGCTGGCCGAGGTGGAATTTGAACAACGGGATATTCTGAACGTGGGGGAAGAAAACCGCCGGTTCGAATGCGTGGTCAGCAATCCGCCGTATGTAACCATGTCGGAAGCTGAACACATGGAAGCGAATGTCTTACGATATGAGCCCCATCTGGCGTTATTTGTGGAAGACCAGGACCCGCTGCTGTTTTATAAAGCCGTAGCCGATTTCGGGCAACAGCACCTGAATGCGGGGGGGGCCTGTTACGTCGAAATCAATGAACGCTTCGGTCCGCAAACGCGGCAGGTTTTTGAAGAACGCGGCTATTATAACGTACAGATATTCAAAGACATTCACGGCAAAGAGCGGTTTGTTAAAGCCGTTAAATAGTGCAATAAGGAGGAGGTAAAAAACAAAACATTTCCCGCTCCTTTCTTCAGACTATGACTCCAGCAGCCATTACGTATCATACCAAAATCCGGCAGGTGTTCGACGAGATGGGCAAGGTCGTGGTGGGGCAGCAGGCCCTGCTCAACCGGTTGCTGATCGGCTTGTTCACCGGCGGGCATATTTTACTGGAAGGCGTTCCCGGTTTGGCCAAAACGCTGACCATTAACACCCTGGCCAAAGCCCTTCAACTTGATTTTCAGCGAATTCAGTTTACGCCGGATCTGCTGCCTGCCGATTTGGTCGGGACGATGATTTTTAACCAGAAGTCGGGCGAGTTTGAAGTTAAACAGGGGCCGATTTTTGCCAACCTGATTCTGGCCGATGAGGTCAACCGCTCGCCCGCCAAGGTGCAGTCGGCCCTGCTCGAAGCCATGCAGGAAAAACAGGTAACCATCGGCGAAGAAACGTTTGTGCTCGACAAACCGTTTCTGGTGCTGGCGACGCAAAACCCGGTCGAGCAGGAAGGCACCTATCCGCTGCCCGAAGCCCAGATCGACCGGTTTATGATGAAGGTATTCGTCGGTTATCTGTCGAAAGACGAAGAACTGGAGGTCATGCGCCGGATGGCGAACCTGAATTTCGATTACGAAGTCCAGCCGGTTCTCGACAAGGAGGATATTTTCGCGATCAAGAACGAAATCAACAAAATCACGATGTCGGAAACGCTCGAACGGTACATCATCGAACTGGTGTTTGCCACCCGCCGGCCCCTCGACTACAACCTCCGCGACGAAGCCCGGTACATCCAGTATGGTGTATCGCCCCGCGCCAGCATTCACTTAAACCGGGCCGCCAAAGCCCTCGCCTACTTCGACCAGCGCGACTACGTGCTGCCGGAAGATATCAAGGAAGTGGCCCCCGATGTGTTCAACCACCGGATTCTGCTTAATTACGAAGCCGAAGCCGACGGTGTCACGACCTTACAGATTATCGATTCGATCCTGCGAAAAGTGGCCATTGGGCGGTAGAACGTTAGTCGTTAACCGGTTCTGTTTTCAAGGCTGTAGGGCTTTCCGAATAGCTTCTCCCCAAAAAACACCCAGCGTTGCCGAGCCTTTTTTGTTCGGATGCAGGAAGAAAACGCCCTGCTGGCCGTTCTCGTGCTGAAAATCGGTCCGGTAATGGGTTTTGAAATAGTTGAATCCCTGCGTATCGCCCACACGGACCTGTCCGGGATGGGTGGAAGCGTAGTCAGCAACCAGACCGTCGATTTGCGGGAAGTACGTCTGCAAGCGGTCCAGTCCTTCCTGTAAATATTTCGAGCGGTTGTAGGTGGTCGGGCTATACCAGATCGGGCGGTGAATCACCAGTTTACAGCCCGGATAGTCCGTCAGCAGCCGGTCGGCGATGGTTTTCAGGTTCCCGCGGTAGGCTTCCGGCGAAACCGGTGCCCCGTTCGGCCCCTGAATGGCGCTGTCGTTCGTGCCCAGTACGATGGAAAACACCAACCGGGCGGTGGGATCGTCTTTGAACCCATTGGCCGCCTGCGCTACTTTGGGAAACGATTTGTTGGTAGCGGGCAGAAAATCGACGGTTGTGTGACCACTCACGCCCTGATTGGAGAACGCTACGGCGTCGATACCCGCCTGTTGTTGCAGGTAGGCCGTGGCCGAAACCGGCGGCGCTTCCGTCTGCCGATCCTGCAAACCGGCCCCCGCCGTAATGCTGTTACCAATGAAAACGATGTTGATTTTTTGGGCGGTTGGTGGTGTCGCATCCGGTGCACTGAAAATGCCGGCGGCTACCCGTTGCGCGTACAAACCGGCCCGATTGGGTTTCGTGCGCGCCTTGTCGCGTTCGTCCAGTGCTGCGGTGATTACCGGAATCCAGCGTTGCTGACCTTCCCGGCTCAGGTGCAGTCCATCGGCCAGAAACAATGGCGTCCGGTCTTTTCCATCCGTCAGCGGGACGACATCGATGTAATACAAGCCGTCTATTTTTCCGGCTAACGCTTTAACCTGCTGGTTCAGCCGGTCGGCCTGTTTCCAGAATTTTTTCCGCGCGGGCGAATGCCAGTTGGAAATGAAGTACACTTCCGTCAGCGGATTTTCTTTCCAGACCCGCGCCAGGAAAGTTTTGAAGTGGGTAACCACGGTTTCGAGCGCATCCCCGGCCGCCAGGTCGTTTCCTCCGCAGGAAAACACAATCCGCGCGGGACGATGCGGCAGAATGATCCGATCCATCACCCGCAGAACATCCGGAATGGTTGCCCCGCCAAAACCCCGGTTGACCGGACTAAACCGGGTAAAATCTTCTTCCAGCGCCTGCCCCCAAAGCCGCCAGGTCGAACTTCCGACGAAGAACGTCGAACCCGGAACCGGCGGATCGTCAACCGATTGAGTTTCGTAGGCTTTAATCTCGGATTCGAAACGGGTTTCCTGCGCCAGAACAGGAGTTCCCGCCACCAGCCAAAGCAGAAGAAAAAGCGGAAGGAGGCTGCGTTGAGAGCGTCTTTTCATCATTGCCGTCATGTCAATACGGTTTTGAAAGTCGCCAACCCACCGATTCTTACTTATCCACAGCGCGGTCTAGCCGAAAGGTGTTAAAACTGGAAGTAGATAAACTGGTTCGAACTGAAAACCCCGAACAGGTACGACAGAAAGCAGATCAACGGAAACAGCACGAAAAACAAAGCCGTATTACGCGTCGGGATGGTCAGGTAGAACTTTTCCTTTACGAATAAAACCGCCACCAGCAGGACGCAAAACCAGAGCTCGGTGGTATTGAAAGGCGTGCTGAGCGGCCCGTCGAAAGGTGAGGTCACGATTTTGCCGATAATATGGAAGGCATTTTCGACCGGTGCCTTGTGGTTCCGGAAAAACACCCAGGTCAGCATCACCAGGAGAAACGTCAGCACCAGTTGCAAAAACTGGTAGGCTTTGTTTTCCTCCGGCAATTGAATCCCCCACTGCGCCAGGGCCTTATCGCGCCAACCCGCCATGAGTTGATAGGCACCGTGCAACCCACCCCAGATTACGTAGTTCCAGCTCGCGCCATGCCACAACCCGCTGACCAGAAACACAATAAAGACATTCAGGTACCGGCGCGACGGACTCACCCGGTTTCCACCCAGCGGAATGTACAGGTAATCGCGGAACCAGGTGGAGAGCGAAATGTGCCAGCGTCGCCAGAATTCAACAATCGAGCGCGAGAAATAAGGCGTTTTGAAATTGTCCATCAGCGTGAACCCCATCGTCCGGGCCGCCCCGATGGCGATGTCGGAATAGCCCGAGAAGTCGCAGTAAATCTGAATCGTGAACGCCAGGGTGCCGACCAGCAGCGTCAAGCCATTTTGCTCCGTCGGGTTGTGGTAGGCATGACTGACGATCTCGGCCATGCGGTCGGCAATGACCACTTTCTTGAAAAAACCGAAGGCCATCTGCATCAAACCGGCTTTCAGGTTTTCGAAGCTGTAATGAAAATGGGTATGAAACTGATGCAGGACATTCTGCGGACGCTCGATCGGACCCGCCACCAGTTGCGGGTAAAACATCACATACAGCGCGTAAATCCCGAAATGGCGTTCGGCTTTCTGGTTGCCCCGGTAGACCTCGATGGTGTAGCTCATGGCCTGAAACGTGTGAAACGACAGACCGATGGGCAGGATCGAATCGACAATGCTGAAGGAGGTGGTGCTCGGCTGGCCGAACAACAGCAGCACTTTATTGAGCAGACCGATCGCTTTCTGGTTGATCAGGTGAGCCGGCCCATCGAGTTGCAGTTGTTCGAGCAGCCAGACCACGCTTTCCGTGAAAAATCCAAAATATTTAAAGAACGCCAGAATCCCAATGTTCGACACCAGACTGATGATCAGCAGCCATTTTCGGGACGAACCCGGTTTGGTTTGCTCCAGCCAGATCCCGGCGTAATAGTCGATCACGATGGTCAGAAACAGGATCAGGATGTACGCCGGTTTGAAGACCATGTAGAAATAACAACTGGCCAGCAACAGCAACACCCATCGACCCCGCCACGGCAAACTGTAGTAAGCCAGCGTTACGACAATAAAAAACAGTAAGAACTGGAGCGAATTAAACAGCATTAAGACGTAAGATAAGAGACGAAAGAGAAGAGACCATTGGGTTCTCCTTTTGATCTCTTCTCTCTTGTCTTGTGTCTATAATCACAACTGACGTTCTTTTTTTCGAATGATTTCCCGGACGATGTATAACGGACGCCCTTTGCTCTGGAAGAAAATCCGCAGGACGTATTCGCCGATGAGACCCAGGCCAATGAGCTGAATACCACCGAACAGAATGATGGTGAACAACAAGGCCGTAAAACCTTCCGGTACCCCTCCGAAAAAATATTTTTTAACGAGCGTCTGGATAAAATACAAAACCGCAATCCCGATGGACAGCATCCCCAGGTTGGTCACAAACTTGATGGGAAACTCACTGAAATTGAAAATACCGTTGTAGGCCAGCCGACGCAGCATTTTAAAGGTGTACTTGGCTTCGCCGGCCACGCGGGCGTCCCGTTCGTACTCCAGACCGATTTGCCTGAAGCCGATCCAGCTCCGCATCCCCCGGATGAACCGGCTTTCTTCCGGCATCTGATTCAGGACATTGGCGACCCGGCGGCTGATCAACGAAAAATCCCCGCTATCGAGCGGAATATCGACGTACGAAATGGATTTCATGAAGCGATAAAACAGGAAATAGGCGGTTTTTTTGAAAAGCCCTTCCTTCCGTTTTTTCCGAACCGCATACACCACGTCGTAGCCTTCCTGCATTTTGGCGTAAAACTCGTCCAGCAGCTCGGGGGGGTCCTGCAAATCTCCATCGATGATGAACAGGGCTTCGGTTCCTTTGGCGGCAGCCATCCCGGCGGTTAAGGCAATCTGGTGGCCGTAGTTCCGCGCCAGAAAAACGCAGTGGTACCGGTCATCCGTTAAGGCCAGTTGCTGCATGAGCTGAGCAGTATTGTCGCGGCTGCCGTCATCAATCAAAACAACTTCAATGGAAAGCGGAGAACGGTCCATCAGGGTGTTCAGCCGGGCAACGAGGTGTGGAAACGATTCCCGTTCGTTGTAAAGAGGAGCGACAATCGAAATGAGTGGTTCAGACAAAGCAAAACAAGTTAATAGATTTGCGAAATTACATTATTGTCGTTACTTACAGAACCTTTATGTATTGATTTGAAAACCGAATATCGGTTTCGCCGGCAGCAGAAACGAAGAGGCCGACCTGGTAAGTGCCCGGGTACAAAGTCGCTTTGAACACGCGTGCACTCACATTCGGCATTCGGCGCCGGAGGTAAAAATGCCTGGGAAGAAATAAATTATCGGCCGGAAACAAATAGGTGTGCCGGTCCGATTTGACAACAATACAGGCATTCTGAATTCCGGCTGGCAACGCCCAATCGCTGGTCACGACCTGAAATTCCCCCGCCGATTCCGTAATGACCAGATGAAACGCCGAATCAGCAGCAGAAACCGGCCCTTGCAACGTCTGTTCATACGGCGAATAGAATGTACGGGACGGATACGAATAGATGCCTTTCTGAACGACTTTACTCATCCATTCTTTGACGGCGAGTCCATACGGCGAGCCGAGTTCGGCCCCAAAACCGACATCATTGTATTTCTGGTTAAACGCCGAAACGCCCCAGGTTAATTTTTGTTCCGCCAGACGGGGCAGATGATTAAAGTACATAACCGTCCAGATCAGCCCCCCCACCGACAAGCCCACCCTCATCAATCGTCGCCGGCGCTCCGGGCTGCCGAATTCGCTCAGGGCCGTCAGGTAAAGCGTGACAACAAACAAAGCCGGGTAGAGCATGTAATTCCCAACCAGCATAACCCCATAACCAAACCGGGGCCGCAAGACGGCCACCACCACGGCATTGACCAACAGAAAACCGTAGACTCCAACGAAAAAGTAACGGCGCTGGCGCTGTTGGCGATCCGCCGGTTTCTGGTGGGGCTGCCATAAACTGGGGAGCAGCGTTGCTTTGAAAAGCCCATACAGCGCCGCTACCAGCACCAGCCCGGCCAGGGTCGGCAAGAGGCTCCGTTTCAGAATATCCGCCGTCGGGAAAAAATCAAATGAACCGCCCAGAAACGTAAAAAAACCGAAAAAGACCAGATGGGGATGCTGCAGAAAAAAGGTCAGGCTACTGCCGTTACCCTGTAAATTGGCAAAATCGTGGAAATAAAACAGAACGACGATGATGGCGACACCCACCCAAACGATCAATCGTTTTAAATACGAACTTCCTTCCAGCCGCCACTGGACCAGCAGAACGCCGACGCCAGCGGCCCACCCGAACAGCCCATTACTCATCGAAAGCGAAGCCAGGATCTGTAACAAGAGTGCCCCGCCAAAGCGGGCCGAAAATGTGGCGGACCGGTTGGAAACGGCCAGCCAATACATCGCCCACAAAATCATCATGGCTACCGGCAAATGTTGCAACGCCGTAATGGCCCAGAAACTGGTCATGCGGTGCTGGGGTTGCAGCAAAATCAACGCAACCGGCAAAAAGGCAATCAAGGGGACGCGGATCGTCCGGAAAACCCGGTAGAAAATGAATAAAATACCCGCTAAACAGCAGAAGGCGGTCCAGATCAGCCAGCGGAAGTTCAGGATACCGGTCAGTTTATAGAAGAAAAGCGTTACTAACTTGGCAAATAAAATCCGGTGCTCGTTGTTGGGTGCCAGGGTCCAGCGGACCTTTTCGGCCAGCGAACCAGCTTCCGTATAACGCACCAGAAAGCCAACAAAGGACTCCAGGTCGTCCATAAAGGGGACGTTTTCCGTATACCGAAACAGCAGCAACAGAAAACTGGCAATGGGCGCGAGAATCAGCGCCGGCGAAACTTTTTGCAATAGGCTTGAAACGTTAGTCATAACCAGCGGTAAAGTTATATCGTGCGTCAATACACACGCTCTAGCCGTTCCACGAAGTCTCCGTACTGCTTCGCTGGTATAAAATGGGACTGCGTTCGGTAAGTGAGCACAATGAAAACTAGCAAGAGTGAGATTAGAAACGCCTGAAGAATGACAATAAAAAGGGAGAAAACGACGTAGCTGGCCCAACCCGGAATTAGCCACTGGTCCGTAAAACGAAGCAGCACGACGCTCGTAATGGCCACCGAAGAAATGGCTGCGGTGATGATGCAGAACAAAAAAATCCGCACCGCCGTCGCTTCCATCAGCACCGAAATGGCACTTAGGCCGTGGAGGATCAGCGAGACAAAGTTCATTTTCGACTCCCCTGCCAGGCGCCCCCCCCGCTCCAGGGGAATCGACCGGTAGGGAAGCCGGGAACGAATCACTCCGCCGGGGTAGTTGTTCCAGATTTCCGAAACGTTCACCAGCTTCCTCAGCAGGCCGGGCGGAATGGCACTGAAATTCCCGAAGGTTATAGCCTTGCCGGTCAGCAGCTTAAAAACCGTTTTATAAATCAGGTAAAAGAACTTGAACAACTGGCTCTCCCGGCGTTTGGCCCGGTGCGCAAAAATGATCTGCCCCGGTTTTGCCTGAGAAGCCTGCAGAAGTTTGGGAATATCTTCGGGCTGGTCCTCCCCGTCCGAATCCATCACAATCGTCGTATACACGTCCGGTTGAGCCGCCAGATAGGAAAGTCCGAGTGCAATGGCTTTCTGATGCCCGACGTTCCGCCATAACCGCAGAATCGAGAGCGTTGCGCCCGTATCCGTAGGGAGGTTTTGGTAGTTACTGACCGAACAGTCGTCCACAATCAGGAAATGGAATTTTTGCCGGATCGATGGTTCGACGGTTTCCCGGATTTTATCCAGTAATAGGCTCAAGGCCTCCCAATCATTGAAGAGCGGAATAACGATATAGGTGCGGTCGGTTTGCGCGGTGGCCTGGTCAGTCAACGTACGGTGATTTATAAATGAAGAATGACGCTACAAAAATAGGATAATATCGCTTACTTATGCTACCCGGCGTTTGCCACTTTACCGGGCGGTTTTCTACGGTCACGCCTTCATACGGGAGGTCTTTTACCCAACCTTTTAAAGCGGCTCAACGGATCGTTCCCCGGTCTGCAACCGACCCAAACGCCCCCAAGCCGTCATCCGGTCCAACTGCTTAGTTCGTCGTGGTCGGATTCTGCTCCTTTTCCGGAACTGCGCGCAGTTTAACGCCCTTTTTGTGGTAATAGCCCGCCCAGCACCGGTTCCATAGCCCTTTGGGATCCGGATCGAGGTCGCCCAGAACGAGCGATACCGGACTGACGGGCAACGGGCTCAGTACGACCGTATCGCCTGGGGTGGTGGCCATCAGTTCAAACCGCTTTTCGAACGCTTCATGAAACGCCCGGGCCCGACCGGAGCGTAAATCTTCGTAGGCCATGCGCAGGTTTTTATTCCGGTAGGTCACATAGGCCAATCCAACCGTGACGAGCACCAGGAACACCCACTGGTAACGCGTTAAAAAGGAGAATGTCCCGGCGTTTTGCCGAAAAACACGAACCCAGATCGTCAGGTTGTAAAACCAGCCCACCGTCAGGATCAGATTCACCGAATTTAACAAGCGGGGAACCGGCTGAACGCCCACGGCCCAATAATGCAACATGGTCAGAACGAATAACAACCCCAGGTAGGGCAAAAAGGCCAGAAGCGGGTGAATTTCAAAGTAACGACGCGCCGGATTCTGTCGATCGGTCAATCGGTAGGCAATGGGCAGAAAAAGGAACGAAATGAGTAATAAAGGCGTCTGAAACAGTTGCTGCGGGAAATACGACCAGCAATACTTCACGGTTTGAGTCACGGAAAAAACAAGGTCCTGGCTTAATTTATTCCCTCCCATCCGAACGGCATTACCCGGTGCCTTGATCAGGTAATAACAACAGATACAGGAAATTACGGCCAGAAGCAACAACGAAACCGGGAGTTTACGCCGGTAAATCAGGATCCCCAGCAACACGGTTCCCAGCAGGGCCATAGCCATAATCATGCTGGTTTCGCTGGATCCAATGATAATGGCCATCAGCAGGGACTCGATCACCAGGTACCCCGCATTCAGGCGAAACTGAATCCGGTCATGCGCCACCAGCGTTCCGAGCAGGAACAAAAAGCAGACACAGGAAACCGAATAGCAGGCTAACCCGGGGTACCAGTAAAAAAATTCCGGAATCGATACGAGCTGGGAAATAAAGAGAAAGCTGGCCGCCGAAGCCGCCACGGCCTGTTCCGTGAACGATAGAATCGTGCGCGTCAATTGCTGCACCAGAAAAAAGAATCCGAGCCACAGCAGCCCCAGCAACACAATCGGAAAAACCGCATAGGCGCCGTACCACTCCCACACCAGGGGGCCCGTATGAACCATAAAATTATGGAAATACCGCCCCGTCCACCCGTCGTAGTAAAACTGCTGGGCCTGCCAGACGCCGTGTTGCCGGGCGGTGTCCGCAAAACAGTAGTCATCGACCAGGGATGGCTGATTGTAAAACGCCAGCGCAATCAGGGGAAAAATAACCAGCAAAAGGGAGCC
This sequence comes from Larkinella bovis, assembly GCF_042655385.1. NCBI lineage: Bacteria > Pseudomonadati > Bacteroidota > Cytophagia > Cytophagales > Spirosomataceae > Larkinella > Larkinella bovis. The sequence goes on along the minus strand of NZ_JBHSMA010000003.1, from coordinate 649,917 downwards.
TATCAGCAGAAAAAAAACAAACCGGTTGGGCGTAATCAATTGATTCATTAGTTCCAGAATAGGTTACAAGCGCCGGTAGGATAGCCGTAACGTTTTGTTATTGAACAGAAAAATCTTCTTTGCTTTCTAGTTTTCGATTTAATAGCGGGTAAATCAGCACGGCAACCAAAATGACGAGCGTTCCGGCGTAAAAACCGGCCGTCATTCGTTCGCGCTCCCCGAAAATCAGCCAGGCCAGCATAATGCCATACACCGGTTCCAGATTGACCGTCAGGTTCACGGCGAAGGCCGAAAACTTCCGCATCAGCCAGACTGAAGCCGAATAGGCATATACCGTACAGACAAATGCCAGAATCGAAATCCAGAGCCAGTCGGCCGGCTGGGGAGCCAGCGATGCCAGTTTCTCCCAACCCAGGGCCAAATATAACCCCAGAATCAGCAGCGAACCACCACAAGCACCCGACATTTCATAAAAGGTAATCGTCAGGGGAGAATAGCGTCGGGTAAACTGGCTATTGATAATGGTGAAAACCGACGCCAGCATCGCCGAAAAAACCGCCATCAGCAGCCCCAGTGCCCGGTCGATTTCAAACCGGAAAATCAGGTACAGACCCGCCATAATCACAACGCCTAACACCACCTCAACCAGCCGCAGCCGACGCCGGAAAAAAAGCGGTTCCAGCAAACTGGTCCAGAGCGAGGTGGTGGCCATCCCGGCCAGACAAACCGACGCATTGGCCACCCGGGCAGCCCCGAAAAACAGCGTCCAGTGCAGGGCAATGACCAGGCCGGTACCCAGCAGTTTCCACCGGTCGGACGGTGCCACGCCGAGCTTTTTTTTCTGACTATACAGCACCAGCCACAAACCCATCGCGGCCAGCAGCGTCCGGTAGAAAACAAGCGAGAGGGCCGAAACCGAAATCAGCAACCCCAGAATGGCGGTAAACCCCCAGATCAGAACCAGGAAATGCAGGTGCAGGTAGTCAGCAGTGGTTGGACGATTCATAGATCTCCACGGGCTCAGATCCGTGTTATAGAGCGTACTAGAAAGTGGTTAATCAGGAAAACAAAACACGGATATGCGTCCGTCGGTACGTTAGCGCGGAATGGTATGGTACAAAATCAGTCCGATGCCCGTAAAAACGATGTTCGGTAGCCAGACCGCCACAATGGGATTCAGATTCCCGGATTCGGCGATTCCTTTCGCCAGCATGAAAAACAACAGGTAGACAAACGCCAGCACAAAGCCCAGTGCCACCTGCCAGCCTACCCCGCGCCGGCTTTTGCGGGCCGACATGATGACGCCAATCGCGGTCAGGATCAGAATGGCAAACGGACGCGTCTGCCGCGAATATTTTTCCAGCAGGTAGGTTTCGACGCCATCGGCCCCCCGACTGCTGAGCAGGTTGATGTAATTGTCGAGTTCGGGAAACGTAAAGGTTTCGTACAGGCTGAAGTCGCTGTCAAAATCGGATGGATACAGGTTGAGTAATGTATCCACTTTCTCCCCCTTCGTCAACGTCTCCTGCAAACCATCGATTGTCCGGATATTGTAATCATACACCGTCCACTTCTTCTTCGCCGGGCTCCACTCGATCCGGTCGCCCGACAGTTTCTGCTTCAGCAGGTTTCCCTGCACTTCTTCCAGCGTAAACTTGTATCCGGTATTGCTCTGGTTATTGTAACTTTCCAAGTAGGCATACACATGGGGCGCCACCTTGATGTGAATGTTCCGGCCCGAATACGTATAGGGGTCTTTTGTGTATTTCAGCTCAAAGGCAATCCGGGTCTGGTTGGCTTTCGGCACCACCCAGCCGACCAGAAAATACGTCGCCACGCTCAGAATCAGCGCTCCGACGGCGTACGGCACCATCAGCCGGATAAAACTTATTCCGCTGCTCAGGATGGCAATAATTTCCGATTTGGCCGCCAGTCGGGAGGTCATAAAAACCGTTGCGATGAACACCATCAGCGGACTGATGTAATTGGCCCAGTACGGAATGAAATTGAGGTAATAATCAAAAATGATTTTGTCGGCGGGGGCCTTGTGTTTGTAGAAATCGTCCACCTTTTCGGTATAGTCGACCACGCAGACCACCAGTACAATGACCAGGACCACAAACAGATACGTCAGCAAAAACCGCTTAAGGATGTACCAATCGAGTAGTTTCATGAAGGATTTTCGAGCCCGCCCGGCACCGTTTTAATTGACCAATAAATTTCGGGCCACCTCATTACTGACAAACAACGTTTTTTCGTGGTTAATCTGTACAGAAACCGACTTGTCAAAGGCATTAATGTCCTGCACCCGCACCCGGCACCCCAGGTTCAGCCCGGTTTTATCCAGATGCTGGAGAAACTCCGGGGAGTGTTCCAGCACGCCCATCACCTGCACTTCGGTCCCCACCATTACCTCCGACAGTTTGGAATATTCAACCGCTGGCATATCACCCGCCGGACTGGGAATCGGGTCACCGTGGGGGTCAAATTGGGGATATCCCAGAAAAGCATCCAGCTTTTCCACCAGTTCTTCCGACCGAATATGTTCCAGTTCTTCGGCCATTTCGTGAACCTCGTCCCAGCCAAAACCGAGTTTTTCGGCTAGAAACACCTCCCAGATCCGGTGCCGCCGAATCACTTTCAGAGCCAGTCGTTCGCCTTCTTCCGTTAGCCGGACGCCCTGGTACTTTTTATAGTGAATCAGGTGTTTATCCGCCAGTTTCCGCAGCATATCCGATACCGAAGCGGCCTTCGTGGCCGTCATTTCGGCCAGCGAATTCGTCGACACCTCGCCCTCCTGCCGGGTCGCCAGGTAATAAATCGTCTTCAGATAATTTTCTTCCGTGAATGAATGCATAGGCGTAGGCCAGATTTTCAACCCGTCCAGTCTTTACATTTTCAGGTTGAGGCAACAAAAAACGAACCACGGGTCCGCTGGTTATTTTCCGTACACAAATTTAGTTTTTTATTACCGTTCAAAAAATTTTTAGACATATCTAAATTTTTATTTAGAAACATTTGATACATTTGTTTCGTTAACTGATAAAGAAAGTAAACAGGTACCTAATGCAATGGTCAAACGTCCTGAAAACACACCCGTAATGGCGCAGGGATGGAAGTCGGAAAATGTGTCAAAGTCATTGCCTGAAGTTCACGCCAGCATTCCGGTTCCGGAGACAGGCTCTTTTTATAAACGCTTGCTGGCCTTTGCCGGGCCGGGATTGATGGTAGCCGTTGGCTACATGGACCCCGGCAACTGGGCCACCGATATTGCCGGCGGATCGCGATACGGTTATACATTGTTATCGGTCATTCTGATTTCCAGCCTGTTTGCCATGCTGTTGCAGCACCTTTCGCTCAAATTGGGCATTGCAACGGGCCGCGATCTGGCGCAGGCCTGCCGCGATCATTTCAGTCGTCCGGTAGCCATTGCCCTGTGGGTGCTGTGCGAAATTGCCATTGCCGCCTGTGATCTGGCGGAGGTAATCGGGTCGGCGCTGGCCCTGAATCTGCTGTTTGGCATCCCGCTGACCGTCGGGGTTTGTATTACGGCGCTGGACGTCTTACTGCTGCTCTACCTGCAACACAAGGGTTTTCGCTGGCTCGAAAGCATCGTAGCCGCGCTGATTTTTGTCATTTTGCTCTGTTTTGCCTACGAACTTGTGCTGGCCCGGCCCGACATATCGGCCCTGCTGGGCGGATTGGTTCCCCAGAAAGAAGTGGTAACCAATCCGGGGATGCTCTACATTGCCATCGGGATTCTGGGTGCCACGGTCATGCCCCATAATCTGTACCTGCACTCCAGCATCGTTCAGACCCGGAATTTCTCCCGGACCGACAGCGGTCGCCGGAATGCCATCCGGTTTGCCACCATCGATTCCACGGTTTCGCTCTTCATGGCGTTTTTCATCAATGCCGCTATTCTGATTTTGTCGGCGGCCGCTTTCCACAACTCCGGTCATCATCAGGTGGCCGATATTACCGATGCCCACCGGCTGCTCGATCCGCTCCTGGGCGCAACACTGGCCAGTATCCTGTTTGCCGTTGCGCTGCTGGCGTCCGGTCAGAACTCGACCTTAACCGGAACCCTGGCCGGTCAGATTGTGATGGAAGGTTTTCTGAATATCCGGCTAAAACCGTGGCTCCGCCGGTTGATCACCCGGCTGATTGCCATCGTCCCGGCCCTGATCGTTACCATTCTCTACGGCGAACACGGCACCTCGGAACTGCTGGTATTCAGCCAGGTTATCCTCTCCATCCAGCTTAGTTTTGCGGTCGTCCCGCTGGTGATGTTTACCAGCGATAAATTCAAGATGGGAGCCTTTGTCAATCCCCGCTGGCTAACGGTTCTCAGTTGGCTCGTTGCCGGCCTGATTATCGTTCTGAACGTGGTTTTGCTGATCGGAACAATCTGAATTCTTAGATAATAACAGGATTTAAGAGAATAAAATACAGAAAGAAACCGCAAGAAAGGGCATAGCAAACGTGGGCGTTTCCTTTTTCCGTTTAAGCTGCTCCTTTGTCCTTTTTTTAACGTTATCTTTACCGGGATTTCACCGGCTGTACCAAGCTTTACGAGTACGGCGTATATTCTCTATGGAAGATAAAAAACACCTGGATAAGGTGACCGCAGCGGGTCTGCTGGTTGCTCTGGGTATTATCTACGGCGACATCGGCACTTCGCCCCTGTACGTTCTCCGGGGTGTTGTGGGCCCCGATCAGCCGATTCAGGAAAATATTGTCAGGGGAGCTCTTTCCTGCATTTTCTGGACCATCACGCTCCAAACCACCATCAAATACGTCATCTTGATTTTGCGGGCCGACAACCGGGGTGAAGGGGGCACTTTTGCCTTGTATGCACTGGTCCGGCGGCACGCCCGGTGGCTGACCATTCCGGCCATCATCGGGGGGAGTGCGCTGCTGGCCGACAGCATTATTACGCCCCCGATTTCCGTTTCGTCCGCCATTGAAGGGCTCCGGATTCTCTACCCCGACATTCCGACCGTTCCGATCGTTATTGGCATTCTGGCCTTCCTGTTCCTGATCCAGACCTTCGGAACCAGTGTTGTTGGAACGGCTTTTGGCCCGATCATGCTGCTCTGGTTCACCATGCTGGGCACCCTCGGTATGTTAAGCATTGTGAACGACCCTTCTGTTCTTCAGGCCGTTAACCCGTATTACGTTTATCATTTCCTGAACGATTACCCCGGTGCCTTCTGGTTGTTAGGGGCGGTTTTTCTGTCTACCACCGGTGCGGAAGCCCTGTATGCAGACATGGGGCATACCGGCCGTGGTAACATCCGGGTGAGCTGGGCATTTGTCAAAGCCTGTTTGCTGCTGAACTATTTTGGTCAGGGGGCGTATATCGAAAGTCTCATTGGCCAGCCGCTCGGTGAACGGAATCCTTTTTACAGTTTAATGCCCGAATGGTTTCTTTTCGCCGGCATTGTGATTGCTACCATGGCGACCGTTATTGCCAGCCAGGCCATGATCACCGGAGCATTCACGCTCATCAGCGAAGCCATCCGGCTTAATTTCTGGCCCAAAGTCCGGCTGCGGTATCCGACCAATAAGAAAGGTCAACTCTACGTTCCGAGCATCAACTGGCTGCTTTTTGTGGGTTGTATTGGGGTCGTTTTATACTTCCAGGAGTCTTCACGGATGGAAGCGGCTTACGGTTTGGCCATTACCCTGACCATGCTGATGAGTACCATTCTGTTCAGCTATTACATGTATTCCCACAAGTTCAACGCCTGGTTCGTGCTGCTGTTTCTAGTCTTTTATCTCAGCATTGAAATGAGCTTCCTGGTGGCGAACCTCGCCAAGTTCACGCATGGCGGCTGGGTATCGGTGCTCATCGCCGGAATCATGGCCGGAATCATGATTATCTGGCTGAGTGCCAACAAGATCAAGCTGCGTTTGACGGAATATGTCAAGATCGATCAATACATCCAGCCGTTCAAGGAACTCAGCCGCGACATCAGCATTCCGAAATACGCGACACACCTGGTCTTCATGAGCAATGCCGCCCGGGCGGCCGAAATCGAATCGAAAATCATTTATTCCATCTTCCAGAAACGGCCGAAACGAGCCGATATTTACTGGTTTATCCACGTCGATACGACGGACGATCCGTATACGATGGAATACAAAGTGAACACCATTGCGCCCGACGATGTCTATAAAGTCACGTTCCGGCTCGGCTTCCGGATCGAACAACGGATCAACCTCTTCTTCCGCCGGGTGATCGAAGACATGGTGAAAAACAAGGAAGTGGACATCACGAGCCGCTACGAATCGCTCAACCGGCAGAACGTAATCGGCGATTTCCGGTTTGTGGTGCTCGAGAAATTCCTTTCCTTTGAAAACGATTTGCCCTTCCGGGAACGGATTGTGATGGATGTTTACTTCTTCGTCAAGAACTTTACGACGCCCGAAGACCGCTGGTTCGGCCTCGACAGCAGCGCCGTGAAGATCGAAAAAGTGCCACTGGTCATCCGCCCGGTCGGAAATGTCAAACTCAAACGAATCGATACGTAATGCTCACGGGTTGTCCGTTTGCGGTTTTCGGGATCACTCCCAAACCGGCTGATGCATAACCGATTAACTTCCATTCTAAATGAAACTATTGATCACCGGCGGAGCCGGTTTTGTGGGGTCTTCGCTGGCTCTGTCGCTGAAAGCCAACTATCCACAGTACGAAATTTTTGTTCTCGACAACCTGAAGCGGAAAGGCTCGGAGCTAAACGTGGCCCGGCTCACACAGGCCGGTATTCAGTTCGTCCACGGCGATATTCGGAACAAGGAAGATTTCGATCCGATTCCGCCCGTTGACACCCTGATCGAAGCCTCCGCCGAGCCTTCGGTGCTGGCCGGTTTGACCGGAACACCCGATTACCTCATCAACACCAACCTGTTCGGTACGGTCAATTGCCTGAATTTCGCGCTGAAATCCAAAGCGAACGTCATTTTTCTGTCGACGAGCCGGGTGTACCCGATCAAAACCATCGAAACCCTCAACTTCGAGGAAAGCGATACCCGGTTTGTGCTAACCGACAACCAGCCGGTGCCGGGCGTTTCGTCGAAAGGAATTGCCGAGAATTTCCCGCTCGACGGAGCGCGGTCGCTGTACGGTACGACCAAACTGGCGTCGGAACTGATCATTCAGGAATACCAGGAATTTTTTGGCCTGAAAACCGTCATCAACCGCTGTGGAGTGATCACGGGGCCGTGGCAGATGGGCAAAGTCGATCAGGGCGTCATGGTCCTCTGGATTGCCAAGCACTATTTTGAACAGCAACTGGCTTACATTGGCTACGGCGGAACGGGCAAGCAAACCCGCGATATGCTGCACATTGCCGACCTGTACCGCCTGATCGACTGGGAATTACACAACATCGATCAGGTAAACGGCGAAATTCTGAACGCGGGCGGGGGCATTGAAAGCAGCGCGTCACTGCAGGAACTGACCAAAATCTGTCAGGAAGTAACCGGCAAAACCATCCCGATCAAAAGCGTGACCGAAAACCGGGCCGCCGACATCCGGCTGTACATCACCGACAATTCGAAGGTAACGAAACTGACCGGCTGGAAACCGGAATTGGGCATCAAAGAAATTGTAACCGATATTACGAAGTGGCTCGACGAAAACCGGGCCGCGCTCGAACCCATTCTGAAGTAACAACGAAAAAGGCGGATCACTCATCCGCCTTTTTCGCCTTCCGGCGATACAGATAATACCCCAGGAACAGCAGCAGGCTGACTGCTGTCATCCAGATAAAACCGGTTTTCAGCCGCTGCGTATTTTCGCCAAAATAGCCAATGGCTATCGCCAGCGGGGCCGCCCCCAAAACCGTCGCGCCGATAAATTTCGGAAAACCGATCCGTGATAGACCGCCGATGAGGCTGATCGCATCGCCCGAGATAAACGGTGACGCTCGCGCAAAAAACACTGCCCAGAAACCGTATTCGCTGACCCAACCTGCTACTTTTTTTTCCGTTTTATCACCCAGCAGTTTCCGCACGGCCGCGTCGCCCACAGCCTTGCCAACCCCATAGCCCACACTGGCCGCAATTGCCGTTGCGACCAGCGACAAGACCGTTCCCCAAACCGGACCGTAGGCCAGTACGGAAACAATCATCAACCCCCAGGAGGGAATGATCACCAGAAAAATCTGCGCAATCATGGCCGCGATCAGCAGCAACGGGCCTACCCAGCCAAACCGGGCCACCCAGCGGGTAATCCGTGGTTCATCGTCGCTCGACAGAACGTCGATGGCTTCCCGCAGAAACGACCGGAACTCGGGCGCCACGGCATAGGCTACGCCCATCGACGCCAGTAATACCCCGCTAGCAATGAGTGGAGCGTGTTGCCACCGGGACGGTTTTGGAGAATGTGAATCGGATGAAGACATACTTTTCGCACGGGCTTTAGGTACCTAACCGAAATCGGCCGGTTTGCGGTTCAGGAGAACCGCAAACCGGCAGCCGTAAAACACAGAAAACCGCCCCTAGGGGGCGGTTTTCTGGAACGGAAGTGCGATTACAATCAAGCGATGGTTACCTCAATTTCCTCACCCTGTTTGTTGTAGAACTTGAATTCGTTGATCCCGAACGAACTGTCTTTGGTCAGCGTAACCCAGGTTTTATGTTTCCAGAACCATTGCATTTGTTTTGACCACCAGCCCGCGGTATAATACGCGTAGAGGTAGGGGTGCATCATGATCTGCACACCCCGCTCGTTCTGGCGGGTCAGAATATAGTCTAAGTTCTGCTCGATGGCGTCGGTAATCAGGATACTGGCCTGAATCGTTCCGGTGCCGCCACAAGTAGGGCAAACTTCTTTGGTAACAATGTTGATTTCCGGACGTACCCGTTGCCGCGTAATCTGCATCAGACCAAATTTCGTCAGCGGCAAAATGGTAAACTTGGAGCGGTCGGTTTTCATTTCCTCGCGCATCACGTCGAAAATCATTTTTTTGTTGTCGGGTTTCTTCATGTCGATAAAATCGACGACAATGATTCCACCCATATCGCGCAGCCGGAGCTGGCGGGCAATTTCTTTCGCAGCCTCCTTGTTCACGCTGACAGCGGTCGCTTCCTGATCTTCTTCGGAGTTCGACTTGTTACCACTGTTGACGTCGATGACGTGGAGAGCCTCCGTGTGCTCAATGATCAGATACCCCCCGCCGGGCAGGCTCACCGACCGACCGAATAGGGATTTAATCTGTTTTTCCAGCCCGAACTGTTCGAAAACCTTCGTCTTGTTGTTGTTGTAGAACTTGACGATCTTTTCTTTTTCGGGGGCAATCGTGTGGATGTACGTTTTAATTTCATCATACATCTCCCGCGTATCGACGGTAATGCTATCGAACGATTCGTTCAGCATGTCGCGGAGGATGGATGAAGCCCGGTTCATCTCGCCAATGATACGGTCGCGGGGTTTGGCGTCGCGCAGGAGCGCAATCCCTTTTTCCCACTTTTCGAGGGAATTGGTCAGGTCGCGGTCGAGTTCTTCAACGTCTTTTCCCTGCGCCACCGTGCGGACGATCACCCCAAAATTTTGCGGTTTGATCGACGACATCAGGCGCATCAGGCGCGTCCGCTCGGTTTTATCCGTAATTTTTTTGGACATATTGACCGTATTGGCAAAGGGCACCAATACCAGATACCGCCCCGCGATGGAGATATCGCAGGATAAACGCGGCCCTTTGGTCGAGATGGGTTCTTTGACAACCTGCACCAGAATGGGTGCATTCTTACTCAATACCTTGTCGATTTTCCCGAGTTTGTCGATCTCGGGTTCGAGCTTGAAGTTATTCAGCTTCCCGGTATTGGCCCGTTTGGCGATGACATCTTTCGTGAATTTGTTAAGCGAATTAATGTTGGAGCCCAGGTCCAAATAATGCAGAAATGCATCTTTTTCGTAACCAATGTCGACAAATGCCGCATTGAGGCCCGTCACTAATTTTTTAACTGTCCCTAAGTAAATATCGCCGACGGTAAAGCTGCTGTCCGACTCTTCAACGTGATATTCCAGCAGTCTTTTGTCTTGCAAAAGTGCTATCCGATCACCTTTCTGAGTCGAACTAATTACTAATTCATTACTCACAAGATGAATGTGCGGTTAAGAGGCCTGAAAATAAAGAAAAAGGCCGGGCAATCGGTTCGCTGGCATTCAGGGCTAACCCCTGTTGCACAAGCGAATAAGTCTTCCGATTGGCCAGCCTGTCCGGTAAAACTCCACCCGCAGGTGGCCTACCTTATTTTTTCTTATGGCGATTCTTTCTCAGGCGCTTTTTCCGCTTGTGGGTAGCAATTTTGTGGCGTTTTCTCTTCTTTCCGCAAGGCATAATGGTAAATATGTTTAAATGGTTTAAAATGGCTGAATGGATTGATGGTTAAAAGGATCCGAGGGTTGACGAGACGGTTGAGGGGTTAAGGAGTATTTTATTCACTTAACCAGCCAACTGTTTTTAATCATCACCTTCCTTTAAACCAGTATCCCATTCGGGTTACAAATTCTGTTCCAGTTCTTTGATAGCCGCCTGAATGGTCGGGTCTTTCTCCTTCGTTTTCACTTTGGCCAGCAATTGCCGGGCTTCCTCTTTACGACCCATCTCCCCCAGACTGATGGCCAGGTAAAACTGTGCTTTCGTGTTGTCCGGATGGTTCTTCAAAATAGCCTGGAATCGCTCGACAGCCCGGTTATATTGGCCCGATCGCATCGACAACAGCCCCATGTTGAACAGCGCCAGTTCGTTGGTCGGATCTTCCTTCAGCACATCCCGCAGCAACAGAATCCCCTGCATCGGCGTTTCGGTCGACACGTAGGTCATCGCCATGTTCGCCTTGGCCGCCAGCAGGTTCGGATTACGATCGAGGGCTTTCTGGTAGAACTCCCGGGTTTTCGTTCCTAAAACGGTCAGCTTCTGATTGTCGGCCGCAAAACCGTACGCTTCGTAGTACAAATCTCCGGCGCGCAGGATGTTGATCTCGGTCGGTGCCAGTTCGGCCAGTTGCCCGGCAATATGCGCGGCACTATCGTACCGGCTGACTTTTCGATACGCCTGAATCAGTTCAGCCCCGACAACCGGTTTTTGCTTGGCGTCAACCGATTGAAAACGATTCTTCAATTGGCTGAGTTCCTGCTGCTGCTTGGGTGAAAGGCTAACCGTATGAACGTCAGTCCGATCGGTCCGTAATACGGCGGTATCCCGAACGGCGGTACTGGCATCCGTCGTCTGTTCGTTGGTCAGTTTCCGGTCCTCGTTCCGAACCACCACTTTCGGCAGGCTGTATAAGCCAACCGTTAAGAGGATACCGACCCCGATGACAAGAAAAATTGATTTGTTCATGTTAACAGACATGAGAAATTAGACAAGAGATACGAGATTCCTGCCCTTGTCTAATCTCTCATCTCTTTGATCTGATTACGATTAAGCCGAAACGTTTTCGCTCCGTTTAACCTGAGTTTTTACTTGCTCAACAAACACCTTGGCCGGCTTGAAGCTGGGGATAAAATGCTCGTCGATAACCATCGCCGTGTTCTTGGAGATGTTCCGGGCCACTTTACGGGCTCTCTTTTTGTTGATAAAACTGCCGAACCCTCTCACGTAGATGTTCTCATTCTTCGCCAGGTTATTCTTAATTACAGTGAAGAATGTCTCAATGGTGTGTTGAACATCTGCCTTGTCGATTCCTGTCTTCTCGGCAATTTCTGCGATTACGTCTGCTTTCGTCACGTTCGTACTAAACTTTAAGGTTCAATCAGTTGTTGAAAAAAAAGCCTCTCTAAATTGGGAGCACAAAGGTAGATTTTTCCTGCTAGAGAAAAAACACTATTCCCGGTTTTTTCTTCTCAACAACACCAAGTTACGATTAGTTTTGGATTGGTTTTCAGACTCCGACGACATAAAAACCGGTTTTGCCCGTACCCTTTCCGGATGGTATGAGCACCACAAACGGGATTTGCCCTGGCGGCACACCCGCGATCCGTATTTCATCTGGTTATCAGAGGTTATTCTGCAGCAAACGCGGGTTGTACAGGGCCGTCCCTACTACGAACGCTTCGTGGCCGCTTACCCGACCGTGCAGTCGATGGCCGACGCCGACGAGCGCGATTTGCTGCGGCTCTGGCAGGGCCTGGGCTACTATTCCCGCGCCCGCAACATGCACCGCACCGCCCACTACGTCGCCAACGAACTGAAAGGGCAATTTCCAAACACGTATGAGGCTCTGTTGAAACTGCCGGGTATTGGAACCTACACGGCAGCGGCTATTGCTTCCTTTGCGTTTAACGAAAAAGTGGCCGTGCTCGACGGAAACGTATACCGCGTGCTGGCCCGGGTGTTTGGTATCGAAGACGACATCATCACCGGTCCGGCCAAAAAGACGTTTTCCCGACTGGCCACTGAGTTGATTCAACAGACGGACGATCCGGCGACGTACAACCAGGCCATCATGGAATTCGGGGCCATTCAGTGCACTCCGGTCTCACCCGACTGCCTGATCTGCCCATTCCAGCCGGTTTGCGATGCCTACCAGACCGGGCGGCAGCGGTTTTTGCCGGTAAAAAGTAAGAAAACCGCCGTCCGCGACCGGTATTTTAACTACCTTGTGATCCGGCAGGGAAACCGCCTTGCGCTGAAAGAACGGACGCAGAAAGACATCTGGCAACACCTGTACGATTTCTGCCTGGTCGAAACCGAAGAACCCCTGGAAGCCTTCCGCGAATTGCCGGAAGGAGACGTCCTAAACTGGGTCTTGCAGGAAGGCATTCTGAAGGGATTATCGGCCGAACGGACGCACGTTTTGTCACACCAGCGCATCCGGGCCCGGTTCTGGCGCATCGACCTTCCGGAGGACCGAACCGTGCCCTTACCGGCTGGCTTATTTTTTTATGAACCGGCTGATTTAGAACAGTTACCGAAGCCAATTTTAGTAGTTGACTATTTGAAAAGTCTTCATTTTTAGCTATTTTTACTTGCTTTAGTACTTATCAATTCACTATTTTATTTACCATTTTATGGCAAGCATGAACAAAGTGATTCTGATTGGCAATGTTGGTAACGATCCCGAAGTTCGCTATCTCGATGGTGGGTCGGTAGTTGCCAAATTTAGCGTTGCCACCAACGAACGCTACACCACCCGCACCGGAGAACAAGTTGATCAAACGGAATGGTTTCGGGTCGAAGTCTGGAACGAACAGGCCAAAACCATTGAAAAATATGTCCGTAAAGGGCAACAGATTTATGTCGAAGGTCGCTTGAGAACCGAAACCTATACCGATCGCGAAGGCAAGGAGCGGTTTTCACTGACGGTTCGGGCCACGACGTTCCAGTTCCTCGGTGGTCGTCAGGACGGTGGGGATTCGGGCGAATCCTACGCCGAAACCGCTCCGGCACCCCGGCAACAGGCCGCACCGAGTCCGCGCGCCGAAGCCCCGGCCCGTCCGGCGGCTCCTCAACCGGCTCCCGCACGGCAGGCTCCGGCGGCCCGCAAACCGGAACCCGTTCCCGACGATATGAGTACCGGTGGCGACGACGATTTGCCGTTCTAAGCCAACGCATTGTCCACCTAGCAACACGTACATGGATAGCGATCCGCTTTCGGGTAAGGAGCTTCAGGCTGATGTCTGGAGCTCCTACCTTGGTTTTTATGGCCCCTATGCCGCCATTCTGCTGGTTCTTCTGGCGTTGGCGGCCATCGTTTCGGCTTCCGAGGCCGCGTTTTTTTCCCTATCTTCCGACGACCGCGCTTTTTGCCGCAGCAGCGACAATGCCGCCGAGCGCCGGATCCTGAACCTGCTCGACCGACCGCGCCGGCTTCTGGCCTCTCTCCTGATTTTCAATAACTTACTCAATATCGCCATTGTCGTTATTGTGACGTACCTGGTCTGGAAGCTGAGTCAGCTCGACCCGACTTCCGGTTGGGTACTGGCCAGTGTAACCGTGATTGTTACCCTGATGATTGTCCTGTTCGGCGAAATCATCCCGAAAGTCTACGCCAGCCAGAACAGCCTGTCGGTAGCCCGACGCACGGCCCCCCTGGTTGCGCTGGCTTCGGCGCTGTTCCGGCCCTTATCGGTTTTGTTGGTAAGCCTGACCAGTGTGATCGACCAGCGTATCCAGCGACGCGGCTACAAGGTTTCGATGGAAGAACTCAACCAGGCCGTTGAACTCACCAGCCGCGAATCGACGCACGAAGAACGCGAGTTGATCAAGGGAATCGTTAATTTCAGCAATCTGACCGCCCGGCAGGCCATGCGGGCGCGGGTCGATATCACGGCTTTTCGGTACGATCTGAGTTTTACGGATCTACTAACGGAAATCAATCAGTCGGGCTATTCAAGAATGCCGGTTTACAAGGAATCCCTGGACGAAATCGAGGGCATTCTGTATCTGAAGGATTTATTACCTCACCTCGATAATGACGCATCGTTTCCCTGGCAGACGCTGATTCGACCGGTTTTTTTCATCCCGGAAACCAAAAAAATTGACGATTTGCTCCAGGACTTTCAGAAACGGCGGGTTCATATGGCCATTGTGGTCGACGAATACGGCGGAACACGCGGCCTGATTACGCTGGAAGATATCATTGAAGAAATTTTTGGCGATATTAACGATGAATTCGACGAGGAGGAGTCTATCCCCTACCAACGCGTTGACGAACAGACCATTATTGTTGAAGGAAAGCTCCTGCTAACCGATGTCTGCCGCGTCTTAAACGTCGATATCACCTATTTTGACGAGGTGAAAGGCGAAAGTGAATCGCTGGGCGGTTTGCTGCTGGAATTATTCACGCGGGTTCCCGAAACCGGTCAGGAGGTAAGTTACGGCGATTTTACCTTTAAAGTGCTTTCTGCGGATAATAAGCGAATTCAGCACGTTGAGATTGTGAAAAATCAACAACTAGTTAATCAGCAAGCCTAACCCGTTGACGCCGGCATGCAGACCCCACCACCACCGCCTGATCTTTTTACGCTGCAATGCTACGTTGGCCCCGACGCCGGGAAAACCATTGCGTTAACTCCTTATCTGCGCCTGTTACTGGGCAGTGGCACCCAGAGCACTTACCGCCTGGCCGATCCGTATGTGGCCGACCAGCACCTGAACCTGTTTTTCGATGGCGGTCGGGTTCAATTTCATACCGTTGACAATCAATACATTCGACTCAACGGTGCGCCGGCCATGGCGGGCGAGATGGCACCGGGAATCGATACGCTCCAGATTGGCACTTCGCTCTGGCGGTTATTGAAATCAGATCAACCGGCAGCCTCGTCGACCGATCACCAGTTTGGCGAGCCGTTTCAGCGGTTTTCCAGTTTCGCCGGGATCGACCAACTGGATAAGGATTTCAGCCTGAAAGCCATTTTCTCCCGAATCGGTGAAAAACGAACGGATGAAGACATCGAGAAAGCGTTTACCGTCGGTACCAGCGACACGACCCCACCCCTTGGCGCCGTAGCGGCCTCCTGGCCACAGCCCTGGCTGTTCGCACGGATAGCGAGTGCCGCCCTGCTGGTTTTCTGGGGATTATACCTCGGCGTCGCGCAGTTTAGTAACATCATCGTTATTCCCGGTTTGCTCTTTGTGGGTGCGTTTGCCGTGCCGTTTGCGTGTCTGATTTTTTTCTGGGAAATGAACGCCCCCCAGAATGTCTCGCTGTACCAGACCGTCAAGCTGTTGTTCACCGGCGGTATTCTATCCATCCTGATTTCGCTCCTGTTTTTCAGTAACGTCGGCTTTCTATCGAGCTGGCTGGGGGCCTCGAGCGCCGGTATTGTCGAAGAATCCGGGAAACTGCTGACCGTGCTGGCCCTGATGCGCAACAAGCGAAAATACCCCTGGATTCTGAACGGATTGCTGTTCGGCGCGGCCGTTGGCACCGGTTTTGCCGCGTTTGAATCGGCAGGGTACGCCTTTGTTGCTCTCCTGGAATACGGCTCGGTGGAAGTGGCCCTGGCGAACATCGTGGCACGGGGTATCATGGCCCCGTTTGCGCACATCATCTGGACAGCCACCACCGCGGCCGCGGTCTGGCGATTAAAAGGCTTCGGTAACTTCCGGTGGGAGTTGCTGCGCCAGAAATCGTTTCTCCGGATATTCTTTCTCGTTGTGGTCATGCACATGCTCTGGAATGCGGGTTTCGACCTGCCCCTGCTGCCTTCCATTTTTGGCATCCAGTTCAAGCATATTTTGCTGGGGTTACTCGGCTGGGTCATGGTCCTGAGCCTGATTCAGGAAGGGTTGAAACAGATCAAGAAAGCCCAGCGGGAAGGCGAAACCACGCTTATTCGGCCGTAATACCCGGTTTATGCCTTTTTCATAAACGCCCCATTCGCAATTGACTATTCGCAGACCCGATTGTAATTATCAAATAACCAGCACGTTGGGATAGGTGATGATTTACTAAATCACTACTTTAGTAACACAACCTAAACGTATTTATGCAATGAAAAGGCAACTGCTGCTATGCCTGCTGACCGGTTTTTCGCTGGCATCTTTCGGCCAGAAAGACAAACCGGATTTAACCGTTGTCAAAAAAATCCGGGAAGAGGGCCTGAACCGCTCCAAAGTCATGGAAACCGCTTTTTACCTGACGGATGTGAACGGCCCACGCCTGCAGGGACCCGGTTTTATGAAAGCCGCCAACTGGTCGAAAAATAAGTTAACGGAATGGGGGCTGCAAAACGCCAGGCTGGAACCCTGGGGCGAATGGGGCAAAGGCTGGGAAATTGAACGCAGTTACATCGCTATGACGGCCCCGTATTACAAAACCCTCATCGCCGTGCCCCGCGCCTGGAGTGGCGGAACCGATAAACTGCAACAGGCCGAAATCCTGTACATCGATGAATCAGATACGACGGCGCTGGAAGGCTACCGCGACAAGCTCAAAAATAAAGTCATTCTGATTCACCAGCCGTTTGCCATCAGCCCATCGTTCAATCCGGACGCCCGGCGGTTTACGGCGGAAGACCTCGCCAAAATGGAAAAGGATGATTCCGCCCCCCGCGACTCCTCCTACCGCAGCCTGATCCAGGCCATGCGGACCCGCAACGCCTTCAACCAGAAAATGCGCAAACTGGCGAAGCAGGGCGGGGCGCTGGCAATTCTGAATACCAGCCAGTTGAGCAAAGACGGAACGCTGTTTGTCAGTGGCGATTTTGCGAATGCCGCCAGTGGAACAGCCCATGACGACCTGGCCGACCTGACAATTTCGGTGGAAGACTACCTGAGTCTGAGCCGGTTGGCAAAAGCGGGCGTACCGGTTAAGCTGGAGCTGGACGTCAAAACCCGGTTTTTTACAACCGACACGAAAGGTTACAACGTCATTGCCGAAATCCCCGGTTCTGATCCCAAACTGAAAGAGGAAGTAGTGATGTTGGGCGCTCACCTCGACTCCTGGCACGCGGCTACCGGTGCCACGGACAATGCGGCTGGCTGCTCAGTGATGATGGAAGCTGTCCGGATTCTGAAAACCCTGGGCCTGAAACCGCGTCGAACTATCCGGATTGCGCTTTGGAGCGGTGAAGAACAGGGCTTACACGGTTCTAAAAATTACGTTGCGAAGCATTTTATCGACCCCAATACCAGGAAATTCACGAAAGAAGGCGAGCAACTGGCCGCTTATTTCAATGTTGATAACGGAACCGGGAAAATCCGCGGTATTTACTTGCAGAATAACACGGCCGCCGGGCCAATTTTCGCCCAATGGCTCGAACCGTTTCATGATCTGGGCGCAACCACCATTGCCCCGAAAAGCAGCGGAGGGACCGATCACGTGTCGTTCGACCGGGTGGGGCTGGCCGGTTTTGGCTTTATTCAGGACGGTATCGAGTACAGCACCCGCACGCACCACACGAACATGGATACTTACGATCACCTGATTGCCGATGATCTGAAACAGGCATCGACCATCGTGGCTTCGTTCGTGTACAATGCCGCCATGCGCGATCAGAAAATTCCGCTGAAGAAGGAAACCGCCGAATCCGGCCGGTAGCGGTTTTCCAAACAGACTCTTTCGGGTTGTAGCCCTGGTTACAACCCGATCATAATGCTCTCTACGCACAAAATCACGAAGGCAGCCGCCGAAACGATCAGCCCCCATTCCTTGATCCGGGTCATGAGTTGTTTGCTTTCTAGCTGGCCCTGAAAAGCCGCAACTATGTGTTCGGCAATGTCGGCGGTGGCAAACAAACTCGCAATTTGGAGCAAATGCCAGGCGTAGTCAAAACCGTCGACACATTGCAGCCAGACGAAAGGTTGAAGAAAGAAATAGATGAGTAAAATCCATTCTTTCATTCCAAACTGAGTAATCCGAAGTTGCACGCGACCCGCAAGATTGGTAAAAAGCTGTCTGAACATAACCGAGTTATACGATGGGCAACCCAAATTTAGCAAACATCGTGCTAATTCTCCAGTCTTCGATCACAAAAAAATCCAAATTTCTGCAATTTACCCCTATTGACTTTGATAACGATTATCGGCACTCCGCGCACATCTCACCGCCTGACCGGTTTTCAGTTCCTGCCGGGCTGGTGCATCATTAGGGTTTCAATAATTTCCGTAATCCGGGCCGCTGGCATCTTTTCGGTCAGGTAATAATGCGGGCCGTTCGGGTCGTCCTGCCAGCTGTTGGTTCCGCCATTGAGAACAAACCGCCCCTGCTTCAGGCCGTAATATGGTTCGCCCCCCCGAATCGCCACCAAAACCGCCGTCTGATCCCAGCTCATCCGACCGTCGGCATCCTGTTTCGATTTCGGCATACAGAGGGCAAAAACATCCTTGACCGGGCTTTTCAGGCTCGGGTTTGCCACCAGTCGCGGCCCGGTTTTAATTACCTTCCCAATTTCAAACCCGCTGAAAATGACCGGCGTCGGCCAGTTTGTGAAGGCTTTTTCGGACGCAACGGAATCCTTGTAAACATTGAACTCCCGTCCTTTCGGGAAAGCACCCGCCATCGCCACCAGTTCTCTGACTTTCTGCTTCACCAGCGATTTTCCATCCAGTGGCGAATATTGATCCGGTTTTGAGGTCAGTAAATCGGCCATATTGGTCAGAAAACCAACGGTTACAATGGTGACGCTGCGATCGGGCTCTTTGGCCAGCAGTTGCCGGTAAGTCGTTATGGCATCCGGCGCGTCGTTGCTCGACCGAATTTTATGCGGGTAGTTAGCGACCAGCATTTCGGGCCATTTCTGCCAGGCACCGTCTACCACGCCCGGGCCTTTGGGAATCCCCGTTGGCAGATTAGGGCGACCGAAATAGGTGTTCAGGACATCAATCGTGGGCACCACCAGTTCGTGTTTGTTGGAGGCAATAACCGCCAGCGGTCGGGCTTCGCCTTTGTCAGCCAGGGCGTGCAGAACCGCCATAGCCCCTACATCGTCATAATCGGGGCCAATGTCGGTGTCTAAAATAATGGAAACAGGCGCTTTCGGACGGTTTTGAGCAACAGCAACGCCGGTACAGGCCAGTAGGAAAAGGGTCAGGAAGGATTTCATCGGAATAGGGAATTTGCGGGCAAAGTTCCGAAATTACACCCACAACCCCTCCCCTCGCACAAATTTTCTGCGCATCGATTCGGCTTCGGCCAGCGAGGTTTTCGTCATTCCGGCTTTTTGCCACAGCCGGAGCTGCTGGCGTTCCGGCGATGACAAATGGCCGTCAATCAGGATCGTAAACATAAAAAGCCGTTCCAGGCCCTGGCGAACCGCAGCAGAAGCATCCAGTAGTTGCTCCGATCCGGAAGCCAGGTCGGCGACTGGCATTTTATCCGGCTCGATCAGAAACCTGTTCGTCAGGGCTTCGAGGAGTAACAAATGGGGATACGTAGCCGGTTTTCCGGAAACACCGGCCAGCGATAAAACCGTTGCCACCCGATGCCGAAAGGCGGGATCCCGGCCGAACTCTTCGACCAGTTCGTTGGTAAATTGCCGGATCGTCAGCGGAACCATCACCCGAATCTGGGCCTGTTGCAGAATCTGGTGGGTTGCCCACCCCATCCAGACTGCCACCACCAGCGTACTCGTCAGCACCATGACGAAATTTGAAACCGGTTTTTCACCCCACAGGTGCAGCAACAGTTGCAGGAGGCTGTTACTTCCGAAAGCCAGCAGCAAAATCGTCATCAGATAACTGCCCAGCGTCCAGGGAAGCAGCGGACGGGGACGTAGCCGCAGGCGAAAGATAGGCCGTTGCGGGCTATTTTCCGCCAGTTGCTGCACATGGCGCGGATAAGCACTATCGTGGTAACGGGGAAACTGGCAGGTGATTTCGACCAGTCGGATGGCTCCCGTATGGACCAGAATCAGGGCATGCCAAAGTACGTAAAGGACCAGCAGGGCAAATAAAATACTAATCAGGGGCCAGTCGCCCATCGCGGTATGGGTTTCGACAAACCAGTCGGTCCAGAGCACGTGCGGCAGGTAAAAGGCCCAGATGCCAAGCACTCCCAACGCGGACGTTACCAGCATGATGCCCCCCTTGATCCGGTAAATAGTCTGCCGTTCGTTGGTATTCAACACAAACGGTTCATCTGACGGGTGGTCGGTGTGCATGGCACGGGCCAGATAACGAAGTGTAGTCCGGCCAGCGGAGGCCTGGTCAAAATCGCCAGTGGAGTCGGTGGAGTCGGACATGCATGAAAACAGCTTACCCTTTTATAACTCCATAAAGGGGTAAGCTGTTTTCATCTTCTGCCCCGCAGGTCCGTTAAACCGGGTATTTCCATTCGCCCCGATACTGGCGGCTCAGAAGCTTATTGGCTTCGGCGTCGTTTTTGATCAGTTCTTTCTCCCCGTCCCACTCAATGCTGCGGCCCAGTTTATACGACAGCATGCCCAGCAGAGCCATATTGGTGGAGCGGTGGCCGATTTCGATATCGGAAGTCGGCAGGCTTTTGGTTTTAATCGCTTTCAGAAAATCGTCCCAAAGCTGCGCAATATTCTGGTCGTCCGGTTTGTTCAGTTGCGCATCCTGGTGAATCACCGGTTTTTTGGAATCCGCCGGATAGAACGTCCAGCCGTCGAGCCAGCCCATGTGAAACGTCCCTTCCGTGCCGTAGAAATACACGCCGACGGCCTGTTGGGGGTGCGTTTTTTCGGCCGTATTGCCCGCAAACGTCCGGTGTTCCCAAACCGCCGTAAAATCTTCAAATTCGAAGCTCGTCACCTGATGATCGGGCGCGTTGGTATTGTCTTTCTTGATGGAACGCCCACCGGTGCTGAATACTTTTTTGGGAAACTTCTCTTCGGTCCACCACAGAATCTGGTCCATCCAGTGAATACCCCAGTCGCCCAGCGTCCCGTTGCCGTAATCCAGAAACTGCCGGAAACCGCGCGGATGCATGGTCCGGTTATAAGGTCGCAATGGGGCCGGTCCGCACCAGAAATCCCAGTCGAGTTCTTTCGGGGCTTCTTCATCGGGCACCCGCTGCCCCGCTCCGCCCGCGTAATGCACAAACGCCCGGGCCATGCCGATTTTCCCTGCTTTGCCGGATTTCAGAAACTCCATTCCCGACACGTTATGGGGCGAAACGCGCCGGTGTGTGCCGACCTGGCACACTTTACCGGTTTGCCGGGCGGTTTTTACCATGGCCCGGCCTTCATTGATCGTGTGGCC
This sequence comes from Larkinella bovis, assembly GCF_042655385.1. Taxonomy (NCBI): domain Bacteria; kingdom Pseudomonadati; phylum Bacteroidota; class Cytophagia; order Cytophagales; family Spirosomataceae; genus Larkinella; species Larkinella bovis. The sequence goes on along the minus strand of NZ_JBHSMA010000003.1, from coordinate 628,291 downwards.
GATCGGTTTTTCCACGTAAACGTGCGCCCCCTGTTTCATGGCTTCGATGGCGATGAGCGGGTGCCAATGGTCGGGCGTGGCCACGATCACGATATCCGGTTTTTCGCGGGAAAGCATTTCCCGGAAATCCCGGTACAGTTTCGGTTTATCACTGGTAAGTTTCGAAAATTCTTCGGTGGTTTTGGCCAGTTGGCGCTGATCGACATCACAGAGGGCTACCAGTTTCGACTGCCCGGACTGCATGGCGCAACGCAGGATGTTGTTCCCCCACCAGCCGGTTCCGACCAGGGCCGTTCGGTACATGGATTGTTGGGCCAGGGTAATCAACGGACGGCTCATTACCGCAGCACCGGCCAGGGCCGATGTCTTCAAAAAATCAGAACGATTCATAACAATGTCGGGAAGAAATAGTCCACGAAAACTACGGAATCTGACAGGTAATCACAAACTTTCTACGCAAACCCCCGTACCTTTGTGAGCTGGATGCTGGTTAATGGATACTAGATGCTGGATACAGGATATTGGATACTGGATGAACTGGAGGTTCCTGGACATTGAGAAACAGGTACCTCCGAATACTTTCAAAATTATCCAGTATCTAGCATCCAGTAGTATCCAGCTCATCCAGTTCATCAGATATTTCAAAGTTTTATGGCTGTTGTTCCTTATAAAGATAAAAAGACCAGCAAACGCGAGCAGGTTGAGGAGATGTTCGACTCGATTTCGCCGAAATATGATTTGCTGAACCACCTGTTGAGTGCCGGAATCGACATTAGCTGGCGGAAAAAAGCCATCCGGCTGCTGCAACCGGAGAAGCCCAAAACCATCCTGGATATTGCCACCGGCACGGGCGATTTCGCCATCGAAGCCCTGAAGCTGAATCCCGACAAAATAACCGGTGTCGATATTTCGGAAGGCATGCTGAAGATTGGTCGGGAAAAAATCCGGAAACTGGGCCTGGAAGACAAAATCGACTTACGCTCGGGGGATTCGGAAAGATTGCCGTTCACAGACAATGTTTTCGACGCCGTCATCGTTTCGTTTGGTGTACGCAATTTTGAAAATTTGCTCAAAGGACTCACCGACATGCACCGGGTAACCCGACCGGGCGGAACCTGCCTGGTCCTGGAGTTTTCAAAACCGCGTAAATTTCCGTTCAAACAGTTTTTTAGTTTTTACACGAATCGCTTGCTGCCGTTGATCGGTCGGTTGGTTTCGAAGGATGCTTCGGCTTACACGTATCTGCCCGAGTCGATGCAGGCGTTTCCGGACGGTCCTGACTTCATTCGGGTTCTCCAACAGGCAGGATTTACGCAAACACAATGGATACCTCTTACATTTGGCATTTGCTCCATTTACATCGGAAAAAAAGCCTAGCGCTTGGTTTCTTGCTGGCCTTGTTCAGTCTGGAAGGGCAGGCCCAGTCGGCAATGCGCTACCGCCGGATGCACCTGGAAGATTACGAAGACCGGACGATCCGGTACGGTTTTCTGTTTGCGGCTCCGGTGACCCGTTTCAACATCAAATACAGTGATGCCTACGTAAGCCGGGATTCGGCGCACCAGTTGTATTCGCCCAACAAAGTCGGGTTTCGGGTGGGCTTCATAATGAACACCATTCTGAGCGAGCATTTCGACGTGCGGGTGACGCCTGCGGTCTCGCTCTATTCCCGATCCATCGAATCGAAGTACCCGGGCGGTATCAGCAAAAGTGAGGTGCGCGAATCGACCTGGATGGAGTTACCGGTTTTGCTGAAATATAAGTCCAAACGGCGCATGAATTCGCGGATGTACGTGATTGGGGGCGGTTCGTTCGGGATCGAAACCAACGTTCGCCGGCGTGAAGTGGCCGGTTCGAGCAAACTGCTGACCAAAAACCGGGATTTGTCGGTGGAATACGGCATTGGTTTCGAGCAGTTTTTCGAGTTCTTCAAGTTTGCCCCCGAAATCCGGTTTTCGCACGGTTTAGTCAATCTTTTTGAGCCCGTGCAGGGTAATACGGCCAACATCGGAATTCAGAAACTCCGAACGCATACAGTAACGCTGTACCTTAACTTTGAATAAAGGCTGCCAAAGCTGCAAGCCCCGAATTAAAGTCTCTGATGATGAATCATTTGCAAAATAAGTCATTTTTTTTCGGTGTAAAACTTGCAGAATGCTGAAATAAGCAGCTATATTTGCACTCCCAAACGACGGGAAATAGTCAGCGGGAAAACAGAAAAAGGGAGTTTAGCTCAGCTGGTTCAGAGCATCTGCCTTACAAGCAGAGGGTCGGCGGTTCGAACCCGTCAACTCCCACAAAAGTCACAAAAAACCCTCAGAAACGATTTCTGAGGTTTTTTTTTATAAGTTATCCAGTTTATAATGTTGGGGAGCGCATTGTATTTATCCAGGTTTGTGCGTTTTATCAACCCCGGTTGTTTTGGAGAGTTTCTTACCGATCATTCAGTTTCTGCTACCTGAATTTATCCTGGAAAATTTCGAATTGACATCCATTGATGCGTACCGGGGTATCTTTCATGTGCATGTCGAAGAGAAGAATGCGAACGGAATGACCCGGAACGCAAAACCTCTAAGGGTTCGCAATAGTTCTTCAACAAATACTTCCCTTTATGGCCACCATCGGCCGCCAATTTGACCTGGGCGATGGATTTTATACAAGAATAGATTAGTCGATGGGGAGAATTTCGCTCCTTTCATTGATGATAACAATGGCACCGGCGCCAGGTCTATTCGCCGTGTGCACAATGCGGCTTTCAGAACCAAAATCGTCCTGGAAGCCTCGAAAGGACTCGAGCCCCTGCCCCAACTCGCCAGTGAATTCGGCACTCATCCTAGCAGATTACCGACCGGAAGCAGCAGGCCCTCGGCAAATTCCCCCACCCTCCTGAGAGCAGTTCCAGCGAGTCAGGGCTGAATCAGTTTGTGGTAGACGGACATATAGTAGGGTAACAGGAAAAACGTTCCTTCATGTTCATCATTGCCATCACCTTCGGACAATTGGAGGGCAAAACCGTCGCGGTCCTGCCGTACGTGCCCGCGTTCGTCAATGGGGAGGGCATACCCGTCGGTACCCCACCCCTTGGTGGGATCTTGTCGGGGCGTAGGATCAAAAACAACATCCAGCCGGTGCGTGTTGTCCATGGCGTAGCCAATTAAATCCAGTGGCATTCGTTGAAGTGTTTCAAGAATAAAAGCCGGGTTATTGGCGGCTTTATAGTGATTTTCGACAACTGAAGGGGCATAAAGGCGGTTTTCGGCAAAGAGCTTTTTGCCTTCAAAATACTTCTGGTCAACCTGTGCGGTAAATTCATTGGCTAACGACTGGTAAACCGCATCCCAGAAGGCGTTTCTTTGTTTGCTAACGTGTAACCAGGCGTTTTCCAATGCCTGGCGGTACATCAGAAGTAACGATGGATCGGTTTCATACCTGATTAAACTGTACAGGCTCATCAGGCAAAGGTTATTGTCCCAGGGAACTACATTTTCTGGTGGAAAGTATTCTTTGGGGTGCAGGGCGAAAATATGATAATTATACTGTTTCCGAAGTTTATCGGCTTCCAGATCATACTTGCGATCGCCGGTTACGTGCTTGGCAACATTGAGGAATGACAGCATCATCATGGAGTTTAAGCCGCGCTGATCATATCCGTAAACCGAATTGAAGTATTCCGGCGAAAAGTCTCCCCATCGGGTAACTTTCCCGTCGTGGTCGACCAGTTTGTAGCCGTGGCGGATCAGGTGATCGGTTATGGCGCCTACTACCTCCTGTACGGCCTTCTTTTCTTCCGGCGTTTTGGCTACCAGGTCGTAATAGATTCCGTAAAAAAAGAAATGCCCCGCCAATTCATCCGAACTCGTATCGCATTTCCACAGGTATTTCCCATCCTTGCTTTTGGGGAAGCGGGGATAAATATCTTTCCACATCGGATCGGATTGCTGGACGCGCTTATTGAATTCGTGCCCATATTGGTCATTAACCGCTTCGTGCCAGTCGGCCGGAATGATGACCCGGGCCGGAAAACCGGGTTCGTGGGTAATGTCCACCAGCCATTTGCACGATTTGAAACAGCGATCGGCGAGCGCTTTGGCTTGCGGGTCGCCCGTTGCGCCGTAGCGGTAGGCCTGGGCCGCGCCGTACATGGCAGTATACATGCCGTCATTATCGGAGATGGCGTGTTCCCAACTCGCAACGTCAAACGTTTTTTTCAGGTGGCTGTGCGCAATAAAACCCATCCGGTTGTGTCGCTCCTCAACTTGGCGGGTGAAATAATCGGCTTTCTGCCCGAGAGTTAAGGCCATCGGTTTAATCTGGCCCACACCGTTGTTCGTTGCCAACCAGACCGTTCCGTCTTTGGCGATGGCTATCTCGTTAACGAAGTCATCGGGAAGCCACCGGCGGCTGAACCGATAGTTAAAAAGACCGTTTTCGAACTTGATGGCACCCCGGGTGCTGCCAAACCATACTCCGCCATTGGGTGCAGCGGCTCCGCAGGTAAACTGATTATAAGGGAGTCCTTCTTTCCCTGTAAATAGGTGCCATTTTGTCCCGTCCAGATAGCCCACACCTTCTTCCGCCCCGAACCACAGGCGGCCTTTGGAATCGACCAGTACGACCGAGACATTACGTAAGGCCCAATTGTATTTTTCGTTTGAGGGGAATAACCGCTCCGTTTTTTTACCAGATAAGCGGTATAGGCCGTTCCTGGTACCGACGATCAAGCTGTTTTGATACTTCACGGAAGAAAGGACTTTGGCGCCCTCGATTTGTGCCACGGTTGGGGCCGGTTGGGCCGGTATCCGGGTTGTGGTTGGCCGCCAGGTCTGGCCCTCGAGTTCGTATACCTTAGTGGCACTCAACGCCAGAGGAACATCGTTGATCAAGGAGATCCCGCTTATTTTACCCTGCGGAAGTCCATTTTCAAACGTATAGGATTTGGCAACTTCCTGAACAAATTGTTGTCCGAACGAAGGCCGGTAGCACACCAGAATAGGTGTAAGAAGCAATACAAAGAATCGGATACTGAGTTTCACAAGATAATGGTTAATTGGGTAATCACCTGACACTAGTACCGGCCTGGCCCCGAAAAGGGCCATTCGTCAGGATGAAGAGATTTTACGTGAACAAATGAAGGACCTTGAGCTACGCTGCTCGCCAGGAAAAGAACAAGACGGGTTTGATGCTGCAACAAACGCCACGTTAAGTTCTTTTGGATTCGTTAGCTACCCGATAGCTTAGTGGGAAGGAAAACCGCCTTTTCTCTGCCGTCAGGAACGGTTCGTGCCAGCGGGAGGATATGTTTCGAACGATCAGCGATCATTCGAACAAGCTCACAAAATGATTTTCGAGGTGATTGCGCATGCCATTGCGTAACATTTCCGAATTGCCCGTTTCGATGATGTCAACCAGGTCCCTATGGGCAACAAAGGAATTGTTGGCGGGGACAGTTCGCAATAATCCACTGGTGTGCACATAGTCGAAAATGGGGAGTAACATTCGCTGAAACTTCTTCATGGTGGCATTCCCGGTGATTTCGTACAATTTTCCGTGAAACGCAATCTCATGGTTGACTTCAAACAGCACATTGTTTGGCTGTTCAGGTTCCTGGGCGACAATCAGCCTCAACTCCCGGATATCTTCCGGCTTGACCCGCTCCATGATAAAATCGGCCATACCGATCTCGAGGGAGAGCCGCATTTCAAAAATTTCCTTCAGCGTGGCATCGTCCAGTATTTTCGGATTCATGCTTTTTTCAAGAATCGAAACCAGGTCCGGACTCGTGATGACCGACCCTTTTTTCTTTTTCGATTCAATCAGCCCCATCAACCGCAACCGGAGCAAAGCCTCGCGTACGACGGTCCGGCTAACGCCCAACAGCTGGGTAAGCTCCAACTCCTTCGGAATCGAATCGCCCACCTTAAGATTATTTTCAACCAATAAAGCAATCAGGTTGGTTTCTACCTTATCAACCAGCGTGCTCGTATCAATTGTTTTAAGACTTTCAAATACTCCTCCCATCAACTTCTAGTTGTATTATGTGTGACAAATTTGGCGATTTAGTTTTCCCTGGCAATGTAACAGGGCACTAAATTCAGTTGATACGCCCTAATACTAGGCATAGATGGGAATAAAAGGCCACTTCATCCGCCAATTATTTTCGAATTCGTTTTCCTGCTTTTTGATCTTGAACCTCTCGTATCCAGCTTCGGATGGTTTTTCACAGCGTCTTACGATACATCGTCTTCCCTCCTCCTCAATTGGTCCGCTTTTGAAAATAGTTACAGTTACGCCCCCTCAATTTGTACTTTTCCAAGTTTCTATTAAAAACAGGATCATCGCAACAGGGCTTCTATAACAGAATATTTAAAACAAATTTTGCAATCATCGAAACAAAGGTACAGATTTGTAAAAGTATTATGTTATACATATCCCTAAACCTACCCTTTTTTATGAAAGAATCCTACCTAATAAGCGTCGGGAAATTCCGGTTGCTGATTCTGGCTACGATGCTGTCAATGGCGACGTATGCCCGGAGCATCCCCGTATCCGGGACCGTAACGGATGAAAAAGGCAGCGCGCTACCGGGGGTCAGTATCCTCCTGAAAGGTAGTTCAAAAGGTGCCACTACCGATGCCAATGGCCACTACACCATCGAAGTCACCGATCAGAATGCGGTCCTGATCTTCTCCTTCCTCGGGTACACAACCAGGGAAGAGTCCGTGGGAAACCGGACATCAATTATGGTTTCCCTCCAGGTGGATGAAAAGGCACTCCAGGAAGTGGTCGTCGTGGGCTATGGCACCCAGAAGAAAAGTGGCCTGACCGGTGCCGTTACGTCGATCTCCACCAAACAAATGACCCGTCAATTTGCTCCGACCATCGGTTCCAGTTTACAGGGGTTAGCCCCCGGCGTCGAGATCCTGCAACCGGGCGGAATTGCGGGCGCCAATGCGCACATTCTGATCCGGGGCGCGGCTTCTTTCGGGAGCACGGCGCCACTGTATGTGATCGATGGGGCCTTTAGCAACTCCGGACTCAACTCCTTAACACCCAATGACATTGAATCAATTGAGGTTCTAAAGGATGGTTCTGCGGCCGCCATTTACGGATCAAGGGCCGCGAATGGGGTAGTCTTGATTACCACCAAAAGAGGCAAGAAAGGCGACCCGGTCATCGATTTTAGCGCGACCTACGGCCAGCAAACCCCGTCCCGGAAACTGGACTATCTGAACGCGGCTGAATACCGGCAATTTGCGAACCAGGTGGCCGATAACAGCGGCATAGCCCATGCTCCGCAAAATGATAACCCAACCCAACCCAATACCGACACCGACTGGCAACAGACCTGGCTTCAGCCGGCTCCCATGTACAGTGTCAACCTGGGGGTTAGCGGTGGGGGCGAATATACGTCCTACAACACCAGCGTAGGGTTTATGGATCAAAAGGGATTAACCGCCTACTCGGGTTTCAAACGGTATGACTTCCGGGTGAATACATCGTATAAGAAGAACCGACTTACCGTTGATGAATCGTTTTCGGTTTCCCGGCAGTCGACGGTTCCAACGGCCAACGTGTCGATGGGAATTCCAACCGTACCGGTTTATAACGCAGCGGGACAACTCACCTCGTCGCCCACCAGCTACTATTTGCAGAATGCCACGGTCAATAACCCGCTCGGCTCCTTGCATTACAGCACCCGGAAGCGGAATAGTACCCTGCTGATTGGAAGTCTGAGCGTGGGCTATCGCCTGGCCGAAGGCCTCCAGTACAAACTCACGGGCGGAGGCAGCTATAACAACTCCCATAGCTTCACCCACAACCCGGTTTTCTTTACGCTCTTTACCGATACGGGGCAAGGCATCTCGACCTATGGAAACAACATGAATTCCCTTTCCGAAACCCGGGGCGACGAGTTTAATTACAACATCGACAATTTGTTGACGTATAAGAAAACCCTGGGCAAACACGGTTTTGACGTTTTAATCGGAACCAGCTGGGTAAGAGACTACATGCGGGCCAACAGCATTTCCACCATTTCAGATCTGGGCGACCCGAACATCACCGGTACGGGCGGTACGGTTACCGGCGGAATCAGTGCCGTTGAACAGCAGGCCGCCCTGTTTTCCCAGTTTGCCAAACTGAACTATGACTACGATGACCGGTATCTGTTTTCGGCCAGCATTCGTAACGACATCTCCTCAAAATTTGCCAAAGCCAATCGTTCCGGTTGGTTTCCGTCGGTATCTGCTGGCTGGAACCTCCACAATGAAAACTGGTTCCGGCTGCCCGTGGTCTCTCAGTTAAAAGTAAGAGCCAGCTACGGCGAGCTGGGAGCTAATTTTATTGACCCCTATCAATTCAACAGCAGCCTCCTGGGACCCGTCCCCTCGCCGTTTGGTATCACCCCGATCAACTTTGTGTCGGCCTATGCGGTCCAGTTGTATCCGCAGGACCTGCGCTGGGAAACATCCGTTTCTAAAAATATCGGCGCTGACATCGGCTTGTTTCAGAACCGGCTTACGGTTTCAATCGACTACTTCGACCGGACCAACAAAGACCTGTTAGCAAGCATTTCTCCGCCCTTGTCATCCGGTCAGGCCCTGACCCAATCGGCCGAGGATGCCAAACTGGTACCGGTCAATACGGCCAGCGTTCAAAATAAAGGAATTGAAATCGCAGCTACCTATTCCAAGCGATCGGGAGACTTTAAGTGGAACCTTTCCGGGAATTTTACGGCGCTCAAAAATAAGGTACTGGAGTTAGGGACCAATGTTCCGCCCATCGTCGGGCCGGTGATGAGCGGAGATATCGGTGACAATATTACCATCACCCAACCCAGATCTCCGATAGGTTCCTTCTACGGATTTGAGATGGCCGGACTAACCGACAAGGGTTCGATCGCCATCCGAGGGGTTGACCGTGAAGGAAATCCGGTCATCAAACCCATTGAAGAAGGTGGGCCAGCCGATAAAAAGATTATCGGATCACCCATTCCCGATTTTACGTATGGCCTCAATTTCAGCTCAGAGTATAAGCAATTTGATCTGACGCTTTTTATCCAGGGGGTACAAGGAGGAGATATCTTTAACTGGCACAAGTTGAACACCTATTTCAATTACAACAGTGGTCTGGTCAAGGACGTCCTGAATTCGTGGACACCACAAAATACTAACACGGACATTCCCAAAGCCGCCATCGGATTAGCCAGCAGACGCCCCAGCAGCTTTTATATTGAAGACGGTTCGTATCTGCGGTTGAAAAACATTCAATTGGGTTACACGGCGAACACCAGTGGCAAACTGCGCACGGTCTTCAAGCACCTGCGGGTATTCGGGGGTGTTCAGAACCTGTTTACGCTAACCAAATACACCGGCTATGATCCGGAAGTCGGGGGTACGTCCGTCGGAGGGAGAACCGTCAATATGACCACAACGACCCGGAACGCCGACCTGAGCGCATTCCCCAATTCAAGGACTTTCACCGCAGGTATTACGGCCTCATTCTGACCACTACAAAAACTATCAAGATGACGTTTAAAAGTCTTTTTCTGAGAAGCGTGGCCAGTATTATACTAGTCACTTCGCTGAGTTGCTCCAACCAGTTTGACGAGCTTTCGCTCAATCCAAATCAAAAAACACTGGAAGGTATCACAACGCCCCAGGCTTATAATACTTTCATCCAGGGCATTTATTTCTACGTGGCGACGGCCCGAAACCTGGGCGCGCAGGGCCGAAACGTCCTGTTCAGCCGGGGTGACGAATCCAGTAGCGGGGCTGACTATGCCGCCTTCGGGCAAAACGCCATTAATCCGGATTATTATTCGCTGAAAGAAGTTTACCAATATATGTATACCGTAGCCGGGCAGTCGGCTATCGCCCTGGACATCGCATCCCGCATCAACTTTCCGGACCCCAAACTCCGGGACGCTTACCTGGGTGAAGCCCACTTCCTGCGGGCCTTTGCTCATTATTTTCTGTTGACCAATTTCCGCCAGGTCGCTTTGATCAAAGAGCCAGCCTATTCACCGGCAGACTACGCCCGGCCGATCAATACCCCGCTCGAGGTCTGGAATTTTATCATTGAAGATCTGAACACAGCCAAAACGCTCCTCCCTACCAAAGACTACTGGACTGGTACGAATGTTGGCCGGATATCGGCCGGTGGAGCTGCGGCCTTTCTCGGTAAAGTTTACCTGTACATGAGCGGTATCGAATCAATATATGGTAGCGAAAAGGTGAACAAATACAGCGAAGCGGCCAGGGAGTTCGGGGATATTATGTCCGGGAAATACGGCACGTATACCCTGATGGCCGATTATAACCACAACTTTGATGTGGCCCACGAAAACAATAACGAGGCATTGGTCGAGTTTCAGTTTTTTGGCAGCCGGGTGAATACCGAGTTTAATCCGGGTGTTCCGAATAGCGGGGTTAGTTTTGACTACCGGGGCATGATGATTCCTTTTTCCAACCAATTCATTACCAACCTTCGTCATAACCGGGAAGCTGCGGTTGTGCACGACTGGGTGTATGATACGTTCGTCCAATCGAAAGACAAGGATGGTAATACCGACCCCCGGATGTTCGGCACCATCCTCTTTGATGACAGCAAGCCGGAAATTAAAGCCCCAACCGTCAACGGCGTGGTGCAAAAAGTAATCGGACTGTCGGGGAAAACCTGGAATCAAATGTATCCGCCGACCGCCACGGCGAACGGTTTTGCAACCGTTGACCGGATTTTTGCCCCCTATAAAGCAGCCTACAAAAAGTGGATTGATCTGACCCTTCCTTCTGATGCCGACCCCGGCTCTCCGGCGTTGTGGGCCCGCCGGAGTTATTGCAACGGCGTCAATTACCGGTATATTCGCTACGCCGATGTTTTGCTGATGTACGCCGAAGCCGTGCTGATGGGTGGAACCGCCACGGCGGGTTCGGCCCAAAATGCCCTGAACGCCGTCCGGGAACGATCAAATATGCCCATCATCCCGGCCACCCTGGAGAATATCAAGCATGAACGTATCCTGGAACTGTCGCTGGAAGGTCACCGTTTCATGGACCTGCTTCGCTGGGGCACCCTGGTGAACACCATGAAAAACCGGGAAGCGACCGACCCCAATTTCAAAAAGTTTGGCAATGGCTCTCCCAACAGTTCCTACGTGCCGTTCCAGGAAAATAAAAACGAATGGCTGCCGATCCCGGCGGTCGATATGCAATCCAATCCGAATATCAAACAAAATAACCCAGGCTGGTAACCCAAACGAGATAGTAGGATGATGACGATAAAAAAGCAAGTGCGGTTTTTCCTGTTACTGGCTGGTATCACGGCCTCCCTAGCCAGTGTGGGGCAGCAATTACACAACGGCATTGTACTTCCCGACAATTGGCCTCCCCGGTATGACTTCCCCAAAGAGCTGGCCGAAATGCCGGTACCCTACCTGGATAAAAAGCCCGAAGTCATCCCGGTCAATACGGGGCGGCAATTATTTGTCGACAACTTCCTGATTCGGGAAACCAACCTGAAACCGGTCTTTCATACGCCCCGGTTTTATACCGGCAACCCCGTGTTACAACGGGATAAGGATTGGGAGAAAACCCGGGACGGGTCCTCGTACGCAGCCCCGTTCAGCGATGGGATCTGGTACGACGAAAAAGCCGGGAAGTTTAAACTGTGGTACCTGGCCGGTGCCGGCGTTCTGCACAAAAGCACCAACGAAACCTTTTATACGGGGTATGCCGAATCGGTTGACGGCAAAAACTGGGTAAAGCCCTCGTTGGACGTCTACAACAACACCAACATCGTGGATACCTCCGAACGGGATGCATCGACGGTATGGCTGGACAAAGCGGAAAAAGATCCGGCAAAGCGGTTTAAGTTTTTCAATATCGAACGACGACCCAATGATCGCAAATGGGCGTATGTCCTGAAGTATTCTGCCGATGGGATTCACTGGAGCAAAGGAGTGGCGCAATCGAGCGAAGTCGGCGATCGTTCGACGGCTTTTTTCAATCCGTTTTCCGGAAAATGGGCGCTTAGTCAACGATACCGAACGGAAGTTTCTTCCCGTTCAAGGTTATACTCCGAACACAAAGACCCGGAAATGCTGGTGACACAGGCGAAAAGCGTCCGTCCCGATGTGCCGGATAAAAACGTTGTCTATTGGTTTGCACCAACCCCGAAAGAGCCCCGGCATCCCAGGTTTCCGGACATTGTACCGAGTATTTACAATTTTGATGCGATTGCGTACGAGAGCATCCTCTTAGGGCAATACAGTGTGTGGCAGGGACCGGAAAACAAGGACGCCCGGGCGTTGGGCATCCAGAAACGAAACGAAATCCTGCTGGGGTATAGCCGCGACGGTTTTCACTTCCACCGCCCGTCTTACAAACCCTTCATGGGGGTTAACGAGGTCGAGGGCGCCTGGAACTGGGGGAATATGCAGTCCATCAATGGCACCCCGCTGATCGTCGGCGACTCGCTGTACTTCTACAGCAGTGGCAGAAAACGCAACGATATCTTTTGGGACAGCGAAATCTCCACCGGACTGGCTACCCTCCGCCGGGATGGGTTTGTGTCCATGCGCAGCGAAAAAACCGAAGGGTACCTCTTAACTGAGCTATTGTCCTTCGACGGTCAGTATCTGTTTGTCAACGCCGATGTCAAAGGGCAGCTTTCAGTGGAAGTACTGGATGCAAACGGGCAGGTCATTCCCGGTTTTTCCCGAAAACAGTCGGTCGTTGTGAAAAAGAAAAACAGTACCCAGCAGTTGATTACCTGGAAAGATAAGCCGGATCTCTCGTCACTCCGCACGCAGCCTATCCGTCTGCGGTTTTACCTGACCGACGGCGATCTGTACGCCTTCTGGATTTCCCCCTGGGAAACCGGTGAAAGCCGGGGCTATACGTCGGGTGGCGGTCCTGGCCTTCACCCTTCAGGGGTGGATATCCGGTAATGGATAAAATGGAAGCCTCCATCCAAAATATAGGCCTTTCCAGGCAGGATTCCTGCAATTGGACTTAACTTTCGCCTTATTTAAAACCAATCCGTTACCCGGTTATTCGGGTAACGGATTATAAATTAAAGTAATCCGACAGGATACCGAATACATTCTATGAATTGGAAAAAAATTAGTGGATTAATTGCCGCTCCGTTTACCCCGATGCGTACCGATGGGAGCCTCCATTTGTCAATGGTTCCGGAGTATTACAGAAGATTAAAGCAGAATGGCATAGCCGGTGCGTTCATCATCGGTTCCACGGGCGAAGGGGTTTCGCTTTCACTCGATGAAAAAAAACAGGTCATCGCGGCCTGGGCCGACTGTACACACGAGGATCCGGATTTTACCTTGATTCCGTTGCTGGGGGGGACCTGTCTCACCGACTGCATTGAATTGGCCTTGTTTGCCCGGGAAGCGGGGGCCGATGCCGTGTCATTCACCGCTCCGTTTTATTTCAAACCGGCGTCGGTTCAACAACTGGCAGAATGTTGTCAACACGTGGCTGGGGCCGTCCCGGATTTACCCTTTTATTACTACCACATCCCCGTGCTAAACGGTGTGGGCTTTCCGGTCTACGACCTCTTACAAGCCGTCGATGGCCTGATTCCCAACTTTGCCGGTATTAAGTATACGCACGAAGACTTTATGGATTTCCTGTCGTGCATTCACTACCAGAACGGTAAATACGACATGTTGTGGGGCCGCGACGAAAATATGCTGCCCGCCCTGGCCCTGGGCACCCGGGGCGCCGTTGGCAGTACCTATAATTATGTTCCGGCTTTATACCACGAACTGATGGCGGCTTTCGACGCGGGGGATCTGCCCAAAGCGGCCCGACTGCAACAGGTTTCGATCGACCTGATCAGACTGCTGGGCAAATACGGTGGAATTTCCGTCGGCAAGGCCTACATGAAGGTGGTCGGGCTCGATTGCGGAGAATTCAGGTTGCCGGTCAAAAACATGGATGCCATTCAATGGGAACAGTTCAAGGAAGACGTTCGAAAGTTGCGCATCGAAAGGTATTTCCTGACGTAAATCGATACGGTTTTCTGCTGTAGATGAGACTACTTACTTTCCTGATCTTCTTGTATATGATCGTTACTTCCTGTACGAAGCCGGAGACACGGACACGTATTGACTGGAAAATCGCCGGTTCGCTGCCTCCCTTGACGGAGCAGAAAGCGTTGGGGGTGGCTGGCCCGGTCAGCGGTTTTTCGGGCAATCAACTCCTCATCGCCGGAGGGGCTAATTTCCCGGAACGGCTTCCCTGGGAAGGAGGAGCCAAAAAATACCACGATGCGGTTTACCTGTTTGATCCGGCGTCGGGCACGTTCAACAACGACGCAGCAAGACTGCGACTCCCGCATCCCGTAGCCTATGCGGCCACGGCGGTTGCCGACGACCGTATCGTTTATGCCGGTGGCGAAAACGAAGCCGGTATTTCCGACAAGGTGTATATGTTGCAGTGGGACGGAAAAGAACTCCAGACCACGTCCCTGCCGATGCTGCCCCTTGGCCTGACCAATGCCGCCATGACCTACCACGAAGAAACGCTCTATCTGACGGGGGGCGAAACCGCCACGGAAACCTCGGATAAGTTCTGGCGGCTGTCGCTCCGTCAGCCGGAGGCTGGCTGGCAGCCCCTGGCACCGATGCCGCACCCCAGTTCTCATGCCGTGCAGTTGATCCTCCGGAACCGGGGTCAGGACTGGCTGTTTGTGTTCGGAGGGCGTTGTAAAAACCGCAATGGCATCAGTACCCTGCATAAAGCGGTTTTTGCGTTTCATCTGAAAACCGGGGAATGGCAGCAGAAAAAACCGCTTCCCTATAGTCTGGCCGCCGGCTCCGGCATCGTGACACCCGACAACCAAGCGCTGCTGTTCGGTGGAGACAAGGGGAGTATTTTCAGACAGGTAGAGACGTTGATTGCCCAAGCCGCTACGCTGGAAGGCGCAGCCCGGGATTCGGTTATTCTGCGCAAAAACCGGTTACAGAGCACCCATGCCGGATTCAGTCGTAGCGTATTGCAGTACCAGCCGGAAAACGATGCATGGGACGTACTGAGTGAAATTCCATTTCCCGTTCCGGTTACGACTACGGCCTTGTACGACAGGGGTAAAATCTACATTACCAGTGGTGAAATGAAACCAGGTGTCCGTACTCCGCATATTCTGGAGGGGACAATGATTCCATAATTCTAAACGATTCCTACCCCTTAACCATGAGTTCCCCTAAAATATACCCCTGGGTGGTTGTCGCTCTGTTGTGGGTGGTTGCCTTGCTCAATTACCTCGACCGGCAGATGTTGTCGACCATGCGTCCGGCAATGCAGCTTGACATCGAAGAACTCCAGCTAGCCGTGAATTTCGGGCGGCTGATGGCGGTTTTTCTCTGGATATACGGTTTTGTCAGTCCGGTCGCCGGGATTATTGCCGACCGTTTCAACCGAAAATGGCTGATTGTCGGTAGTCTGTTTGTGTGGAGTGCGGTAACCTTCCTGATGGGCTATGCCCAAACCTTTGAACAACTCTATGTGCTCAGAGCCCTGATGGGCTTTAGCGAAGCGCTCTACATTCCGACCGGTCTGGCGCTGATTGCCGATTACCACAGCTCCAGAACCCGCTCGCTGGCAATTGGTCTGCATTTGACCGGGTTATACATCGGTCAGGCCCTGGGTGGATTTGGAGCCACCATTGCCGCTACGTTTTCCTGGAAAACCGTGTTCATGGGGTTTGGTGCCCTTGGGATGCTCTACGCCATTTTCCTGATCCTGTTTCTGAAAGAAAAGCGACCGGAAACCGGGGGGAATTTCGGAAACGAAGCGGCAGAAAAAGTTCCGGTACAAAAGGCAATGAAGCTTTTGTTTTCCAGCGGGGCTTTCTGGATCATCCTGCTCTTTTTTGCGGTTCCCAGTCTGCCCGGCTGGGCCGTTAAAAACTGGCTTCCCACGCTCTTTGCCAACAACCTCCGGATGGATATGGCGGTGGCGGGCCCGGCTTCCACGATTACCATTGCCATCTCATCGCTGCTTGGCGTCATCCTGGGTGGTATCCTCAGCGACCGGTGGGTACAGCGTACCATCCGGGGGCGCATTTACGTCAGTGGCATCGGTCTGGGGCTTACCATTCCGGCTCTGGTTCTGATCGGGTTAGGCGATTCGGTCACGGCGGTGATCGGTGCTGCGTTTTGCTTCGGGTTCGGCTTCGGACTGTTCGATGCGAACAATATGCCCATCCTGTGCCAGTTTGTTCCCGCCAGCTACCGGGCTACTGCTTATGGAATGATGAACATGACCGGGGTTTTCGCGGGGGCTTTTATTACCGATATGCTGGGAAAGTCGACGGATTCGGGCAATCTGGGGCGCGACTTTGCCATTTTGGCCGGTATTGTTGCCGTGGCATTAATTGTCCAGCAAACCTTGTTGCGGCCCCGACAACAGTGATTATCAAACGAAATCTGATGATGAAAAAATGGTATCTGATTGCCCGCCTTTGCCTCATTGGCTGCACCGGCTGGTCCGCAGCGGCATCGGCGGCATCTCCTAAAAACGAAAAACCGCTTGTCTGGGTCCACTCGCCCGATGTTCCGTTGCTGAAGAGGCAAAACCAAAACCCGCTGCTGTGCCTTCGGGTGTATATCAGCGAGGGAGCCGCACGGCCTGCATTGGTGAGTATTCAGACACGGCTCAATACCGCAGCCGTGCAGCAAATCGACCACCTGGTATTGTATCAAAAGCTGAGCGAGCCGCACCCGGACACAACGGAGATTCGTACGACCTTCCAGCCGAAAGCCGGTGAGGTCTCCCTGCCGGTCGATTTTTCGCTTAAACAGGGGTGGAATTATATTTGGTTAGGTGCCGTACTGAAACCCAATGCCGACCTGGATAGCCGACCATCGGTAGAACTCCTCGGTTTTACCGACCGTCAAAATGTCGTGTATACCCCATCGAAAAAAACGGGAATTCCCGAAAAGCGAATCGGAATCCGGGTTAGAAAACCGGGTGATGACGGGGTTCATACCTATCGCATTCCCGGCATTGTCCGGACGGCCAAGGGAACGCTGATTGCGGTGTACGACAACCGGTATCACAGCAGTAAGGACCTGCCGGGAAACATTGACATCGGCATGAGCCGGAGTACGGATGGCGGAAAAACCTGGGAACCGATGAAAGTCATCATGGATATGGGCGCTCCGCATGAGAATAACGGCGTCGGCGATCCCACCGTGCTCGTTGACCCCGCTACCGGAAAAATATGGGTGGCTGCGGTTTGGAGCAAAGGAAACCGGGCCATTGCGGGCTCTGAACCGGGTTTGTCCCCCGATGTCTCAGGCCAATTCGTACTCGCCAGCAGCGACGACGACGGCATAACCTGGTCGCCCATTCAGAACATTACCGCCCAGGTGAAGAACCCGAAGTGGCACATCTACTTCAACGGACCGGGCAGCGGGATTGCGATGAAGGACGGCACCCTAGTCTTTCCGTCGCAGTACTGGGATGAAAACACCAAACCGGGGATTCCCCATTCGGCCATTATTTACAGCAAAGACCACGGCAAAACCTGGCACTCGGGAACCGGTGCCCGACGCAATACCACCGAAAGTCAGGTAGTGGAAACCACACCCGGTACGCTGATGCTCAACATGCGCGATAACCGGGGTTTCTACCGGGCGGTCGCCACAACCAGGGACCTCGGCAAGACCTGGCAGGAACATCCCACTTCGTACCACGCGCTGCAGGACCCGATCTGTATGGCCAGCCTGATCAAGGCCCGGGTTCGGGTAAAAGGCCAGCAGCAAGACGTGCTGTTTTTCAGCAATGTAAATACGTCATCCATCGAAGACGCCCGAAAAAACACGACCATCAAAGCCAGCCTGGATCTGGGCGAAACCTGGCTACCCGCCAACGAAGTGTTGCTGGATGAACGATACGGTTACGGCTATTCCAGCCTCGTCCAGCTTGACGAACAGACGATCGGCATCCTGTATGAAGGTAACCGGGAATTGATTTTTCTGCGCATTCCCGTCAAAGATATTATTAAATAGCCTGAACTAGTATGTCATATACGCTTGAAGAACTACAGTCTCTCCGGAGTTTTTACCGGAACCAGCTTCTCGAAAACACCGTCCCGTTCTGGTTTCCCCGCTCGTTTGATCGGGAGCATGGCGGTTTTTTGCTCATGCGCGATGCCGACGGCTCGCTGATCGACGATGATAAAGCCGTCTGGATCCAGGGCCGCGCGACCTGGCTGCTGGCGACCCTGTACAACACCGTCGAGCCCCGGCCGGAATGGCTGGAAGGTGCCCGGTTGGGGTACGATTTTCTGAATACCCATTGCTTTGATAGTGACGGGCGCATGTTTTTTCACGTCGCCCGCGACGGCCGGCCCATCCGGAAAAGGAGGTACTTTTTTTCGGAAACCTTTTATGTCATTGCCGCAGCCGCTTATGCCAAAGCCCTGGCGCAGGCGGGTGATCCGGCTTCTGAAGCCGTTGCCGCTTCGGCGCGAAGCGCATTCGGAAATTGCATTCGCTTTGCTTCCACGCCTGGATTGCTGCCCGCGAAATTTACCGATACCCGCCCGGCGATCGGCATCGGTACTCCAATGATTATGATCAATACCGCCCAACAGTTGCGCGATACGATCGGCGATCCGCGCTGCGACGATTGGATCAGTACCTGGATCGAGCAGATTCAGGAGAAGTTTGTCAAAGACGATATCCGCTGTGTGATGGAACAGGTTGCCCCCGACGGCAGCATCATCGACCACATCGACGGCCGGACCCTGAACCCCGGCCATGCGATAGAAGGCGCCTGGTTTATCCTGCACGAAGCCATGCACCGGAAAGACGACCAGCTGAAAGACCTCGGTTGCCGCATGCTCGATTACATGTGGGAAAGGGGCTGGGATCAGCAGCACGGCGGTATTTTGTACTTCCGGGATGTATTCGGAAAACCGGTTCAGGAATACTGGCAGGATATGAAATTCTGGTGGCCGCACAACGAAACGATTATTGCCACCCTGCTGGCCTTCCTGCTCACCGGCGATGAAAAATACGCCCGCTGGCACCGGATGGTCCACCAGTATGCGTATGATCATTTTCTGGACCAGGCCCACGGCGAATGGTTCGGGTATTTACACCGCGACGGTCGGGTCGCCCAAACCGCCAAAGGCAATCTTTTCAAAGGGCCTTTTCACTTACCGCGGCAGGAATGGTACTGCCTGCAACTACTGGACAATTACCTAAAAACCCACAGCGTGCTCTAACGCGATCTTTTCCACGTATGCATTCTGATATTTCAAGTTTATTCAATCTGGCGGGGAAAACCGCCCTGATCACCGGCGGTTCTTCGGTATTGGGGTATGAAGCAGCCTCCATCCTGGCGGCCGCCGGTTGTGCCGTTTCCCTTACATCCCGCCGTTATGAAAAAGCCGCCCAGGCCGCAACCCAACTTCAACAGATGTACGGCGTTGAGACACTTCCCTTGCAAATGGACCACACGGATCCCGAGCAGGTAGCCGCCTGCGCGCAAGCGTTCCAGGAATGGCGTCCTTCCCTCGATATTCTCGTCAATAATGCGGGCGGTGGGTCCGGCTCCAGTATCGCTTACCTGTTTGAACGCAACCCGAAGGATATCCACAATTCCGTGCAGACCAACCTGACGGGCATAATCTATTGCTGCAAGGAGTTCGGTAAAATCATGGTGGCCCAGAAGTCGGGGAAAATCATCAACATTGCCTCCATCGCCGGACTCATCGGCCGCGACCGCCGGATGTACGAAGCTGCAGGGATGCTGGGACAACCGGTGGATTATGCCGCATCCAAAGCCGGTGTCATCGGACTGACCCGCGATCTGGCCGGTTTTCTCTCCCCTCAGGGGATTCGGGTTAACAGTATTTCACCGGGTGGATTTACCGGCCCCGAACGCCAGCATCATCCGGCGTTTGTAGCAGCCTACAGCGACCGAACCCCGCTAGGGCGAATGGGCAAAGACGGGCAGGATCTGAAGGGCGTCATTCTCTTTCTGGCCTCTCCGGCCTCCGATTATGTAACGGGTCAAAATATCGTCGTAGACGGCGGGTTTTCAACATGGCAGTAACCTACCGAATCGTGGTGGTGGGGCTGGGCTCCATCGGACTGCGGCACGCGCGCTTATTACAGGAACGGGAAGACGTGGCGCTAGAAGTGCTGGAAATAAGTCCGGAAACCGCAACGGCCGCCCAACAGGTTCTCGGTGCGGTGAAAAACCACACGTCCTTTGAGGCAATGCTGGCCACGAAACCGAACATTGTCTGGCTGGCCACCCCAACGCCGTTGCACGCTTCGCAATCCATCCAGGCGCTGGAGGCAGGTGTCCATGTTTTCTGCGAAAAACCCATGACGGCCACGCGGGAAGAAGCCCGGCAGCTTGCTTCGGTGGTCGACCGGACGGGCCTCACCTTTGGCGTGGGCTTCTACCTGCATTTCTGGCGGGGTATGCAATTGCTGAAAGGACTCATCGATCAGGGCAAACTGGGTAACATCCTCCATCTACACGCCCGGGTTGGCACCTACATCACGCTCGTCAACTCCCTGTCCAGATACCAGGCTTATAACCCTGGCTCCCTGTTTTTCGACTATGCGCATCAGATGGACCTGGTCTACTGGCTTTTGAAAAAACGCCCTACGACGGTGTATACGCCCGGGTTTCAGGGCGGAAACCTGGAGTTCAGCGCGGCTCCGAACGTGGCGGATATTATGCTGGAATACGACGCCCCGCTGATCGCCCATATCCACCTGAACTACGTGCAAATGCCGCAGCGGCATTGCTACGAAATTACCGGCGACGAAGGTTGGGCCGTTCTGGATTTTGAACAGAGTCACCTCCGCATCGGGAACCGGCAAGCGCAGGCGGTTGAAACCGTCTCATTTCAGCAGGAACGGGATGATATTTTCCGGGCGGAGCATACGGCGTTTCTGGAAGCTGTCGCGGGGCATCGACAGCCGGAAACATCTGCTGCCGATGGACTGATCTCGACCGCCATCTGCGAGGCCATTCTGCAATCCTGGCAACGTGGGCAAAAGCAGCGAATTTCTTACGAGTAATACGGAGCCGTAGCGAAACCATCCGTTCCTTGCCCGAGCAGTCTGAAACGGGTGGTTTCGCCAATCTATTTCCGGGCTCCAGACCGTCTTCACCCAGAGTCTAATTACCCGTTTACCGGTATTTCAAACCTCCTTTCCTCAAATTTTGCTCTGATTTTCAACCCTTTCCTAAATAAAGCGTTATGCTATAGATACTTTATTCTAGACCTATCGCTCCATTCCATATGGGTATGCGCCTGCCATCCTTCCTGGTTGCCCTCTTTGTAGTGGTGCTCCTGTTTCCTTCGTGCCAGGAAAAAAACAAAATTCGGCCGGGCAATCGGCCGAGGTAGTAAAGGATTATCCGGTGCTTACCCTTACGCCCCGCACCACGACCCTGAACAGTGACTATCCGGCGACGATTGAAGGGCAGCAGGATATCGAAATCCGCCCGAAGATCGACGGTTATATCGAGCAGATTTTTGTCGATGAAGGAGCGACCGTTCGAAAAGGCCAGCCTCTTTTCAAAATAACCGCCCCCCAATATGAACAGGAGGTCAGAACCGCTCAGGCTGCCATCAAAATTGCCCAGGCCGATGTAAACGCGGCCCAGATGGAGGTCAATAAAGTACGGCCACTGGTCGAAAAAAACATCGTCAGCAAATACGTGCTGGAATCGGCTGAGTTTACATTTCAGGCCAAACAGGCCGCCCTGGCCCAGGCGAATGCGACGCTGGCCAACGCCCGGACCAATTTAGGCTATACGAGCGTAACAAGCCCCGCCAACGGGATTGTTGGAATCATTCCGTATAAAATAGGCAGTCTGGTCAATAGCAATACCCCGCAGCCCCTGACGACGGTTTCCAACATCGGGAATATCTATGCCTATTTTTCCATCAACGAAAAACAGGTGCTGGAGTTTTCCAGAAACACCAAAGGCGCTACGACCCAGGCCCGGTTAGCCACCATGCCGCCGGTTTCGCTGATCCTGGCCAACGGCCAGGAATTTCCCAAAAAAGGACGTATCGAAACCACCAGCGGTTCCATCAATACCGAAACCGGGTCCGTTCGAGTGCGGGCCACGTTTCCCAATCCGGGCAACCTCGTCCGCAGTGGGAGCAGCGGGATCGTGCGGATTCCGGTAACGGTTGATTCGGCGATTGTCATCCCGCAAAAAGCCACCTATGAGATCCAGGGCAAAACGTTTGTCTACCTGGTAGAATCGAATGGAACCGTGCAGAGTAGCGCCATCAGCGTGATGCAAAATAATGATGGGCGCTTCTTTATTGTGCAGCAGGGATTACGACCCGGTCAGCAGATTGTTCTGGAAGGTGTCGCTACGCTACGGGAAGGGGCCTCCATCAAGCCCAGGGCGGTTAATAGCGATAGCGTATACCGGCAACCGGCTCACTAAAAGGCTATTGACATTTTTTAGCTCCATCAGAAATCATGTTCAATCGCTTTATCGATCAGCCGGTCCTCTCCACCGTCATTTCCATTCTCATCGTGATTCTGGGGGCGCTGGGGCTGCTTTCCCTGCCGGTTTCCCAATACCCCGAAATTGCGCCCCCGACGGTTGTGGTTTCCACCTCCTACCAGGGAGCCAATGCGGATGTGGTGCTCAACAGCGTGGTCATTCCCCTGGAAGAAGAGATCAACGGGGTGGAGAATATGACTTACATGACGTCTTCGGCCGGGAACGACGGCACGGCCCGGATAACGATCAATTTCAAATTGGGCACCAACCCGGATCTGGCATCGGTCAACGTTCAAAACCGGGT
This sequence comes from Larkinella bovis, assembly GCF_042655385.1. Classification (NCBI taxonomy): domain Bacteria; kingdom Pseudomonadati; phylum Bacteroidota; class Cytophagia; order Cytophagales; family Spirosomataceae; genus Larkinella; species Larkinella bovis. Next base: position 605,452 of record NZ_JBHSMA010000003.1, on the reverse strand, counting down.
GGCTCGCGCCACGCCCCAGTTGCCCCAGGAAGTCACCCGGTCCGGCGTGACAACCGCCAAAAGCCAGAGCAGTAACCTGGTTATTTTTTCGCTTTACAGCGACAACCCGGCCTATGATCAGACCTTTCTGCAGAACTATGCGGAAATCAATCTGGTGCCGCTGATCAAACGCGTCACCGGTGTGGGCGAAGCAACCGCCTTCGGGCGCATGGACTACTCGATGCGGATCTGGCTAAAACCGGATGTAATGGCAACGTATGGCCTTATTCCCAATGACATCAGCGCGGCCCTGGCCGAACAAAACATTGAAGCCGCCCCCGGGCAATTCGGCGAGCAGGGACAGCAATCGTTCCAGTATGTTATCAAATACCGGGGGCGGCTGAGGGATGCCCGCGAATTCGAACAGGTTGTGATTAAGGCCACCGAGAACGGACAAATTTTACGCCTGAAAGATATTGCCCGCATCGAGTTGGGAGCCCTGAGTTACGCCAGCACGACCACCACCAATGGCAAACCTTCGGTGGGCGTAGCGATCAGCCAAACCGCCGGTTCGAATGCCAAAGAGGTGATTGAAGGCAGTTTGCGGGTACTGCAGGAAGCGGCCCGGTCGTTTCCCAAAGGCATTCAATACGTGACGCTGGTCAATGCCAATGACTTTCTGGATGCCTCCATCGAGAAGGTCATTCACACCCTGATCGAAGCCTTTCTGCTGGTGTTTCTGGTCGTATTCGTGTTTCTGCAGGACTTCCGCTCGACCCTCATTCCGGCGATTGCCGTACCGGTCGCCATTGTCGGCACGTTTTTCTTCCTGAGTTTATTCGGTTTCACCATCAACCTGCTGACCTTGTTTGCGATGGTTCTGGCCATCGGAATTGTGGTGGATGATGCCATTGTTGTCGTGGAGGCCGTCCATGCCAAACTGGACCAGGGTTACACCTCGGCGCTCAAAGCCACCAAAGACGCCATGCATGAAATATCCGGGGCTATCATTTCCATTACCCTGGTTATGGCTGCGGTTTTTGTGCCGGTGAGCTTCATTTCGGGCTCCGCCGGGGTCTTCTACAAGCAGTTTGGCCTTACGCTGGCCATCGCCATCATCCTCTCGGCGGTGAATGCATTGACCCTGAGCCCGGCGTTATGCGCCCTGTTTCTGAAACCGCATCCGGCCAACGCCCATAAAAAGAAGAGTATGCTGCAACGGTTCTACGGCTGGTTTAACCGAACGTTCGAAAGAACGACGGCCCGATACCACCAGTCGGTTTCCTTCCTGATTCGGAAACAATGGATGGCCTGGACCATCCTGGCGGCCTTTGCCGGACTCTTCTATTATTTGATGCAAACGACCCCAAAAGCCTTTGTACCCAATGAAGATATCGGCTCCATCATGGCCGACATTGCCCTGCCTCCTTCTGCGTCTACCGAACGAACCGATGTCATTGCCAACCAGGTGGAAGCCATCGGTCGTGGTATTCCGGAAATTGAGAATATCTTAAAAATTACCGGACGGGGAATGATCAGCGGGACCGGCAGCAATTATGGCATGCTGGTGATGCGGCTGAAGCCCTGGGACCAGCGGGGCGGGAAAGGACAGGATGTGCAATCGCTGATCGGCCAGCTCTTCGCCAAAACCAGTGGAATCCGCGACGCCAAAATCATCTTTTTTGCGCCCCCGACCATTCAGGGGTTTGGGAGCTCGGGCGGTTTCGAGTTTCAATTGCAAAACAAGAGCGGCCGGGATATTGCCACTTTTTCAAAAATCGGCAATGATTTCCTGGCGGCTTTGAATCAACGCCCCGAAATCCAGTTTGCATCGACAGCCTTCAACGTCAACTTTCCGCAATACCAGATTGATGTGGATGTGGCGAAAGCGAAAGTCGCCGGCTTAACCGTTAACGACATTTTAAGTACCATGCAGGGGTACTACGGGGGCGTCTACGCGTCCAACTTCAACCAGTTTGGCAAACAATTCCGGGTCATGTACCAGTCCGAAGCCGCGTTCCGGGCCAATCCGGAAGGGCTGAGTAACATTTACGTCCGGAATGCTGCCGGAACCATGGCCCCCATCACGGGCTTTATCCGGATGGAAAGGGTCTACGGACCACAGGCGATTTCGCGGTTTAACCTCTTTACGTCCATTGGCGTTACCGGCTCCCCCAATGCCGGCTACAGTTCCGGGGACGCCATCCGCGCGATTGAAGAAGTGGCCGCCCAAACGCTGCCGATCGGGTACGGCTATGAATTTTCGGGCATGACGCGGGAAGAGATTTCGGCGGGCGGCCAAACGGGTTTTATTTTCCTGCTGGTCGTGCTGTTTGTTTACCTGCTGCTCTGCGCCCAGTACGGAAGTTATATCCTGCCTTTTGCGGTTTTGCTGTCCTTGCCCATCGGTCTGGCGGGGGCCTTCCTATTTGCGAGTCTGTTTGGAATCAGCAACAACATTTATTTACAAATCACCTTGATCATGCTGATCGGTCTGCTGGCAAAAAACGCCATTCTGATTGTGGAGTTTGCGGTGGAACGCCGGCGGCATGGCATGGGCCTGGTCCAGGCGGCCCTGGAAGGAGCCGAGGCCCGTTTGCGGCCCATCCTGATGACCTCCTTTGCCTTTATTCTGGGACTGGTTCCGCTGATGCTCTCAACCGGTGCGGGTGCCATCGGGAACCGTTCCATTGGCACCGGCGCTGTCGGCGGTATGTTAATCGGGACCCTGCTGGGGGTGTTTGTCATTCCGGTTTTGTACGTTGTCTTCCAGGCCCTGCAGGAACGAATCAGTGGGGCTCCGCAAGCACCGCTGACCGAGCCCAACAATACGGAACCGGCGAAAGGCGTCCAGCGGACCACGCATTAACAAGCTACTCAATGATTCCACCACAGGGTTTTACGACAGCGAACATGGACCAAAAAAAATGGCGGCTCCTGCTTTTTGTTTTTCTCTCGGGTCTGGTGGTAGCCTCGTGTAAGGTAACGCAGCCGTACCGGCCAGCCGACGTCCGGACGGCTGATCTTTACCGGGATGTTGCCACGACCGACACCAGCACGATCGCTACCTTACCCTGGCAGGAGCTGTTTACCGATACGCTCTTACAACAATTGATTCGGGAAGGCATCCGTCGGAATCTGGACCTGCAGGCCGCCTATACCCGGATTCAGCAGGCGGAGGCCTATTATCAGCAGAGTCTGGCGGTTTTTTATCCGACCTTGAATGGTACGGTCGGGGTGACCGAGTCCCGGCTTTCGGAAGCCCAGGGGTTTGGCATCCGGACCAGTGCCACGCAATACCAGTTAGGCGTATCGACCGCCTGGGAAGCCGACATTTGGGGCCGGTTACGCAGCAACCGCCGGGCCAGCCGGGCCAGCCTGTTGCAATCGGAAGCCGGCGCACGGGCCGTGCAAACGAGTTTGTTAACCAATATTGCCAATTATTATTACCAGCTTTTAGCCCTGGACCAGCAACTGCTCATTACCCGGCAGACCGTGGTGAATTGGGATACGACAGTACAGACCATGCGTTCCCTGAAAGAAGCCGCCATTGTTACCGAAGCCGCCGTCGTACAAAGCGAAGCCCAGCGCTATGTGGCCGAAGTCACGTTGCCCGACCTGAAACAGCGCATTCGGGAAACCGAAAATGCGTTAAGCGTTTTACTGGGTTCGCCCCCAGCCAGGATTGCACGGAGTACGCTGGCCGACCAGAAAACCCTACCGGTTTTGCAAACCGGCCTCCCGGCCCAGCTGTTAGCCAACCGGCCCGACGTGCAACAGGCGGAACAGAACTATCGGTATTATTTTGAATTAACCAATGTGGCCCGCGCTTCCTTTTATCCGTCGTTGACCCTTTCCGGTTCGGCCGGTTTTTCGTCGCTGGGTCTGGTTGATTTATTAAATCCGGTGTCGATAGCCGCCAGCATTGGCGCGGGTCTGGCGCAGCCGATTTTCAACCAGCGGCTGAACCGAACCCGTCTGGCCGTTGCCCAGGCGCAGCAGCAGGAAGCGGCCCTAACTTTCCAGAACACGCTCCTGACGGCCGGGCAGGAAGTCTCGAACGCGTTGTTCCTGCACGAAACGGCGCTCGAAAAAATACAAATCCGGACCAATCAGATGGTCGCTCTCCGGAAGTCCGTCGACTATTCGCAGGAATTGCTGCGGAACGGATTTGCCAATTATACCGAGGTGATAACGGCCCGCCAGAGTCTGCTCCAGGCCGAACTGGGCGGGATAAACGACCAGTTGCAGCGGCTGCAATCGGTCGTAAACCTGTACCGCTCGCTGGGCGGAGGCTGGCGCTGAATTCGCGGTCGCGCCGGAATGAAAATAACCTTGCCCTATCTCCTGGCATCCCGTCAGGCCGGAAAACTGCAGACGGCAGATTTCTCTCCCTACAATCAACTCTGGGATTGCTTGGGACGAACAGTCTTCATCTGAATGACATCCACTAGAAAGGCGAAGGCCATTGAAAAATAGATATATCCTTTCGGAATCACCACATGCAGCCCTTCGGCCACCAGCGACATCCCGATGATTAACAGGAAACACAGGGCCAAAATCTTGAAGGAAGGATGCCGCGCGATAAAGGTAGCAATCGGTCTGGAAGCGATCAGCATTATTACCACGGTTACAATCACGGCCGTGTACATCACCCAGAGTTCATCGACCATCCCCACCGCCGTAATAATAGAGTCAATGGAAAACACGAGATCCAAAATCAGCACCTGAATTAATAAGTCCCGAAAGGACGATTTATCCATCGCCGGCGCATTAGCATCATCCCCTAATTCGGCTTTATGGTAAATTTCTTTCGTACTCTTATAGATGAGAAATAACCCCCCGAGGAGTAAAATCAGCCCTTTCCCGCTGATGTCAATGCCCGCCACCACAAACAGGGTTTGATCAAGTTGCATAATCCAGGCGATAAGCGCCAGGAGCGCCAGCCGCATAACCATCGAGAGGCCAATGCCCCAGTATCGTAACCGGTCCCGTTGATCAGGAGGAAGCTTGTCGGCCAGAATGGAAATAAAAATGATGTTATCAATACCCAGGATGGTTTCCAGAACAATCAGCGTAAACAGCGGAACAATGTTATCAGCAAAGGGCATGGACTTGACGAGTTAGTAAGGTTTATCAATTACGGCATTATTGGTATATAAACTGTGTTTTGTGCCGGGTGTTCAGGCAACTCAATGAATGGAAGCAGAACCTGCTGAACAAAGGAATGACCCCGTTGCCACCACCCTGCCGACAGCCCGGGTTAGTCAAGGCCGGGGAAACTACCTGTTCTAACGCAAAACCCAGCCTGTGTTCCGGTGGACTGGAGTTTTTATACGTTTATCTTCCAGGGGACGCCTTTTACGAGTCCCCTGGAAGATAAACCAGATCATTTCACAATACGCCCTTCTTTCCAGTAAATTTCGCCGTGTCCGTCGGAAAAATTACGTGTGGTGATCAGCACCGGTGTGGAAAAAATACGAAGAATGAAGGGACACGGGAGCGGTTTATGGACCCGTGGGGGCGTTGTCACCTCGGGCGAGAGTTTACAGAGGATCGGGGAATCCATAAGCCGCCGTTAGCACCGGAAATCTTATCGGCACGAATTCCCTTTTTCGGAACCAAGCCCGTCGTCTTTCGATCGAGAGGGTCTGGTTCCGAAAAACGGTTGTCCAAAGGGAAAACTTCAAAAGGAGCTCATGGGTCGTGATGCCTGCGTTAAACCACTGCCGTCATTTCCTTGCGTTCGCCGATTTGTTGCCGCCACATGGCGTAGTACAACCCTTTTTGTTCCAGTAAGCCGGCATGACCGCCCTGCTCGGCAACGTGCCCTTTTTCCAGGACGAAAATCCGGTCGGCGTGCAGAATCGTGCTCAGACGGTGGGCAATCAGAATGGTGATGTGCTGCCGCGAACCCGACAGTTGCCGGACGGTTTTTCCGATTTCTTCCTCCGTGAGCGAATCCAGCGCCGAGGTGGCTTCATCGAACACCAGCAGGGTCGGACGGCGCAACAGGGCGCGGGCAATGCTCAGCCGTTGTTTTTCACCGCCCGAAACCTTAACCCCGCCCTCACCAATCACGGTATCGAGTCCCTGCGGGGCACGGCTCAGGAGCGAGTCGGCAGCGGCCTGTCGCAGGGCAGTCAGGCATTCCTCATCCGTGGCATTCGGGGCCACAAAGCGCAGGTTTTCGCGGATGGTTCCGGCAAAGAGTTGGGTATCCTGCGTCACAAAACCGATCTGTTCGCGCAATTCATCCAGATCGACTTCGGCTCCGGGAATGCCGTTGTACAGAATCTGCCCCGCCATTGGGGAATACAAACCGACCAACAACTTGACCAGCGTGGTTTTGCCCGAACCCGACGGCCCCACAAACGCGATGGTTTCGCCCAGTTTGACGTCGAACGAAATACCGTCGAGCGCCGGTTTTTCGGCCGAAAGGTGCTTGAATCGCACGTTGTCGAAGGCCAGCGTCTGAATTTTCCGGACGGGTTGCGGATGCGCCGGTTTTACATCGCGGGGCGTATCCAGAATCTGTTGAAAATTGGCCAGGGAAGCCTCCGTTTCCCGGTACACATTGATGATGTTACCCAACTCCTGCAGGGGCCCGAAAATGGCGAAAGAGTAAATAAACAGCGAGAAAAACTCGCCGACCGTAATCCGTTCCTGCACCACCAGAAACAGCATCATCAGCATGATGGCATTCCGGAGCAGGTTCACGAACGTCCCCTGCACGAACGAGAGCGAGCGCACGTAACGCACTTTCTTGAGTTCCAGCCGCAGGATTTTGTCGGTCGTCGCGTTCAGTCGCTCGGTTTCCTGCTGGGCCAGCCCGAGGCTTTTCACCAGTTCGATGTTGCGCAGGCTTTCGGTAGTCGAACCGGCCAGCGCCGTAGTTTCAGCCACGATATTCTTCTGGACCACTTTGATTTTTTTGCTCAGCAACGAGCTAACAAAACCGAGCAGCGGAATGGTCAGAAAGTAAACGGGCGCAATCGGCCAGTAGACCGTGCTGGCGTACCACATGACGAACACAATGCCGACTACCGACGTAAACAGCACGTTGACAAACGACTGGATGAGTTTCTCGACATCCGTCCGTACTTTCTGGAGTTTGCCCAGGGTTTCGCCCGAACGCTGATCTTCAAACACCTGATACGGCAAATCCAGCGAATGACGCAAACCGTCGGAATACAACTGCGCGCCCAGCCGCTGCGTGATGACGTTGACGTAATAATCCTGGAAGTTTTTGGCAATCCGGCTGACCATCGCGACGCCCAGCGCCTGCAAAATCAGCAGGCCGGCGCCGTCGCTCAGGAAGCTCACAAAATCCAGCCGCTGAATAGCCGAACCCGGTTTGACAACGTACTGGTCGATGATCTTCCGAAAAATATACGGATCGAGCAGCGAGAAAATCTGATTAATTGCCGCCAGCAGCAGGGCCAGCATGAGCAGGGGCCAGTAATGGCGCAAATAACTGTAAAGCAGCTTCATAGGCTAAAATAAGGTTGGCGCCGGCCGGTTCGGAAGTCCGTGCATGGTCGATGGTTCCTGGTTCTGGCCACGAACAGAACCGGATTCCTTAACGAGAAACAATCCCCTATTGCACGCTCCGCAAGCGGTTTTCCCGCTGAAACTGTTTGATCAGTTTGGTGTTTCCGGCCAGCCAGATAACATCGCCGGCGAGGAAAAAGGTCGTTGATTCCGGATTTAAAATGCGGGTTCCCTTGCGCTCGATCCCGACAATAAGCCCCTGGGTAATTTCACGAATACCGGATTCGCGAATGCATTTGCCAACAAACGGAAAAGAATCGTCCACGGCGATTTTCTGGAGGGAAATTTCCTGTACGGGCGTCACCGGAGCCTTGCTGGCGGGTGCCGGTTCGATCAGTTTGCTGAATTGTTCGAGTTGCTGATCCGTCCCGATCACGGCAATTTTATCCCCGGGAAACAGGCGCTCGTTCCGGCCTGGCACCAGCATCGTCATGCTGCCCCGCGCAATGGAAATGATGTTGACGCCGTATTTTTCCCGCAAGGCCAGTTCGGCCAGCGTGAACCCCACCCCCGGCGATTCGGCGCTGACTTCAAAATAAGACAAGTGTGCATCCCAGGGCAGCAGGTTACGGCCCATGCGGGTTTCCTGGTAAATCTGGCGCGCATGCAGATTCAGCAAAAACCGGTTTTCGATCAGGTCATAAATCAGCGGCAGGCGATTGCCCAGCACCAGCCAGAGACCGGCGGCTACCACCAGGAAAAACAGAATAATACTGACCGAGAAAAACTGTTGCAGCAGCAGCAACACCAGCCCCAGGCCAATGATGCCCCGCGTAATGGCGAGCGTCACCAGCGGCCCCCGGTACGAGCGTCGCTCGGTCCAGAGCCGGGTATAAACCGGCTGGTTGATGCGCTTCAGCACCAGAGCCCACAGGAAGGGCGCCATCAGCACGAAGGATAGAAAACCGGCCAGTGTCAGCGCCCACGAGCCGGTAGCCAGATGTTCCGTCACCAGCGGCAGCAGCCACTGCGACGAGATCAGAATGATACCCAGAATAACGGCGGTATTGACGATGATGATCTGAATGTGTTCGCGCAGCAACTGGTACCAGTCGCTGACGCTGCCGATGGTCTGCGCCCCGGAACTGTAACTGCTCAGAAACAGCTTGGTTCGCGGACTCAACCGGCGGTCCAGCCAGCTGTAGATCGGCCCGGCCGCCCGGATCATATACGGCGTCGTAAAGGCCGTCAGGGCCGAAACCGCGACGGCAATGGGGTACAGAAATTCGCTGGTCACTTTCAGGTTCAGGCCGAGCGTGGCAATGATGAACGAAAACTCCCCGATCTGCGCCAGACTAAACCCGGTTTGCAGGGATTGCTTCAACGGTTGTCCGACCAGCAACGCACCCACCGTCACGTTCAATGCTTTCCCAACAATGACGACGACCGTAATAAGGGCAATCGGTCCGGCGTATTGAGCCAGCAGGGCCGGGTCGATCAACATGCCGACGGACACGAAAAAAACCGCCCCGAACAGGTCTTTGATGGCGGTCAGCAGGTGTTCGATGCGTTCGGCATAGATGGTTCCGGCCAGAATGGAGCCCATAATAAACGCTCCCAGGGCGGGCGAAAAACCGACACGGGTGGCCACCACGACCATGAGCAGACAAAGCGCCAGGGAGATAATCAGGAGGGTTTCGTCGGTAATGAATTTCCGGCTGCTGCGCAGAAACGAAGGGACCAGAAAAATACCGCCCACAAACCAGATGACCAGGAAAAAGGCCAGCTTCATGATGGCAACCAGCATGTCGGTGCTGAAAAACTGCTCACTGACGGCCAGCGTCGAAAGCAAAACGAGCAGTAAAACCGCCACAATGTCTTCAATCACCAGAATTCCGAACACAATACCGGCAAACTGCTGGGTTTTGATGCCCAGTTCTTCGAACGCCCGGATGATGATGGTAGTGGATGAAATACAGACAATCCCGCCCAGAAAAATGCTGTCCATGGTCGACCAGCCGAGGCAGAGGCCGGTCAGATATCCCAGCAGAATCATGGCCCCAATCTCGAACACCCCCGTCATGGAAGCTGTGCCGCCTACTTTGACCAGTTTTTTAAGATTGAACTCCAAACCCAGACTGAACAGCAGCACAATCACGCCGATGTCGGCCCAGATACGGATGGTAGTCGGGTCAGAAATCGTCGGAAATAGCGAAAATTGGGGGCCCACCAGCACGCCCGCCAGGATGTAGCCCAGCACGAGGGGTTGTTTGAGCCATTTGAAAAGTAGAGTCGTAACGGCTGCGGTCCCCAAAATGATGGCAAGATCAATGATCAGGTTTGGTAAATGCGCCATATCTGGAAAAATCGTATTTTTCAGCCTCCTGTCGCCGGCCGAAGGAGTGGATGCTTACAATAATACGACCTTTTTAGCCCTAATCAGCGCCATGAAACGGATTACCGCTGAAAATTTCTGTTGGACCAAGCCGGATTTTACGAGAATTTTAACGCAAATTTCCGATGATAATTCACTGACTTCCAACCCATGCTACCCATGCGGCCATGCCGGAAATTTTGCCGGAAATTCATCAAAAACGGAACGACCGGGTTAGCGTTGGGTGGCATATTACCCGGTTTTCGTCTAAAAAGTGACGCTCAGCGCTCGCGGGGAGGGCGTCAATTCGTGGAGACGGTGACAACAAAAACCAGTAACTCCTTCTTATGCAGATCCTTATAACGGGCGGGGCCGGTTTTCTGGGCCAGCGACTCGCGCAGGCGCTCCTGAGCAGCGACCTCGCCTTTGACGAGTTGCTGCTGGTCGACCGGATTCAGCCTTCCCTTCCGGGCAACGACAGCCGGGTGCGTTGCCAGCCGATCGATTTAACGGAAACCGGTGCCGCAAAGCGAATCATTTCCGAAAAAACCGGGATCGTTTTCCACCTGGCAGCGGTGGTGAGCAGCCAGGCCGAACGGGAGTTCGATCTGGGCTGGGCCGTCAACCTCGACCTGACCCGGCAACTGCTGGAAACCTGTCGCCAGCAAAAACCGGGCATCCGGTTTGTATTTGCCAGCGGTTTTGCCGTGTTCGGAGGCCATCGGGCCGCCGTTATCGATGATGCGACGGTCGTTACGCCCCAATCTTCCTACGGCACCCAGAAAGCCATCGTGGAGTTACTGGTTAATGATTATACCCGGAAAAATTTTGTGGATGGAAGGGTGCTGCGCCTGCCCACCATCTGCGTCCGGCCCGGTCGGCCCAACCAGGCCGCTTCGTCGTTTGTCAGCAGCATTATTCGGGAACCCCTCAACGGCGAACCGGCGGTTTGCCCGGTCTCACCCGACCTGACGGTCCTGGTGTCCAGCCCGGATACCATCATTCGAAACCTGCTGCAAGGGGCCCGGCTAGACGGTACGGCATTCGGCAACTGGCGCACCGTCAACCTGCCCGGCATCGGCGTCACCATTCGGCAGATGCTCGATTCCCTGGAACGGCTGACCGGCCCGGAAACCGTGGCCCGCATCGCGTTCCAGCCCGACCCGACGATCAACGCCATTGTCAGCAGCTGGCCCCAGGCCGTCGACAACACCCGGGCGCTGCGGCTCGGCTTTGCGGTAGATTCGCATTTCGACGACTTCATCCGGCAATTCCTCGCCCGGCCCCAGGTGTAGGACCAAGTGATTTATGGATCTATGCCTTTAATCAGCCAAACGAGCGGTTTTTTAACCCTCCGAGTAGCGTTGAATCACGTCCTCGATTAATCTCCGCGTTTGCTCAGCGGCAAGTCCATACTGGCGCCTGAGGGCTTTCCTGATCGCATCGGACAGCAAATGGATGGCTTCCAGGTGCTTTTGCTGCGTCTCGTGGGACTGAATGGAAACGCTGATGACTTCATCGTACGACAGAAAATTGTTGGTGGTTCTTTCCTCCACACGGGTCGATGTATCCGGAAAGGCCGCGTGCCGGAGCCGGACGATGCTGATGAATTCGTTGCGAAAACCGGGATTGGCGTAAATCTCGTCGACCAGCCGCTGGTGGGTGGTTAGAATCTCCTGCCCGGTTTCGTCGTCGGCTAAATCCCGGTACCACCAGTGCGTGGCGTTGCCCTTTTCCCGCGCATAGGTTCGTTGATACGCGATTTTGAACAAATGCAGCCACAATCGATACCCACTTTCCAACTCGCTTTCCGGTAGCAAGACAACCCGGTTGCTTCGCAGCTTTTCGGTTTCCAGCTGCTTGCAGGCAGCCTCGGACGCATCCAAACCGCTGTGGGCAATGGCCTGCGCCACGTCGGAATCAACGGGTTGCATACTGAAAACCAACATCGACAGGTCGAATAACCGGCTTCTCTTTTCATCTACCGAAAGAGCCTTAAAGCGTTTTCGTAACTCCTCCTCCGAACGAACGTCCTGCCCAAATTGAATGATCGCGATCTCATCTTCCAAACTTCCCATACTCTACGTCATTTTCGATCCATCAGCCTCAATGATAGACTTGCGCCAAACCGGCTCACCCAATATCGGATAAAACAATGATTTTTTAGCAAAAAACCTATTTGTTTTTCTTGTAAAAGATCCAGTATACTTGCCCGCTGTCCGGAAAATAAAACCGGCAGACTAACCGCGCCAGCGGCCAGCGGTTTTGGGACCAGATCTTGTCGCGCGGTAACACCATCGCGTACGGCAATTTCAGCGAACCCGATCCGGCTAGTGCGCCCAGGCCGAAAAAGCAAAGCGCGGGCCGAGTTGTCGGAATCGTATTATGAAAAATAGGCCATTACTACCTGTTGTGGGCTAGCAATGGCCTATTTCCGTTTTCAATATCCCCCGCATACCGGGAAAACCTATTGGCAATTGGTATAATCAAGAGCTACCTGTTTGATATCGAAGGGCGTCGTACTGCCTTTGTATTTTCCTTCCAGCACCGAACAGTCTTTGAGATAGTCGAGCACACTGCGTTTGGCATTGAAAAAAGACGACTTCACCCCTTTGCTATCCCCCCATTTCAGGACTACGAATTCGTTGGCACTGGGTAACACGGACCGAAAAACCGTGACCTTCGGCGACTGATACTCAGCACGGAGCAAGTACCAGATGGCGCCATCGGCAAAGCCAACGGTGCCAAACTTCCGTATCTGATAATCCGTTCCGTCACTTCCTTTGAGGGATTTCACCACCGAACTCCGCACTACCAGCGGTTTTGCATTCCCCGGTTGGTCGGCGGTCGGGACCTGAATAAGCAAATCTTCCGCGCCCAGAACCATCATCCCCGATCCTTTTGACTCCTCCGAATTAAGCTTCGGCTCCGGTCTTTTAATTCGAATCACGCCCTCATACGTCCCCGCATTTTTACCTTCCAGCACAATCGTTCCCGGTATCGACAGGTACGTATTGATCGTTTGGATCTCACTCATTGTCAAAACCTTATCCGACACCGGTTTGATTTCATTCTCGGGTCTGGCCCGCACGATCTTCAGCAGTAATTCCAGGTCGTCGCTGTTTCGGGTATTCACCAAGCCGAACATGGATTTTACATTCTTGTCAATTGGCTTGTAGGCCGCGATGTAGGTTTCGGCTTTTTCAAAGTCCCCTTTTAGCAGGCTAACCAGCGACAGGTTTTGCAAAGCCGCCCGTTTCACCTCATCGACGTCCCCTTCTCCCTGGTAGTTGGCTAATTTTTCCCAGAAGGGAAGATAAGGTTCACTGGCTGCCAGAAAGTTAGCAACGCCTTCCTTCCGCAGAACGGTTTTTAGCTGGCTAACCTGCTCTTCTACATTTTTCAACTCCGATTTTTTCTTGACGTCTTCGAGGTACGCCAGTTTCGAGGTCAACTCGGGGGTATGTCCGTAAATTTCGTAAACAAACGGGCGCAACGATGCGCTGATGGCTTCCTGGGTAGCAATCCGGGTCCGGGTTTTCGGATCTTTCCGGTCATACCCACTCCCCCACTCGCTCTCGGCCGGAATACTGAGTTGCGGAAAACTGGCGGAGCGATCATAAAGCAATGTGCCGAATTTATCATAAACCCGGGTGTATAAGGCAACATCGGCCGTCAGTCCGCTCGCCTTTGGTGGAGTCATCATCATCGAAGACGAGGGCAACCCAGCGGCCTTGACCCATTTAAAGCGCTGGATGACAGACACCACGTGAAAATCACCCGTGGAATCCACCTGCGAAAATTTCCCAAACCGGACCTGCATGGGCGACTGGAAAACGGCCCGCATCTTTTCTACTTCATCCGAAGCCAGAAACGAATCTTTGATGCGCTCCGTCACAGTCGCCCGTACGTCGAAGGAAATACTTTGCTGGAGCGATGGGTAAACCGCCGGAACGGGGACGGTAAAGGACACATCATCGTAATTAACTTTCTGGGCTTTAAGGGTACCCATGGAACAGAGTGCCAGGCAGGCTACGAAAAATTTATTCATTGTTACGGCAGAAAAGAGATAAAGTATACTGAGTAATTTTCCCAACAAAACAACGGGAATTACTCATATCAACAAAACAGTTTCAGAAATTTTCCAGCCTTTTATTCAGAGCGACCCGGCTTCATTTGATTTACATTTTAGCGGACGGCTCCGTACTTTTAGGGCTTCATTCCGATTCCCGAAACCCGCATGACCCCACGACCTCTGAAAATCACCAACGCCCGGATTGTAACCCCGTACCGTCTGATTCCCCGCGGCACGGTTTTACTCACCGGCGATACGATCACCGAAATCAGCGAACGCGACCTCGACGTCCCCGATGCCGAAGAAATCGACGCAGGGGGGCGGTATGTGGCTCCCGGTTTTATCGACATCCATATCCACGGCGGAGGGGGGCATGATTTCATGGACGGTTCGGAAGCGGCTTTTCTGGCCATTGCGGAAACCCACGCGCGCTACGGCACCACAGCCCTGATGCCGACAACGCTGACCAGCACCAAAGAACACCTGCTGAAAACGCTGGATCTGTACGCATCCGCCGACCGGCACAATACGAAAGGGGCCCGGTTTCTGGGCATGCACCTGGAAGGTCCCTATTTTGCGATGAGCCAACGGGGTGCCCAGGACCCCCGCTATATCCGCGACCCCGATCCGGCAGAATACCGCGAAATTCTGGCGCATTCGCCGGTCGTAAAACGCTGGAGCGCGGCCCCGGAGCTGAAGGGCGCCATCGCATTCGGGCGGTATTTGCGTTCGAAAGGTGTTCTGGCGGCCGTGGCGCATACCGATGCCATTTACGAAGAGGTGCTGGAAGCGTTTGAAAACGGGTATAGCCTGGCTACGCACTTTTACAGCGCCATGTCGGGCGTGACCCGGCGCAATGCGTTCCGGTACGCGGGCGTCATCGAAAGTGCCTACCTGATTGACGAAATGGACGTGGAAATCATCGCCGACGGTGTTCACCTGCCCGCGCCCCTGCTCAAACTCATTTACAAAATCAAAGGCCCCGACCGAACCGCGCTCATTACCGACGCCATGCGCGCTGCGGGGATGCCGCCCGGCGAAAGCATTCTGGGCAGCCTGACCGACGGCCTGCGCGTCATTGTGGAAGACGACGTGGCCAAACTCCCCGACCGCAGTTCGTTTGCGGGCAGCGTGGCCACCGCCGACCGACTGGTTCGCAACATGATTACGCTGGCGGGGGTCCCCCTGCCGGAAGCCGTGCGCATGATCACCAGCACGCCCGCCCGGATGCTGGGCGTCCAGGACCGGAAAGGATCGCTGCTTGCCGGCAAAGACGCTGACCTCGTTATTTTCGACGAAAACATCCGGATTTACCGGACCATCATCGGTGGAAACGTCGTTTACGAAAGCCACTAGAATTCACAACAGCGGCTTTTCAGACTTCCTGCTCTTTAGTGTTGCCGGACAACGGGAAACTGGGAAATGCGTAGGTTGGTACAGCCGTACGGAATCAGGGTAATTTCTTCTTCCGGGCCGGTTTCCAGATTATACGTAATGCTGTACGGAATCGGGCCGGTCATTTCGTTGTATAACCCCCAGGACGGGATGCGTCGGGCTTTGGTTTTGATCTGAATCGGAGCCTTTTCGGGATTCCAGGGAAAAGTCGAAACCGGGCCTTTCTTCTCCACCGTATACTTTTCTTCGAGCCTGGCATCCGGCACCTGAATCAGCCCGTAATTCCAGGGCGTGGTCGGACGAAGTTCGACGTACGTAGCCCCGTATTCAATCGGATCTTTCTCATTCTGCACGACTTTACTTTCCTCACCCATTTTCAGGGCGTACACAATCGGGCCGCGTTCCACCGACATTGAATTCTCGAACCAGGTGTTTTTGTAAAGGTGCATTGGTAACTCCAGGTCCACCACGTCGCCGGTTTTCCATTCCCGACTGATCGTCACGATCTGATTCCCATCCACTTCCTGCCAGACCTTCCCGTTGATTTTTACCGTCGCTTTCTTGCACCAGGCCGGCACGCGCAGGTGGAACGGAAACGCGACGATTTTTCCGGTGGTCAGGGTAAATTTGACGGTTTCTTCAAACGGATAACTGGTTTCTTCCCGGAAGGACACCTCCGTTCCGTTGCCCACCACCAGCCGGACTTCGCTGGGTGCGTAGAGCAGGGCAGCAACGCCTTGATCAGCGGTCGAATACCAGAGGTTTTGTGTGAATTTCGGCCAACCCTGGTGCATGTTCGAGGTGCAGCACGGATAACCGGACAGCAACCCAAAACAAAGATCCGTGCCGCTATGGTTGACGTCGAAATTGCGCGTCAGCCGGGTGGCCATCACCTGATTCGCCTGCTGGAAATACTGGCGGGTCATGAAATCGTCCGACACCTGGGCGGGCAGCGCATTGAAGGCAATCTTTTCGATATGATCGGCAAAACTCACTTTCCCGGTAATTTCGAGCATGCTTTCCAGCGAAAACAGCATCTCCACCGCCGAACAGAGTTCCGAACCCTGCGTCGGGTTGTTACCGTGCAGAGCTTCGTCACCGCCGTATAAACCGTGCGCCATGCCGTTAAATTTCCGGATATCGGCGAAGCCCTTCTCGACAGCATCGAGGTATTTCTGCTCAGGATGGTGCTGGAAATAGATCACCGGTGCCTTGATGCCCTGCGCCAGATTGACACAGTGAATGCTCCCGGCCCGCGACAGCATATCGGTATTCAGAAAACCGTTCGTGTAGTCGAAGGTCTGTTTGTGAATCAGGTCGCCCAGGTCGAGCAGAAATGGGTCGCCGGTGATGTTGTACAGCCAGTACACCACCATCAGGTTATCACCCCCGCGATACCGCGCCCAGAACGTCCAGTGGTCCAACGGTTTCTGCGGCAATTCCTTCAACTGGTATTTGAAATAATTGGTCATCAGGGTGATGACGCGCTTGTCGCCGGTCGCCGAATAATACTGTTTCAGGATTTTCAGCATGACCATTTTGGGCCACCAGTCGCGGCTGTTGTTGCGCTGAATACCGCGCTCGGGGCCGTAATCCGTCGAAGGGCCAAAATAGCCGTCGGGCTGCTGGCTCCTGATGGCCCATTCCACCCACGGCTTCACCTTGGCAACCAAGTCATTATCATTCAGAAGGTACGCCAGCGGCAACAACCCATCGATCCAGTACGGCCCCCGCTCCCACTGATCGCCATCGCCCCCCAGCCAGCCGTTGCGCTGATTCATGACCTGCGGATACAACTCGTCCAGGTGGCCGGTTGCGCCGGTTTTCTGCCGCAGCAGCATTTCCCGGAGCCAGCCCTGTGGCTTGATCGCCCCGAGCGGCAATTCCTGGTACGTACTGGAACGCAACGGAGACCGGGCCGCCCTATAGCGGGCCACGGGGGCTTTTTTCTCCTGGGCCATTACCGCCATCGTCAGGCCGAGCAAGAGCAGCAAAAAGCAACTTTTTCTTTTCATGGCAATCCTCTTTGTGCCTATTGACGTCGCTGATCGGGAGTTGAAATCCCGATCCACACTGTTTCGGATTTTAAATCCGAATGACCGTCGTATCCTTTAGCGAGGCTCTGTCCTGCTTCTGGGGTGCGGATTGTAAATCCACGACCGTGTAAATCAGGATTTGAAATCCTGATTAGCAGGTTGTAAAGTAAGCGACGCAGCGTTTTCTACTCCCCTGACAAAGCTCTGCCCCGCTGCCCTTTCCCTGCTTTTCAGCCTGCCAGACAGTCGCTCACACCCAGTTCCCTATTGCCCCAGCGGGCTTTTCCCTAAATCCTTGGACGTCGCAACGGCAATGACCCGGCCTTTCTCGCCCACGGCGTTGTAGAAATGATAGACGACGCCCTTCCACTTGATTACCCAGGGCTTGTGGGCGTAGGTTTTGTCGTACGGTTCGGAAGGAGCAATCAGGTCCTCCCCCTGCCAGTCGGTCCAGTTGACGAGGTCATACGAACAGGCAAACCGCTCGAAAGCCCCGGGTTTCCAGAACGCGCCGAAGTAAAACATAACGTACAAATCGCCCATTTTCGCGATCTGCGCATCCCCGCAAATCCCGGTTTTTCGGGTAATCAACGGCTCCTGTCCGAACCGTTTCCAGTGGGTCAGGTCGCTGGAAACCGCCATCGCGATGTTTTCGAAGCCATTGCCTTTGGCATCCGGTTGTTCGCCCTTGGCGTTGTAATACATCACAAACGGATACCCGGTTTTCTTCGCCTGATCCCGGATCACCAGGCTTTTGTAAATCGTTTTGTTATCGTACCAGCGCGCATCCGGATCAACCGCCGACAATACGGGTTGCGGCAACCGCGCCACTTCGACCGGTTGGCTCAGGTCCTTCGCCGACGCCATACCGATGCCCAGTCGCCCCGCTTCGTAGCCTTTTTCCGACCCGCCCAGGTACGACAGCCAGAACCGGTTCCGAAACGTTTCCACCTCGTACGAACCACCCCATTCCGTATCGACCAGCGCGACGTAGCCCGCCTTCTGCGTGGCATCCCAGGTGTGGTCAGTAAACGACATCAGTTTTCCCTGCGTGGTCCAGTGCAACAGATCGGCACTTTTTGCCAGCCAGGTTTCGTAGCCCTTGCCGTCGAAAATGATGTAGGTCATGTACCAGCTGCCCCCTTTTCGAAAAACCGTAGGGCTATCAACCATCCGGCCCGCGTCGGGCTGCGGCACCACGATTCCGTACTTGTACGGCGTTTTGATTTCCTCAAAAACCGCCCGCATTTTCGCGTCGGAAACCGGGGCCGCCGGTGGCCCCGACTGGGCAAAAGCCTTGGCGATACCCCAAAAAACGAAAACACTGGTAATTAAAAACTTCATCCTGATTCCTTACGTGACCATTGAAAAGCATCCCTGGCGCAAATTACGATTATTTGTACGCCGGATGCGGCACCGGGGCGGATTCGGCGGAACGGCAACCCGAATTCTTACCGTCTGTTGCCGATAAAAAACCGGGCACCGGCAACAACCCGGGAAGAGTTGTCACCGATACCCGGCGAACGTTCAAACATTGACGAAGTGTAAGGCGGTTTATGAACGGTCGTTCCTTTCCGGCAGCAGGCCGTCGAAGTGTGGCTCCGGAAGCCAGACCATTCCGTTGTCTTCTTTTAGTGGCCGTTAAAAAAGGTCAGGCTGGCGGTTGTTTGCCAGCCCGACTTCGCATAGGTCAGGTATTAATCGAGGTATTTGCTGTACGTCGCTTTATAGCCAAACAGCAGGGCCACCGGAGTCAGCAGCGAAAAAAGCACTTTCTGCACTGCCGGACCCGGTTTGGTCAGTCGAAACACCCGCGAAAACCGCTTGATCAGCAGCGAAAGCTGCAAAACCGACGGAATTCCGCTGGCGTCGGTTTTACCGTCATTGGCCAGCCCGGTCGTTGTTTCCAGTAAATATTCGGTGTCCATCGCCGGGCTAACCCGCCAGTTGACCACGGTCGGCTGATCGGTCGGATTCCACATCGAATGCACTGCGTTCCGGGGAATATGAAACCGGTCGCCCATCCGGAAGATCTGTACCCGCCCAGCGATTCGCACCGCCAACCGCCCGGACAACACCTGAAACTCCTCCACCTGATGCGGGTGATAATGTTCCGCCGGTTCCTGCGAACGGGCGCGGAACGTGGCTTCCATTTCCAGCAGTTCTCCGCCCGTATCGTCGGCGGTTTGAATAAACCGGATCACCTGCCCGGTTTTGGCATTCGAAATGATCTTGTTCGTATACGCCATGGATAGTGTTCAATTACGGTTCATAGGATTCGAGGTTACAACCGACTGATTCCGGCCCGAACGCCGGGCTGGCCGGGCCGTGGGCTGACGTTATGAGCCCGGGTTTTCACGGACTTGCCGATTGTAGGGACCGAAGCGCCGGTTGGCACGAAGGGGAGACGTAATCGTTGCGAATTCATGCGTTGTTGTTTACGGTTTCAAAACTAGCGTAGAGACCAGCGAACCGAAACCACGATTATGCGAACCGTTATTAGAATCATTTGATCTGCCCGAGAACCGGTTTGAAAGCGGGAGGAGGGCGGCCCGCCAACGCCAGCCCTTCCGCGACCACATGCCAAAAGCTGCACTTCACCCGGTTTTTGGGCCGTTTCAGAAAAAAGCACTCGGCAGAACGGGTTCAAAGCCCTAGTTTTAAGCTTATCAAGGGAACTACGCGTGGCACCATGAAGCTCTTTACAAGCAACCTGTTCGAACAGAAAACCGGCATTCCGTGTCCATCCGGGCAAATCTGGCGATACATCATTCTGTTCTGGATCATTCAGGCCGGCATCACCCTCATCGAATTTTCCATGACCCGCTGGATCAGGCCGTACCCAATGCTGTATTCCGGCTGGGTGCAGTGGGGCTTGCACTGGGTGCTCTGGATGCTGCTGACGCCCCTGCTTTTTTACATGGCCCAGCGGGTTCCGCTCAACCTCAGGCGGAGCTGGTGGCAGGTTGTCGGCTCCTTTCTGGTGCACCTGCTGGCCTTTTCGGTCCTGACATTCCTGGTGCGGCTCGTCGAATTTCTGGTTATTCAACCCTTGTATGGTTGGGAAACCGGCAAGAATCTGGCCTGGGACAACCTGTTCAAGTGGGTGGTGGACGAATACAGTCTGGGCACCACGCTCTATTTGCTGGTGATCGGTCTGTACAACATTTTTCTGTTTGCCAACCGCTACCAGCGACTCGAAAAACAACACCTGGCAACGGAATTGACCAATTCGCAATTGAAAGCCCAACTGACCGACGCCCAGCTTCAGGCCCTGAAGATGCAGCTCAATCCGCATTTTCTGTTCAATACGCACCACGCCATCGTGAGCCTGATGCTACAGCACGAAAACCGCAAAGCCATCGACATGGTGACGGCGTTGAGCGACCTGCTGCGGGGCGTTCTGGCCCATCAGCACGATAATTTTGTTACCCTCCGGCAGGAACTGAACCTGACCCAGCAATACCTGACGATCCAGCAAATCCGGTTTCAGGACCGGTTGCAGATCGAATACGACATCGACCCCCACGCGGAAGAATGCCTGGTGCCCCAACTGATCCTGCAGCCGCTGGTCGAAAACGCTGTCACCCACGGCATCGCCGACCTGACCGACAGGGCCCGCATCCGGATTTCGGCCCGGCGAACCGACGACCGTTTGCGGCTCGAGGTATTCGACAACGGGCTGGGGAATCAAGCCAAAAAGAAACGATCGCCCGGTAACGGGCTGGGACTGAGCAACACCCGCTCCCGGCTCGAACAAGCCTACGGCGATCAGGCCCGGCTGACGTTCGAGCAGCCCCCGGGCAATGGCACCACGGTGGCGCTGACGCTGCCGCCGGTTTTTTCACTCACAACGGAATACTATGACGACCTACCGCTCGCTCATCATTGACGATGAACTTCTGGCCCGGCAGGCCATCCGCACGCTGTTAAAAACCGCCCCCGCTTTCGAGGTGATCGACGAAGCGGCCAACGGAACGGAAGCGGTTCTGAAGATTCTTCAACACCGCCCCGACCTGGTTTTTCTGGACATTCAGATGCCCGAACGCGATGGCTTTGAGGTCATGAAAGCCATCTGGGGCTACCACCAGCCCATCGTGGTGTTCACGACGGCCTACGACCAGTACGCCTTGCAGGCTTTCGAGGTCAACGCCATCGATTACCTCTTGAAACCCTTCAACGAAATCCGGTTTTTTCAGGCCCTGAACCGCGTTCAGGAGCGACTGGACCAGCGCGCCCAGCCGCAGGTCGATGCGTTGATGGGGCAGTTGCTCCAGGAAGAAACCGCCCCGGCCGATGGCTCCTACCTGCGCCGGATTCTGGTCAAGGAAACCGGAAAAATGTGCCTGGTCGATACGAATGCGATCCTGTATTTCGACGCCGATGGCAACTACATTACCCTCCATACCGAGGGCAAAAATTACCTGATTTACGAGAGCCTGACGAATCTGGAAACCCGGCTTAACCCCGACACGTTTGTGCGCATTCACCGCTCGCATATCGTCAACCTGGATTACGTAACCGAAATCGAAATGCATTTCAACGGCGAATACATGGTCCGGCTCCGCAACGGCCAGCAATTGAAATGGAGCCGGAGTTACCGCGATAACCTGAAAGCGTTTTACAGCCGGGTTACGTAAAACCGGCTCTTTTTCAGCCCATTCTCCAATCACTTAAAAGACCAGCCTCCTGGCTGGTCTTTTGGTTTTTACGCGATACAATCTGCGCAGTTTAGTCCATATGAAACACGCGTTCGAGCGGTATCGCCACCGGGGAGTTATCCGGGTTCGTCTCCATGATATCAGCCATATACGCCCACCAGCGCTTCATTACGGGCAGTGCCGGCAGTTGGTCGGCAGTATGGTTTTCGGTCCGTTTCTGCACGCCGAACAGCAGCCCGCTTGATCGGTCCAGAAAGATGGAATACTCCCGCACGCCCGCGTCGGATAACGCCTGTGCCAATTCCGGCCAGATTTCGTCGTGACGGCGCTGGTATTCCGCTTCAAAACCGGGTTTAAGTTTCAGGGTAAAAGCAATTTCCTGCATGTTATCAGATCATTGAAAGGGATAAACTCAATTCACACCGTTCCCCTCCGTCAACCCCATTGGGGCACGGTCAATACCGCGCTTTCAGCAGCTTCATCATGAACACATTGACGTCCCACTGGCTCGTGACCGGCATCTGGGTGTACGGCAATACCGGCATGTAGGTTGCGGGGCCAAACTCGGTTGTGATCGTGAGCCCGGTTGCGCTGGTCCGGTGCTTCTCGACCACCTGATCCCACCAGGCCAGGTGTGCACTGAGCGTTTCGGCCCATTCCGGGGCGCGGGGGTCGTTGACCTGCGGCCCCTCGGGATGCCCCACCCGGCTGTGAATGTGATCGGTATGGGCAATGGCCAACTGGACGGCTTCAGCCTGGTTTTCGAGCAGCGATTCGTGCACATTGCACCAGTGCGAAATATCGAGCGTCAGCCGGACCTGGGGCAGTTTTTGCAGGTAATCGCGGGTAATATGAGCCGCAAAAAACGCTTTGCCGCGGTGGGTTTCGTGAACGATTTTTACGCCGGTTTCCGCCGAAATCCGAGCCGCCAGGTCGAAAAGGTGTTTGTTCTGCCCGAAGGTGTAAAAGTCCTTCCCGGTCTGGCAATTAATGAACCGGGGCTTCGCAGCCGCCAGGTGGCGCAGGTATTTTTCGTAGCTGCGGGCGTGCTCGTCCAGATCGGTTTCGAGCGACTGCCAGTATTGCCCGATCAGTTCCAGATCGTATTTCGCCAGCGTGTCCAGAACGGCCGATTTCTCCGCTTCATCGAATGGCAAGGCCATTTCCACCCCGTCGTAACCAGCCGCTTTGACCTGCTGGCAGAACGAGTCAAACGGTAATGTATTTCCCCAGGCCGGGGCGTAAAATCGGATCGTCATTCGGCTAGATCAGTGAAATGCAGCAAGAGGGTAAAAACGCGTTTGGGAGATGCGTCAAATAGACAAAGACGCCTGGGTCGTAAATCTCATGGCAAAACCCGCCTGGTGGCTTCATCTTTTCACCAAAAAATCGGCGGTTTCCGAAATACCGGCTTCCTCTTCCGCCAGCAGATCACCCGTGTAAGGGTCGATGAGCGTGTAGCTGCTTTCGTGAATATCCTTATACGGTTTGTTGGTCGCCAGGTTGTAGGCCGTAATGATCGACCAGCGCGGTTTGTCGGACAAGTTAGCCGCCGACGCGTGCAGCGTATTGCAATGGAAAAAGGCCGTGTCACCCGGTTCCATTTCGAGGTATTCCAGCGGCATGATTTTCAGCGCTTCATTCACCTTCTCCGCATCCGCCCCAATCTGTTCGCCCGTAAAACCGTGTTCGACGCGCCCCATCCGGTGCGATCCTTTGATCATCTGCAGACAGCCATTTTCGCGGGTTGCGGGCGTGAGCGCCGTGAGCGCCGAGAGCATGTCGGGAAACAGAAAACCGTTGTTCTTGTACCAGTAGCCGTAGTCCTGGTGCCATTCCCAGGCCCCGCCCGTTCGCGGTTCTTTCTGCATCAGTTTGGAATGATAATGAGCCGCCGGACCGCCCAGCAGCTGTTCTACGGCGTTCACGATGCGCGCCGAGCGGGCCAATTTGCTGTACACGCTGTCGTCCAGCGTATACCAGAGCGCCAGCCGGGTTTTCAATCCCGACGCATCGACCCGGTCGTAGGTTTTGCGGCTCAGCACTTCGTCGCCCACGGCAACGGCATACAATCGTTCGACTTCCGCTTTGGAAAACAGGTTCCGCACAACGACGTAGCCGTCGCGCTGGTAGGTTTGCAGGTGTTCGCTGGTAAAAGGCATGGGGTGTCGGGTAAAGAATAAAAAAACAAGAGAGAAGAGAACTGCCAGGGTCAGCGTTTCGCCAGCCGGGCTTTGTATTGCTGCCAGACCGCCATCGTATTCCGTAAATTCGTCGGTTTGTCGCCCTTCATGGCGTAACATTGCACCCCAATCGGGCCGCGAAACTTCAGGTCCTGAACCGCAAACCGCACGAGTTCGTACGTATCAAAACTGCCGGTTCCCAACGGCAGGATATACTGGTTCCAGATGCCGGTCGGGCCGTTGTCCAGGGTCGCAGCGTCCACGTTATTCGCTCCGGAAATGGTGATCATTTTCAGGTGCGGTTTCAGGGTCGTCAGCAGCCCTTTCCAGTCTGCCCGTTCCGCTTTTGGGGTGGTGGCCAGCCAGTGACACAGGTTGAACGTCAGCCCCACATTGGGCCGGTCGATTTGCCGGACCAGTTGCCGGGCGTGGTCAACCCGTTCGACGTAGAACGCAACGTGCGGATAAATGGCGATTTGCAGGTTCGCGGCTTTCGCCCAGTCGGCCAGTTGCGTCAGGTAACGCACCACGATGGAATCGGCCCGGGCCGAGGGGGCCGTAAACCGTTTTTTATCGCTGACAAGGTAGGGCGCCAGAACGGTTTTCGAACCTTTCAAGGCCCGGATGTCGGGCTCGATGCGGGGGTCCAGCGGGGCATCAAGGTCGATTTTGATGTAGAAGTATGAGCCCGTAAAACCGTGTTTATCCAGGGCGGTTTTCATGCCGTCGAACGAATCGAGCTGGTTGATTTCGACGCCGTCGTAGCCCAGGCTTTTGATGAAGGCCACCTGCTGATCGAAGGTTTTGTAGGTTGAATCGCCCCGGATGGCGTTGTGCAACACGAAGAAATGGTTCGAAATACCCTGCGCCAAACCGGCGATACTCCCCAGCAGCAGGGCGAACAAAACTGTTATTTTTCTCATGATCGTTGTCGGTTCCCCTTACATTGCCCATTCTTTCCGCGCCAGCGGGGCCGCCAGCAGCGCATTGGCGGCATTGTTGCCCACAAACAATTCTTTTTCCGGGTTCCACCGCAGCTTTTCGCCGATCTGACAGGCAATCAGCCCGATCTGCGAAATCGAGATCGTCCGGTGGCCAACCTCAATCGGTTCAAGCGTTTTGCGACCGGTTTTGACAGCTTCCACAAAATCCACCTTGTCCCAGAGCGTTTTTGACAAATCCAGTTCGTTGCCCGACGGTTTTGAGGTAAGCATGGCCGGATTGCTGGCGCTGATGACGCCCGGATAATTATCGACCAGAATCCAGCCTTCCGAACCGATGTATTTGATACTCGGTGTGCTGGTGGGCGTCTGCTGGCAGGTCATCTCCACGCCGTTGGCGTAGCGGTACGTCACGCTGAAATTGATCATCGAATTCCACAGGCTTTTCGGAAACTCGCCCTTGCCTTCCACTTCCACCGGTCCCGAATATTCGCTGTTGTTGGCCCACTGCGCCACGTCAAAGTAATGAGCCCCCCAGTTGGCAATCATGCCCTGCGCGTAGGTATCGACCCGCATCCAGTTGGGGCGTTTCTGCACATCAAACGGCGTATGCACCCGCATCTCCGTGTACGGCACGAACGGCATCGGTCCCAGCCAGAGGTCGTAGTCGAGCTCTTTCGGCACCGGCATGTCGGCCTGCGGGGGCACCGGCGTCGGGTCCGACGGAAACGAAATTTCGATTTTCTGCAAGTTCCCGATGCGCCCGTTTCGCACCAGTTCCACGGCCTGATTCTGCGGACGGACGGAGCGAAATTCGCTATCGGTCCGGTTGACGACCGGTACGCCGGAGCGGCCGTATTTTTTCAACGCATCGACCAGCGCCCTCCCCTGCTGCACGCTCATGCTGAGCGGTTTTTCGCAGCTGATGGCTTTTTTGGCCTGGGCCGCCAGAATCCCCATCGGTACGTGCCAGTAATCCGGCGTCGAAATCATCACCGCGTCGATGTCCTGACGGGCGATAACCTCCCGAAAATCGCGGTGGGTCGAGCACCCTTTGTACGCTCCGCCGGGCGCGTTCCGGGCGTAATGGGCCTCCACGGTTTTTTGTGCTTTGGCCATCCGCCAGCTATCCACGTCGGAAACCGCCACCACCTGCACATCGGGCAGATCGAGCAGACCCGGAATCCGGACGCCGAGCGCTTTCAGGTCCGACCCCTGCAAATTCTGGCCGTAGCCCTGCCGACCGGTTCCGATCAGCCCGACCGTGACGCGATTCGACGGTGCCTGCGGGCCGAACACCGAAGCCGGGACGATGGTCGGAAAGCCAAGAGTTGACAGGGCGGTGGCCGCTTTGGCCGTGTTCTGGAGAAAATGACGGCGGTTCATGAAAAGGCTCAGGGTTTAGTACAGCAAAAATCCACTATTTTCTTTCATTATTCTACCAGAAGATTTGCCATTTTTATCACGTAATTTGCAGATTATTACTTTTTAGGACTATTTCCTGCAAATAACCACGTTTCCCAACCGATGCGCCCCGACCGACTGCTTGTTCCGCAACAACCGAACCGCTCATTCGATCTGCGGCACGAACGGCTTCCGTTTTTCACGAATCCCTGGCACTTTCACCCCGAGATTGAGCTGAACTACGTCGTGAGCAGCACGGGCATGCGGTTTATCGGACACAGCATCGAGCGGTTTTCGGACGGAGAAATTGTGCTGCTGGGGTCGAACCTGCCGCATTACTGGAAAAACGATGCGGTTTATACCGAGCAGGAACAGGATCGGGCGGAAGCCATCGTGGTACGGTTTGCACCCCATTTTACCGGTGAAACGTTCTGGGAACTGCCCGAAACCAAGGCCATTCAGCGGTTGTTCGGGCGGGCAGGCGGGGGGCTGAAACTGCTCGAACCCCTGCGCAGCGACATCGCCCGCCAGCTAACCGCCTTATTGAAAAAGGAGGGATTACACCAGCTCACGGCCCTCCTGCACCTACTGGATCAGGTAGCCCACTCCGAAGCGGTCGTCACCATTTCGCCGGGGTACGTTCCGAGCCACCAGCTCACGCGCCAGAGCGAGCGGCTCAGCCGGGTTGTCGGCCACCTGATGCAGCAGGTCGCAGCTCCCGTTTCCCTGCCCGAAATTGCCGAACTCGCCAGCATGAATCCGGCGGCTTTCTGCCGGTATTTCAAATCCCAGATGGGGCAAACTCTTACCCAGTTTGTCACCGACCTGCGCATCCGGTACGCCTGCGACCTGCTCAGCCGCACCGACGAAAGCATTTCGCTCGTCAGCGAGCAGGCCGGTTTCGAAAATGTTTCCTATTTTGTGCAGGCCTTTCGAAAAAGGCAAGGCGTTACACCCGCCCGGTTTCGGCACCAACTCCGCCGGGCGTAAAAAGCGGTTTTAAATCGTATGATTTCCAGTCTGAGTTCCAACAAACAGGCTAATCATTCGGTTATAGCAACGCTTAGACCAATATTATATGCCTGTATCTCCTACGGATCGTTTTGGGAATGCTCCTCTTTTTGATCAGATCGTTGCCAACAGCCAAACCGGTGTGGCCGTGTTTGATGCGGTCTATGATGCTACCGGACAGTTCACGGATTTCCGGTTTTCCTACGTCAATCCGGCGGGCGCTGCGGTTTTAGGGCAAACCCCGGAAGCCCTCCTTGGTCGAAGCTTTCTGGGGTATTTTTCCCAGGCCAAAAGCAGCGGATGGCTGGATTTGTACCGAACGGTGCTGATGACCGGCCAGACGCAGCGGGTTCCCGAAGTGCCATACCAGGCCGATGGAATCGATGGCTGGTTCGATTTACTAATCAGTAGATACGAACATTCGTTGGTGGTTACGTATACCGATATTACCGCTTACAAACGCACCCAGCTGGCCCTCGAAGCGCAGGCCCTCCAGCTGCGAGCGACGCTCGATGCCTCAATCAGCAGTATTTTTTACATGACAGCCATCCGCAACGAGGAAGCAAAAATCATTGATTTTCTGATGGTTATGTCCAACAAGGCGGTTTTGCGGAGTAACAACATGACGCCCGACCAGGTGGAAGGGCGGCAATTGTTAAAAGTGTTCCCGGGCAATGCCGACAACGGTTTTTTCGACCTCTACGTGCGGGTTACGGAAACCGGTCAGCCGGAAAGCAGCATTGCTTATTACCGCGATGACGTGGGGCTGGAAGGCTGGTTTGAGGTTTCGGCGGTCAAACAGGGCGATGGCATTGTGGTCACGTTCATGAACATTACCGATCAGAAGAAAACCGAAAACGAATTGCAGCAAAAAAACGAAGCCCTGCTGCGGTCCAACCAGAGTCTGCAATCGTTCGCGTATGTTGCCAGCCATGATTTGCAGGCTCCGCTGCGCAAAATTCAGTCTTTTGGCGATATACTGGCCAACCAGTACGGCCTCAGCCTGGACCCGGATGCGAAAGACATTCTCCGGCGGCTGAACCTGGCCACCCAGCGCATGTCGAATCTGATTCGCGACCTGCTCATGTATTCCCGAATCAACACCCAGCCCCACGAATTAACGGCCGTTCCGCTGGGCAAAGTGCTCGCAGACGTGCTCAGTGACCTCGACCCGGTTATTCAGGAAACGAAAGCCACGGTCCGCATCGAACCCATGCCAATCATCACCGGCGACGCGGTTGAACTGGGGCAACTGTTTCAGAACCTGCTCAGTAACGCGCTCAAATTTCGTCGCCCGAATATACAACCGGTCATTACGATCACCTGCCAGGCAATGGCTCGCGAGGAGTTGCCTGTGCAGATCCAGCTTCCGGGCACAATGAAAGCCACCCGGTTTTTCCGGATCGATGTGGCCGATAATGGGATCGGTTTTGACCCGAAAAATACCGAGCGGATCTTCCAGATGTTTCAGCGATTGCACACCAAGAACGAATACGAAGGCACGGGCATCGGGCTTGCCATTTGCCAGAAAGTAGCCGAAAATCACGGGGGAGCCATTACCGCCCTGGGCCAGCCGGGACTGGGCGCTGCGTTTCAGGTGTATTTCCCGGCTTAGTGGCTCCCTTAGAATTTAAGGTATGGGTCAGTAGTAAAAGGGAGGTACCTGCTTTTAGTGCTGCGGGTACGCAAAAATCGCCGGATGGCGAGGGATCCGTACAAGGAATACCGTTCACTTACCATCTCTATTAAGCAAGCCCGGACCCGTTCCGGGCTTTTTTGCTGGTGATTGCACCGAAAGTCCCGGCGCACTCACCAGCGCGGTTCCGGTGGCCCACCCAAAACCGGGAGCGCCGGTCGCTCCCGTTGTAGACCAGGCGGGTGTTAAAACTAGCAACCAGCAGCACTCCACGCGAACGCCTTCATCAATAGGTATACCCCTTGAAGAGGACCGATAATACGCCCGCTCGTGCAACGCCTGCGGGTCCATGGTGTCTTTTGTAAAATTAACCACTTGGGGAATGATCGCCTTACAAACAGGAGATTGTCTGGGAGAAAGACTCCACTTTTTTCAGGGAAACGGTATCAGCCTCAATCGAACGGCTTACCCGGCAAACGAGCGAACGGCCGCTATGCATTATCATCCCGAAGCCCACATCAGCTTCGTGTTACAGGGTGGCAATGTCGAACGCAGAAAGGCCACGCAGTTGGAAAGGGGACCGGGATCGGTTACGTTTTATCATGCAGGCGAAGCGCATCAGACCATTCAGAAACGGTTTCCGGCTCAACATATCAACCTCGAAATCGCCGGTACCCTACTGAAGCAGTACCAACTAAGTGAAGACGTTCTTGGTCAGGGAATCTTGAAAAATCCCAATGTAGCGCTGACGATGATACGGCTCTATAAAGAATGTATCATCAATGATAATTTCCTGGCCCCATCGGTAGGAATGCTCCTGGTTGCTCTGACACCGGACAAGGTCTTGAAAACGGTAAAACCCCGATGGGTAGAGCGAATTGAGGAACTCTTGCAGGATTCCTGGAATCAGCCCCTAACGCTCCAAGACCTGGCGTTAGAAACGGGTATCCACCCCGTTACGATCTCTAAATACTTCCCGCGCTATTTTCATTGTACCCTGGGTGAGTATATTCGCACGCTACGCGTTAGCAAGGCGCTTCAGTTGATGAGAACGTCTACCCTCTCGCTGACCGAAATTGCCTATCTATGCGGATTCGCCGATCAAAGTCACTTTTCCCGTACGTTCCAGCAGTTGACCGGCTTTACTCCTAAGCGTTATCAGCACTTGGGAGTCCCCTCACCAGGCTAATTTCGTTCAATTTTTTATTAAATCCAGGGACTAGCTTGCAGACTCTTTCAACTACTAAGCTACGTATTGTCATTATGTCGTCTGCACCTGTTTCCCAGTTGGATCCTCGTCGATTCACTTCCCATCATACCACGCATTCTGTTTGGTTGCAAAAACGGCTTTCGATCCTCTTTTTCAGCGGGTTGTCTTGTCTTTTTAGCCCTGGCAACGCCCAAACCGTTTCCGATCGCATCAGGCAGGTAGAGCAAGGACTCAGCCCCTGGATGCAATTTCAGGATAGCACTTTTACGAGCTTTTCGCTGGTGGAACGCATGAAGGCGTACCAACTACCAGCCGTTTCGATTGCTGTCATTAACGAAGGGCGTCTGGAATGGGCCAAGGCCTACGGTCTGGCCGATGTGGCCGAAAAACGGTCTGCAACCCCCACCACCTTATTTCAGGCCGCTTCCATTAGTAAATCGATTAATGCCGTAGCCATCATGAAACTTGTCGAGCGGGGGGCGCTGTCATTGGAGGCTGACATTCGGTCTTATCTTAAAAGCTGGACGTTACCGGAAAATGAACACTCTCAAAACCAATCCATTACGCTAGCTCATTTATTGAGTCATACGGCGGGAATAAGCGTTCATGGCTTTGCCGGGTATTCTTCCGGGGATACCCTCCCCACTTTGAACCAGATCCTTCGTGGCCAGCGACCCGCGACCAACCCCGCCATCAAACCCATTGCTAAACCAGGGGTGAGATACTAGTATTACGGTGGTGGAACCGTCATTACCCGCAAAATTCTGGAGGACAAAATAGGAGGTGATTATCCGGCTTTACTAGCCGAAACGGTATTAAAACCACTTAACATGGTCCATAGTAGTTTTTCTCAACCCTTACCGGACCACCAGGCCGCATGGGCCGCTACGGGGTATAATGAAAAAGCGGAAGCCCTGAAAGGAAAGTACCATATCTACCCCGAACTGGCACCCGATGGTTTATGGACAACGCCTACGGATCTGGCCCGCTTTATCATTGCTATTCAGCAATCCGTCAAGGGGCAACCGGGTAGTTTCCTACGGGCCGAAACGGCCCAAAAAATGCTTACGCCTTATTTAGATTCCTCCAGGGTGGCCTTAGGCTTTTTTCTGTCGAATCAGGAAACGGAACCTATGTTTGGCCATAACGGAAGCAATGCCGGTTTTAATTGTGATTTTGTAGCGGGTTTACATACGGGAAAAGGCGCCGTGGTGATGGTCAATTCGGATAGCTACGAAATAGTTTATGAAATTCTGAATAGCATTGCCCGTGTTTACAATTGGAACGGTTATTATAAACCGGTTGTCAAAAAAATAGCGACTCTGTCCGCCAGTCAGTTAGCTCACTATGTGGGCGAATACCGCTTTAATGAGGAATCCAGTCTGATCGTTCGGCAAGTCGAAAACCATTTGGAGATCAAGGGAAATGCGGATGCCCATTGGGAACGGCTGTATCCAGCCAGCGACCTGGAATTTTTTCTTTTCTCGAATCGTCTCGCTTATCAGTTTGTTCGTGACCCGAATCAAGGGCACATAGAACGGTTAGTATTGACGAATGGTCGCCGTTCGATGACAGCGCAAAAAGCTCACTAAGTTGCCTTCCATTACCCAGGCTGGCGACAAGCGCATCACGGTTTTTAGCGGGCTTTATATGAGCTCGTCATCAGGCCCCTGGAAATGGGACGATTCTTTTTTACGACCTTAATCCGTATACGGCGTGTAATCGATTTCCAGAAACTGATCGACCTCGTTCAGCCAGATTTCCTGCACAAACCGCACATGGTCGGGATGATTAGTGTATTGATCGTAAGCTTCCTGATTGGCAAATTCCATCGACAGGCCGAAGTCATACGGATTCTTGGTACTGATCTGTTTCAGACACTCGAATTGCTCAACACCCGGAAGGGCGGCCAGTTTCCGGGCTTCGTTCAGGAAGTTGCGCTCCGCGTCCGAGCCAGCGATATGTTTTAATTTGAAGGTAACCGTATGACGAATCATCGTAGTTTGAAAGGTTAAAATGGTTTAAAGTTGATCATTGAAACCGGTTATAACGATCAACTTTAAACCCTAAACGGTATTGCTCACCCCCAGGTGGCTTGCTGGATGTGGTCGATGCTGATTTTGATACTTTCCAGCGGGGGGCGTTTGCAGATATCCTGTTCCACAAAATAGTGTTTCAGACCAGCCTCGCTGCTTTTTTCAAAAATGGCGGCAAAATCGACCGAGCCGGTGCCGACTTCGGCAAACTCCTTTTCGGGCGTTTTGGCCATGTCCTTGACGTGCCAGAGCGGGAAGCGACCCGGGTATTTGGCAAAATAATCGGCCGGTTGCTGCCCGGTTTTCAGAATCCAGTACAAATCCATTTCCATTGGCACCGTCGTATTTTTCAGAATCAGTTCGTAGGGCATCTGGCCATCCACCCGTTCGTTGAATTCGAAATCGTGGTTATGGTAGCAGAGCGTCAGACCCGCCTTTTTGGCCACTTCCTCGCCTTTCGCCAGCAATTCGACCAGTTGTTTGTAGTCATCCGGTTTGCGTTCGTCGTCAAACAGGTACGCAATGACGAGGTATTCCTGCCCGATGGCAGCCGCATCGTCTACCACTTTCTGCCAGTTTTTGGTCAGTCCATCCATCGGCCCGGCCTGTTTCGAGCGCGCGGTCAGCGTATGCCCACTGGGTGCCGACAAGCCGCTGTCTTTTAAAATTTTGAGGTATTCCGCCGGGGTTTTACCGAAGAATTTTCCGCCATTGTACCCGAAGTTCTCGACCTCCTTGTAGCCCAGACTGGCCACCTGCGGCAGAATGGCTTCGATGCCCTGCTTCTGAATGTCATCCCGGAGCGTGTAGAGCTGCAAACCGATGGTTTTGATTTTGGGGGTGGTTTCGGCTCCGGCTGTCGCGCTCGAATCGGCACCCGACTCAGAGCCGGACGTTGAGCGGTTGCAGGCCGTCAGGGCCAGTGCCGAAAACGCACTGATTCCCAGCGACGTTCCGAGAAAATTTCTGCGATTCATCATATGTTAAGTGTACTGAAAATGGTTTCGAAAACTGATTCCCCCACCGGACAGGATTACAACCGATTACAGCCTGTGACAACGGCGGCCCGGTTGCCCGGAAAGCGGTTTTATCAATATGTATTCTAAACGCAATGATACGGTATTTTGGGATTGGCCCCCTGATTGTTACACAGAACAACTGCTATTTTTTCGTCATTTAATACAGAATCATAACGAAAACAGGAGTAAAATCCCGGAAAAAGTTTCTGTCGCAGCCCGTAGAACCCTTATTTTCCGGTAGCCCCGTGGCGGGTTTTAAAGGAGTCTGGGGTTGAAAAAACAATGGGGCCTGATCGGCCCCGTATCCTGTTATGGGTGAAAACCCGTACGCTTTCCTATCACCTGGTGTACGAAAATTCCACGGCTAATGCCTCCGCAGCCCGGCCTCCGTGGCCCGGCCGCGATTCGCTACGCCAAAACCGGTTTGACGACTTTCCCGGCCACGTCCGTCAGGCGGAACGGGCGGCCCTGAAACTGGTACGTGAGTTTAGTATGATCGAAGCCAAGCAGGTGCAAAATCGTGGCCTGCAAATCGTGCACGTGTACTTTGTCTTTGGTAGCGTAATACCCAATGTCGTCGGTTTCGCCGTAGCTGAACCCGCGCTTGACGCCACCGCCCGCCATCCAGACCGTGAACGCATCCAGGTGGTGATCGCGGCCCATGAACGGCAGCGTCTGGCCGTCGCGGTTTTCCTGCATGGGTGTGCGGCCAAATTCACCGCCCCAAACCACCAGCGTTTCGTCGAGCAAACCGCGTTGTTTCAGGTCCTTCAACAAAGCCGTTACCGCCTGATCGGAAGCCGTGCACTTATCCCGCAACCCGGTTTCGATCGAACCGTCTTTGCTGGTGCCGTGCGTATCCCATCCCCAGTCGAACAACTGCACAAACCGCACCCCGCGTTCCACCAACCGACGAGCCAGCAGGCAATTCCGGGCAAACGAGCCCTTGTTCGGATCGACGCCGTAGGCATTCAGAATGTAGTCGGGCTCGCTCTTGATGTCCATCGCGTCGGGCACCGACATCTGCATCTTGAAGGCCATTTCGTACTGCGAAATCCGGGTCAGAATTTCCGGATCTTTCACGTCTTCGTACTGCTGCCGGTTGATGTCGTTGATCGCGTCGATGGTTTGCTTCCGAATATCGCGGTTCATGCCCTGCGGATCCGAAACGTACAAAACCGGATCCCCGTCGGTGCGGCACTGCACGCCCTGGTACACCGTCGGCAGAAAACCGCTGCCCCAGACCGACTTGCCCGCATCCGGCTGTTTGCCGCCCGACGCCAGTACAATAAAACCGGGTAAATTATCATTTTCCGACCCCAGGCCGTAGGTCACCCAGGAGCCAATGCTGGGCCGCCCCAAACGGGCCGCACCCGTATGCATCAGGAGCTGCGCCGGAGCGTGGTTGAACTGGTCGGTATACATCGATTTAATGAATGTCACCTCATCGGCCACCGTCTGCAAATGCGGCAGATAGTCCGAAATCCAGGCACCAGACTGGCCGTGCTGGGCGAACTTACCCTGCGGCCCCAGCATTTTCGGAACCCCCCGAATGAAGGCGAACTTCTTCCCTTCCAGCAACTCCTGCGGACAGTCTTTGCCGTGGTATTTCACCAGTTCCGGTTTGTAATCGAACAACTCCAGCTGCGAGGGCGACCCGGCCATGTGGATGTAAATCACCCGCTTGGCTTTCGGCGAAAATTGCGAAGGGCGCGGCATCATCGGTTCGTTCGGGGCTGTGGCACCGGCGGCCAGCCTGTCTTCTTTTTTATCAAAAAAACCGCAGCTCGTCAGGGCCGACCCCAGGGCCATTGCGCCCAACCCCGTTGAACAGGTGTGCAGAAAATGCCGTCGGGTTTCGCGTTGCAGAGCCGCTTTCTGAAGTTCTTTGAGGAGTTTGTTCATCGGTTTATTCTTTGGTAATCACTTCATCCAGGTTCAGCATGGTGTTGGCCGTCACGGTCAGCGCGGCCAGTTGGGGCGTTGCTTCGTCGCAGGCCAGCAGCTTTTTCGCTTCGTCGGGATGTTGCTGGTAATAGGTTTGGGTAGAGCGGTAGAGTTTCGTCAAAACCGCCAGTTTCTTCGGAGCCAGATCCCGGAGCATAATCAACCGGAAACCGGACTGAATCTGCTGTTCGGGCGTTGTTCCGCGCCCTTTCATCGTTTCGGCCAGGCGTTGGGCGGCTTCCACGTAAACCGGGTCGTTGAGCGTCACCAGGGCCTGCAAGGGCGTATTGGTCCGCAGTCGGCGCAACTGGCAGAACTCCCGGCTGGGGCTGTCGAAGGTGATCATCGACGGATACGGCGCGGTCCGTTTCCAGTAGGTATACAACGCCCGGCGGTAGCGGTCTTCCCCCTCACTCAGCAGCCACTTTTCTCCACTGTACGGCGATTGCCAGATGCCGTCGGGCTGGGGCGGCATCACGCTCCGACCATACATTTTTTTACTCAGTAAACCGGTCACGGCCAGCGCCTGATCGCGGACCTGCTCGGCCGCCAGCCGAACGCGCGGACCGCGCGCCAGTAGTTTATTGAACGGATCCTTGGCGAGCAGTTCCGGCGATACGTCGGACCGTTGGCGATACGTCGCCGACAACACCAGGCGTTTCAGCAATTTCTTGACGTGCCACTGATCGGTTTCCATGAACTCCACCGCCAGCCAGTCGAGCAGTTCGCGGTGGGTCGGCGGAAGGCCCTGGGTGCCCACATCCTCGACGGTTTCGACAATGCCGGTGCCGAACAACTGCTCCCAAAACCGGTTGACGGCCACCCGCGCCGTCAGCGGTTGTTCGCGGCTGACCATCCATTTCGCCAGCCCCAGGCGGTTTTTGGGCAACTCCTTCGCCATCGGCGGCAGTGATTTTGGCACATCCGGCTTCACTTCTTTCCCCTTCACGAGCCAGTTACCCCGCTGAAAAACGTGGGTTTTCCGGGCCAGGTCGCCGGTTCCTTCCTGCATGATGGGCGTCGATTCGGGCCGGGTATTCAGAATTGCCAGCAGTTTGAGGTCCATTTCGCCCAATTGGGTCAGGGGCTGGTCGGGCAGGGCCGGTTGAAACGACACCCACTTGATCTGCACCCAGTCTTTCGGCGTTTCCGGGCTGTGCAGCGTCAGGTATAGATCGTGCCGCCCCGAAACCGCCGGTAGCGCAAAAATCATGGTCGTGTCGCGGCCGTTCGTTGGGGTTGGGACGGTGAGCAAAACCGGTCCGTCGATTCTGTCCTGGTGCAGCGTCAGCACACAATTTTTGGCTTTGGTCCCCCACTGCATGATCAGCCGGTTTTTGCCCGTCAGGTCGATGTTTTTGATCCGTCCCGAACCGGCATCCTGCATGCCGAAAAACTTGGCATCCAGCAGCGACGCATTCACATACTGGTCAAAGTCGTGCGAATTGATTTTCGGTTCGATGATCCGGACAAACCGCATCCAGTCCTGCACCGGCTGGGGTTGTCTCAGCCGGTTTTTCAGCCAGCCGTGCAATTCTGCCACTTTCAGCGAATCTTCGGTCTTATAAAACCGCAGCGTCGGCGTTTCGGTCGTGACGTCCTCGTCGCGGGAGTTGTTGAAGAAGGCCAGGTACTTGTAATATTCGTCGTTCACAAACGGGTCGTAGGGGTGGCTGTGGCACTGCACGCACGAAAACGTGGTGCCCTGCCAGACGTCCCAGGTCGTGTTCACGCGGTCGATGACGGCCGCCACCCGGAACTCTTCGTCCTGCGTACCGCCCTCGTCGTTGGTCATCGTGTTGCGGTGAAAACCGGTCGCCACCAGTTGATCGTCGCTTGGATTCGGCAGCAAATCCCCCGCCAGTTGTTCAACGGTAAACTGGTCGAACGGTTTGTCCTGATTGAAGGCTTTGATGAGCCAGTCGCGGTACCGCCAGATGGTCCGGCCGGGGTCGCGTTCGTAGCCTTTGGTGTCGGCGTAGCGGGCCAGATCGAGCCACATGCCCGTCCAGCGTTCGCCGTACGCGGGCGACGCCAGCAAACGGTCTACTACTTTTTCGTACGCATTGGGCGATTGATCCGCCACAAAATCAGCAACTTCCTGTTCCGTCGGTGGCAAACCCGTCAGGTCGAGCGACACCCGACGGAGAAGCGTGGCGCGGTCGGCTTCGGGCGACGGTTTTAGCCCTTCGGCGTTGAGTTTATCCAGTACAAAATGGTCGATTTCGTTTTTCGCCCACTGCAATTCATCATTTTCAGTCAGTCCGAGTCTGGACCAAAATGTACCGATTTGCGGGACATCCGGTTTTTCAACGGGTTGGTACGCCCAGTGATCGCCCCATTCGGCGCCCTGGTCGATCCATTTTCGGAGTAATTCGATTTCTTCCGGTTTTAGGGGGGGCGCATCCAGCGGCATCCGTTCCTCAGGATCGGTCAGGGTGAGCCGGCGAATCAGTTCGCTGGCGTCGGCGTCGCCGGGCACGATGGCGTGTTTACCGGATTTGGCCGGTGCCAGGGCCTCGTGTTTGAACAGCAGACTATAGTTCGACGCTTTTTTGACGCCCCCGTGGCAGGCAATGCAGTTTTTATTGAGCAGGGGTTTGATTTGGGTGTTAAAATCCACTTTGTCCTCGAAAATTCCGAGAAACGACGAAAGTGTAAGCGCAACCACCACGGCCAACCCACCAACCACCAGGAGTTGAGGTTTCATAACAAGGGTTCAGGTTCTAGTTATCGACTCTTGATAAAGAGTGCGAAACCGGTAATGTATATATAATAAGAAGTACAAAATTTATAAAAACTCCTGACTTTTCCTTGTTAAATGCAGATAATACCTGGAATGATTCAGCTATTTAAGCCACTCCAAAGGAGATTCTGAATATACGTTAACTCATTACTCGCTGCGCAGACTTTCCACCGGATTGGTCAAAGCGGCTTTGACGCTCTGGAAACCCACGGTCAGGAAGGCCACCACGATGGCGAGCAAACCCGCCAGCCCAAACAGCCACCAGGCCGGTTCGAGCTTGTATTCAAAGCTTTGCAGCCATTGACTCATGGCATACCAGGCAATGGGCGTCGCCAGGACAATCGCGATAACCACCAGCTTCAGAAAGTCTTTGGACAGAAGTGCAACGATGCTGATTACCGAAGCCCCCAGCACCTTGCGAACGCCAATTTCCTTGGTCCGCTGTTCGGCCGCAAAAGCTGCCAGCCCAAACAGGCCGAGACAGGCAATCACCACCGCCAACACTGTGAAGGTCAGCAAGATTTGCCCCTGTTTCTGTTCCGCCTTATACTGCCGCGAAAAGTTTTCATCCAGGAAATGAAACTCCGGGGTATTGGCCGGGTCGAAGGTTCGATAGACCGACCGGATATGGGCCAGCGCGTCGGTCACGTTGCCGGGCTGGATTCGAACATAGACATTGTCTTTTTCGGCCGGCGGAGGCATTTGCAACACCAGCGGTTCGATTTTATGCTGCAGCGAATAAATATGAAAATCCCTGACCACGCCGATCACCCGGGCCTCAGCGGTATTTTTTTCATTGTCAATGTAATACTTTAACCGCTTTCCGACCGGCTTTTCCCAGCCGAGTTGTTTCACCAGCGTTTCGTTCACCAGGACCGCTCCCTGCTGGTCACTTTTGAAGGATTCCGAAAAATTCCGCCCCGCAAGCAGCTTGATCTCCATGGTTTTAAGAAAATCCGCATCGACCAAAAATTTCTGAACAACCTGGCTGCTGGATGCGATGACGCCGTTATGCTCAAAGAACATTCCATTACCACCGATGTTGTTATTACCAATCGGATTCGAAGCCGCCGACACACCCTGAATCACGGGATTACGCAACAGGGCTTCCTTGAGGGCCTCGACACGCTGCCGAGCCTCCTGATTGTCAATGTGGAACGTCAGCACCTGCTCTTTATTGAAACCCAAATCCTTGTGCATCACAAACTGCATCTGGCGATAGACCAGACCCGAACAGGCAATCAGGGCAATGGCGGCAACAAACTGAAACACCACCAGCGACTGCCGGAACAGCGCCCGGCCCGACTGCTCGCCCACCAGCCCGCGCAAAGCGGCAACGGGCCGAAATCCCGACAATAGCAGGGCGGGGTACAGACCACTCAGCGCCCCAATGACCAGGGAAAAACCGGTAACGACCAGCAGCGTAGCGGGAACACTGCGAATGGAAAGCGATTTATCGGCCAATTGATTGAAATACGGCAGGGCGGCTCCCACCAGCGCCATGCTCACCAGTCCCGCGAGAAATGTCATCAACATCGATTCGGTCAGGAATTGGCCGATGAGTTGCCACCGGTACGACCCAATGGCCTGCCGAACGCCCACCTCGCGGGTGCGTTTGAGCGAGCGGGCGGTGTATAAATTCACGTAATTGATGCAGGCAATCAGCAGAATGAGGGCCGCCACCCCCGCAAAGATGGAAACCGTCCGCGCATTGCCGTTCGGGCCGATCTCATAATCCAGGTGCGAGTGCAGGTGAATCGAGGTCAGCGGCTGGAGTTCCATCCGGTAATCGACATTGCCCATCTCCGGTTTGATGTATTTCCGGAAAAAACCGGGCAGCTTGGCTTCCAGCGTTTCGGCATTGCTGCCCTCCGCCAGCAGCAGGTAGGTATACAGTTCAAAATTCTGCCAGCCACTGGTATAATTAGCGGGGAGCGAGCGCAAGGCGCTGAATCTCCAATGCGAATTGGTGGGTACATCCTCGATAACGCCCGTGACGGTATTGGGAAAACGGTTGCTGAACTCGACGGTTTGGCCGACGGCTTTGCTGGCATCCCCGAACAGGGCTTCGGCCAGCTGGCGGGTCAGCACGATGGTTTGCGGTTTTTGCAGGGCCGAAGCCGGATTGCCGTACAGAAATGGCAGGGTAAACACGTCAAATACCGTTGGGTCCGCAAAAAAGATATCGTTGGCCTCTATTTTTTTGTCCTGAAACGTCACAGTTCCCCCGCCTTCCGGGTGAATCCGAACGACTTTCTCTACTTCCGGGTATTCGTTTTTCAGGGCAGGTCCGTAGGGAGCCGAGGTCGGGGCCAGTTTGAGATTGCCGCCCGGCCACTGGGCGTAGTGCACCACCCGAACAATGCGGTCGGCTTTGGCATGAAACCGGTCGTAGCTCCATTCATTGAGTACATACAGTGCCATCAGGCCAACAGCCGCCATGCCGATGCCCAGCCCAACCACGTTGAGTCCGCTGAACAGCTTGTTTTTCCAGAAGGTCCGGAGCGTGATTTTCAGGTAATTGTATAGCATGATCGTAGATTGTTGACGTGATAAAACCGTATTTCTGCGTTCTTCTCCATTTACTCCCAAACGCCATACCAAACAACTAAATACCTTACTGTCAGACAATTAACACCTACCACATTCGAAGACTGTCCGTAAATGGACGGTTTCATTGACCGCTAGTGGACAATCATTCAGCGCACCGCCGGTTCGAGCAGCCGGATCGTTCCGGCCCCGGCATCCATTTCGGCTTCGATGCCCACCGGAACCGTAAATTTGTGCGTAATATGGCCGATCATTGCGCCCGAATAAGCCGGTTTTCTGAGCGGAACGATGTGGTCGCGAAACACGTCTTCCAGCGTCAGGGAGCCGTAGCCTTTACCGGGTTCGCAGTCGGTGCATTTCCCGAAGACAAAACCGCTGATTTCATCCAACACCCCCGCCAGCTTGAGTTGCGTAATCATCCGGTCCATCCGGTACACATCTTCGCCAACATCTTCCAGAAACAGAATACTTCCTTTCCAGTCGGGCAAATACTTCGACCCCATCAAATGGCTCAGAACCGTCAGGTTGCCGCCCAGCAACCGGCCACGGGCCTTGCCGGGATGCAGCGTCGTGACCCGGTCTTTGACCTGCGCCAGCAAATCGCCCTTGTCGCGCGGATTTTCCATCAAAACCGCCTGTCCATCCATCAGCGTCTGCCGGAAATACTGGACGGTAAACGGGTTGAACGTCGCCGACCCCACCGCGCCGTGCATGGTCACCAAACCGGTTTGGGCATAAATACCGAGCAGCAACGCCGTAATATCGCTGTAGCCCACCAGAATTTTCGGATTCCGCCGGATCAGGTTGTAGTCAAGCAGCGGCAACAGGCGGGCGCACCCCCAGCCGCCGTGCATGGCCATGATGGCATGTACACTGGCGTCGGCAAACATCGTATTCAGGTCAGCCGCGCGGTCGGCATCAGTTCCGGCGAGGTAGCCGTAGCGGTCGAAAACGTGTTTGGCAATGACGGTTTTGAAGCCCAGCGCCTGCAGGGATTCCACCGCAACCTGTACCGTTTCGTGCGTGAAGGCCGGAGCCGCCGGGCCAACCAGCGCAACCGTATCTCCCGGTTTCAGCCGGGGCGGTTTCAGGGCGGAAACCGGTGGACGAAAAGCCGTGGTCGCAGCGGCTGCCGTCAACGTTTGCAGAAAGTTTCGGCGGGAAAACGACATTTTAAATAAGTCAGTAGTACAAGATGCGTTGAAAACCGTAACAAGATAAGTCAGAATCCGCCGGGATTCCGTAATTTGGGGACTACCGGCATTTTTTAAAAAAATTTAAAATATTTTTATTGGTGATCCCGATCAATATGCCGAATTTTGCCGCTCCGCTCGAACCACAATTTATCTTTCCGTTATGATTACTGAACCTTCCGTTATCGAGAACGCGTCGGGTCGTCAACCGGGTGAACCTGTTCAATCGGCCATCACCTACGAAAAAATCCCCACCCACATCTACGCCGATGCGAAAGATGCCTCCCGTGCCGTTGCCCGCGAAATCGCTGAACTGATTCGCGAAAAGCAGGCCAAAGGCCAGCCGTGCGTGCTGGGTCTGGCCACCGGTTCATCCCCCAAGACGGTTTACGCCGAACTTATCCGGCAGCACCGCGAAGAGGGCCTGAGCTTTCGCAATGTGGTAACTTTCAACCTGGACGAATATTATCCGATGGAACCCGACTCGCTGCAAAGCTACGTACGGTTCATGAAGGAGCAGTTATTCGATCACGTCGATATCCCGGAAGGCAACTATTTCATTCCGGACGGAACGGTTCCGGCGAATAAAGTGTCCGAATTCAGCCGGGCGTACGAAGAAAAAATTCAATCGTATGGCGGTCTGGACTTTCAACTGCTCGGTATCGGGGGGAACGGTCATATCGGATTCAACGAACCGGGTTCCCTGATCAATTCGCACACCCGCCTGATGATGCTCGACCACTCGACGCGGGCGGCTGCGGCTGGGGACTTTGGTAGCCTGGCCAAAACCCCGAAAAAAGCCATTACGATGGGGGTTGCCCCGATTC
The DNA here is from genome assembly GCF_042655385.1 of Larkinella bovis. Lineage (NCBI taxonomy): Bacteria > Pseudomonadati > Bacteroidota > Cytophagia > Cytophagales > Spirosomataceae > Larkinella > Larkinella bovis. The sequence goes on along the minus strand of NZ_JBHSMA010000003.1, from coordinate 562,735 downwards.
TGAGTGCCAAACGAATTGTGTTGCTGGCCTGGGGAGAACGCAAAGCGCCGGTGATCCGGGCTGCGCTGGAAGGCACCGTAACCGAACAGGTTCCGGCCTCGTACCTGCAAACCCACCCGAACGCCCTGTTTGTCATCGACCAGGCGGCCGCATCGGATCTCACCCGGATGCAAACGCCCTGGCTCGTCGATACCGTCGAATGGGATAACCACATGATCAAGAAAGCCGTGACGTATTTGTCGCGGACGCTGGGCAAACCGATTCTGAAGCTGACCAACAAGGATTATAACGATAACGGGATGAGCGATCTGCTCGCCCAGGTGGGTCAGGCGTACGATCTGAACATCGACGTTTTCAATCAACTCCAACATACGATTACGGGCTGGCCGGGCGGAAAACCCAATGCCGACGATACCAACCGGCCCGAACGTGCCCTGCCCGCCAGCAAACGCTGCCTGATTTTCAGCCCGCACCCCGACGATGATATCATCTCCATGGGCGGAACGTTCCAGCGCTTGCACGACCAGGGCCACGAGGTCCATGTCGGTTACCAGACATCGGGTAATATCGCCGTCGCCGATGACGAAGCGCTGCGGTTTGCCGATTATGTCGTCGATTTCAACGAGAAATTCGGTATCGACAGTCCGGAAGCCACCCGGATTTTCAGGGATGCGGCCGAATTTCTGCGCGTGAAAAAAGACAGCGAAATGGACACGAACGAGGTCCGGTATATCAAAGGACTGATCCGGAAAGGGGAAGCGAAAGCCACCTGCCGGTTTGTCGGTATCCCGGTCGAAAACGCCCACTTCCTGAACATGCCGTTCTACGAAACCGGTAAGGTGGAGAAAAAACCGCTGGGTGAAGAAGATATTCAGGTGGTGATGGACGTGATCCGGCAGGTGAAACCGCACCAGATTTATGCTGCCGGTGACCTGGCCGATCCGCACGGTACGCACAAGGTCTGTCTGGACGCCATTTTCGAAGCCGTTCGCCGGTTGAAAAACGAAGCGTTCATGCAGGATTGCTGGGTGTGGCTCTACCGGGGCGCCTGGGCCGAGTGGGATATTCACGAAATTGAGATGGCCGTACCGATGTCGCCCGATCAGCTGATGCGGAAACGGCTCGGGATTTTCAAGCACCAGTCGCAGAAAGACGGCGTGGTGTACCAGGGCACCGACTCGCGCGAATTCTGGCAACGGGCCGAGGAACGCAACCGCGCAACCGCCGGGCTGTATAACCAGCTCGGTCTGGCCGAATACGAAGCGATGGAAGCCTTCGTCCGCTGGCATTTTTAACCAGATCCGTACCCACAGACTTTAGTCCGTGTGACCCGACACCAGCAAATTCGTCCAATACTAGCAACTGGTGTCACTTTAAAACCGGGCTAAAGTCCGTGGGTACGGATGAAAATCGAATACCGTCGAAACCTGCCCCATCTGCAATATGTTGGGGCAACGTTTTTTATAACCTTTTGTCTGAAGGGTTCTCTACCTGCCGATACTGTCCGGCGACTCATTGAAGAACGACACACTGCTCTCCGCCAGCTTCAGCAGCCGTCGCAAGAAGCTATTGTCAAAGCGCATAAGCGCTATTTTGCCAAAATTAATGGTATTTTAGACCGGTGTCAGTCCGGGAACCGATGGCTCCAAAACCGGTCGATTGCGGAACACATTGCCGACAAAATCAAGTCGTACGACGGCCTGGCCTATGATTTGATTGCCTATTGTATCATGCCCAATCACGTCCATTTGCTCGTCGATTTCGCTGTTCAATTGGAGAATTGGGAGGAGACAACGCAACCAGGCAGGCAGAATTATCAGCAACTGTATACGGTTTTACAACAGATTAAGGGCCATACCGCCCATCAGGCCAATAAAATGCTGGGCCGTTCTGGCGCTTTCTGGCAACCGGAAAGCTACGATCACGTCGTGCGAAGCAAGCAGGAGTTAAAAAATATTGTTCACTATATACTCCAGAACCCCGTCCAAGCCGGTTTGGTAACCGACTGGCGCCACTGGCCCTACAACTATCTAAACGAACGTACCTACGGACTTTAGTCCGTATTTTAGGGTATTGACTCTGTATGAAACTACTCTCACTTCCCAAAAAATACGGACTAAAGTCCGTGGGTACCACCTGACTTTAGTCTCCCGACACCATTACTTGAAAAAACGTACCTACGGACTTTAGTCCGTATTTAACGTACCTATGGACTTTAGTCCGTATTTTAGGGTATTGACTCTGTATGAAACAACTCTCTCTCATCCCAAAAAAACACGGACTGAAGTCCGTGGGTACAAACCGGCTTTTATCGCTCGACACCTTCCGGGGTATCACCGTTGCGGCCATGATTCTGGTCAATAATCCCGGCGACTGGGGCCATATTTACGCCCCGCTCGGCCACGCCAAATGGCACGGCTGGACGCCCACCGATCTGATTTTTCCGTTTTTTCTGTTCATCGTCGGGGTGTCGATTTCGTACGCCCTGCAGAATAAGGAAAAAACCGGACTGGTCGGGAAGATTGTCAAGCGCAGCCTGATTCTGTTCGGGCTGGGGCTGTTTCTGAATCTGTTTCCGAAATTTGATTTTTCGACGGTTCGAATTCCGGGCGTGTTACCCCGAATTGCGCTCGTTTATCTGGCCTGTTCACTGATTTACCTCAAAACCACCACCCGGACCCAAAGCGGGCTGATTGCCATTTTGCTCGTTGGGTACTGGCTTCTGATGACCTTCGTACCCGTCCCGGCTTTTGGCCCGGCCAATCTGGATCCTGAAACCAACCTCGGCGCCTGGCTCGACCGGACACTGCTGGGCGAACACCTCTGGAAAACCGCCAAAGTCTGGGACCCCGAAGGGCTGCTCAGCACCCTGCCGGCAATTGCCACCGGCCTGTCGGGCATTCTGGCCGGAACCCTCTTGAAAAGCAACCGCTCCGAAGCCGAAAAAACCGCCTGGCTATTCGTAGCGGGTTGCCTGTCGCTGCTGGGGGCGTACATCTGGAACGGTTTTTTCCCGATCAACAAGTCGCTCTGGACCAGTTCGTTTGTCCTGTTGACGTCCGGTTTGGCGTTGCAGGCCCTGGCCTTGTGTTACTGGCTGATCGATGTGCAGGGGTATCGGCGCTGGACAAGGCCCTTTGTCGCTTTCGGCGTCAATGCCATCACGGTTTTCTTTTTGTCGGGGTTAATTCCGCGGATTCTGAACCTGATCCGGGTGGCGCAGCCCGACGGAACGGACATCGGTGCCAAGGAGTGGCTGTACCAGACGTTTTTCGTGCCCTATTTCGAAAGCCCGTACAACGCGTCGCTGGCCGGGGCGCTGACCTTCGTACTGATCTGGTTTATAATCCTCTACGTAATGTATCAGAAAAAAATCATTATTAAAGTATAAATAATACCACTAATTTCGGGTTGAATACGGTAGACACGCTATAAACCGTATCGCCAACCTAACACAATGAACAAGATTCTTGCCGCCGGGCTTGCGCTTTCGCTGCTGGCATCCGGTGTGAATGCCCAGCAGCCTGCGAAAACCGCCCCAAAAAAAACCGCAGTTCCGGCCAAAACACTGCCCGCCAAGGCTGTCGCAGCCGGAATACCGGCTGAACTTAAACAACCGATCCCGTTCGATCCAGACGTAAAAGTAGGCAAACTGCCCAACGGCCTGACCTATTATATCCGCAAAAATACCGAACCCAAAAACCGGGCGGAGCTGCGGCTGGTCATCAATGCCGGGTCGATTCTGGAAACCGACGACCAGCAGGGACTGGCGCACTTCATGGAACACATGGCGTTTAACGGCACCAAGAATTTTCCCAAAAATGAATTGATTAGTTTTCTGCAATCATCCGGCGTGCGGTTTGGGGCCGACCTCAACGCATCCACCGGTTTTGACGAAACCATTTACCAGTTACCTGTTCCGACCGATTCGGTGCGGCTGTTTGAACAGGCGTTCCAGATTCTGGAAGACTGGGCACATAACGTAACGATGGACCCCGCCGAGATTGAAAAAGAACGCGGGGTAATTCTGGAAGAAGCCCGCTCGGGGCGCGGGGCCGGGCAACGGATGCGCGAAACCTATTTCCCACTGATTCTCAACAATTCCCGCTACGCCGAACGTTTGCCGATTGGGAAAGATGATATCATCAAAACCTTCAAACCGGAGGCATTGCAACGGTTTTATAAAGACTGGTACCGCCCGGATCTGATGGCGGTGGTGGCCGTGGGGGATTTCGATCTGGCCTGGGTCGAAGGCATCATCAAGGAAAAATTCGGTCGCCTTCCGAAGGCTACGAATCCCAAACCGCGCCTGAACTACCCGATTCCGCCCCATAAGGATACCAAGATTGCCATCGTGACCGACCCGGAACAACCGAACACGATGGTGCAGATCATGTACAAACGGCCCGAAATCAAGGAGAAAACGTTGTACGACGTTCGCGAAGCGATCAAACGGGTGCTCTTCAATTCGATGATCGGAAACCGCATCAACGAACTCACCCAGCAGTCCGACCCGCCCTTTCTGGCCGGTTACAGCAGTTACGGGAGTTTTCTGGGCGATCAGGATGCCTTTAGTTCGTACGTCATTGCCAAGGACGGGAATGTAAACCGGGCCGTGACGGCGATTCTGGACGAAAATGCCCGCGTCGATCGCTTTGGGTTCACCGAAACCGAGCTCGACCGCGCCAAGAAGCAGTACCAGAAATACGTCGACCGGGCCTACCGTGAACGCGACAAAACCCGTTCGACCAACTACGTCAGCGAATACGTCGAGAATTTTCTGCACGGCGATATTCCGATGAGCATTTCGTTTTACAACGATTTTCTGAAAAAGTACTTGGACGGCATCACCGTTGGCGACGTCAACAACCTGGCGAAACAGTTTATTACGCCCGAAAACCGGGCGGTTGTGATCATGGCACCGGAGAAGGACAAAGCCAAGCTGCCGACCGAAAAACAGGTGCTGGCTCTGATCGATAACGCCGGGAAAAACCTGACCGCCTACGTGGATAAAACGCTCGACAAACCGCTGCTGCCGACTCTGCCGGTGGGTAATCCGGTGACGAGCGCGAAAGAAATCAAGGAGATTAAGGTGACGGAATGGACGCTGCGCAACGGCGTGAAGGTGGTGTTGAAACCCACTGATTTCAAAAACGACCAGATCATCTTCTCGGCCAGCAGCCTGGGCGGTACCTCGCTCTACGACAACAAGGATTTCGAATCGGCCCGGTTTGCCTCAACCCTCACGCAGATGAGCGGGATCGGCGAGTACAACCAGATTCAACTGGGCAAATACCTGACCGGCAAAACCGTCAGCGTGTCGCCCTACATCGGCGAAACCACCGAAGGCATCAGCGGCAGCACCACCCCCGACGACCTGGAAACCGCTCTGCAACTGGTCTATGCCTACTTTACGGCCCCGCGGCAGGACCCCGATGTGATCAAGGGTTTTCTGTCGAACCAGAAAAGTTATTTGCAAAGCCAGTTCGCTACGCCAACGCCCCAGAAGGTCTTTCAGGATACCGTCCAATCGCTGTTGGGCGCTTATCATTACCGCCGGTTGCCGCTGACGCCCGGACGATTGGATCAGGTGAACGTCGATCGTGCGATGGCGATTTATAAGGACCGCTTCGCCGATGCCAGTGATTTCACCTTTTTCTTCGTCGGCAGCTTCAAGGAAAACGATATCAAACCGCTGATTGAAAAGTATTTGGGCGGATTGCCGGTAACGAATCGAAAAGAAACCTACCGTGATCTGGGCATCCGGACTCCGGCGGGGAAAATCGAAAAAACGGTCACCAAAGGCATCGAACCGAAAAGCAGTGTCCAGTTGGTGTTTAGCGGGGATTTTGTCTGGAATGCCGAGAATGCCACCCAGATCGACGCCCTGGCCGAAGCCTTGGAAATTAAACTCACCGAAACCCTGCGCGAAGAAGAAAGTGGGGTATACGGCGTAAGCGTCGGTGGAGCGTACGCCAAAATTCCCGCACAACGCTACACCATCCGCATCGGTTTTGGCTGTGCGCCCGAAAACGTGGACAAGCTGATCAACCGGACGCTGACCGAAATTGAGAAGATCAAACAAAACGGGGCTGATCCGAAAGACATCGAAAAGTTCAAGGCCGAAACCCGGCGCGAAACCGAACTTCAGTTGAAACAGAACAACTTCTGGCTCGGCTACCTGTCCAACCAGTACTTCAACAACGACGACCCGACCGAGATCCTGGACGAAGAAGACTACCTGAAACGGGTCACTCCAGAGAGTACCAAACAGGCCGCCAACCAGTATTTCGGCAAGAATTTCATTAAACTGCTGCTCCAGCCCGAGCGGAAACCGTAATTCCATTGCCCATTCTTAAAAACCGCAAAGCCCCGATCTTCGGGGCTTTGCGGTTTTTAAGAATGGGCCGTTTTACTTGATTTCCGTCAACGGCGGAACATTGCGTTCATACCCCGAGTATCCTTTGTTCTGGTTGATAATACCCTTCGAGTTCCCGTCGATGGCGTTCTGCGGAATGGGCCAAAGCACGTGGTACGGACTGATTTTGTACTCATCACCGTGCCGGGTTTTCACGCCCTTGTTATAGAAATTGCTCTTTTCCATAATCCGGTCGTAGAAGAAATTATTATCGGAAAAGTTCGTCAGGCTGTACGTTTTTCCGTTGTAAGCCTGCTTACCGGTCTGGGCCAGAATGTAAGCAATCCGGGTCAGCTCGGTTTTACGCGGTTCTTCGAAATACAGTTCGCGGGCCCGCTCATCCAGAATCGTTCCGATGTTGATGGCCGCCGGCGCCAGCGGAGCCGCACCCGCCCGGGCCCGAACTTCGTTCAGGTCTTTGGCAGCATTCACCAGATCGCCCTTCCAGAAATGGGCTTCGGCCCGCAGCAGGTAGGTTTCAGCCAGCCGGAACACGTACCAGTCGGTATGTCCGCCCGTCGGTTGAAGGCGCTCGGGGTCGGGGATATACAGTTTGTAAGCCGGCCAGTCGAACCAGCACCGGATCGTATCGATGGTCAGCACCGCACCGGCATCGTTTCGCAGTTGCAGTTTTTTGCCGTAATACGGATCTCGCCCTTTGATGGCCGGGTTGTTATAAACCAGATCTTCCATCCGCATCCAGTTACCGGGTGCGTGGCGCAAATCGTTTTTGTCGTCCCAGACACTGTGCGTCGAATACCAGGTCGGGCGCAGGCGGCCAATACCCCGTCCGACGGAGGTTACCTGGTCGAACTCGATGTTATACGTATCAATGGTGCCCCGGTTTCCGGTGGGTGTATTGATATTATTGAACCAGAACGGAACCGCATTCCGCATAATCTGAATACCACCATCAAAGTTGCCTTCGATCAGCAGCCGGTCGATCACCAGCATCAACCCTTCCCGGTTGGCCGCAATCGCCTTGTTTTCGGGGCGGTGTAAATCCCAGATGACATTTTTGGTGGCATCGGCCATATTGACCCCAAACCGGTTTTTCATCAGGCTGTGCGTTCCGCCCTCGATGACGTTGCTCGCCGACTTGATCGCATCATCGAATAACCCCAGCGCCAGGTTGACCTTGGTCAGCAGGTGACTTACCGAGCCTTTGTTGACTGTGCCTTTATCCGCAACGGCCGGTACCCACTTTTCGGCAAACTCCAGGTCTTCTTTCATTCGCTTCAGAATCACCTCGCGTTTGGTCGACTGGAAATCCAGTTTGGGCGTGTTGACCTCCTCCAGAATCAGCGGAACATCGCCAAACTGGTGCGTCAGTCGGTAATACCGGTAAGCCCGGTGAAAATAGGCCGTTCCCAGAATGGCATTTTTCTCTTCATCCGACTTATACTTTGGCTGATCGATCCGGGTGATGGCCGCATTGGCGTATTTGATGCCCTTGTAGCCTTCCAGCCAGTACCAGCCAATTCGGTTGTAATCGACGTGGTTAAGCTGGGCATCCGGCGTAATCTGCAGATTCATATTCTGGGCCGGTCCCGATTTATCGGTAGTTCCTTCCACGGCGATATCCGAAAAAATGGATTCGGTCAGCAGCGGTGGGTTATCCCCGTACCATTCATAGCGCAGGTTACGCTCGCAGGCCACCAGGGTAGCCCGCAGACCGGCCGGGTCGTTAAAGGTATTTTCGGGGGCAAAAAACGAGAGGGGTTTGGGCTCCAGCCAGGATTTTTCACAACTGGTCAGAGCGGTTGCGGCCAGCGCCACGACACCCAGACAAAGGCTGCGTTTTTTATTCATTTGAATGTTCATGATTTCTTCAGGCAAAAATGGACGGATAGGTTACAAAGTGATATCGAGTCCCAGGGAAATGATGCGGGGAGCCGGTACGTTGTTGCCATCATCATCCGGTTCGGCATCCCAGTAATTCCACTTGGGGGCGTAATACCCGACGTTCCGGACCGAGCCAAAGAACTTCAGATTCTGAACCGCTACTTTCTGCACCAGTGATTTCGGCAGTGTGTAGCCAATGGAAATGTTGTCAAGCCGGATAAACGACCGGTCTCGGTAGACACTGAAGCCGCTGGCGCCCCCTTCACTTGAATACAGTCGGGCCCATTCGTTGGACGGATTTTCTTCAGTCCAATACGGGAATACGTACGAACTCGTCCGGTCCAGGAAGCCATCCCGGTTTTTCATCTGGTTAAAACCGGCCTTGTGTCCCCAGTACGAATACATGGTAAACGATACATCCAGGTTTTTGAACAGCCGGAACTCGTTGCGCAGCGTCCAGCGGAAACGCGGGTTGGTCCAGCCCTGGAAATCCTTGTCGGCATTGGTATACTTGCCGTCGCCGTCGACATCCTTGATTTTAAAGTCACCCGGTTTTACCCCGTACTTGGCCGCCTGATCCCGCTCGCTGACCTGCCAGATGCCCTCGACCTGGTAGTTCCAGATTTCGTCGATGGAATGACCAATGAACCAGCGGTTGGCCACATCGTCGATCTCCTTGCCGTTTGCGCCTATATCGCCGTAGAGGTGTACAATCTTGTTCCGGTTCAACTGGAGGTTGAAGGTTGACCGCCAGGAGAAGTTGTCGCGGTTCATGTTTACCGAGTTCAGGCTGATTTCGAAGCCCCGGTTCTGCACTTCGCCCAGGTTATCCATCACCCAGTCGAATCCAACGACGTTCGGTAACGACCGCTGCACCAGCAAATCTTTCGTCGATGACCGGTAGACTTCGAGCGAACCGCTCAGGCGGTCGTTCAGTATTCCAAAATCAAGCCCCAGGTTGAACGATTCCGTCCGTTCCCATTTCAGGTTCGGGTTCTGCATCCGGTTTACGTACAGCTGATTGACCTGATAAACCGTCCCGTCGGGCCTGACGTACAGATACTTACCCGTATTCAGGTCGGAAAGAGACACATACCGGCCAATGTCCCGGTTCCCGTTGCTCCCCCACGAAAACCGCAGTTTCCCGTAGTTAAGCCACGAGCTCCGGAAGAATTTTTCGTCGGTGAAGACCCAGCCCAGGGCGGCCGAAGAGAACAGCGCGCGCGGATTCTTCTGGCCAAAGGCCGAATAACCGTCCCGGCGGGTCGACAGCGTCACCATGTACCGGTCTTTGAATGAATAAAATAACCGGGCCATCAGACCATCACCCGTGCTGTATTCGTCGTTACTCGAAACCGTCGGGTTAACGCCCGTTCCTACGTTATGATACCCCAGAACGTCGGTCGGCAACATCCCCTTGTTGGTCATGGTATTGTCCCAACGCTGGTATTTCTCCGCATTGGCCAGGAACGTGGCGTCAAAGTTGTGCGCACCGAACGTTTTGTTCCACTTCAGGATGTTGTCAATCTGCCAGTAATAGGTCTTGCGTTGCTGCCGGCTGACGTTACCGCCCACTGCGGCCCATTCGGCATGTTTCGACGATTCGTGGTTATAGCGCTCGTAGAACTCAAACCGGGGAGTAAAATTGGTCCGGAACGTAAACCCGAATGGCAGCGTCACGAGTCCGAAGATCGTCGTATTCAGGGTCGTAATTTTTTGCTTTCGATCAATGAAGCTCCGGTCGTAGTACGGGTGCTTGCCCCCGCTCGCTTCGTTGTTGGGACGCCACATGTAATTCCCGTTCGCATCGTATTCCGAGCCCCAGGGCGAGAGTGTCCGGGCCAGGTTCCAGTCGACGGGCACCTGGCTTTCGTCGCGGTCGGCAAACTGGGTGGTCATCCCGACCGATAGAAAATTCGTCAGCTTGGATTCCAGATTCAACCGTGACCGTACGGTTTTGAAGCGGTCACCGTAGATAATCCCTTTATTATCCAGATACCCCAGCGACATGTAGTAATTCGTTCCGCCGTTTCGGCCCGAAACACTCACCGTGTGGTCCTGGCGCATGCCATTCTGGAAAATCATATCGTACCAGTTGACACTTTTCCCGGCTTTGTAGTTTTCGATTTCAATGGGTTGCATTCCCAACCGTTGCAGCCAGACCGTCGTCGGGTCCCCGCTTGATCCGTCGTAGGCCATCCACTGCTGCATCGTTACCCCACTCGGCAGGTTATCCGGGTTGTCGAACTGGCCCGGTTTGTAGCTGCTGTTGATGTTTTTCATCACATCGCTCCGCCAGGCCACAAACTCATGCGGCCCCAGCACGTCCTGATGCCGGGCCACACTCCCAACGCCGATGTTGGTGTTGATGTTGATAACCGGTTTGCCTTCCTTGCCTTTTTTCGTCGTGATCAGAATGACCCCGCTGGCCGCCTTGGCCCCGAAAACCGCAGCCGAGCTGGCATCTTTCAGTACATCGATGGTTTCGATGTCGTTGGGGTTAATATCCGACAACTCCCCGTAATAGATCGCACCGTCCAACACCAGCAACGGGCTGGTGGCGGCATTGAGCGAGTTGCGGCCCCGCACCAGCAGGCTACCGCCCCCTTTGGCCGAAGGCGACATCCCGACGTTCAGACCGGCCACGTTTCCGCGGAGAATGTCCTGCACGGAATTGGGGTTTTCGTTTTCGAGTTTCGTGGTGTTGATCTGCGAAACCGCCCCGGTCAGGTCCCGTTTCTTCTGGGTTCCGTAACCGACCACCACCACTTCGTTCAGGGTTTTCTGATCGCTGGTCAGCGTAATATTGATGATACTCAGGTTACCAATCGCTTTTTCCTGCGAGATGTACCCCACCGCCGAAAAGACCAGAACGGCATTGTCGTCGGTAATTTTCAGTTGATACTTCCCGTCCGCATCGGTATTGGTTCCGTTCGTGGTGTTTTTAATGACCACCGTAACGCCGGGAATTGGGCTGTTGTCTTCCTGGGAAACAACCCGCCCCGTAATGGTTCGATCGGCCACAATCCCGGCATGCGGGCGCAAACGGGTAGCAGGTGCCGAAAAGGCCAGCTGGCAGGGAAGCAGAAGGGCGACCAACATGCCCCTGATCCATTCCCGCCGAAATGAGATGGTAAGGTTTACATTCATAAATGTTTGTAATAAATTTAGGTTTATAGCGCACTGAATGATAAAATAAACAGGCTATCATTATCCCGTATAAAGGATTCGTTACGTACAGAATTACTGCTATACTTTCTCAGAAAATTATAACACTTTGAAAACCAAGTCTTACTTATGGCATTATTCCGATATAAAACTGGCTAATTGGTGGCCTTTTCTAGCCTAAAGTACCGGATAGGGGCCCCTCCCTGTTGATGAAGTCCGCGCCCGGGCCGGTAGTTGCCTTTCGCTAAATCGTTGGAGGGCTTTGGTGCCAAAAACTGTAACTTGCTGGTATACTGCGCCTGAGCCATGTTTTACCAGAAATACCAGCCTGCTGCCCCACTGCGCCCGTTCATCGAGTGTTACTTCGTTTGGGAACATTCACAGCCCCTGCTGCAACCCATTACCGTCGAGTCGCCCCCGAACGGTTTTGGTTCGCTGGTGTTTAATTACGGGACGCCCTATCGGCTGCAAACGCCGAAACGCGAGAATACGGTGGTCCCGGTTTCCTTTCTGAGTGGGCAGTCGACCAGCAGCTACCAGTTGCAGCTTCAGGGCAAAATCGGGATGGTGGGGGCGGTTTTTCGTCCGGCGGGACTCAGCAGCCTGTTCGGTTTGCCGATGTACGAGTTTACGGATGAGCGCGTCGAACTGGCGGCCGTGCTGGGCGATCCGATCAGGGTTGTGCAGGACCGCATCCTCGACCTGCCGGATACCAGCAGCCGGATTCGGCAACTGGAAAGCTTTTTGAGCAACCAGCTGGTGCGGAGCAGTGCCGTGACCGACCGGACGGATTACATCGCCAATCGGATTGTCGAGCAGCGTGGCATCATCAATATTCACGAGCTAATGGACGAACTGTACGTGTGTCGGCGGCAGTTTGAGCGAAAATTCCTGCAAAAAGTGGGCGTTAGCCCGAAGTATTACGCCCGCATCCGCCGGGTCGGGTATTTGTGCTCCCAACTGGCCAATAATCGCTGGAACGTCAACGACTGGCACGATGTCATCTACCGGGCCGGTTATTACGATCAGTCGCATTTCATCCGCGAATTTACCGGATTTACAGGCCGCAATCCGTCGCGCTACGTCCGTAACAATCTCGAACTGACCAATTTCCTGAAGGCGTGAAACCCGGCAGAATGTCGCATTTGTACAATAAGACCTGCGGAAGCCCGGTTACTTTTGAGTCATTCATTTACCCATGACGATTCATGAAAACGACACAAACCGAATCATTGACCGATCTGACGCGCAAAGGCACCAGCCTTGAATTTTTTTCGGCCTACCAGGAACGCGACATCGAGCGCATGATGGCCCTGTTCGATCCCGCCGGCGACTTCTGGCTCATGCCGCTCGGTCCCGATCCGCAAGGCACCATCGGCGAACTGGGCCGGAACTTCTGGACGGGCGTTATCGGTGCCTTCCCCGACATCGACAATACCGTCGATACCATCACCGCCGAGGGCGATAAAATCATTTGCCACGTAGCGCTGTTTGGTACCCAGACGGCCGATTTTGCCGGTATTCCGAACAAAGGGCTGCGTTTCAACAGCGATCACATTTTCATTTTCCGCTTCAACGAGGAGGATAAAATCGTGGCCGTTGCTATCGACTGGGATCATGCCCGCTTCCAGGAGCAACTGGGCGTCTGAGAAAGAAGCCAAGAGAGTAAAGACACCAGAAAAGGAACAGTCTCTACTCTCTTGGCTACCTTCTCTTGTCTACTCAAAAATCGATTGACGCATGCTTCTTTTTCATCAAACCGCCCTGAAAACCCGGCTGCGGATTAACTGGCAGCGGTTTTGGCAGTACCGGTTTGCGAAAGCTCACCACCAGATCTGCTGATTCCCGGTGTAGGTAAAAAACCGTTCGTTATTCCGGGGTTCCTGGGGCAGTAGACGGTAAAACGTGCCGACCGGCACGTTTTCAAACTGCAAGGACGCCGTTGTTTTCTTCTGCTCACCGGCCAATTGCCAACCGTTGTCCCAGTAATACAGCCGATAGGTTTTGTCGGCCAGCGGAGCACTCCGTTTTTGATCCAGACAAATGCTATCCATCGTCTGAAAAAGAGCCAAACCGGTTCGGCCCAGCGAAAAAGCCGCAATTTCCTCCATTAATTTAGACCGTGTATAGTGGACGGGAATAGCGGTTTTGCGCTGCAAATCAGCCCGAAAAGTCACCTTCTGCCCGGTGTTTTCGTCGATATAAAAGGGCTTGTCCAGGGCCTCGACACCCTTGCCACCCTGGTAGGTGCAGGGTAAATACACCACCCCTTTCGCCATTTTCGGAAACCGGCAGCGGTTATCCCGGGGTTTGGCCCAGAAAACCGGTATCCATTCCCCGTTCGAAAACGTGGCCAGATACACCATTTCCGGGGTCGATTCGCTCGGCAGACGGAGATCCACATCTGAAACCGGAAAATACTGATCGGTGACGTCGATTACCCGGTCAAACTGGAGGTTAAACGGGATATCATCCTCATCATCCAGCAGGTGGGGCAGCGTTGTCGTATTGGTTGAATAGGTTTTCCGAAAAACTTTCCCAGAACGCCGGAATTCGTGGTAAGTAAGCAACGGATCATAGTCGGCAGGGAACGTTGGATAACGTTCGCAACCCATGAATTTGGTCCATCCATACTTGGAGGTCACCATCACGTTCCAGGCGTGGGGGCCGCCGTTGCTATTGCTCCACATCGGCACGAAATCCGTCGTCACGGCAATGCCCAGCGCCCGCAGCGGGTATTCGATAACTGACGTCATGAGCCAGCAGTCGCCTTCTTTATTCTTTGCCATTTCTTCCCACGACCGATACCGGGCCGGCTTGGCGTTCATGCTGTATTTCAGTTCGTTGTAAAAGGCAATATTGATATGTTTACAAACCGCCAGGTTACGGTCGTCGGCCCGTTGAAACGTATCCCGCAAAGCCCCGAACTCCCGGATGCACTGCTCCCGCCAGGGTGTCAGTGGTTCACTGGCCAGACGGTGCGGTAACACATATTCGCAAAAATCCGCAAACGGCAGCGACCCCTCCTGCAACTGTTCGGCAGCAGTCTGAAAGGCCAGATCGATGTTCTGAATGAGGTAATCGGCTTTCACGTGGCCGAGGTCGTCCGTCGCAGATTCTCCGGTCGAGAGGCCGTCAATGTGCTCGAGAAGAAAGTCGGCGGCCCGACGTTGCAGACTGTCGGCCGGAGCGTTGTAATGCGCCCGCAATTCCTGCCGCAGTTGCTCTTTTTCTTTGGTTTTATCACAGGCGAAAAAGAAACAGCAACTTAGCGCGACAGACAGGTAAAGGCGTCGGTTCATATGGACGTTACGGTTTTCAGGAAATTACCACCAAAGTTGCTGATTATGGGAATAGGTAAAAAACCGCTCGGTGTTTTTGGAACTGGCAGGCAGCACCCTGTATAACGCCCCCGCCGGAACGTTCACAAATTGCAGGGGTCCATGCGCCGGTTTTTGCTGCTCCCCCGCCGGTTGCCAGCCGTTGTCCCAGTAATACAGCCGATAGAATTCGTTCTGAACCGGCGCAGTGTATTTCTGGCCCAGACAAATGCTGTCCATCGTCAGGTGAAAGGCAATACCCGTACGCCCCAGTCCGTATACCGCAGCCTCTTCGGCAATGCGGTCCCGCATCTGCGTAACGGCGATAACGGTTTTCTGCCGGGCATCTGGCCGACACACCACCTTCCGACCCGTTGCTTCATCGATGTAAAAAGGGGCGTCGAGGGCCGTAACCCCTTTCCCCGCGTGGTACGTACAGGGCAGATACATCAATCCTTTCGCCATTTTCGAAAATCGACAGTGACTTTTCTGAGGTTTAGCCCAGAAAACCGGCACCCATTCGCCGTTCGAAAACGTCGCCAGATACACCATTTCGGGGGTTAAACCGTCTTTTAGTTCGAACTCGATATCACTGGTTGGCACATACTCCTCCGTCACATCGATTACCCGGTCGAAACGCAGGTTGTATGGAATAGCGTCCTCGTCGGCAATAAGGTGCGGTAGTGTTTCCTGGTTGATCGAATACGTTTTCCGAAACACTTTGGCGGATCGTCGCTGATAATGATATACGCCTAGCGGATCATAGTCGGCCGGAAAAGCCGGGGAGCTTTCGCAGCCCATAAACTTAGCCCAGCCGTGTTTCGACGAAACCATCGCATTCCAGGCATGGGGGCCGCCGTTGCTGTTGCCCCACATCGGCACAAAATCCGTCGTTACGGCCACGCCCAGCGCCCGCGCCGGGTAACTGACCAGGCTAGTCATCACCCAGCAATCGCCCTCTTTGTTCTTGATCAGGTCGTCCCACGATTGATACCGTGCCGGGGCCGCCTGGGCGTTGTACCGAAATCCGGTACCACATCGGGCGCTGAGCTGCGTACACAATGCCAGGTTGGGGTCTTCAACCAGCCGGCACGAATCGCGCAACGGCCCATACGTTTTTAAATTCTGTTCCCGCCAGGCCGTCAGCGGCTCGTTCGCCAAACGGTACGGTAATACGTATTCACAGAAATCAGCGAACGACAGCGATCCGGTTTTCAGGGATTGCGAAGCCGCCTGTAGGGCCAGATCGATGTTTCGGATCAGGTAAGCGGCATCGACGTTTCCCAGGTCATCCGTTCCGGATTCGCCGGTCGAATTCCCGTCTATATGGGTGATCAGAAACAGGGCCGACTTCCGCTGGAGGCTGTCGCCGGGGGCCGCATAATGAGCCAGCACTTCCTTCAGCAGGTTTTCTTTCTGAGCCTGTTTGTCGCAGGACGAAAACAGAATAGGGGTCAAAAAGGCAAGGGTCCGGAAAAATTTCATATCCATCAGATCGCGCTGGTCAGTCAGTGTCCAGCAGTTTTTTCATTTCAGTGAGGATTTGCCGCGAAGCCGGCGACGAAACAGAAACCGGCATATCGAGAACATACCGGGCGGTTTGACGGGCCATCTCCCGATTGCCGGTTGCCTGATACAATTTAGCCAGCAAATACCTTGGATACAGCCGATTAGGGATAATTGAGCACGCTTTTTTATACGCCTGCTCCGCCTTGGCATACTCCGTGAGTTTGGCATAGGCATTGCCCAGATTCATATACAAAACTGGGTCCGAAGTCCGGGTTGACGCCTTTTCGAGGATTCTGGCGCTTTGGGCGAACTGCCCATTCATATACAGCGCCTTGCCATAGCCAAGCAAGACTTCCGGCCGATCCGGTGATTCCCGAAAAGCGGCCTGGTAGGCCAGCGCCCCTTGTTGAAACGATTGACTCGATAGCAAGTACCGCGCCCGTTGCCAGTCGTTCTGGGCTTTAATGATGCGAATCTGATTCCTCAGCACCAGCGTGAGCGAAACCACCGTAGCGACGGCAATAAGCTGCACGAACGGATGACGGGCCGTCGTTTGCATAACCGGTTCTTTGGACTGGTGTGAGAGCACACTGATCAGAAACAGAAACACGACCCAGATGGAAGGCACTTCGAAGGGGTACGAGAAGAAGCCAGCAATGAGCAAGGCCAGCAAGGCAGCCGTTGAACCAATGACGACGAAGGATGGGATATGCCGTTTTTTGAAACCGGTACGGAGCGCGCTCATCACCATCATCGTAAAAAGGCCCAGCCCGACCAGACCGTTTTCAACCACAATCTGCAGGTAGTCGTTCAGAACGTACGGAATGTAGTCTGCCCGTTTCAATACCGTTAAATTATCGGAGTACTGTTCAACAAAGGCACTTTGCAAACTCCCAAACTGCGCCCGAAACTGTTCAAATCCGACACCAAACAGCGCATTTTCGCGCAACAGTTGCAAACTGATGCGCCAGACCAGCGCCCGCCCTACAGTCGAATCCGGCTTATACTGATACAGCAGGTACGCTCCAACCAGCACGCCAGCCAGACCAGCCCCTCCAGCAATCAGCCGCTGCCAGCCTGGCGTCCTTGCATACAGTTCGGCCAGTTTTACCTGGTTTTTCACCCCAACGGCCAGTGATGCTCCGACCAGCGTTCCGACCCAGGCCGAGCGGGAATTAGTTGCGGGCAGAATAACAGCAATACCGCATACGACTCCCCAGCATAATCCAATGAGTGGTTTTGACAGAACGGAGTGTTTCGGCGGAAATAGAACAACCGCCAGCGCCACAATGAAAACCGGGCTCAGAAAAATGGCATAAGGCCCCGGATTATGAAACGTACCGGTCAGACGGAACAAGCGGTGGTGACTCGGGCGCACTCCCAGCAATTGCAGTTCCCCATACACTACTTCGAATAGCCCGAACAAAAAGAGGAGAAAAAAGCAGCCGTATTGAATCCAGGTCCCCCAGCGCGGCTGGTTATAGAGTTGTCGGATGAACAGAACCGCAAAAATAATCAGCGTAAAATTGACAAGATTCTCACTATACGGCAGGTCACGCACGCTATAGTTAATGACTATATATCCCGCATAAACCACCAGCAGCAGGTCGATCCGGCCGATTTTCAACGGAACTCCGGCGGCAACCAGATAGAGCACACAAACCGAGATAAAAACCGGCGGGACAACGTAAAAAAAGTGAGCGCTGAGATTTACGTAACGAACGTAATCGAAGGGAATAACCGGCTGAAAAACAAGCCATCCAACCAGCATCACCAAGCCAAGTACGCCGGGTAATAAGGGTGGTATTCCTGTCAACCGCCCGCTTTTTGGCGTAGATGGGGGGATGAATTGATCAAAATCCGGAAATGGCTTGTTGTTCCATATGCTCTTCATAGAGCAGCGCAATCAGATGAAAAGGTGGGCTCTAGACCGAGTGTGGCGAAATCGCTCAATAATCATCGTATTCCGACAGGGAATTCAGCGTCGAAAGCTCCAGTTTACCCACCGACTGCCGGGGCTGATGGCTCAGATAGACGTTTAGAATCGAAGCCGCGATCAGAACTCCGACTAGAAAAATTCTCCACCAGGTACAGTTACGGGTTTCGTTCACAAGTCATTTTTTTTCGGACAATCGGTTTTGAACCGGCGGTCTGAGAGACGAAGATTTAGGAAGGCGTAATGTACAATTCTTCTACTTATAAATCTAATAAGTAGGCAGCAATTTGAGTGATCGGCTTACGGGTTCCAGCCTTTTACCTATTAATGGGATTGAATCCGGGCGCGGTGCTGCAGACCCCATTCGGACATGGCCTGGATAATATCGTTCAGCGAAGAACTGTATTCCGTCAGTTCGTAAATCACCAGAACCGGCGTCTGCGGATAGACATGGCGTACCAGCAACTCATTCTGCTCCAGCTCTTTCAATTCTTTGGAGAGCAGTTTGGGCGTAATACCTTCCACGCGTCGCTGTAAATCTTTAAACCGTTTTGGCCCTTCCGACAACGCAATGATGATCGGTAATTTCCACTTTCCATTCAACACATACAGGGCGTCGCGCACCCCGCTCAAGGCTCGCGTACATTCGCTTATGGTGTGCTGGACCCGGTTTTCGGTCCCTGTCATAACCGTCTCGTTTTCCATCTGAATCCTGGCCGGGCGTTGGTGTTTCTTATCCCGTAAAGATACGGAATTCCGTTTATGGCGTGAATTCCAGCAATTCGAAGCGGTTTCCGAACGGGTCGTGGAAGAAAAACCGCTGCCGCCCGTCGATGTCCGACGAATAGGTAATTTCGATTCCGTGGCGCTGCAAATGCTGCCGGGCTTCGTCCAGATTGGTGATTTCGAAAGCCGGATGCCGTTTGGAATAAGGACCGGGCGCTTCTTCGCGGAGGTGAAGTTCCAGGTCGCCGATTGCAAACCAGAGCGCCCCGCCGGGGTGATCGCCCGGCACTTCCTTCAGTCCCAGAATATGGCTGTAAAAAATTCGCGCGTCCTCGCGCTTCCCTGCCGGAATCGGAAGAAGAATGTGGTCTAACCGTTTAAACTGAATCATACAGAAGCTCCGTCGCTTTCCGGCCGCTCGTTCCATCAATTAGCCGCCGGAATGAAGGCTGCAATATCGGACTTTTCCCGTAATTTTAGGAATTCCGTTTCAGACCGGAATGTCCGTCAGCGAGCTATGCCTGCCGAAACCCCCAACCCTTTTGTTGCCTTCCGACGAGAACTGCACCGCTTTCCCGAGCTTTCCGGGCAGGAGTTTGCCACCCGGCAACGGATTAGGGCTTTTGTCAGCGCATTTAGGCCGGATCGGATGACGGATGTGGCCCAGACCGGTTTGTTATTGCAGTACGGTACGGACAGCCACGGTCCAATCACGCTGATCCGGGCCGATATCGATGCCCTGCCGATTCAGGAGGTCAATGCGTTTGCGCACAAGTCGCAGACCGAAGGCGTTTCGCACAAGTGCGGCCACGACGGACACGCGGCCATTCTGGCCCGGCTGGCCGCTCACTTGGCCGAAAAACCGGTCCGACAAGGACGGGTGTATCTGCTTTTCCAGCCCGCCGAAGAAACCGGGCAGGGAGCTCCGGCGGTGTTGAACGATCCGGCTTTTGCCGACCTCCGGCCCGACCGGGTGTTTGCCCTGCATAACCTCCCCGGTTTTCCGGTCGGAACGATCGTCTGCAAACCGGGCCCCTTCACCTCAGCGGTGCAAAGCCTGATCGTGACGTTCCGGGGCAGAGTGTCGCATTCGGCCGAGCCCGAAAAGGGCGTCAATCCGGCATTTCTGATGGCGAATTTTATCCTGAAAAGCAGACAATTCACAACGACCGATCCCCGGTCCGACGACTTCGCGCTGATCACACCGGTTTTTACGACCCTGGGCGAGAAATCGTACGGGATTTCGGCGGGTTACGGCGAAGTGCACCTGACGCTCCGGACCCGCACGAGCCAGAAAATGGAACGGCTGACCAGCCAGTTGCTCACGACCTTGTCCATCCTCAGCGTCGGAACCGGTATTGGGATCGAAACCGCCATCACGGAAGTTTTTTACGCCAACCAGAATCATCCCGACGCGTTTGCAGAAATCCGCGACCGGGCGCACCAACTGGGATTTGCGTTCACCGAAAAACCGGAACCGTTTAAATGGGGCGAAGACTTTGGCCTCTTCACGCAGCACCATCCCGGCGCAATGTTCGGCATCGGCAACGGCGAAAACTCCCCGGCCCTGCATAACGATGATTACGACTTCAACGACGACCTGATCGAACCAGCCGCCCGCCTGTTTCTGGCGTTGCTCGACCGGCATCAGGCGTAAACCGGGCCGGTTTTCAAGACCGATTAATCAATTGGTTACGAGCCTCTTGCCGTTCCCTCAATAATTCGTCCGGGCCTTTCGTCCGGTTGATACCTTGCACCCTATCCGGTCAGGTTTTACCCAAAACCGGTGCCGGGTTTGTTCACCTCAAGCAAAGGCCTTATGGTTACGAAAGTGTTGAAATGGATTGGCATCGTTGTGGGTGCCGTTCTGGTATTGCTGCTCGCTTTTTACGCCTTCCTCTACTTCCAGACCGAATCGCGGGCTAACAAAGTGTATGATGTCAACCTACAATCGCTCACCCTGCCGAACGATTCGGCTTCGTACGCCCTCGGTAAACACATTGCCGGCATCCGGGGTTGCGCGGAATGCCACGGCGCCGATTTCAGCGGCAAGGCTTTTTTCGACGCCAGTACGCCCGTTGCGGTGTTGTATGCGTCCAACCTGACCACCGGCAAAGGCGGTATTTCCTACACGGATCAGGACTGGATTCGCGCCCTGCGGCACGGTTTGGGGAAAGACAACAAAACGCTGTGGTTCATGCCGGCACCCGAAGTCAGCGCCCCGCTGTCGAACCGCGACCTGGGTGCCTTGATTTATTACCTGAAAAGTCAGCCGCCCGTCGACAAAACCCATCCGGCCAAAGAAGTGAAACCATTGGGGCGGTTTTTAACCTTTACCGGCGCTTTACCGCTTTTCCCGGCTGAAGCCATCGACCACCAGGCCCAGCCCACCGACCATGTTCCGGCCGCGGTGGATGCCGCTTACGGAAAATACCTGGCCGTCACCTGCTCCGGTTGCCACGGTCCCACCTTCAAAGGAGGCCCGGGCCACGGGCCCGGCGAACCGCATATTGCCGACCTGACCCAGACGGGACGAATCGCCAAATGGACCGCAGAGAATTTTGTTACCGCCATCCGAACGGGCAAAACGCCGGATGGGCGCGTGATCAACGATTTCATGCCCTGGAAGTATTTCGGCAAAGTGTATACCGACGACGAACTGAAAGCGATTTATTTATTCCTGCACGAATTGAAATAATGTTATTCACCCGGTTTCGGGTCGCTTCGGTGTCCGGCAGCGGCATCAGGTGGCCGGTCTGTGGCACCTGATGCCGGTTTAGGCAGTTGCGGGTTTCCAACCGGCGGTCGGTACGGCTGAAACGGAATCGTCAGCAGATTGCCGATGCGGGCGTGTTCGTGCGGTTGCGGGTGCGTATCGACGCCGTAACGCAGGTCCTGGCTGTCCATGCGGGCGTATGTGCCGAACAGCCGGTCCCAGAACGGGAAAATATTGCCGTAGTTGGTGTTGGTCTGGGGCAAGACATAATGGTGATGGACGTGGTGCATGTTCGGCGTCACCAAAAACCAGCCCAGCGGTCGGTCGATCCAGCGGGGAAGCTGGATATTGGCATGGTTGAACTGCGACAGCAAAACCGACAGCGCCTGATACAGCATCACCACGCCGATGGGTGCCCCGGCCACGAAAACCGCCAGGGTCGTGAACCCAAACCGGAACACGCTTTCGCCGGGGTGGTGGCGGTTGGCCGTAGTCGTGTCCACGTACGTATCGGTATGGTGAATCAGGTGAAACCTCCACATCCACCGGACGTGGTGCTGCAACCAGTGAATGGCCCACGCTCCCAGCAGATCCAGCAGCAATACCCCGACAATTACCTCCACCCAGAGCGGCCCATTCAGCCACTGCAACACGCCTATTTTCCCGGCAACCACAAAATCACTGGTTTTCAGCAGGATAAACGCCAACACAAAATTAACAACAACCGTCGTCAGCGTAAAAAAGAGATTGATACCGGCATGGCCGACTTTCCGGTAACCAGCCTCGGCTTTTCCAAACCGGAACAACGGAAACGCGCTTTCGACCAGCCAGAACAACGTAATACCGCCCACCAGAATCAGGCTCCGGTGCGCCGACGGAATGGTTTCGAAATAGTGAATCAATCGCTCCATACAGCGTTTTTTTCAATTCCTTCTACGAAATTTACCAAAATACCCGCAAAAGTAAAACCGCTATTCCCCCGCGTGCTTCCTGTCTTACCGGTCACCCTGCCGAACGCGGATTTCGGAAAACCGCAGCACCGGTTCAGATAAAATTTCCGGCGCTTTGCATAGAATCCGTCCCCTCTCCCCTTTTTGCTGGCTTCTTTTGGGGCTTGAATTCCGGCGCACCGGTGTTCGGGAGGAAATAATCCATACACAACAAATACAATGAACTACTTATCATTCGAGTATGCCCTGCCGCTGGCGAAAAGCCTGCTGGTTGCGGCCCTGCTGGCCGGCTGCAAAGGAGATGGCAGTGAACCTTCGCCCGATCAACCCAAAAAAGGGTATCTGGTGGGCAAGGTCACCGATACGCAGGGAAAGCCCCTGAAGGGGGCCGAGATCATCGCCGACAACACCTGGCTTTATAACAGCAACCTGGTCACCCAAAGCGATGCCAACGGTGCGTATTCCATTGCCTTACCGGCGGCCGCGTCGACCTACCAGGCCACGGCCCAGCTCCAGGTCAGCTATCACGGAACGAAATACCAGCTTGATCTGCGTCCGGACAACGTGGAAGGCTTTACGCAGGACGGCGGAGTGCGTAATTTCCAATGGGCCTTAACCGGCGAATACCCCGATCATGACGGGCTCTTTTACGGCGGTACCATCACCCTCGATAAAGAAATTAACAGCGGGTTGTACGACGTAGAAAACATCCTGTTCACGTTGACGCCGGACGGGCCGCTGATCGACGGATCGACGGGCAAAACGCTGAAACTGAAAAGCGGCCCACCCCGCAGCGCTACCTACGGAAAACTAGCCGACGTTCCGATCGGCCGTTACCGGATTTCGGCGGTTCATGAACCCAGCGGGACCAAAGTCCGGGTTCGCAACAAAAACGGGACATTTGCGGCCGACGGGACCGTGACGCTCGATTTTTATGGCAAGGAGTCGCCCTGGTATTGCTCCAACTGCATGGTGATTGAATATAGTGAGTAACAAACGACCGGTTCGGTTTCCGGACTCAAAAACCGAAAATTCAGGGGGCCTGTTGCCGGGTTTTCGCAAGCTGCGCTATCTTGTAGGGCCTAAACGAAAAACCGGCTATGACTTTCCAGATTTTCTCCGACTACGATGCCCTCTCACGCCATACGGCCCAGCACCTGGCCGATCTGTTAAACCGCAAACCCGACGCCCTGATTTGTGCCGCTTCGGGCGACACCCCCGTAGGAGCTTACCGCGCCCTGGTTCAACTGGTGAAAGAAGGCCAGACGCGTGTGGACCACTGCACGTTTGTCGGACTGGACGAGTGGGTCGGTCTGGGCCCCGAAAGCGAAGGCAGTTGTGCGAATTACCTCCAGCGCGAACTGTTCGGCCCGCTCAACCTGCGGCCTGATCAATACCGGCTGTTCGATGCCAAAGCTGCCGATCTGGATGCGGAATGCGAACAAATGAATCGGTTTGTAGACGGGCGGGGCGGTTTTGACCTGATTCTGGTGGGTGTCGGCTTAAACGGTCACATTGCCCTGAACGAACCGGGAACGCCCTTCAATCTGAAAGCCCACGTGTCGGAACTGGCCGAAACGACCATCACCGTCGGGCAAAAGTACTTCTCTACTCCCACCTCGCTGACGCTGGGGGTGACGACCGGTTTGCAGCAGTTTCTGGACGCCCGCGAAGCCATCCTGATCGCCAGCGGTTCCAAAAAAGCACCCGTCATCAAAACCGCCCTCGAAGGACCGGTGACGGAAGAATTTCCCGCCAGCATCCTGCAAATCCATCCGAATGCCTACGTCTGGGTCGATCGGGAAGCCGCCGGGGAAGGAGCATGACAGCGAAACGGACCAGGACAGCGTTTCGGGGAAAGGCGGTTTTCAAGGGGCCACCAATCGTTTGATGGTTCCCTGGTGATCGAGCAGGTAGACTTCACCGGCGGCATCCTCCCCGAACGCCGAAATGGGACCGGCCCCGGCCATGAGCCGTTGGTTGTCGGTTTTCCGGCCGTTTTCGGCGGTCAGCGCCCAGACGTTGCCCGTCGTGAAATCAGCGTACAGGTATTTTCCCTGCAAAGCCGGAAGCCGCGAACCGCGATACACCACCCCCCCGGTGATGGAGGTGCCTTCGGTGCGCGGATAGTGATGAACGGGTTCGATCAGGTTGCCCGAATCGCAGTCGTTGCGGGGGTTGTAACACCGGACGGCTTCTTTCAATCGCCAGCCGTAATTGCCGCCTTTGGTGATGAGGTCGATTTCTTCGAACTCGTTCTGGCCCACATCACCCACCCAGAGCTGGCCGGTTTTCCGGTCGAAGCTAAACCGCCAGGGGTTCCGGAGACCGTAGGCGTACAGTTCTTCCCGGTAACCCTCCCGGTTTCCCGCAAACGGGTTATCGCCCGGAATGCCGTACATTCCTTTGTCGGTTTTGTCGATGTCGATCCGAAGAATTTTGCCCAGCCAGGAAGCCCGGTTCTGGGCGTTATTGTGCTGATCCCCCCAGGCGCCCCCGTCGCCGGTCCCGATGTACAGGAAGCCATCGGGACCGAAGGCAATTTTGCCGCCGTTGTGGTTGTCGTAGGGTTGATCGAAACGAAGCAGCACGGTTTCCGTGGCCGGATTCACGGTCGTCAGGCCGGGCGTCGTGGCCTGATAACGGGCAATGACCGATTCCAGCGGATTGCGCTTGGTGTAGTACACGTAGAAATAGCCATTCTGTTTAAAGTCCGGGTGAAAGGCCAGCCCCAGCAGCCCCATCTCCCCCTCGGACGACACCTTTCTGGTCAGATCCAGAAAAACCGGGGCGGTTCTTGTCGCGGAATGATTGGCAAAGACGCGAATCTTGCCCTCCTGTTCCAGCACAAAAACCCGGTTGCTGCCGTCGTTCGGAACCGTAAACTCCACCGGTCGGTTGAACGATACATTCGGAAAAGCATTCTCCACCTTCCAGCCGCCGGGCTGACCGGTTTTCCGGGCCGGAACCGGGTGATCGGTGGCCGATAGCAGCGCGGTCATCGCCAGGAAAACCAGTCCGTACCCCAGCGAGTGGGCGAGTCGGTGCGCGGTTTTCCACAAAAAAGAGGATTTAAAAATAGAGTTTCTCATACGAATTAGCCCCGATCTGTTGTCGGACCGGGCGTTTAGCCGTAACGTCCAGAAAAAGAATAAACTACCGAATGTATACGAATAATCTATTTCATCCATCCTGCCCCGCCAGCGCAGCGCCCAACCGCCGGTTTTGGCCGGTAAACCGGAGAATTTTCCGACAAGCCACGGATCGCGAGGGGCTTCGTTGAAAAAAAACGAAACGATACCGCAGGTTTTTTCAATCTTTCGCACCTAATCCCATGTGTTCACCTTTAACGATATCGTCCGTTTGCAGGAATCCGAACTGATCGCTGAGCTTAAAGCGGGCCGTGAGTCGGCCTTCCGGACGCTTGTCGAGACGTATCAGAACAAGGTCTACAACACGGCTTTGGCCATTGTGCAACAGCCCGAAGAGGCCGAAGACCTTGCGCAGGACGTGTTTGTGGAAGTCTACCAAACCATCCGGCAGTTTCGGGAAGAAGCCAAACTGACAACCTGGCTCTACCGGATCACAACCTCGAAGGCGCTGGCGCACCTGCGGAAACGCAAGGCCCAGAAGCGGTTTTCACGGATTACCAGCTTGTTCGGAGTGAACAACGAGGTCCTGCACGACCCGCCGGATTTTCACCATCCGGGGGTATCGCTCGAACAACGGGAAACCATGAGCCTGTTGTTCAAAGCCATCGAAAAACTAGCCGATACGCAGAAAGTAGCCTTTGTGTTACACTATATGGAAGAACAAAGCCACCGCGAGATTGCGGAGGTCATGCAGATGAGTGTGTCGGCGGTCGAATCGCTGCTGCACCGCGCCAAACAGCATTTACGCAAACAGTTGACCCCGTTTTATAACGAGAGAAAGAACCCGTGACACCATGAACAGAAACGAAGAAGAGCACGAATGGGAAGACCGGTTTCGGCAATTGGGCCAATTGAAGCCCGCCCAGCCCCGTCCTTTTTTTTATACAAGGCTGGAAGCCCGGCTGAAAAACCGGCTCGAACCGTCGGACGCTGCGGCTGTCTTGCCGTGGTGGCTGCAAAAACCGGCGTATGCCCTCGGGACGCTTGGCGTCCTGATCGCCCTGAATATTGCCGTGGCAGTCTGGCAACACGCGCCGGCAAATCCGGAACCCGATCCCGGCACGTACGAATCGTTCGTGCAGGATTATCAATTGAACCCCCAAACCACCTTTGTCGATGAATGATCGAAAACGCTACCGGCTGCTGGTGGGCATCATCGTTGCGCTCGTGTTGTTGAACGCCGGATTAATGGCCTGGATGTGGCTGGGGCCACGGAATCACCGCGACGGGCGCCCCGACGGACGGTCGTACCTGTCGAAAACGCTTGGTCTTTCGGAAGAACAGCGGACGCAGTACCGGGCCATGCGGCTGAAACATTTTCAGACGATCCGGCCCCTACTGGATTCGCTGCGGCAGGAACGCAGGCGGTTTTTTGAACTGGTCGGCGATTCGACAAAAACCGATGCGCAATTGATGCAGCAGGCGCGTCAGCTGGAAGAAAAAAACGCCCGGCTGGATGTGATCAACCTGCGGCATTTTCAGCAGGTCAGCGCCCTGTGTACGCCCGAGCAACGGCAGAAACTGAAGCAGGTGCTGGCCGAACGACCCGGTTTTAGCTCCTTTGGTGGCTCCGGCTGGCAGGGAAAACACCGCCCGGATTCCGCCCGGCGGAACCATTCGGAAAAATAATCATTTTTTTTCGCTACCCTCCGCAGGGTTTCCGGCGAATTGACACCTAAGCCATAACAACTAAATAAATCAACCACATGAAAAAAGTAATGTGCATTGCCCTGCTGCTGGCAGGTTTGACGGTTTTTGAAAGCAACGCCCAGAATGGTCCGGGCGGTGGGGGCCGGGGGCGGATGATGGAAGGCATGACGCAGGTGGAAGAAAGTGCGCTGCCCGCGCCGGTGATGGCTTACGTGAAGGATAAATACCCCAACATGACGGTCCGGCGGATTATGAAAGACAAGGAAGATAACTACACCCTGGTCGTTGCGGCCGATACAACCCGGAAAATTGTTGTTTTCGATGCCAAAGGGACTTTCAAGGAAGAACGTGCCATGCGGGGCCGCCGTCCGCAAAACAAATAAGCCCGACAAATGGTATAAGTACTAATCTCGTGTCGGGATTACGCTTCATCATTTTTAGCTGTCCGCGTTTCGGTCAGCCCGGAAATCATCTCGGGCTGACCGAAATGCCAGTCATCCGCCTTTTCAATCAGACTAATGAATGCCTCTTCGCTACTTTCTTTCCAGTTGTTTCCCGGACATTCGCGACGGTTTCCGTTACGTATGTCTTTGTTGTTTACCCTACTGCTGAGTTCGGCAACATCGCTCCTGGCCCAGACCAACCAACTCACCGGAAAATTTGTCGATTCCAACCAAAGTGCCCTGGTCGGCGTTCCCGTCATTCTGACGTCGCAGCAGGATACGACGCAGCGGCAATATATGATCACGGACACAACGGGTTCGTTTACGTTCATGAACCTGAATCCGCAGCCCTACCGAATCCAGGCGACCTACCTGGGATTCCAGGATTACAATAAAGTCATTACGATTACCCAGCCCGTTCAGAATCTGGGCGCAATCACCCTGCTCGAAGATTCCAAAATGCTGAAGGAGGTGGTCATCAAAGGACAAATACCGCCCGCCCAGCAAAAAGGCGACACGCTCCAGTTGAACGCCGAGGCCTTTAAAGTGACGCGCGACGCGACGACGGAGGATCTGATCAAGAAAATGCCCGGTATTACCGTGGAAAACGGCACCGTGAAAGCCCAGGGCGAGGACGTTCAGCAGGTACTGGTGGACGGAAAAATCTTTTTCGGCGACGACCCGAGCATTGCGCTCCGCAACCTGCCCGCCGAAGTGGTCGATAAAATCGAAATCTTCGACCGCATGAGCGACCAGTCGCAATTTACCGGTTTCAACGATGGTCAAACCTCCAAAACCATTAACATCGTGACGCGGGGCGATCGCCAGAATGGTGTTTTTGGCCGCGTTTACGCCGGTTACGGCACCAACGACACCTATTCAGCGGGGGGCAACGTCAACCTTTTCAACGGCGCCCGGCGGTTGTCGATTGTCGGACTGAGCAACAACATCAACCAGCAAAACTTTTCGTCGCAGGACCTGACCGGCGTCGCCAGTAGCGGTGGCGGTGGTGGAGGCTTCGGCGGAGGGGGGGGTGGCCGCGGAGGGGGTGGCCGTGGCGGAGGAGGTGGCCGCGGGGGTGGCGGTGGCAACTTTGGCGGAGGGGGCGGTGGTGCCGACAACTTCCTGGTGGGGCAGCAGAGCGGGATCAACAAAACCAATTCCATTGGTCTTAATTTCTCCGACGACTGGGGCAAGCACGTTACGTTTCGGGGAAGTTACTTTTTCAACAATAGCAATAACAACAACGCCCAGACGGTTTTCCGGCGGTATACCCTCACCGAGAATGCCAGTCAGAACTATTTCGAAAACAGCATCAGCCGCACCGAAAACTACAACCACCGGCTGGATTTCCGGCTCGAATACACGATCAACTCCAACAATTCGCTGTTGATTACGCCCCGGTTGCGCTGGCAGAATAACAGTTCGTCGAGCCGGGTGCAGGGCATTACCTTCCTGGCAGCCGACAGCACGTCCGACAATCCGACGCTGGGAAACAATTTCAACCCGATTTTGCCGCCCGACAGCCTGCTGCTGAACCGGAGCAATACCGACTATCGGAACCAGACACGGGCGTTCAACTTCAGCAACAACATTTTGTTCCGGCACCGGTTTGCCAAACGCGGGCGGTCGCTATCGCTGAACTTCGGCACCCAGATCAGTACGCAGAATCGGGAGAACTCGCAGTTGTCCCTGAACGAATATTTTACGGGAACCACGCCGGATCAGCGCATCGACCAGTTGACGACCAACAACACCCCGAGTTATCAATACTCGCTGAATGCAGCCTATACGGAACCGCTGAGCAAATTGAGTCAACTGCAACTTAATTATACAACAACGTACCGCTACAGCGACGCCAACAAACGGACGAATCGGTATAACCCGGCCACGCAGCGCTACGACCAGTTGGATTCGCTGTTGTCGAACACCTTCCAGAACGATTACCTGACCAACCAGGCGGGGGTGGGCTACAATTACCGTTCGCCGAAAATGGGGCTGAACGTGAATATGAACTTCCAGCGGGCGGATTTGATCAGTGATCAGCTATTTCCGTTGAACAACGACGTTCGGGCGCATTTTAACAATTTGTTACCGTCGGCCATGCTGGATTTCCGGCTCTCGACCGACAGCCGCATCCGGTTGTTTTACCGCACCAACACCCAGGCACCGGGCGTGACGCAGTTGCAGAACGTGCTTGACAACTCCAATCCGCTGTTCCTGACGATGGGGAATCCGAACCTGAAGCAGTCGTACGGTCACAACATCTCGGCCCGCTACCAACTGACCAAACCGGTGAAAGGACGCAGTTTGTTCGTGTTTGTAAACGTCAGTTCCACCAACAATTACATCGGTAATTCGACGCTGATCAGCAACGGGTCGGCTACGCTGCCCGACGGAACGACGCTCGGACAGGGCGTTCAACTGTCGCGGCCGGTCAACCTGAGCGGTTTGTGGAACCTCCGTACGTTTGTTACCTACAGCACACCGCTGAAATTCATCAAGAGTAACATCAGCATCAACGCCGGGAACAGTTACGGCACCTCGCCCAGCCTGATCAACAACCAGATCAACAACGCCAACTCGATGACTTGGTCGCAGGGTGTGAACCTGAGCAGTAACATCAGCCAGAAACTCGACTTTTCGTTCTCGTATTCGGGGAATTTCAACGATGTGAAGTATTCGCTACAGCCCCAGAACAACAACAAATATTACTTTCAGGTCCTGAGCGGGCGGGTCAACTGGATCTTTGGACCCGGTCTGGTGTTGCAATCCGACATTTCAAACCAGAAATACACCGGTTTCAACGGCAGCGTCAACCAGCAGTATACGCTCTGGAATGCCGCCGTGGGTAAGAAATTCCTGAAAGATCAGCGGGGCGAACTGAAAGTATCGGTCTTCGATTTGCTGAAACAGAACAACAGCCTGAACGTCTCACAAAGCGATACGTACGTGGAAAACAGCCGGGCGCAGGTCCTGCAACGGTATTTCATGCTCACCTTTACGTATAACCTCCGTCAGTTCAAAGCCGCACCCGCGCGGAATAACAACGGCCCAACCGATCAGCCCGACCGCCCGAACTGGCGGGATGGTGGCCCGGGGCGTATGCCCGGCGGAGGGCGTCCGGGACCGGGTGGTCCGGGCAACAATTGACGGTTTACCGGTTTCGATCAAAAAGAAAGCCAGACGACGTGAGTCACCTGGCTTTTTTTATCGCTAAATAAACGGTTATTTTTACAATCAGGTACCTTTCACAGTATCCCCGGTTATCAGCGACTTATACGTACAAAACCCGCCCGGGGCGAAATTGTTTTTAAATACCCAAACTTTTTTCAACCCGTACCCGATTATTCATGATTATTCATGCGCGAAGACGTTCTGCTGGGGTTAACCCTTCTGCTGGGCATGGCATTGCTGGCGACACTGGGCCAGCGATTGCGAATTCCGACCCCGATTTTTCTGGTTATCGGGGGGTTACTGGTCAGCCTGATTCCGGGGGTGCCGCTGCTCACCATCGAGCCGGACCTGATTTTTCTGGTTTTTCTGCCCCCCTTACTCTACGAAGCGGCCTGGTATATGTCCTGGCGCGAACTCTGGCGCTGGCGACGGATTGTACTGGTGATGGCCTTCGGGCTGGTTGTGCTGACGGCAACGGCGGTAGCCTACGCGTCCTACGCCTTCATTCCCGGTTTTACGCTGGCGTTCGGCTACCTGCTGGGCGGTATCATTTCTCCGCCCGATGCCGTAGCCGCCAGTTCGGTTTTAAAAGATATCAATGCGCCCAAAAGTATGACCAGTATTCTGGAAGGCGAAAGCCTGATCAACGACGCATCCAGCCTGATCGTTTTCCGGTTTGCAATGGGCACGATCATCTCCGGCACCTTCGTCTGGCAGGACGTGGCCCTGAATTTTGTGCTGGTAACGGTAATGGGGGCCTTCATCGGTCTGGCCGTGGCCGGTTTTTTTTACGTCATTCACCGCTGGGTACCGATGCAGCCGCGCATCAGCATTCTGCTGACCTTCCTGGCCCCCTACATCATGTATCTGGCTGCGGAAGAATTCCATTATTCGGGCGTTATCGCGGTGGTGGCCGGGGGGCTGTTTTTATCGAACCACAGCCACGCACTTCTTAACCATACGGAGCGGGTGCAGGGCCTGTCGATGTGGGGCACGGTTATCTTTATCATCAACGGCCTGGTGTTTGTGCTGATTGGCCTGGAACTGTCCGTCGTGGTAGATGGGCTGAAAGGGTATTCGCTCTCCGACGCCATTCTGTACGGCCTGCTGATCTCAGCGGTGGTGATTGTGGTCCGGATGGTATTCTCTCTGGTTTCGTCGGTCTTTACCAACGTAGCGGGGCGCTACATTACCGTAGCCGTGCGGAATGTGGGCTGGAGGGGACCGATTGTGGTCGGCTGGGCGGGCATGCGCGGGGTTGTTTCGCTGGCGGCCGCCCTGGCCATTCCGCTCACGCTACCCGATGGAAACGCCTTTCCGCACCGGGCGCTGATTCTGTTTATCACGTTTGTGGTTATCCTGGTAACGCTGGTTTTCCAGGGATTGACGCTCCCGCTGGTGATTCGGTGGGCGCATCCCAAAGAACTCTTTCCGCGGCTGCCCACCGCCAAACAGGAAGCCATGATCCAACGCCAGTTGAGGGAAGCGGCCCTGCGCGAACTGCAGCAGCGCTACGATGGGCAACTGGCCACCAACACCTTGCTGACCAGCCTCAAAAACCGCCTGGAGAGCGACTTGGAGGTAAATCAGTACCTGGCGTCCGACCGCGACGGTCCGGTGCTGACACGCTATAACGAAGCCCTGGTCCATTTGCACCTGGCCAAACGCCAGGAACTGGAACGGCTCCGGAAACAGGAAGAATTCGACGATGAGGTGATCCGGAAAGTCGAAACCCTGCTGGATCTGGAAGAAGAAAAACGCGATCATACCATCCGGTAGGAACCCGGCGGACCGACCGGTTTTATGGAAGACGGTCCGAGCAAAGACATGTGACAAAAGACCCGTGCGGGTTCTCTTGTCACATGTCTTTGCTCTAATTTTTTCGCTGAGTATAGTATTGATTTACGGATGACCTTTACGATTCGCAACGACCGGCCCGACGATTTTCTGGTCCTTGTCCGGGAAGTAGGCCAGTGGCTGGCGGATTCGGGGCGGGAACTCTGGGAGCTGGATACGCTAACGCCGGAAAACCTATTTGATCCCTACACCCGGGATAACGCTTACGTCCTCTACGCCCATCCGGATGAGGGGCCGGTTCCGGCTGCGGCCTTTATTTTGCAGTGGAAAGATCCGCTGTATTACCCCGACGTGCCCGACAACACCGCCGGTTTTATCCACAAGCTGGCCATTCGGCGGCCATTTGCCGGACAGAATCTGTTCGCCACCATTCTGGAGTTTTGCCGCGAAACCTGCCTGAAACGCGGCATTCACGAAATCCAGCTGGAAACCGATTCCACCCGACCGGCCCTGCTGCGGTTTTATGAGCGATACGGTTTTGAGCCTACCTACCGGAAAACCGTTCAGGAGTTTGGCCAGTCGTTTTTGTGCCAGTATTACGTAATGCGGTTTTGACCAAACCCCCTACCGCTGAAAGACCATCACGTGCTGCTGCGGGAGCTTTCGGTAGACGGTTTTCAGCGACAGCCCCACCGCTTTCATTTCCCTCGTAGCCTGGGCGATGCTCATCTTGTGGTGCAGTTTGATCGGCACGTTTGGGTCTTCGGCGCGGTACTCGACCAGCACCACACGCCCACCCGGCTTGAGCGCCCGGACAATGTTCGTCATCATTTCGCGGGGGTGCGAGAACTCGTGGTAAGCATCCACCATCAACGCCAGGTCGATACTGCCAACCGCCAGTTTCGGATCGGTAATCGTGCCCAGGACGGTTTCGATATTGGTCTGCCCGGTTTTCTTTTTCGTATTGTTCAGGTCGGTGATCATTTCCGGCTCGATATCGACGGCCACGACTTTGCCTTTCGGAACTTTCGGGGCCATCCGGAACGTGAAATACCCGGTTCCGGCGCCGATATCGGCCACCACATCGGTTGGTTTCAGGCTCAGGGCGTCGAGCAGCAGATCGGTGCGCTCCTCCTGCTCCCGCTCCGGCCGCTCGAGCCAGGCAGCGCCCAGATGACCCATCACCTGCGCAATTTCCCGCCCGAGGTAGGTTTTACCAATGCCGTCGTTTGCCGGTTTCTGGTAGCGATAAACCCCGTTTTGTTCCCCCGAAACCGCCCCGGTTTGCTGGCCCATCGAAAGACCACAACCAGCCAGCAGCAGGAGAAGCGTGAAACGGATCGACCCAAACAGCACTTTCATAAGGGACAGGGAAATAGTCTAGGAATTGAACAAGCTGCAAAAGAAAGTGTTTAGAGATTAATTTCCACCTTTTACCCATTCTTATGAACCTCATTTTGCACCTCTTACTCGATGCTGCCGTCATCTTTGGACTGGCCTACCTCATGCCCCAGGTTGACGTAAAAAGCTTCGGCACGGCTCTGCTCATTGCGGTTTTGCTGGCGGTTCTGAATTTCCTGATCGGCTGGCTGATCCGTTTCCCGTTGAATCTGGTTACTTTTTTCTTCCTGACGGGCATTGTTCGCATCGTCGTGACGGCCATTATCCTGAAACTCATCGATAAGATGATGAGCAGCTTCACCATCGCCGGTTTCTGGCCCGCGCTGGTCATTGCCGTCGCAGTGGCCGTCATTGGCGGGCTGGTCGATGGCGCACTGGCTCCTTCCGAAGAAGTGATCGAACATCGCCAGCAGGAGGCCATTCGGGTAATCCCTTCCTACCAGCTTGATTATCCGGCATCCCTTTCCTAAATCAAAAAGCCCTCAGTTGATGAACTGAGGGCTTTTTGATTCATAGTACGTGTTGTTTTCAACGCTGCTCGTACGGAAAATACCAACTAACGGCCTGCTTATTTCGCTTTCCGGATGTAAATAGTCCCGTGCATATTTTTCATCATCACCTCCCGGCCCCCGCCATTGACTTTGCCCTGCACCCAGTCGTCGACGCTGACTTTATACATGCTGTCTTTGCTGGTGCGGGTGGCTTTGGGTTGATTTTTGTCCACGTCCACGTCGAAGTCGCTGTAAATGTCGCCCCGGTCCGACTTGAGTTTGACGTTGAATTTCGCGTTGGCCGGAAACGTCACATCAACGTTGCCATTGAGGGTTGAAAAAGCCATCGGAGCCTCGGCATTGACACTCCGGAACGTGGCCTTCAGGGCGCCGTTGACCGTGTTGGCAACGGCCGAACCACTGACGTTGGTCAGCGTAATGGCACCGTTGACGTTGTTGACTTCCAGTTCACCGTTTACGTTTTCGATTACGATGTCGCCGTGGTTGACCGTGCCGACCTTGAGCGAAAACTGCTGCGGCACCTTAATCACCAGATCGACCGAGCGATTAATGGAGGTAGTACTCAGGTTGATGCGGTTATTATTTTCCTTCGCCGTCAGGTCCAGACCGCCCCGGGTCGAGAGCCGTTTCATGCCGTTTGCGAGTTCGTCGGGCCGCTCTTCCCGTTTCCGGCCACCGGCCTTGCCGTCGGCGTCCAGGGAAGCATCGATAACGACGTCTTTGCCGGTATAGCCCATCACCTGGATAGACCCGTTGACCAGCCCAATTTGCAGGAAACCCGGTTTATTCGGATCGCTCAGCGGAACGATCAGTTGTTCTTTCACGTCATTCTGGGCCCAAAGCGGCTGAATGGTCAGTGTGGAAAATACCAAAAATACGGAGAGGATACTGCGACTTGTTTTCATGATGCTAAACTTGGAGTAAAGACGACAGACCGGCCCAAAAACGATCCAAGGTTTTACCGGGCTGTACGGATTGGGGTGGTTGATCAGGATTGTTTTTTGATGTAGACGTTGCCGTTGAATGTCTCGAATTGCAGCGTTTGCCCGCCTTTCCCAATGCGGACCGACGTGTCTTTGTTGAGTGTATAAACCGTGCCGTTACCTTTCTTTTCCTGGGTTTTGGTGACTTTGGCCGGCAGAATTTCGGTGTTCGTAAAGTCGGTATAAAAAGCCCCCTGGAAACTCTTGAAACTCAGGTCGGCGGACAGATTGGCCGGGTAACTGATCTTGATATCACCATTCAGTGTGTAGTATTTCGATTTTTCGGGCGGATTGGCGAGGTAATTGGCTTCTACATTCCCATTGATCGTGTGGGCCGTCGTGGTGCCTTTGATGTTGGTCAGGCGAATGGCCCCGTTGATGTTGTGGGCCGAAATTGTTCCACTGACGTCTTTCACCGTGACATCGCCCGCGTTGATGGTCGAAACGTGCAGGTTCAGCGCAAAAGGCACTTTCACCGTGAACTCCAGTTCGTAGGTGTACTCGATCCGCCGGCTAGTCCGCCGGTCCTGCCAGTTGCGGTTCGGGCGGGAATCGTGCGGTTCGGCGATGTAGGCAATCACGCTGTCGGCATTCTGATCGAACGCCAGCTGAAATTCCTTTTTGGCCTGCTCCAGCAAGTCGCCGGATTTGGCCGACAGCGTCTGCTCGATTTCCAGCACCACCTTGCTGCCCGAATACCCTTCGACTTTGATAAAACCGGCGATGTTGTAAATCGCCAGGGTGCTGCCACCGGCTTCTTTCGACAAGGTAAACTCCTTGCTGATGTGGCTTTTGGATTCCTGCGTTTGGGCCGAAGCGGAGGCACAAAAAAGCGCCATCCCCACCAGAAAGAGGGTCATAAACGGTTTCATCGTTGTTGTTTAGTTAGTGTAAAGAAGTCAGATTAGAGACGTAAGACAAGTGACAATGGGGACCGGAAAGCATTCTTTTCTGGTTTTTTCTCTGTCCCATCTACGACAATTCCCTGATGGTTTGTTCGATTTTTACTTTGACAAAGTCGTTAAGATTGGCCTGCCGGAGCAGTTGTCGGAGCGGTTGCACCGAGCGTTTTTCCTGCAACTTCAGCATCACATCGGCCAGCGCCGATTGCACCAGGGGCGAATCCTGCCGGACAATCGACTGCACCAGTCCTTCCCGGACTTTCGGGTTGGCCGCCAGTCCGGCCAGTGCTTCGAGCGTAACCAGCCGGACGTTCACGTTCGAGTCGTTGTTGAGCGTACTCAGCAACGCTTCCACCACTTGTTCATCCGCGTGTTCGATGTCTTTGGTGTATTCGACTGCCCGCAGCCGCTCGGTAGCCGACTGGTTTTCGAGCAATGACAGCAAAACCGTCTGCCGCATCTGCTTCACCTGGGTGTCGAGTTCGCTGATTTGCTGTTCGTACACCGGTTTGTTGCGCGCGCTCAGCCAGTAACCGCCCGCCAGCCCGATCAGCACCAGCGCCAGACTATACGCCACCCGAACGGCAAGCTCCGGCGTCAAAAACCGCCTGATCCGGCGCATCCTGCTTTTCCAGGACCGTTGCCGCTTTTGGGCTTCCGCGTGCTGGTATGTTTCGAGCATGGCATAAAACCGGGTCCGGACTTTCTGGCCGGGTTCGGGCACGGGCACCTTGCCCATCATTCCCCAGAGTTGCCGGGTCGCTTCCAGTTCCGCCTGGCAATCCGCACAGTGCGCCAGATGCGCTTCCACGGCGGCTCGTTCGGCACCCGAAACCTGATTATTCAGCAGGTCGATCAATTGTTCCTTGGCGCTTTCACAGTTCATGGCAGTATAATTTTGCGCGTTGGACAGCAGGATAAGGATAGCAGATCCATTTTTCGGGTTCCCCTATGCCCCACTCCCCCTTATCCTCGGCCCACTAAACGTTTCAATTCATTCATGGCCCGATGCACCCGGACTTTCACAGCTCCTTCGGTGGTATCCAGAATGCGGGCAATTTCTTCGTATTTCAATTCCTGAAACCGGCTCATAAGCAAGACTTCCCGGTTTTCGGGGCTCAATTTTCGCAGGGCGTCGTGCAGCGAAGCTAGTTCCTGTTCGTGCTGCACGTGCTCATCGGCCGCGGTTCCCCCGCCGATTCGTTCGACAAAATCGGCCACATCATACTGGTGAACCGAATGCCGGTTTTTCCGGACGTGATCGGCCAGCACGTTGCGCGCCAGATGGTACATCCACGTCCGAAACTCGCCCTCGCCGGTGAACGTATGCCGGTATTTTAACATCCGGTAAAACACGTTCTGCACCAGGTCCTCGCTGGCGTCGGTCTGGCCCGTCATGTGGTACAGAAAACCGAACAGGGTGCGGTGGTAACGCTCGAAGAGCAGGCCCATCTTTTCCAGATTGCCGTCCTTCACCTGAAGCATGAGCGTATTGTCCGTCAGCGATTTCAACCGGGTACGTGTTGCGGGTTTGTCGAATCTGGTTGTGGAAACCGAGCCGAAAAAAGAAGGTTACAGAAAAATATGAAAAAATATAAGCAGGGTGACCCAAACCGGTTCACCTATTGGTTATTATACTATTTTTTGGTTATTTTGTACCTTATTTAGGCACCAACGCAGCCATTCCGATTCATTCTATGGCTTCCTCCGGGTCGTTACAGGCAGCTACTAACGCTTCCCCGCAGGAAGACGACGTGGCTTTATGGCTTGCCTTCCGGCAAGGCGATGAACCTGCGTTTGCCCGAATTTATACCCGATTTGTGAAAATCCTGTACCGATACGGGTTGAAAATCACCCGGGATCAGTCGCTAATCGAAGATTGCATTCAGGATTTATTTATTGAACTCTGGAATAGTCGGGAACGACTCGGAAACACCGACTCCATCAAATTCTACCTATTCCGGGTGATGCGTCGCAAACTCTACGGGAGCCTTTCCAGTCTGCCAGCGACCCACACCGACGGACTGGAACACGTTCCGGAACCCTTCGTTGAATCTTATGAAAGCAGTTTGGTGACTATGCAGGAACTGGCCTCGCAAAAAGACCAACTCCACCAGGCGTTGAGTACCCTGCCCGTCCGGCAACACGAGGCTATCAACCTGCGTTATTTTCACGGTTTCAGCTATGAACAGATCGCCGAACTGATGGGCATCAATCCTCAGTCCGTACACAATACGCTTCAAAAAGCGATGAAAGTGCTGCGGGCTCATTTAAGTACACTCCTCCTGATTTCTCTGCTGGGTATCGATTCCTTTCTTGCCTGAAAAAACTTTCAGTTTGTGGGGTAGTAACCGGCCTTTTCCACCATTAGAAAGGTAAAAGGCTGGTAAACTAATTTTTCTGATGAATTATTTGTCCCACGAACCGGAAGAATTAGCAACCGACACATTCTTTTGCCGGTGGGTATTGCAACCGGATACGGAGACGGAAACCTTTTGGCAGGATTGGCTTCAGACCTATCCACATAAGGCCCGGGAGATCAGTTTGGCCCGCCAACTGGTTTTACTGGCGGCCGAGGACAACGATGCCGATCCGTCGGAACAAACGATCGGACGAATGTGGACGAACATCCAGCAGAACCGGCAGGAGGCCGCCCCCGAGGTGGTTCATCCCGCAACCCGGCAGCGGTTTTTCCGAATCCAGTGGGTGGCGGCAGCGGTTGTGATCCTGTGCCTTTCCATCGGTGGCTATCTGTTCTACCAGAACAGGACGATTACGCACACCACGGCCTACGGCGAATCGCAACGGCTTCAATTGCCGGATGGTTCGGTGGTGATACTCAATGCCCATTCCGAACTACGGATGGCCGCCAACTGGAACAGGACCGCAACCCGGGAGGTTTGGCTAACAGGTGAAGCCTTTTTCAACGTTTCCAAACAACGCCAGCATGGTCAGCCAGTCAAGTTCCTGGTGCATACGGATGACCTGGATGTGGAAGTGAAAGGGACGCAGTTCAACGTGAACACCCGAAAAGAGCAAACCAAGGTTGTGCTGAGCGAAGGCCACGTTAGTCTGCAGTTAAAAGGAAATGCGAACCAGAAACCGCTTCATCTGAAACCGGGCGATGCCGTGGCGTTTTCGAAAGAAAGGCGGCAACTGGCGGTTCAGCACCTGGCCGACACGAGCCCGATCCACTCCTGGACCGATAACCGCTGGATGCTTAACGATGCAACCTTGCAGGAAGTGGCCTCGCTGATTGAAGAGAATTACGGTTTAAAGGTCAAGTTTCAAACCGATTCATTAACCCAACTGAGCGTAAACGGAGTCATTCCAACCGATAACCTGAAGGACCTTCTCGGCACGCTGGAAAGTATTCTGGATGTGCATATTGACCGAAAGTCCGACCGAATCATAATTACTGCGATCCCTTAACAGCACCCTAAGACTATTCCTAACTCACTTATTTACAGTTACATGAAAAAGAACTACTTCTTCATGGGAGGATTTCTATGCCTTTTGATAATCCTTTCCCCAACGATATCCGCAGCCCAGACCGTGGCTTTCCACCAGAAATGGCAGGGGGGCGTAAAATTCCAGGAACTACAAAGCGAGCTTCGGACCGTCCACCAAATCCTGAAAGATCTGGAAACGAACCATTCGATTTTCTTCATGTTCCACAGTGAAAAAATCAAAACGATTCAGGTGCAATACCGGCCCGTTACGGGCGAAAGTGTTCAGAAAACGCTGGAACGGGTTTTAAAAGCCGGTGGTCTTACGTACAAACGGCACGGGAAAATATACGCCATCTTTCCCGACGATATGGATGACAAAAGTATTCGGGAGTTTCGGCGGAAAGCGTCGCAACCCGGTGGGCCTCCATCGGGTTTGCAGAAGACACCTCCGATAGCTCCCCCGAATGAGCCAACGATGGAACCGGTTGACCCGGCTGGTAATCAGGCGATTGACCAGACCGTAACCGGGGTTGTGTTGGACGAAACCAACCAGGCGCTTCCCGGCGTGAGTGTCGTTTTGAAAGGCACCAGCCGCGGAACGACTACCGATGCACAGGGGAAATTTCAGCTCGCGGTTCCAGATGTGGTAGCCGTGCTGATTTTTTCGTACGTCGGGTATGAATCTCAGGAAGTTACGATTTCGAATCAAACCGCTCTCACGATTTCGTTGGTACTCAACAACAAATCATTGAATGAGGTGGTGGTGGTGGGTTACGGTTCCGTTAAAAAGCGGGACCTGACCGGATCGGTGGCTTCCATTGGGGCCGCCGAAATCAAGGCTCAACCGGTTTCCGGATTGAACCAGGCGCTACAGGGGCGCGTGTCGGGTGTACAGGTGACCCAGGCTTCCAACTCCG
Organism: Larkinella bovis; assembly: GCF_042655385.1. Taxonomy (NCBI): domain Bacteria; kingdom Pseudomonadati; phylum Bacteroidota; class Cytophagia; order Cytophagales; family Spirosomataceae; genus Larkinella; species Larkinella bovis. The sequence goes on along the minus strand of NZ_JBHSMA010000003.1, from coordinate 521,761 downwards.
CGGGTGGTGGGGTTCAGATCCGTATCCGGGGTGGTAACTCCATTTCGGCCAGTAACGACCCACTTTATGTCATCGACGGTTTTCCGGTTACCAATCCCAGCCCTGCCAGCGGTGCCAATAACTCAAACGCTTTTCCCAACGTGCTGGCAACGCTCAATCCCAACGATATCGAGTCGATGGAAGTGCTGAAAGATGCTTCAGCTACTGCTATTTATGGGTCGCGTGGAGCGAACGGCGTCGTACTAATTACGACAAAACGCGGAAAGGAAGGCCAGACCAACATCGAGTTTGAGACCTACTACAGTGTTTCCCGGATTACCAAGTTCCACGAATTGGTGAATGCCTCGGAGTCCCTGAAAATGAAAAACGAGCAGCTCGTGAATCTGGGACGCACCGAGCGCTACGGTACTGACCCCGCCTATGGCACCAAAAAACCGGATGATTACCTGCCCGGAACCGATTGGCAACGATCCATTTACCGCGATGCACCCACCAAAAATTACCAGCTCACGCTTTCGGGTGGCAATGACAAATTGCGGTATCTGGTCAGTGGTAATTATTTCGATCAGGATGGCATAATAATTACCAATAATTTCAAGCGGTATTCGGCCCGACTAAACCTGGACGCCAAGTTGACCGAACGAATCAAGGTGGGGACCAATTTTACGATGACTCGTAGCGACAACCACCTGGTCACGGAAAGCTCTTCTACTTCACCGGTGCGGGCCGCTCTTCTGAAGACACCCGCCCAGATGATTTACAATCCCGACGGAAGCTACACACTCGATTTTCTGGGAATGCAGGGATTGCCTAATCCGATTGCTGTGTTGAAAACGAGTACCAACACCCTCCAGAGCGACCGTGTTCTGGGCACGCTGTTTGGCGAATTCAGGCTTGCTGAAGGGCTGACGGGCCGGGTTAGTGCAGGGACGGATATTATCAATTCCCGGCGGAACGTGTTTTTTACGCCCCAGACGCAGATTGCCAGTTCGGTCAATGGGTACGGTAGCGTTGGAAATGCCGTTAACACCAATATCCTGAACGAGAACACCTTAAGTTATAACCGAACCATAGGTACCGATCATGCCTTTGACCTGCTGGCCGGGATTACTTTTCAGAAAAACAAAGAGGTCCGGAATTATAGCGAAGCCCAGGATTTCCCCAATTATTCGCTAGGGGCCGGTAACCTGGGATTGGGCAACAAACTGCTGGCCCCTTCCGGCTCGATTGCCGAATGGGGGCTGGCGTCCTACCTGGGGCGGTTGAATTACCGACTGAAAGACCGCTACCTTTTTACGGTAACGGGACGGATCGATGGCTCGTCACGGTTTGGGGCCAACAATAAGTACGGTTTTTTTCCGTCAGGAGCCTTTGCCTGGCGGGTTTCGGATGAGGCTTTTCTGCGTAATAACGCGACAATCAGTGATTTGAAGGTACGCGTTAGCTACGGTTTGACCGGAAACGACGGAATTGGATTATACAATTCGCTCTCTCAATATGGTACGGGCCGGATGGTGCTTAATGATCGGGAACAACTCTATATCGAAGCTTCGCGCATGGCTAATTCCGACCTCCGGTGGGAGAAAACGGCACAGTTCGATGTCGGATTTGATCTGGGGCTGCTGGGAAACCGCCTTCAAATCACCGCCGATTATTACGTAAAAACCACCAGTGATCTGTTGTTAGGAGTCGAGCTACCTTCTACCACTGGATTTACCTCGGTCCTGCGAAACATTGGGAGTGTCGAAAACCGGGGCTTCGAACTTGGCATCAACTCGACGAATCTCAACCGGGGCGGATTTAAGTGGTCGACGATGGGTAATATCTCCTTCAATAAGAATAAAGTCCTGAAGCTGGCCGATGCCGATCAGTACTTCGTGGGGGGTGAAAGCGAGGTGATCGTGAAAGTCGGCGAACCGCTGGGTTCGTTCTACGGAACAGTTTTCGATGGCATCTGGCAAACGGCCGACGAAATTAAAGCGGCTGGAAGCTTAGCCATTACAAACGCCTTACCGGGTGCTCCCCGCTTCAAAGATGTCAACGGCGATGGCGTTTACAACCAGTCAACCGATCGCACCATTTTGGGAAATGGACTCCCTAAATTCATCTTTGGCTTAACCAACAACTTCTCTTATAAAGGGTTTGATCTGTCCATCTTCCTGCAGGGAGTTCAGGGAAACAAGATTTTCAATCATACCTTTCGCGATCTGGTGGGGGGAGACCCCGGCGGGAACAAGTTACGGGTATACGCCGAAGGAGCCTGGCGGGCCAATAAACCCTCCAATACGTATTATGCCCTTCGGCAATGGGACCTGGGCGTGAACTCGTTTTACGTCGAAGACGGGTCGTTTATGCGCTTGAAAAATGTTTCCTTGAGCTACCAGCTACCGCTCAAAACCAAGTTTATCAAGCGTGTCCGGGTGTATGTAAGCGGCCAGAATCTGTTGACTTTTACCCGGTACAAAGGCTACGATCCGGAGGTAAACTCCGATTTCAACAGTAATACGCTCTACGGTTTTGACCGGTTTGCCTACCCGGCTTCCCGCACGTTGACACTGGGTGGAAATTTTACCTTCTAAGCTCCTAAACCCCAACATCATGAAACGATATACCCTATTTCTGCTTAGTGTTCTTTTCCTGCTCACGGCGGGTTGTGAGCAGATTCTGGAAGAGAAACCGAAAAGTTTTTTTGAGGAAGGAAATTCCTTCCAAACGGATAAAGATGCAACCTCGGCCATCAACGGGGTCTATAACCGTCTTCGAAACGTCTATACCATGAGTTGGATTCATCTGTCCGATATTAGCGGGGAAGATCTGGAAGTCAATCCGATTATGGCCGAAGTGAAGGATATCGATTTGAACCGCTATACCGCAGCCAATGCCATTTTTGATGGTTTTTACACCAATTCCTACATTCTCATTGATCGGGCGAACCGTGTGATTGCCAATGTACCCACGATCGCGATGGATACCAAGCTCCGTGATCAGATCGTAGGGGAGGCCCAGTTTATCCGGGCGCTAGCGTATTTCAATCTGGTCCAAGCGTTTGGGGATGTGCCGCTGGTTACCAGCCCGACATCGGATGTAACGAATGTCAAACGAGCAAGAGATGAGGCCGAAAAAGTCTATCAGCAGATTATTCAGGATCTGAAAGCCGCCGAAACGGTGCTGCCTTTAACGTATACGGTTGTATCAGAAATTGGCCGGGCTACCTCGGGGGCGGCCAAATCCATTCTGGCCAAAGTCTATTTGACCCGGAAGGATTGGACCAATGCGGCAGCCAAAGCCAAAGAAGTCATTGATTCGAAGGTGTACAGTTTGGTGTCGGCCTATAAGGATATTTTTCCCCCGGAGAAGAAGAACGGGCCTGAACACATTTTTTCCGTGCAATACAGTTGCGTGTTGGCCACTTATGGAAGTTCGATGGCACAGGCCTTTTCGATCTTTTTTACGTATCCGATTCAACAGACAGGCGGGTATATGTACGTCACTCCGTACCATATCCAGACGTATTTACCCGGCGATGTTCGGAAAGAGATGAATGTGGTGACCGAGAAAAAGAACGTTGCTACCGGGGCAATCATCAAGCCCGGTGCCGATCAGGGGCCGACAACCGACAAATACTGGGATCCGTCGCCTTGTGGTGTGTCACAGGCGCGTAACAATTTCATGGTCATTCGGTATGCCGACGTCTTACTGATGTACGCAGAGGCTCTGAATGAACTCAATGGTCCCAGTGCTGATGCCTATGCGGCCATCAATCAGATTCGGGGGCGGGCCCGCAACGGCGTCGCTACGGCAGAACCGCAGGATTTAAAAGGATTGTCTCAAACCCAGTTCCGGGACGCGGTTTTACAGGAACGCAGTTGGGAGTTGTGTTTCGAAGGCCACCGCCGGTGGGATCTGATCCGAACGGGTAAATTTATCGCAACGCTTCAGAAAGCCGGGGTTCCTGCGACCGAGAAAAATCTGCTGTACCCCATTCCCCTTAACGAAATCGATGTCAACCCCGCACTGAAACAGAATCCGGGTTACTAATTTTTTGAATGAAAGTATAGATCCCGATCGGCGGGGTTCACAGCATCGTATCCGAAAATTTAATCGCTTATGGTTTATTCCTGGCTACTTTTCACTCTTTTGGCTTTGGAAAGGCTGACGGAACAGCAGAGTCCGGTTTTTTCGCAGGCTGACAGTGTAATTCAGGACAACCGGTTTTTCTGCAAGACACTCGGTCGAGACGTTTCGTATTCCATTTTTCTGCCGGATCGAAAAGTGGTGAAACGGGATAGTTTTCCGGTTGTGTTGCTGCTGCACGGCGACGGGCGAACGCATCGCACCATTGCCGACGATTCCGTTTGTCGACGGGAAATCGTGAAGCGAAACCTGGCGGTTGTCTTTCCAAATGGCGACCGTGCCTGGTACATCGATAGTAAAACCGATACAAAAAGCCGGTATCAGTCGATGCTGCTGGAGTTGTTGGAGCATGTTCGGGCGAACTTTCCGGTTTATCAAACTGTCCGGCACACCGGGATTTGCGGGTGGAGCATGGGCGGTTTTGGGGCGGTTCATTTTGCGGAAACGTACCCGGATCAGGTAAGGGCAGTGGCTTCCACCATTGCCCTGCTTGATTACCCGAATCCGCGCTTGCCCAACGAACAGAATTACCCGGTTTCCAGTATTTTCGGTACGGATACAACGGATTGGGCTCGCTTTAACTGCCTGAACAATGCCCCGGTTTTGCGAAACAAACCCATTTTGTTGATAGCCGGAAGGCAAGGGTTTGATTACCGGATGAATCAGAATTTTCATCACCGACTCAACCAATTAAAAATTGGCCATACCTACTTTGAACTGGAGGGAAACCATGATTTTCAGATGGTCAGGCAATCGGTTCCAGTCATGCTCGACTTTTTTCAGAAAGAGTTGGGAAAGTAAATCCTATCACCCTTTCATTACAATTATCCTTAAAAAATGAAACGACTCCTCGCTATCCTCTTTTTCCTGAATTTAGGTACCCAGGTCTTTGGGCAATCGTTTTCCTTGAGTGCCTACAAGCCCGTCGCCGACGGGAAAACGGATGATACCCCCGCTTTTCAACGGCTTTTTACCGCTGTGGCCAAAGCGGGGGGCGGAACGGTGACCATTCCGGTCGGGAACTACTTTCTGAAGGGCGACGTCTCCATTCCGGTTTCGTCCAACACCACCGTTTCGGCCTATGGTGCCCGGTTTTTTCTGCCGAAAGTATTGGGCGATCAGGCTCGGATCGTTGCATTTTCGGGCGCTGATATTCAGAATTTTTCGTGGTTCGGCGGGTATTTTGAAGGCTATTGCTTCGATCACCGCAACCCGCCCAATACCTGGGAGCCGAATGTCACTACTCGCATGATTCTCATCACGACGACGGCAAAAGGGAAAACCGACAACCTGCTGTTTCGGGATATTCAGTCCAGTAAAATCGCCGGAGCGGTGGTTACCGTTCTGGGCTTGCATCGGGAAGGATCGGAATCGGAGGTTGTGAATTTTGCCACCAACGTAACCGTTGAGAATTGTACGTTGTTGGAGAGTGGCAAATTTATGTGGGATTACGGCCTGCTGTGGCAAATTCTGGTCTGGCCCGAGGACTATACCCCCGCCGATATCGCCATGGCCAAAAAATACTTCCGGAATGACGTGATCCGTTCCGGCGTCAGCATGGCCGATGGCACAACGGAGGTCCGCGTTGCCAATACTCAACGGACGATTCCGGTCAGTCAGCAGGATTCGCCCGCTCAGACAGTGTGTTTTTATGGGGATAAATTGCCCGCTAACATCCTGCGGGGGCGTAAGTATTATGTAGTAAACTCGGCTGCCGATCACCTTCAGGTTAGTGAAACCTTCGGTGGAAAACCGATTGCTTTTTCGGGTTCTGCCGGTCCTGAAACGAAATTGATATATAATTTACAATCGGCTTTTTTTGGGCTCTATGCGCCACTCGGAGCGGGGCCGGGCAAGGGGTGCATCGACCTGGTGGCCTGCAAAAACACCCGCATCACTGGCTGTAAGATTTCGGCCCTGGGCGACGCCATGCACATCCACAGCAGTCACAACAATGTTTTTTCCAACAACCAGATTCTGGGAGCGCGGATGGGAGCGTTTTTTCTGGCCGAATACTGCAAAAATTCCACCATTACGGGCAATACCGTTGACGGAACCAACGGTTCCCGAATTGTCAGCATCGAGCGATCCAACGAAGACGTAACGGTCATTGGCAATACGTTTCGCAACGGCGGGCGGGGAAGCTGGATCAACCAGCCCAAAAACCTGCTGATCCAGGGCAATGTATTTATCAACAACACGACCAAGTGCGAACAAGACCCGTGGCACGGGCGAAGAAGTTTCCACACGGGCGAATGGGAAAGTTACCCCGAAATCTATTTTACTACCTGGCAGGCTGGCGGAAAATACGGCCCGGTTATTTTAAAAGACAATATCTTCGAAACCGGCCCCCAAGCCAAAGCTGCCATTGAATTTCTGCCGAATGGTTACGATGTGATCGTTGAAGGGAATATGTTCAAAGGAACTACCGGAAAGATTCTCGTGGGCGATCAAACCGAAATTGCCGTCGGGCAAAACCGGGGAGCAACGGTTGAAAAAGCCAAACCGGGTACGCGCATCGGAAATAATTGAGCCTGAAGTTCGGTGAAGCTGTGTTCGCCGAACCGGCTTCACTCGTTGAAGCATCCGCGCAGGAACCGCAAAAAACGGGCAATGCACTTTTTCGCCCTGTTTTTTGTAACTTGCTTACGATGATTTTCGATAACCACAACCGCCCCATCACCTACTTGCGGCTAGCCGTCACCGATCGCTGCAATTTGCGGTGCTTTTACTGCATGCCGGAAGAGGGGATCAAATACCTGCCCAAACACCAGTTGCTGACCTATGAGGAGATGGAACGGCTGGTGCGCGTGCTGGCGCGGCTGGGCGTGTCGAAAGTCCGGATTACGGGCGGAGAACCCTTCGTACGCAACGGTTTGATGGACTTTCTCTGGCGCCTGAAAGCCATCGAAGGCGTTGATGAACTGCACATCACCACCAACGGCGTGCTGACCGAACCGCTTGTGCCGGAACTGGTCCGCATGGGCATCGGTTCGGTGAATCTGAGCATCGATACACTCGACCGGGAGCGGTTTCGGCAGATCACCCGGCGCGACGAGCTTCCCGCCGTCCGTAGAACGTTGGATGCGTTGCTGGCGCATGGCGTGCCAGTGAAGCTGAACGCGGTGGTGATGGAAGGCAAAAATAGTGAAGACATTCCCTTGCTGGCCGAACTGACCCGCGACCATCCCGTTGCGGTGCGGTTTATCGAAGAAATGCCGTTCAATGGTGAGGGCAGCCACTACCCGGTTTTGAACTGGACGCACCGCCGGATTTTGCAGGAATTGCAAACCCTGTATCCCGGTTTGAAGAGGCAACAAGATTCGCCATTCGCTACGGCCACCACCTACCAAATCCCAGGTTATCAGGGCACTATTGGCATCATTGCCGCCTTTACCCGTACGTTTTGCGGAACCTGCAACCGCATCCGCCTGACGGCGCAGGGAACGCTTAAAACCTGCCTCTACGATAATGGGGTGCTCGATGTGCGGGTGCTCCTGCGATCCGGCGCGACGGATGCCGACCTGACGGCCGCTTTTCTGAAAGCCTTCGCCCACCGGCCCCAAAACGGTTTTGAAGCCGAGCGGGAGCGCGGCCCCGTGACCGAATCCATGTCCACGATTGGCGGGTAACGGACTTCGTTCAGGAATCTACTTTTCTGCCAACCAGCCGATTATGCTTAAAACCGGTGTAAACTTGTTCAGCGCAGGATGAGCGTCCATTTGCGGACAAGAGTGTCCGTTTGGGGACAAGAGAAAACGGAAGCATGAGCCCACAATAACCGCTCATTGAGGTATATTGCCTTTCATGTACAATGTATTACATAGTACCTGCCATTGCCAGCAATTTGCTTTACCGTCTGGTAAGCAGACTTTTTATTTCAACGGGATATGCTACGGAACTACTTCAAAATTGCCTGGCGGAACCTGATCCGGAATCGGGTTTTCTCGGTCATCAACATCGTTGGTCTGGCCATCGGACTGGCGACCTGCCTGCTCATCAGTTTGTTTGTGCTCGATGAACTGAGTTATGACCGGTTTCACGAAAAAGCCGACCGCATGGTCCGCGTCGTGTTCCGGGGCACGGTGCAGGGCGGTAAAATGAACGAAGCGCACGTGATGCCCCCCGTGGCCCGGACGCTCCAGGCCGATTACCCTGAGGTGGAAGAAGCTACGCGTCTGCGCGTCGGCGGTCAGCCCCAGCTTCGGGTTGGTGACCAGTTGTTCCAGGAAGAACGGATGGCGTTTGCCGATTCCAATTTCTTTCAGGTGTTCAGCTTCCCGCTGCTCCAGGGGGATCCCAAAACCGCCCTGACTCAACCCAATACCGTGATACTGACCCAACCGACGGCCCTTAAATTGTTCGGTCGGCAACAGGTGCTGGGGCAAACGATTCGGGTAAAAGGCAGCGATACCCCCCTGACCGTCACCGGCGTCATGGCCGAAATTCCGACGAATTCGCACTTTCATTTCGATCTTTTCATTTCGATGGCGAGCCTGCCGGACGCAAAATCACCGTCGTGGATGACATCCGAATTCTTCACGTACCTGGTGCTGCAAAAAGGGTACGATTACAAAAAGCTGGAAGCGAAACTGCCACAGGTAACCGAAAAATACATGGCCCCCCAAATCGAGAAAGCGTTCGGGATGCCCTACACCTTATTCCGGCAGAAAGGCAACGACCTGGGGTTGTTTCTGCAACCGCTGACGGCTATTCACCTGTATTCGGATTCTGCCTACCAGATGGAACCGTCCGGCAACATCCAGTATGTGTACCTGTTCGGTGCGGTGGCGGTTTTTGTGCTGCTGATTGCCAGCATCAATTTTATGAATCTGTCCACCGCCGGAGCCTCCAAGCGGGCCAAGGAGGTGGGGATTCGGAAAGTAATGGGCTCCATTCGGCTGGAACTGGCGTTTCAATTCCTGATTGAATCCATTCTACTGACTGCCATTTCGCTGGTAGTGGCCCTGTTGCTGGTGTATGCAGCCCTGCCGCTGTTCAATACCTTATCGGGTAAAGCACTGACCTTTAATCTGGTATCCGCTCCCTGGTTATTGCCGGGCGTGCTGCTGTTTGGCGTACTCGTGGGCGTGCTGGCGGGGAGTTATCCGGCGTTTTTCCTGGCATCGTTCAAACCCGTCGCCGTGTTGAAAGGGCGGTTTAGTTCGGGAAAAAGCAGTATCAGTTTGCGCAGTGGGCTGGTGGTATTTCAGTTCTTCATTGCGATTCTACTGATGATCGGGACGACGGTCGTATACCGCCAGCTTGATTACATTCAGCACAAAAATCTGGGCTACGACAAGGAGCAGGTGCTGGTCTTGTCGAATACCTGGGCGCTGGGACCGAAAGCGGAGGTGTTCCGTGATCTGCTGTTGCAGGACCCACGGGTCGTCAACGTCAGCCATTCGGGCTACATCCCGGCTGGTCCGAGCAATAACAACAACTTTATGGTGTATGGCGACAACAACTCGACCCAGATCGTCAAGACATTACGCTACGACATCGATTACGATTACATCGCAACCCTGGGCATGAAAATGGTCGCCGGGCGAAATTTCTCCAAAGCCTTCGGCACCGATTCCACCGGGATCCTTCTCAACGAAACGGCCGCCCGCCTGTTCGGATGGCATGAAAAGGCCTTGGGCCATACCATTACCCATTTGGACCGGGAGGGCATAAGCCCAACCTACCGGGTGATCGGCGTAGTGAAAGATTTTCACTTCCGGTCGCTGCACGAAAAAATTTCTCCCCTGGTCATGGTGCTGGCCAAAACGCCCGGTACCATGATCGTGAAAGTGAAAACCCGCGAGATGACGGGCCTTCTGGCGTCGGTCAAAAAACAGTGGGATTCGTTCAAACCCGAGCAGCCTTTCAGTTACTCCTTTCTGGATGAACGGTTTATGCAGACCTACGAAGCCGAACAGAAGATCGGCAAGATTCTGGGCATTTTCTCCGGCCTGACCATTTTTGTCGCCTGTCTCGGTTTACTGGGGCTGGCTACATTCACCGCCGAACAACGGACGAAGGAAATTGGCGTTCGGAAAGTATTGGGCGCATCGGTGGGCAGCATCGTCGGTCTGCTCTCCCGCGAATTTGTGAAGCTGGTGCTGATTGCCATTATGCTGGCGTCGCCCCTGGCCTGGTATGCCATGAACAAATGGTTGCAGGCCTTTGAATACCGCATTGCCATTGAGTGGTGGATGTTCGTCCTGGCCGGTTTGCTGGCCACGATCGTTGCCCTGCTGACCATCAGTTTTCAAAGCATCAAAGCCGCACTGATGAACCCGGTCAAGAGCCTCCGGACGGAGTAAAAATAGAGAATAAACGAGCGATGCGGCAGGAAGGTAACCACCCTCCTGCCGCATTTTTTCTCTCAGAAATAGTAGTTCTTACATACTTTACTTTGTTTTACAAAGTTCTTTTTTAACTTTACAGTAGCCCTCGCGAAAAACCGGATGACCATAAAACGGCTGGGGAGCGAACGCGTGTTTACGATGGAAAGAAACTCGACGATTTAAGGAAATAATCCCTAGAACAAACCTGCTGAATCTGATGCAAAACAGTCAAAAAAAAACGACAAAATGGGCGATGGTCCCTGCACTGATTGTGCTTATCCCCGGCGTACTGACACTGCTTGCCAGCTGGCATTGGAAACCGGGTGCGTTTGTGTTAGCCAGTGTCCTTCTGCTGGGCGGGGCCGGTCTTACGTATGAACTGCTGGCAAAGAATAAAATGAGCAATCGACGCTACCGATTCGCCGTCGGACTGGCCCTGGCGGCCGTTTTCATCCTCATCTGGATGAATGCTGCCGTTGGCGGTATTCTCGGGGACGACCCGGCCAACATGATGTATTCCGGGGTCCTCCTCGTCGGATTAACCGGGGCGCTCCTCGCCCGTCTGGAGCCACCGGGCATGTCACGTACGTTGTATGCAACCGCGTTTACGATGGCCCTCGTCCCCGTGATTGCGTTGCTCATCGGTACGCCCGCCTTTGCCAATGGGATGGTGGCCGTCTTTGGTCTCCATACCTTCTTCGCCCTGCTGTTCGTTGGATCAGCCTTGCTGTTTCGCCACGCGGCCCGGCCATACTAAATCCCGATAGGCCCCTGGAAAACAAGAACAAGCCCAGTCCGAGCAATCGGACTGGGCTAAAACGGTAAAACCGGTTCTATTTACGCGTGCTGCCCCGCGTGGGTCCCTTCCCAGATTTCTTCAATCATTTTCCGGTTAAACGCCGGAATATCGTCCGGTTTCCGGCTGGTGACCAGGCCCTGATCGGTGACCACTTCCTGATCGACCCAGTTAGCCCCCGCATTGCGCAGATCGGTTTGAATCGACGGATACGACGTTAACGTCCGGCCTTTCACCACATCGGCTTCGATCAACAGCATCGGCGCGTGGCAAATGGCAGCCACCGGTTTGTGTTCTTCGAAGAAGTGTCGGACAAACGCGACGGCTTTTTTCTCCATCCGCAGGTGATCGGGATTCATAACGCCCCCCGGCAGCAGCAGCGCATCGTAGCTGTACGCATCGGCATCGTCCAGTATAACATCAACCGAGAATGAATCGCCCCAGTCTTTTTCATCCCAAGCCTTCACGACCCCATTTTTGGGGGCAATCAGGTGCGTTTCGGCACCGGCGTCCTGCAGGGCTTTCCGGGGTTCCGTCATTTCGACCTGTTCAAAGCCATCGGTCAGCAGAATCGCCACTTTCTTGCCCTTCAATCGTTGCTGATTTTCCATGATTCCGTTGCATTTGGTTTCGAATGAATAACGCCCCAAACCGGAGAAGGTTATCGGAACTGAGCCAGCGGGAAACCCGGAATGGCCGTAACAAGTATCCAATCCGCCCGAAGCGGTTGTTCAGCCCCTCATTCTTTTCGAAATTCCATCCCGCTAAAAATCAGCGTATCCACCTTGCCCGCACTGTTAAGCGTAAACCGGGCCAGGGCATTTCCGTACCACGCTTTTTGAAGCGGGCCGTAAAACGTATCATAATGCCAGTGCGCCAGTGTCGCCTTCATCGCCTGGTCGTTAATACTGAAAACCAGTTGGTTATTTACCACCGAAACTTCCGCTTTTCCGTAGAGCGGGCTGGTGTATTTCCCTGCGTAGTCTTTCAGTGGGACCGACGGCGTGGTGTTAGGCACGCGTTTCGCCTGAAAGTCCTGTACGGCTTTTTTTCCGGCTTCCCGGATTCCGGCGTACAATGTTTTAACCTCAGTATTCCAGTCGCGGTTGCCGCCCAGGGCAAAGAAATCGAAGGTTTTGTACAGCAGTGCGTGCCGGACTTCGGCGTAGTTGTAGTTACCGAAAACGTATACACCCAGCTTTTCGTCGGGCAATTGTCCCGTTATTGCCGTCAGTCCCACCAGGCTCCCCGTGTGGAAATTGACGTTGTGGCCCCGGTAATCGTGCTGGTACCAGCCCAGCCCGTAGGTCAGCCAATGGGGTTTCAGGAGTTGCATCGTGGCATATTCGTCGTGCGGAACGAGTACCTGCGGTTTGAATATTTCGGCCCAGGTGGTGGGTTTCAGCAAACGACCGCCGTTGTATTTGCCGCTGTCGAGCATGCAGATGATCCACTTGCTCATGTCATCGACGCACGACCAGACCGCCCCCGCCGACCCAATTTCGCTATCGGCACCGTAGTCGATCGCCCGGATCGTGTCGTTGATGGCGATGTGCGGTTTGGTCATGTTGGTACTCTTGCTGAGGCCGCGTTTGGGAGCGGTTTGGGTCATTCCCAGTGGGTCGAAAATCCGTTCCTGCATTACCGTCGACCACGGTTTTCCGTACAGTCGTTCGATGATGCGCCCGGCCGCCGAATACAGGATGTTCTGGTAAATAAAACCGGCCCGCAGCGGATAACTCGGTTTAACGTACACCATCCGCCGGAACATTTCGTTGGCCGGGATCGTCATGGCTCCGGTAAAAAAGTCGGTTCCCGGAACGCCTGTGTTGTGGGTCAGCAGGTCGCGGACGCGAACGTCACGGGTGACCGCCGGGTCGTAAAATTGCAGTTCGGGTAGGTATTGGTACACTGGATCATCCCACGAAATCTTGCCCTCATCGACCAGCATCCCCATCAGCGCCACCGTCATCGCCTTCGTTGTCGAAGCGCAGGCAAACTGCGTCTGCGTATCGACCGCGTTGGTCGTCCCTATTTCCCGAACGCCGTAGCCTTTTTTGAAAATAACCTGGTTGTCCTTCACGACAGTAATAGCCAGACCAGGCACTTCCCATTCGTTGCGAACTTTCTCAACGTACGCATCAAATTCCTGCAACTGTTTGGCCGTCGGTTTTTTTTGCGCAACGGCGGTCAGGAAACTCAGAAAGAAAAGAGTAGTATAGATTGTTCTCATCGTGAGAGATGGTTTACAATTTATGGTCGCGGACGCGCGTCAGGCTAAGACGCTGATCAGGATTTGCAAATCCTGATCTAAACGGCTGCGGATTTGAAATCCGCAATGCGATTGTCCGGGCTTTTGCTGTTCGGGACCGGACGCCTGGTATCGTTTCCCGGCTCATCAACGGCGGATTGTAAATCCGCTAGAGACAGGATCAGGATTGCAAATCCTGATCAGCGTCTTAGCCTGACGTACGTCCACGACCGTAAACCATAAACCGTAACCCATTAACGGGCGGACAAAACCGGTGGCTGGAACAGGAAATAGTCGTAAATCGTGCGGCTCAGGTGGGCGATGGTCTGTTCGCGTTCGGGCAGTGGCTGGGCCGACGAGGTAATGAAAACCGCAATGGCAATGTGGCCCGCATCGCCCGGCAGGGTAATAATACCCACGTCGTCGGTAGCGCTGGAATTGAGCGAGCCGGTTTTGTGGGCGACGACGGTTTCGGGCGGCAGAAAACCCTTGATGCGCGCCAGACCGCCCCGGCAGCGTTCCATGACGGCCAGCAGCAAATCCCGGCTTTCGGGTTTGAGCGCTTTGGCCTGGTAAATCTGGGTCAGCAACTTTACCATCGCTTCCGGGGTGGAGGTGTCACGCGGGTCCTGTTCCAGTTTCAGAGCGGCTGCCCGGCGCGATTCCGGCGTGGTTGCTTCTTCCAGCTTGGCGTAAAAACCGGTGGTCCACTGGTCTTCGGAAGGAAGCGTTACCCCTTGTAAATCCGCAATCAACTGAATAATCGTCCGATCGACGGACATGCCGTCAATGCCCAGTGCTTTCAGCCGGGCGCGAACGGGTTCGGCACCACCGACCAGCCGCAGCAAAATATCGGTGGCGGAGTTATCACTGATGACCATCATTAGTTCCAGCAGGTTCTCCACCGAAAGCTGAACGCCCGGTTTGGCAAACAGCGTTTCGAGCGTCCCGCTGCCCGGGTGCAGATCCGACGGTTTCAAATCCACCATCGTCCGCAGCGAAAGTTCGCCTTTTTCAATTTTGTTGAACAGTTCGACGGCAATGGCCACTTTCACGGTGCTGGCCATCGGAAACTTTTCGTGCGGATTCAGGCTGATCTGCCGGCCCGATTCGAGGTGAACCGCACTAACCCCAACTTTGCCTTTGGCGAATTGGGCGATGCGTTCCAGTTCCTGGTTCAGGCGCTGTTCGGCGATAGTCGGAACCACCGGGGCCGGAGCCGCTGCGGGGGCGGTTTTGCTTTTTTTCGACTGGCTGAAACCGGACGGGCCAATCAGCAGGATGCCGAACAGGATGTAGATTGTTGCGAAGTGTACGCGTTTTTTCATCGGGTATACAGGAGTTTTAAGACCCAAAATCGGATATTAGCTATTTGCAGGTTGAGAAACCGGTTTTAAAACCGCCAGCGCCTGGCTCAAATCGGCGATCAGATCCTCCACGTTTTCGATGCCGACCGAATACCGGATCAGGCTTTCGGGAATGCCCAACTGGGCGCGCTGCGCTTCCGTGAGTTCGACGTGGCTGGTGGTGCGGGGTGGTCCGGCCAGCGTGCTCACCGATCCGAGACTGGCGGCCAGGTGCACCAACCGGAGGCTGGTCAGAAACGCTTTAACATCCTCGTAATCCCCTTTTAACGAGAAACTTAACACACCCCCAAAACCGCTCATCTGCGCGGCTGCTATTGCGTGGCCAGGATGCGTGTCGAGTCCCGGATAAAACACATCGCCGATGGCGGGATGCGCTTTCAGAAACCGGGCGATTTTCAGGGCCGAGGCATTTTGCCGCTCAATCCGGAGTTCCAGCGTTTTCATGCCACGAGCAATCAGGTAGGCTGGTTCGGCCTGCAAACTGGCCCCGTTGATTTCCCGAAACCGGAACACCTTTTCGACCAGCTCCTTTTTGCCGCACAGCAAACCGCCCATCGCGTCGGAATGGCCGCAGAGAAATTTCGTGGCGCTGTGAACCACCAGATCGGCCCCGAGTTGCAGCGGATTCTGGTTGATCGGTGTCGCGAAGGTATTATCCACCACCACAATGGCGCCGACCCGGTGGGCGGCAGCCGCCAGTCGTTTCAGATCAACCACTTTCAGGGTCGGGTTAGTGGGGGTTTCCAGATACACCAGATCGCAGCCGCTGGCGATTTCGGCTTCCATCGCTTCGTGGTTACCGGTTTCGCAGAGCGTTATGTCGATCTGGTAAGCGGGCAGAAAGTCGAGAAACAACCGACTGGTGCCGCCGTACGTGTCCTTAATCGACACCACGCGCTTCCCCGGTCCGAGCAGCGCAAACAGCGTGTTGCTGATGGCCCCCATCCCCGTCGCAAAGGAAGTCGCGGCTTCGGCACTTTCCAGAATCCGGATTTTTTCTTCCAGCACCTGCACCGTCGGATTGGTATTCCGGCTGTAGATATGTCCCTCGGTTTTGCCGGTGGCAACAGCATACCATTCGTCCAGATCGTGGTACGAAAAAGCCACGCTGTTGACGATCGGGGCCGTGGTTGCACCAGTGGCCCCCTGAGCGTCCTCCCCGGCCCAAACAGCCGTAGTCCCTTTCTTTTGTGCAAAAAAATCCATGCTTAGTCTTTAAAACGACAGAATATTCTACGTTAAATAGCAAAAATTGCAAAATTTTAGATAAATGTTAAACTTGCCATGGGAATACTTTTTTAACCATTTTAACTTATGAGAAAACATGAAACAAGCATTACGGATTTATCTGGGCGTGATTCTGCTGTTCTGTTCGTCGTTGGCGAGAGCGCAGCAAATCGAAGTGAGTGGACGGGTTACCAGCGACGGCGATGATGCGGCCCTGCCGGGCGTCAATGTCTCGGTGAAAGGTACCACCACCGGCACCCTGACCGATTCCGACGGGCGGTATACGATCCGCGTGGCACCGGGAAATACCGTCGTAGTATTCAGCTACATCGGTTTTGAAACCCAGGAAATCAAAGTAGAAAACCGGCGGAACATCAACGTGGTCATGCGGCAGGACAGCAAACTGCTGAATGAAGTGGTGGTGACGGCGCTGGGGATCAGCCGCGACAAGAAGGCACTGGGCTATGCGGCCCAGAACGTCAATTCGGAAGAACTGATGCAAAACCGGCAACCCAACATGGTCAATGCCCTGCAGGGCAAAGTGGCCGGGGTGACCATTTCGAGCACGGGCGGGGCACCGGGCCAGGGAGCCCGGATTCTGATTCGCGGGATCAACTCGATCGACGTCACGCGCGACAACCAGCCGTTGTTTGTGGTGGATGGGGTTTTGTTTGACAACAGCACCTCGACGGGAACGACCAATTCCGGGGCTGAACTGCGGGGCATGTCGAACCGGGCCGCCGACATCAATCCGGACGATATTGAAACCATCAACATCCTGAAAGGTGGGGCCGCCACGGCGCTGTACGGCTTGCGGGGTGCCAACGGTGTCGTCGTAATTAC
Source organism: Larkinella bovis (assembly GCF_042655385.1). NCBI lineage: Bacteria > Pseudomonadati > Bacteroidota > Cytophagia > Cytophagales > Spirosomataceae > Larkinella > Larkinella bovis. The sequence goes on along the minus strand of NZ_JBHSMA010000003.1, from coordinate 504,808 downwards.
GACCAAATCGGGCAAAACCGGGGCTTTTCGGGCCAATTACAGCAGTACGTTCGGGGTCGAAAACGTGAACAAATTCCCGGAAGTACAGGACAAGTACACCATTGGGTATTCGGGCGTTTACAACCCGCAGGACTTCTTCCCATCCTGGGGGCCGACCGTCGAAGACGCGATCAAGATTGATCCGACACACCCCAAAAAGCTTTACAATCACTTCAAAGATGCGTACCAAACCGGAAAGCAGTACCAGAACAACCTGTCGTTTTCGGGTGGAAATGAAAAGATTACGTTTTTATCGTCCATCGGCCACCTGCGGCACGAAGGCGTGATTCCCTTTACGAACTTCAACAAACTGTCGGTACGATTAAATACGAACGTCAAGTTCAGCGACAAATTTACCACCAATGCCAACCTGAACTTCATCAACTCGGGCGGGGACCGCTACAACGCCGATCGCTACAACGAAAGCCTGAGCTACTGGTCACCCCGCTACGACGTCCGGGATTACCTGAATCCGGACGGTACGTACAAAACCTATAGCGGTGATAACGACAACCCGATTTACGGCGCGATGACCAACAAACTGCGCGATAATGTCAACCGGCTGGTTGGTGGGCTGAACTTTGTGTACGCTCCGCTGAAATGGCTGACGTTCAATTACCGCGTGGGCCTGGATACGTATTCGGAGGATCGGAAGCGGACCGCACCGGGCCCTTCGGGGATTGCGAACGAACGGATTTACGGAGACAACGAACTGGGTTTTATTTACCAGTACCACACCAACTTCCGGGCCATCACCTCGACGCTTGCGGCCAGTGCGACCACCAAATTTGGCGAGAGTCTGAACGCCACGCTGCGCGTCGGTCATGATTTGTATGACCGTCAGATCCGGACCTTCGGAGCGGAAGGCAACGAACTGACGGTTTACAATTACTTCGACCTGCGGAACGCGAAAACGATCACGCCCGTGCAGTCGGCGGAGGACTACCGCCTGATGGGAATTTTCGGCGAGTTGACGCTGGATTACAAGGACTTCCTGTTCCTGACGCTGACGGGCCGGAACGACATGACGTCGTCGTTGCAGGCTCCCAACAACTCGTTCTTTTATCCGTCGGTCAGTCTGGGGTACCTCTTCTCGCAGCAACTGAAAATGCCCGCGGCCATTACGATGGGCAAACTTCGTGCGTCGTACGCCCGCATCGGGAAAGATGCCGCTCCCTACTCGACAATCACGGGGTATTCGGCGTATATGCAGCTCCCGTCCGGCACGACCGGTTTTACGCGGGGAGCGCTGCTGGGCGATCCGGCCCTGCGCCCGGAATTTACGGATACGTACGAAGGCGGTCTGGAAATGAGTTTTCTGAATAACCGGCTGGGCCTTGACTTTACTTACTACCATTCGATCAGCAAAGACCAGATCATACAGGTCGATGTTACTTCGTCGACGGGGTACGTGAAAGCCGCCATCAACTCCGGTTCGATGCGGAACAAGGGAATTGAACTGGTGCTGCGGGCCACGCCGATCCGGAAAGGCAAGCTGAACTGGGATGTTAATTTCAACTTCTCGGCCAACCGCAACAAAATCCTGAGCCTGCGCGAGGGCCTGACGGAAATCAACTACGCATCACAGTTCGGGTATTCCAGCTCGACGGTTTCGATGAAACTCATTCCGGGGTACGCCTACGGAAATCTGTACGGCCGCAGTTACAAGCGGTATTACGCCAATTCCGCCGAGGAAGATCCCATCCTGATCGACAAAAGCCGCCCCATCGTCATCGGCGCCAACGGTTTTCCGGTGATCAACACGGCGCAGAAACTGCTCGGCAACTCCCAACCCGACTGGATCGGGGGGATCAACAACACCCTGCGGTACGGTAATTTCTCGCTGGCGGTTTTATTCGACGCCCGCGTAGGGCAGGATCGGTACAACCAGCTGGACAACTTCTTCTCGGCCTTCGGAATTGCCAAATACACCGAAAACCGGAACGACACCAAAGTTTTCGAGGGTGTATTGGCCGACGGAACCCCGAACACCAAGCAGGTCTGGCTGGGGCAGGGCAAAGGGCCGGACGGGGTTGATTACACGAACGGTTTTTACCGGAACGTCCACCGGGGCGTGTCGGAAAACTTCATTGAAGATGCGTCGTGGGTACGGCTGCGGTCGGCCAGCATTTCGTACAACTTACCGACCTCGATCCTGAAAAACACCTTCATCAAAAGCGTGCGGGTGAGTGCCACGGGCAACAACCTGGCGTTGTGGACCAAGTATTCCGGCTATGACCCCGAAACCAGTTCCAGCAGCAGCGGCAGCAACGTCGACGGTTTTACCGGTTTTACGTACCCGGCCGTACGCAGCTTCCTGTTCTCGCTGAACGTTGGTTTTTAATCACCCCTATTCACAGACAATCATGAGATTCTATTCCAAATACATCATTCCGGTTCTGACCCTGCTGCTGATCGGCCTGGGCGGGTGCAAGGATTATTTCGACCTGAACGACAACCCGAACCTGATCAGCAACCCACCGCTGGGCTCGCTTCTATCGACCACGACGCAGAAAACCGCCCTGAATTCGCAGCGGGTGGCCGGGATTACCTCGTACTTTGTGCAATACCTGGCCAGCCCCGGCACCGCCGGCTCCACCGACACCTACCAGATCACGGATTATACCGGTACCTGGGATGCGGTTTACTTCGGCATGGCCGACTTGTACGACCTCAAGAAAAAGGCGCAGGAGCAGGGTGCTTCCGAGTATGTCGGGGTGGCCGACATCATGCTGTCGTACCACCTCAACCTGATTACCGATGTGTTCGGGAGCGCGCCCTTCTCCGACGCCTTCACCGGCAGCACGCTGACGCCGAAGTATGATTCGGAAGAAACGCTGTACAACACCGCTCTGACCCTGCTGAACGAAGGCATCGCGGAGCTGGCCAAAACCGACTCAAAGTTAAAGTTGAGTGACGCAGCTGCCAACGACCTGATTCACAAGGGAAATGTAGCTACCTGGACCAAAACCGCTTACGCCCTGAAAGCCCGGATGCTGAACAAGGTTTCCAAGAAAAGCACCTACAAACCGGCCGATGTACTGGATGCGGTTTCGAAGTCGTATACGACCAATGCCGACGATGCCCAGATGGCGTCGTTCCTGCTGCGAAATCCGTGGGCAGCCGTAGCACGGAGCAATGCCTCGCTGGTACTCGATGGCTGGCTGTCGGATCAGTTGGTCAACCAGTTGAACGGCATGACCTACGGAATTGTGGACCCGCGCATCGAGAAAATCACGGACAAAACCGTCAACAACGATTACAAGGGAACCCGCAACGGTCAGGGCAATGTCGGCGGTAACAATACCGTGAAGGATGAGGTATACATTTCGCTGAACTCTCCGCTGACCGGGGATGCCTCTCCCCTGCTGATTGTCACCAACGCCGAAATGCGGTTTGTCGAAGCCGAAGCCGCTTTCCGCTCCGGTGATAAAGCCCGCGCCTACACGGCTTATCTGGCGGGCATCAAAGCCAATATGGACAAGTACGGCGTTGCTGCAGCCGCCCGCGATGCGTACCTGGCCAATCCGGCGGTGGGCGTCGGTTCGGCGGCCCTGACGCTCGACCTGATTTTCAAGGAGAAATACGTCGCTACCTACCTGAATCCGGAAGCCTGGAACGATGCGCGCCGGTTTGACTACCAGTACAAAGGATTCCGGCTTCCGCTGAATGCCGCCTTGCCGACGTTCATCCGCCGGGCCGCTTACCCGAACGGTGAAACGTCCAAAAACGGCGCCAACGTCCCGGCGGAAGTGCCGCTGTCAACCGCGCTCTGGTGGGATAAAAACTAGCAAATTACCCACGGCCCCGGGCACGCAGACCGGGGCCGCTTTTTTATACGAAAAAAATCCGGGCGTTTATAACCAGATAACCGGATTGCGGATCGGCAGATTACGCAGCACTTCCTCCACCTGCGGATCGTGGTCCCGTTTTTCCCAGGTCGCCAGCCAGTCGGACTGGCCGAATGTAACCGCCCCGAAGACCAGAAAAGGCTGGGCGACCGGCCAGTCGTTCCAATACATCACATCCGGTTTCAATGGCCAGGCGGTTTTGTCCCGCACAAACGGATGCAGGTACGCAATACCCCGACGAATCCCGCGCCCGTCGGCGGTCTGGTAGGTCCAGAGGTTGTCGGCTGGCGTGGATACAATCTGGCAGATCATCGTCATGGCGTCGAGGTTGAACAGCGAATAACCGTACGGTTTGGTCCGCCGGAGTTCCTGCGGGAAACTGCCGTCGGCCGCCATTTGGTCGGGCAGCAGGACGTTTTTGTACCGGTTTCGGCAGAATGCCAACAGTGAATCGTTTTTCGTCAGTCGGGCAAACGCGGCTACCTGCATCACCCAGCAGGTTCCGTGGTTGTTTTTCGCGTTCATCTCGTCTTTCCCGTACGGATGTGTGGTCAGCCAGTTCAGGTAATCGGCAAACCATTGCCGGATGGCCGCGACTGCCTTTGGGTCACGGGTTCGGGCGGTTTCCATCACCCGCACGCCCTGCGCGACTTCCATCAGGTGAATGGTGTCGATGATACCGATCCCCCGCCCGGTGGCCCGGCCTTTGATGGCCTGCGCATACAACAGCGACGGATTCATGCGGGTAGCCGGATTGACAAACCAGGCCTTCAGGTGCCGAAATGCCTGCCGGACGTAGGTTTCGTCGCGGGTGACGACATAGGCCGACGCCAGGGCTCCCACAATCCGGCTAAACCGGATCATGGCCTGTCGGTGGGCCACAAAATTATCGGGATTCGTCAGGCCGTCGCGCTGGATGTACGGTCCCTGCGGGTTGGCCGAATCCGGCCACCAATAGTCTCCTTCCGAAAAGAAATCGTGCTTGCCGCCCGCGCTGCGGGGCGAGGTCTGGGCCGTTACCGTCACCGGTTCCTGCTGCATCGCCCAGCGGGCTTCTGCCAGAATATGCGGTTTTAGGGTGGTCATGACGGCAGTTTTCGACTGACTGTAAACCGGGCCGGTCAGAGCCAAACCAAGGAGCATCAAAAAGCATAAAAACCGGGTTTGCATGGCGATCAAAACGGATACTTGACGTTTTTCGGCAGTTCTTCCACCACCAGTTTCATCCATTTCCCGTTGACCTTGATCACCACAATGTTGTTGTCTTTGTCGTAAAACATCGTTCCGTTATCGCTGGTTTTCAGGGCTTCGTAATTGACGTATTTGGCATCTTCGCTGTAATTCGTTTCCGCGTCGGCGGTGGGTGGCACCGTCGCTAAATCCTCTTTGCCCACATTGCCGAGCGTAAACGCATTGGTCATTTTTAACGAACCGTAGAAAATGGCCTTGTCACGGCTGAACAGAAACGAATGCTGCCGCACATCGGAACCGATCCGGAACCAGTTGTAGGCCGGTGCGCTGTGGTTATAGACCGTGCTGTAGTAATACAATTCGGCCACCGGTTTTTCTTCTTCCACGTGTTTGTTCACCAGCATCGTAATCCGGGATTTGTCGTCGCGGGCGTAGCCTTCGAACACATGAAAGCCCCAGCGTTTGCGGTTTTTCTCGTTTTCGTTGCCCCGCACCTGGATCATATACGGCGTGCTCAAAATGCCGTTGACCGTCGTGTACATGGGCGTGAGCTGCGCATTAAACCCGAAATGGTAGCCGCGCTCTTTCCAGCGGTTCCAACTGGTATCGATATCCGACGAAAGCTCCAGCCGTTTGAAAGCCGATTGCGCGGAGCCGGGAATCAGTTTTAGGTACGGGGTATCGGTAGACGGAGAGGTGTTTTGGGCGTGGGCAACAGAAAGAAGGGTTAGGAAACTCCAGACGAACAGGATCGTTCTCATACCAGGGGAATTGGGACGGTTAAAAATGGATCAGGCGTTGGAAAAAACCGAACTGGTTTCTCCCAACGCCTAATTTCCTAAAAAAACCGGTTTTTACGGCGTCGTCACCGTAAGCTGGTCGCTATAATTCATGCTACTGACCCCCGTGGCCTGCGCCCCGATCCGGATGTAGTACTTCGTTTTGGAAAGCAACCCGGTCACCGTAGCCGTCCCGCTGTTGGTGGTCAGGGCTACCCGTTTGGTGTCGTAGCCTGGTCCCGCCCCAATGCTGGCGTCCGGATACGGAACCGTGCTGCAATACAGTTCGCGGGTCGCGACGGTTTTTCCGCTGTTGGCGGTCATGTCGAAACTGACATTCACCGAGGTCGCGGTGGAACCGGCCGCCACCGGCGGTTTGACGGAAATAAACGGAACTACGACCAGGTCTTTCATCCAGACCCGTTCGGCCGCTAAATCAACCCGCACCGTGTCGCCCACGAGCGTTGCCGGACCGCTGATCCAGATGCGATACTGGCTCGGAAACAGTTTGGTGTTCTGGAAGGTGCCGTCGCCTTTGACCCGGACGACGGTGGCCACCTGGTCGGTTGCGCCCCGGACCTGCACGGTCAGGGCGTTGGCGGTGGTGGTGCCAGGCACGATGTTGCCGGCCTGGTCTTTGATGGTGCCCGAAATGGAGCCGTCGAACCCGAAATCGGTAACGTCCCGTTCGCAGGCGGTCAGGCTCAGCAAAAACAACCCGCAGACGGTGAGCGCATGGAGTGTATGGAGTCGTTTCATCTTTTTAGAAGCGGAAAAGTGAAGGAACGAAAGAGCCCAGGAGCCCTTTCCAGTCTTAGTACAACGGGTTTTCAACCAGTTTCGAATTGTTGTCGATCCGGCTGTTCGTGATCGGGTTATAATAGTGCTCGGCCCGGAAAACCCGCGTAAACGACTCGGCATTCAGCGGCAGAAAATAGTATTTGCCGGTGGCGTGGTGCAAGATGATCTGCAGGCCCTGAATGCGCGTATTCAAAACCGCCTGCGCCGTCCGCCAGCGCCGTAAATCCCAATAGCGGTGGCCTTCGAACGCCAGTTCCGACCGCCGTTCGGTCCGGATTCTGTCGCGCGTCAGGGTCGCTTCGGTCACCAGACTGATGCCGGCCCGGCTGCGGGTCATGTTCAGCGCATCGACGGCTTTTTTGGCATTGCCCAGTTCAAATTCGGCCTCGGCTTTGGTCAGGTACAGTTCGGCCAGCCGGAACACAATCCAGTTGGTTTTGCTCTGACCTTCCGGAATTTTTATCTCGGAATCGTCGAGGTATTTCTTGTTAAGAAAACCGGAATTCGTGCTAAAATCGTCTTTGGCCTGCGTCCGCGAATCGATGCCGACCGTTGGTACGCCCTGGTATAAGGTGTTGGGGTTCCGGATCACGGCCGTCGGGTTGGGAGTTGGGCTGGGGTCCAGCCCTTCGTAGGTTTCCACTTTGCCGGTCGCCCATTTATCATTCTGAAAAAAAACCGTTCCAAAAAGCCGGGGATCCTTTTTGGCAAAGGGCTCCGCTCCGCTTGCGTATAAGTTGTCGGCCCCAAAAACCGGCTGGTCCATCGAACCGTCGGCATTTTCGTACCCCAGAATAAAATCCAGACTGGGGTCGCAAACGCCCCCCCGGACGGCCCACTGGTTGGGGCCGGTAAACGCATCCCAGTTGTGGCCGAGATTCGGGCCGTTGTACACTTTCTCGAAAATGACTTCGCTGTTGTTTTCCGTCACGAAGACTTTCCGGTAATTCTCCGCCTTATCGTTCGGAACCCCGTTAAAAAGGCTGTATTTCCCGGACGCAATCACCGCTTCGGCGGCTTCGGACGCTTTGGTGTAATAGGTATTGGCCTTAGCCGCCGGAATGCCCACCAGGCCATTCAGATTCACCGTACCGAATTTGGCAATGGAAGCCGCCCAGAGCATGGCGCGGGCCTTCAGCGCCAACGCTGTCCATTTGTTGGCTTTGCCCCGTGGGGTGGCATCGGTGCCCAGCAAACCGCTGGCCGTAGTCAGTTCGGCATCGATAAAATCCGCAATGGCTTCTTCCGTGGCCCGAACCGCGTACTTTTCTTCCACGGACGCAAACGGATCGATGACCACGTCCACCAGCGGCACCCCGCCATACCGTTTCATCATTTCGAAATACACATACGCGCGGATGAACCGCACCTCGCCTTCGAGTTGCTTTTTGGTGGCTTCCGAAATCGTGGCGATTTTGATTTTATCCAGAAAAACGTTGCAGTCCCGGACGTAAATGTAATCCCAGTACGCGTTTCCCTCGCTCGACCGGCTGACCGTTCCCATCGTCATGTTGCTGGCGTTGCCGGTGGAAGTGGTGCCTTCGTCGGTCCAGTTGTACAAGGTATTGTAGTCGAAAGCGGCAAAAGGAAACCGGCTGTAGAGTCCCGTTACGTAGGCTTTGGTCAGGGTTTCATCTTTCCAGACATCGACTTCCGAAATCTTGTCGATGGGCGTCCGGTCGAGTACGTCCGTTACGTCCTTACAGGATTGAAACAGGAAGGCCGACAGCACCAGTGAATAGGCAATGAATTTCATAGTGTTTCCGGGTTAGCATTAAAACTGAATCAATAAACCGGCGTTGTAGGTACCGACGGGCGGGTAGTAGTCGCCCAGCGTGCGGGCCGGACTGGTGTCGATTTCCGGGTCCATGAACTTGAGCGCCGAGAACGTGAGCAGGTTCGAGCCCGAGAGGTACACTTTGCAGCGATCGACCTTGATTTTCTGCGTGATATGCCGGGGAATCGTGTAACCCAGCTCCGCATTTTTCAACCGCATGTACGACCCGTTGATCAGCCAGAAGTCGGAGGCCGAATAACTGACGTGGCTCCGGTTGTAGTTGTCCGTCCGGTAGAGCGGCCAGCGGGCGCTGGTGTTGACCGGCAGCCACTGGTTTTCCATAACTGGCACGTACGAATCCGTCAGCATGTCCGTCAGCGGGGTGTTGGCGGCATAAAACGGCTGCGATAGATCGGGCGAACTCCGCAGGTTGATGTCGTACAAACCGGCACCCTGCCACAACATACTGAAATCGAAGCCTTTCCAGGCCACCGACAGATTCACGCCGAACGACAGTTTCGGGAATGTTCCGCGGCCAATCACTACCTCATCCTCCGCCGTAATCCGGCCATCGCCGTTGTAGTCGATGAATTTCACGTCGCCCGGTAAAATCGTGGCGTTGTTCTTGCCGTCCTGATCAGCCCAGGCCGCAATTTCCTCCTTGCTCTGGAACAGGCCGTCGGTTTTTTTACCCCAGACCTGATCGGTCCACCGGTCCACGCGGTTTCCCCGGCGCCGGGCTTCTTCGCTGGCAAAGTCGCTCTGGTCGATCAACAGCGCTTTTTCCCGGTTCCAGGCAATGTTTCCGCCAATGCTGTACTCAAAATCACGGACGACATTCCGGTGATTCAGCGTCAGTTCCACCCCCCGGTTGTCGTATTTGGCGTAATTGACCTGCGGCATGTTGGCCCCGACGACGTTCGGCAGGGACTGAATGCGCGTGCCCAGCACATCGCTCCGTAACCGGTAGAAGTAGTCGAACGACCCTTCGAGTTTCGTGCCCCAGAGGTTGAAATCCAGCCCCACATCGGAGGTCGTCATTTTTTCCCAGGTAATCAACGGGTTCGCCAGGGCATCGGCCCGAATGCCTTTTTCCAGCACATTGGATGCCCCGTCGTAGATAAATTGCGAACCGATGGAATAATTCTGGAGGTACTGGAAATTCCCCACGTTGTCATACCCCAACTTTCCGTATGATGCCCGGAGTTTCAGGTTGCTGATAAACGGCAGGTGGTCCTTCATAAAGGCTTCTTCGGAAATCCGCCAGCCCACCGAGGCCGAGGGGAAAAAGCCCCAGCGGGTGGCTTTCGGAAACTTGGGCGAGGCATCGGCCCGGCTGTTCAACTCGACCAGGTATTTACCCTGATAATCGTAATTGAGCCGGGTAATCCAGCCTTTCCGCCCGCCCTGCGTGGCCGAACCGTTGTTGTCTTTGTCCAGATCGGGACCGGCAAACAGGTAATCGATGTCGAAATCATACCGAATCCGGGAGGCTTCGATCCAGTTGGTCGTATTCGACAACACTTCATACACCGCCAGCGCATTGACGTTATGATCACCAAACGTCCGGTTCCAGGTCAGAAAATACTGCTGGTTGAGGTTGTTCTCCGTTGAATTTTTCTCGTACAGCCGCGACGGATCGCTGGTGTACTTTACAAACGTGTACGCATCCGTGTCGGTATTGTAACTGTAAACCGGAGTGCGTTTCTTTTTCTCCTTGTACTGATCGTTCAGCCGGTAGGCATGGAAGTTTGCCCGGGCCTGGAACCCGAACGGCAAATCGTAGGAAAACTGCACCTTGGCATCGCCCGTCAGCTTGTTCCAGCTTTTGTAGCCGACCTGATCGGGCCGGATGAGCGAGTTCGGCGCAATTTCGGACCCGCCGGTGGTCGGCAGTTTGGTCGGGTCCGGATACTCCGCCAGGAAGTTGGGCCGCGCGCGGAAAATCATCGTCATAATGCCCACCGTCGAACTCGTTCGTTCCATCTGAAAAGCCGAGCCGTAGTAGGTCTGGTACAGCGCCGACAGGTTCAGGCCCAGTTTCAGCCGTTTCGTCAGCGCCACGTCCAGGTTCGACCGCAGGTTGTAGCGGTTGTTGCGGGTTTCGCTCTCCCGTTCCAAACCCTGCTGGCTGAAATAACCGCCCGATACAAAATACTTGACCTTTTCCGTGCCACCCTGCACGTTGATATTGTGCTGAATCTGGGGCGCATAGGTCCGCAGCGTGGCTTTCCACCAGTCCGTATTCGGGTACTTCGGATCGGTGCCGTCGCCCAGTTTTCGAATCTCGTCGTCGGTCCAGACCGGGGCCAGCCCCTGATTGGCCCGCGACACGTTTTCCATCCGGGCGTACTGTTCGGCGTTCACAAATTCGGGCCGAATGGCGAAATACTGCAAACCGTAGTTGCTCGTATACGTGAACTTGGCATCCGAAACCCCGCCCCGGCGCGTGGTCACCAGCACCACGCCGTTTCCGGCCCGGGCGCCATACACCGCGGCCGAAGCCGCATCTTTCAGAATGCTGATGTTCTCGATATCGTTGGGATCGAGCTGGTTAAAGTCGTTATCCGAAGCCGGCAAACCGTCGATGATCAGCAGGGCAGTTCCGAAACCACGGATGTTGTAATTCACTTTGTTTTCGCCGGGCTGGCCGTTGCCATTCTTGATGAAAACCCCGGCGGCCCTCCCCATCAGCGACTGGGTTACGGTCGGCATCGGCACCGAGCGCAGGTCCTTCGGATTGACGGTCGCCACACTGCCGGTCAGGTTGGTTTTGTTTTTGGTGCCGTAGCCTACGACCACAATCTCATCGAGCGATTTGGTGTCGGTCGCCAGTTGCACATTGATCCGGGCCTGCGTTCCCACCGGAATTTCCTGGCTGACGTAGCCGATGAAGCTGAACACCAGCGTCGAACTGGCCGATGCGGTCAATTTGTACGCGCCGGTGGCGTCGGTTGTCGTGCCGGTGTTCGTCCCTTTGACCACCACGTTGACGCCGGGCAGTTCTTCGCCGGTTGTCGACGTGACCTTGCCCTGAATCATCCCGTCGGATGCGCTCGAAACCTGCCCGAAAACCGGGCGTTGCAGGCCACAAAACAGCAAAAGCCAGCAACTTAGTCGGGTAAAATTCCTCATAAGGGTGATAGGATGGTTTAATAAAGAATGAAATCTGCGCTCCAGGCGCGGTTTTAATTGTGTACACACATAGTTCACCTTAGCGTAGCAACTGGCTACGGACATTACCTTTTGAAAGCGGATGATTTTTAAAATACTTACAGGATCACTTCTCTACTGTACTCTACTGTACTTTATTTTAAACAAATGTAGTGGTATTTTTCAGTTTTCAAAAATTTAAAGATGAAATTGGATTATTAAGGCACAACGAATTCAGACCCTAGGGAACTTGCAGGAAAACGCGCCGGTAGCTGCGCAAGGCGGGCTGTCCCGCATCGGTTACGGTCAGCAGCAACGGAATGGTTTGGGGACGGGCGGTTGTGGCAATCCGAATCCGCACGCGGGCCGTCTGCTCATTGCTCAGCGTCGCGTCCTGCGGCCCGGTTTTGGGGTAAATCTGCCAGTGGAATTGCAGCGATTGCCGGTCGGGATCGGCCGATTTTCCAGCGTCGAGCCGAATTTCAGCCCCCGGTTTTACGAGCCGCGTGACCGGCTCGTGCGACAACTGGCCGTCAATTACCACCTGGGGCGCATGGTTGGCCTGCTTAAAGGGTTTGGTACACCACTGCAAACGGGTTACAAAATCGGCCTGCCAGTCGGGGCGCCAGCGGTACACGGAGGCCATATACGGCGTTGGATCACGGGGATTGATAACCGTCGAATCGACCTGATCCTGATAAAAACCGGCTTTGTTCCGACTGAACAAACCGCCCCAGCCGCCCAGATCGGGCCTTTCGGGCACATTCAAACCGTTCGGAACCAGGCTCAGAAACGACGGGCTATCCCCTTCTTTGATGCCCATCACCCGACCGATGCGGGACGCCCAAATGTCGCCACCCGTATAATTAGGGTACAACATGCCCAGCGGATTATCTTTTTTGTGAACGCTGGTAACCACCCAGCTCGAATCCGCCAGCCGGGTGTCGCCCCCCCGGTAGACACCCCGGAAATTATGCCGGTTTAAAATGTAAAAAAGAGTTGGAAACTGCTCTCGAATCCAGGGGCCGGTCGCATCCTGATCCGCAATGGCGTGAATCCGCAACCTGCTGATAAACGTCTGTAATTCAGCCGACGAACGCGTTTGCCGAACTTTCCAAAGGGCCTGGGCCAGGTCGGCCGTACCGCCCCAGACACACACCCAAACCGGCCGCGGGTCGGGCTGATCGACCACCCGGATGATCCAGTCGGAGGCTTCCGTATCCCGGTCCGCACCAATACTGGTTGTTACCGGCACCTTGGGGCCGGCCTGCGGTTGCCCGGATTTGATGAGACTTAGCAGTCGATCGGCAGACGGGTAAGCCGGGTCATGCTGAACGAGCGTGGGGTGCACCTGGCCGTAGGTCTCGACAACCTTCCGGATCAGTTCGGGCCGGGTTTTCTGGCCGTGGCCCAAATTGGACGATGCAATCAGACCTTCGATCTCTAAATCGTTCGTATACAGCATCAAGCGCACCAGCGACTGCCCGTCGTCCGGTTCGGCAACACCGGGCTCCAAACTGCTGATATCGGTCAGAATCACCACACGCGGTTTTTCGGCTCCGGCGATGACGGTTCGGGCGGGTGCGGCTAACCAGCCGCTAACGACGAGTACGCCCAATCCGGCCAGACTGCCGATGGCAAGAACGGAGAATACACTTTTCATGAAGGAAAGATAGGGTTTAGGAACTTTCAGGGGCGTTTCGCTTGCCAATCAAAGGGAGTGTCGCAAAATCAATCCGCCCGGATTGGCAATCTGGACCCGGTTTCGCTCAGTCAGCAACTGCCCGGCAGTCTGGCCCATTTGGGCAAAATCCGTCGAGATAACGGTAATGCCGCCCGCCAGAATCTCTTTCACCGGCGTATCGTCATACGAAATCAGCCCCACGTCTTTGCCTAATTGCCAGTTCTTCCGGGTCACGTATTTGATGAACCGAATCATGTCACGATCCGCAAACAGCAGGTACGCTTCACCGGGCCGGACGAGCTCGTCGGCATAATCATCCACAACATCGATGTCCAGTTCAGCCTCCAGCCCAAACCGCCGGAAACCGGCCAGGGTACCCGCCGGAATATACTGAAAATGGGCCTTGGATTGCACCAGCGTCAGTTTCCGGTAGCGACGGAGCGACGGCAGACCGGTCATCAGCGCCTGGTATATATCCTGCTCAAAATCCTGGTAGACAGCCGCGTAGGAACCTTCCAGCCGGGGCAGGGCCTGGTCGATCAGCAGGAGTTTATCTTTCGGCAGCAGATTGACGATCTCCGTCACGTCTTCGTCAAAATGCGGCATGATCACGTAGGCGTTGTAGTGCCCCACACCGTTCCGGACCAGACTTTCGAAGACCTGCGGATTATAGTGGTGGAAGAAAATGCTCAGCGCCGTATCCGCCGGCAGAGCCGCTTTCAGGGCGTCGTACAGCGTTTCCTTGTAGGCATTCAGCGTGTCGAAGATCAGCAGCACATTCAGCGGGGTGCGCACGTCGGTACTGGCCACGTAAAAGCCCTTGCCGTGCTGCGACCGGACAATGCCCCGCTGCCGCAGTTCTTCGTAGGCCTTCGCTACCGTCACCTTGGCAACCTTCTGCGAATCAGACAATTCACTAATGGACGGCAACTGCTGCCCGTGGGTAAGCGTCCCACGTTCAATGGCCGTCAGGACCGATTCAATCAACTGCTGGTATTTGGGTTGTCCGCTTGCCGACTGGGCTGGCAAATCGAGGGTAAAGTTTTCCATTCCAAATGTACTTTTTACATAAAAACCGTAGTCGTAGAGCCGATAATCCTCCCATTCACTCCAGAGAGCATAACAGTAGAGTACAGTAGAGTAAACACAAATGTACAATTTTTTATTATTTTCCATCAGGGCCGCCAATAAAATTTAGGGCGCTTTTCTTTTTCGGGGGATGCTGCTCACCGTCATCCCAGTGATGGTTTCTGGCAGTCAACCCAGAGACGGATCGAAAAACCGGCAGGGTAACAATTAGGTAAAATGCGCGTAAAGTGCCAAAGCAGGGTCAGAAGAATGGTTTAGGCAGCCTGACCGGAACCGTTCGCTCAAAAACGCATCGTAATATTACGATGAATCATTTTTTTCCCTTTCTTTGCGGCATGGGAGTTACAAAAACCGAAGTGTTTACCGATCAGCAAAACCGCCTGGCGGATTTGGCGAAAGCATTCGCCCACCCCGCCCGCATTGCGATTCTGCAATTGCTCATAGCCCGAAAAGCCTGTGTTTGCGGGGATCTGGTGGACGAACTGCCGCTTGCCCAACCGACGGTTTCGCAGCACCTGAAGGAGCTAAAGCGCATTGGCATTATCAAGGGCGAAATCGATCCGCCCCGCGTGTGCTATTGCATTAACGAAACCGTGTGGGAAGAAGCCCGGCACGTCTTCGGGTCGCTGCTCGATTCCTTCGTGGTCACGAACTGCTGTTGAAAACCGCCTGCCTATTTTTTTACCTTTATCAATCGTAATATTACAATGGACACGACAACCAAAAAGACTGAACCCATCGACTGGCAGACGTTTAAACGGACGCTGCTCGATCACCCGGAGCAGCATCTGCTGTTTGAATACGCCGAAAACCACTGGGTCGATGCGGCTTTTCACATCACCGAAATCAAACAGGCCCCCATCGTTTCGGTGGATTGCGGGGGAAAAATGAATGCCTGGACCGAAATCATTGTCCAGCTTTGGGAACCGCCCATGCCGGAACCCGGCCGGTCGATGAAAGTCAGCAAGGCCCTTTCCATCATTGATCGGGTAGAGCAATTGCTGCCTTTACACCCCCTGGCGACGGTTAAAATCGAGTTTGGTAACACCCGGTTTGATGCGCGGCAACTGTATCCCGCCGAATTCATTTCCGAAGGGGATACCTTCACGATCCGGTTGACGCCGGATTTTACGCAGTGTAAGGCCCAAAACCGGGACCAGCAGTGCGGCACCGGATCGCCCAAAACCGCCCCAGGCCATCCGGAACGGATCGGAGAGGAAATAGCAGCGTGTACGCCCGGAGCCGCCTGTTGTGGATAAAATACGCCGTCGGATGAAAAAAATTCTGGTTTTATGCACCGGCAATTCGGCCCGCTCGCAGATGGCGCAGGGCTATTTGCAGCATTTCGCCCACGGCCGGGCCGTGGTCTACAGCGCCGGGGTTGCGCCCAAAGGTGTCAATCCGCTGGCCGTTCAGGTCATGGCCGAAGACGGCATCGACATTTCGCACCACACCTCCAACGCCGTCGATGACTACGCCGGGCTTTCGTTCGATTACGTTCTCACGGTTTGCGACAACGCCCGCGCGCAATGCCCGGTTTTTCCGTCGAGCGCCCGGAAACTCCATCAGAGTTTCCCCGATCCGGATTCGCTGGCGTCTTTCCGGCAGGTGCGCGATCAGATCAAAGCCTACTGCGAGTCGTTCTTTCAATCGGCCCCCTTTCAGCTCACGTCCGGGTAAATCCACCGAAACCACCGGAAATTAATCCGTACGGTTTGGCTTTGTAAACCTGATTGCGTTGCTTCGCACTGTTACGTTTCGCCTATCCCGAAAGAGGGTTTTCAGCAATCTCAACTCACCCCTAAACAGACAGACAAATGATTCGAATGGTGGTGTTCGACATGGCCGGTACGACGGTTGATGAGAACAACGTGGTGTATAAAACGCTTCAACAGGCTATCAATGAAAAAGGATTCCATTTCTCGCTGGACGAAGTGCTGGCGGAAGGGGCCGGCAAGGAAAAACTACAGGCCATCCGGAGTGTGCTTCAGTTGAAAGCCATCGTGGACGAACCCCTCGCCAGGGAGATTTTCACCCGGTTTCTTTCGCTGCTCGACGACGCCTACCGCCAGCAGGACATCATGGAACAGGCTAACGCAACGACCCTGTTTCAGGCGCTGCGAAAAAACCGTATTCTGGTGGTGCTGAATACGGGCTACAACCAGCATACCGCCGAAGCGCTGGTTGAGAAAATTGGCTGGAAGCAGGGTACTGATTTTGACTTGCTGGTAACCGCTTCCCATGTGGCGCAGAACCGCCCCGAACCCGATATGATTCTACTGGCTATGAAGCAACTGGGCGTTTCCAATGCCGCCGAAGTGATTAAAGTAGGCGATTCAACCATCGATATCGAAGAAGGCAAAAACGCGGGTTGCCGGATTAACGTCGGGATTACAACGGGGGCCCATACGTATGAACAGTTGCAGTCGGCCCACCCCGAATTCATCATCCATAACCTCATCGAACTGCTGCCGATTGTCGACCAGGAGAACCAACTGACGAACGCTTAAGACGGCTTTCCGGCAATTCGCCAACCGATAGAAGCCCGGATTGATAGCACAACTTCTGGGCTTCCGAGTTACCCGTTTAACATAAAAGCCGCCCCTGTTCCAGCGGGGCGGCTTCTCAATAACAAATAGCCCGGCAAAACCGGAGGCTTCGTTGATACGGATCGTTTATTTTTTATCGATACGATACAATCGGCCCTGATCGGTAACCGCGTATAAAGCCCCATCCTTGCCCTCGGTCACATCCCGAAACCGCTGGAATTCCCCGGCCAGCAACCGCTCTTCGCCCACAACTTTGTTGTTTTGAATCACCAGCCGCACGATGTGCATGCCGCTCAATGAGCCGATAAAGAGGTTGTTTTTCCACTCCGGAATCCGACTACCGCTGTAGAAGGTGATCCCGCTGGGCGACACGGACGGATCCCAGTAATAAACCGGCTGTTGCAGGCCTTCTTTTTGCTGGATCGCATCGCCTACTTTGCTGCCATTGTACTCGATCCCGTAGGTAATGGTCGGCCAACCGTAGTTTTTTCCCGCTTCAATGCGGTTGAGCTCATCGCCCCCGCGCGGCCCGAATTCGGTTTCCCACAAATCGCCCGTGACCGGATGCAAAGCCAGTCCCTGCACGTTCCGGTGGCCATAGGAATACAGTTCAGGCCGGGCATCGGCCTGACCGGCAAACGGATTACCAGCCGCCGGTTTGCCGTCTTTCGTAATACGGATCACTTTGCCCAGTCCCGAGTTGATCGACTGCGCCTGGGGCCGGGTTACTTTATCCGAACGCTCCCCGGTGCTGATTACCAGATTGCCCGATTTATCGATCAGAATCCGGCCCCCATAGTGCAGATTTCCGTTATAGGCAGGAGTCGCGCGGTAAATCACCGTTGCCCCTTCCATCTTCTTTTCATCGGCTGACAATTTGCCCTTGGCCACCGCCGTCAGGTTTCCGTCGGCCAGAGGCTCCGAAAAGACCCAGTAAACCATCCGGTTTTTTGCAAAATCGGGATCAACCCGCACCCCCAGCAAACCGCCCTGACCCGCGGAGTTCACCTTGGGAAGCCCCGTAATCGGCTCGCTCAACTGACCCGTGGCCGTGGCAATGCGCATCGTTCCCTCTTTCTGGGTGATGAGCAGCCGACCATCGGGCAGGCTCGTAATGCCCCACGGACTCTTCAGACCTTCGCTCAATACTTTGCCTTCGTAGCTGGTAGCGGTTTTGACACCCGCAATCCGGGTCTGGCCCGTAAAAGCTGACTTATACGCGGAATTGGGTTCTTTCGTTTCAACCGGAGCCAGTCCGCTCGTTTGTGTGGACGCACTTTGTCCAAAGGCCGTTGATGCCAGTGTAACCCCCGTCAGGAGTAGAAAAATTCGATTGTTCATTGTATATAGGTTTAAAACCAGGTTGAAAATAAAGAGTCGGAACCGAAAATCGGACATTCCCCGCTTAAAATCCGCTTAAAATGTCAAAACCGGGTCAGCCGCGCACGAGCCTTTGACGAGCCAGGGCCGGGCGATTTGCGGCCTGTTGCTGGGCAGCCGCCAGAGGCAACCGATTGCAAAGGACGAAAAGGACGCCATTTTCATCACTTCGGCGGATGGGTTTGCGAGCCAATAATAGCCTAAAGATCCGTCGTCCGGGAAACTACCGGGTTCAAAACCATTCTTTGAATCCGTCGTCCAGGCTCCATTAAAATTCGATTAAATGCCTGAAAAACCGCCCTTTCCGATCCTCCCGCCGTACCCCATTCAGGTCTGGGAGGTCAATCGCGTCAGACTTTTCGATGGTTTTCAGGGAACTATTTCCAACCCGACTTTCTTCTTACCACAGACAACTTTTACGGAAAGCTTGTCGAGCAGGAGGACGACCTCCCCCACAACGGGAACGGTTCGGGACGGCCCGGTTCACCACAACCTGGTTTACGTATGTCCTGGTTTTTTCTGGTCCTGGCCGGACTGTTTGAAGTCGTCTGGGCCTCTTTCATGAAACAATCGGCCGGTTTTACGCGGCTTTTTCCTTCCCTCATTACGGTAGTTACCATGCTGGCCAGTTTTGGATTGCTCGCCTTAGCGATGCGAACCCTGCCGCTGGGTACGGCCTATTCGATCTGGACCGGCATTGGAGCGATCGGCGCCTTTCTGGTTGGCATTCTGTTTTTTGGCGAATCCCTTACCGTAACCCGGTTTCTGGCGGCTTTGTTGATTGTGGCCGGTCTTGTTCTAATGAAATTCTCATCAACGGATTAAACGCGCCATCGTGCTACCCTTGCCAGCAGGCTGGTCAGGGGCGCTGCCGAAGCGGGAGCCCGGATTTCTCTTCCACCGGAAGCAGAATCCGGGCTTTTTTCAGAAATAGGCGGTTTCAAAACCCTTCAAACTGCATTTCCCAAAAGTGACAGGGATTGACTCATTTGTGACAGTCGTTTCGTGACCGGATGCTGACCTTTGTATCATCCAAACGGACAACAACCTTAGACACATACAATCATGAAAACGCTCGTTAAATCCCTGCTCGTCGCCTTTACCCTGACTTTCGTTGGCTTCACCGCTGCTCAGGCCGACATCAACAAACCGATCCACCAGCCGAAAAAAGCCGCGGCCTTCCAGAGTGGTATGTACACCACCACCCAGGGTAAACTACACATTGCGGTCGATAAAGAAACCGGGGGCACCGTTGTGATACGGTTGACCGACCAAACCGGCAAGGAAGTCTTTACCCAGTCCATCGCCAAAAACCGCCCCACCGCCCGGGTCCGGCTGGATGTCAGCAACCTGCCCGACGGCCACTACCAGGTCAGCATTACCAACGGAGTGGAAACCACGACCCAGGAATTGACCCTTGCCACCCAACAACCCGCCGTGATGACCCGGCTGGTGGCAGTGAACTAACGCACCAACGCTCCACACCTGCCCGACCGGAAGCAATTCCAGGCCGGGCAGGTGTGCTTAATCTCCTGCCGGATTCCTGAAAATGGAAACCGCCGGGGGTCGTCCAAGGCCGGTTCTGTTCCGCCGGGTGCGGTTTCAGTCGACAGAAGTACCGCTTCGGTCAGATGCGTCTCGGGAACGGGGTTCTGTTCAGCCAATTTTGGTGCATTCATCTAAACACCAATCGTATGCAAACGGCCAAAAAACCGGCAGGAACACCCGCAGCCGCCCGGACCATCATCAATCCGATTCTGAAAGACGAAGTTGTTTTTCTGGAAACCAGCCGCGAAAGCAACGGCACCCAGACGCTGGTGGACGTAACCCTCTCGGCAGGCGGGGGAAATCCGCTGCACTTCCACAAGGATTTTTCCGAAGAATTTACCTGCCTGGAAGGCGAAGTGAGTATTCAGCTCGGCAAACAGATTATCCGTTTAAAACCGGGAGAATCGGCCACCGCCCCGGCCTACAGCAAACACCGGTTTTTTAACCAGAGCCATCGACCGTGCCGGTTCCGCTGCCGGATTGCGCCCGGCAGCCCCGGTTTTGAGCAGACGTTGCAACTGATGTACGGACTGGCGCGGGATGGCCAGACCAACGCGCAGGGCGTGCCCAAAAGTCCGTACGCCCTCGGTTATACGGTGCTGATCGGCGGAACGTACATGACGGGCTGGATGGCCCTGCTGCAACCGGTTTTACACTGGCTGGGGCGACAGGCTGTCCAGAAAGGCATTGCCGCCGACTTGCAGCGCCGTTACCTGACGGTCTGGTAGGCGGTCCGGCCGAACCGGCGGTTTTCTTCCAGGCCGGTTTCATTGGCCGATCCGCGCGTATGCCGTATTTTTGGGAATGCATAATCGCTTTTTCATATGAGACAGTGGGCTCAGTTCGACCGCTTCGATTTTCTTATTTATCTGCTGAATTATCCCGCTGTCTTTATTGCCAATTACCTCATCTTCGGACCGGTTTACTTTCAGGATCGGTCGTTGCTGATTGGGGCCAGTCTCATCGTCAATGGCGGGGCCATCGTCCTTTTCGTGAGCCTGACGCTGTGGATGAAATATATGCGGTTTCGGTTTGGTGGCCCCGATCAGTTTGCCCAGCGGTTGCTGTATTCGATGCTGATGTATGTGGGCGTGATGATTGCCATCATTCTGAGTATTTTCTGGATTTACGACCGGCTGGGCTACCCATACAAGCCCGAAACGATTCCCTGGATTCTGATCATCGGTTTTGTAACCAATGTTACGTCGGCGGGTAGTCACGAATCCATTTTTACCTACAACCAGTTGCGGGCCAGTACGCAGCGGGAATACCAGCTCAAACAACTGCACATGCAGCAACAGATGGATGTGCTGAAGCAGCAGGTCAACCCGCACTTTCTGTTCAACAGCCTCAATTCGCTGCTGACCCTGATTAGCGAAAACCCCAGGCAGGCCGAGGTATTTACGGAAGAACTGAGTTCGGTATACCGCTACGTCTTGCGGGCCAACGAACAGTCACTCACCGATTTAGCCACGGAACTGGATTTCATCCATTCCTACGCCCACCTGCTGCGGACCCGTTACGGCACCGGTTTTCAATTGACAATTCAGGTCGATTCGCAGTTTCGGGGGTATCTATTGCCCCCGTTGACGCTGCAACTGCTGGTCGAGAATGCCGTCAAGCACAACGTGGTCATGAAGACGAAACCGCTGCTGGTCGAGCTCCAGACCGATGGCTTAGCCAACCTGCACATCCGGAACAACATTCAGAAGAAAAAACAGGGCGTGGTTTCGAACGGGGTCGGGCTGACCAACATTCTGGCAAAATACGAAATGCTCAACCAGCCCCGACCCTCGGTGCGGGAAGAAGGCGGTCAATTCGTGGTTGCCCTGCCGCTGATTCGGGGCTAAACCGGGTGGCAGATCAGGGCATCGCAATCCCGTTTCAGTCGCCGTTTTGGTGAGTTGATCCCGGATACCGTCGGTGGCGGTGCGCTCGTTTTGTAGTTTAGGTGTCGATTTAAACACGCTCCCCCTGTGCTATGAAGGTTCTGATTATTGAAGATGAAGATTTAGCCGCCCGACGGCTCACCAAATTGCTGGCCGAAGTCGATCCGGCGATCCGGGTGGTCAACACCACCCCCAGCGTGGAGTTGTCGGTCGAGTATCTGCAAACCCAACCGGCCCTGGATCTGATCTTCATGGATATTGAACTGGCCGACGGGCAGAGTTTCGAGATTTTTGAGCAAACGCCGGTTTTAGCCCCGGTGATCTTCACCACATCGTACGATGAATACGCCATCAAGGCCTTCAAGGTCAACAGCATCGATTACCTGCTGAAGCCCATTAAACAGCCGGAACTGGTGGCCGGTTTGCAAAAATTTCGCCAGCTCCACCGCCCCGCCAGCGGGACGACCCGGCAACAGGAAGCCATCGACGCACTCGTGCAGCAGCTACGGCAGCAGGTGCAGCCCACCGACTACCGGCGCCGGTTTCTGGTTCGTCATCTGTCGCAATGGCAGCCCATTGAAGTTTGTGATATTGCCTACTTCCATTCCGAGGATCGGGTTACGCTGTTTCGCACGCACAAAGGGCAAAAGTTCTCGCTGGATTATACCTTGGACGAACTGGAAACGATGCTCGATCCGACGCAGTTTTTTCGGGCCAACCGCCAGTTCATGGTCAGCATCAACGCGGTGCAGCAGTTTCATCCGTATTTCAACCACAAACTCAAGCTGGCGCTTCAGCCCTCCCCCGGCGAGGAGGTGCTCGTCAGCCGCGAGCGGGCCACGGATTTCAAGAAGTGGATGGGAAAATAAGGCTTTCGTTCGCGGATCATCCCGGCGTTTTCTGGTTGATCGCCAGACGGATTCGAAACAGCGTTCCTTCCCCCGCTTTGGTTTCAACTTCCAGACTGGCCCGCAACAACTCACACAAGCCTTTGACAATCGACAGGCCAATGCCTTCACCCTGTGCGGTTTTGGGCGACCGCGTTATGTCCGCTTCCCGACGCTCCTCCGCCGGTGCATCCACTCCGAAAGCCGCCGACGACTCGGTGGTCGGTGCCAGCGCTTGTAGCAACGTACCGCTCGACCCCTTTGGCAAACCGGGTCCGGAATCCTGCACACTGATCACCCAGCGGAAGGCACTTTCACGCGCCCACGACACCGACACCCAGCCGGTTGTGGCGTTGTTTAACGCATTGAGGACCAGGTTCTGCATGATGCGCTGCAACTGAACCGGGTCGCTTTCGACCCTTAAATCCGTCGGGCCATCCGCCTTCAGGAGCAGGCCCGTTTTCGCGGCCAGTGGCTGATAACTCTCTACGAGTTCATACAGAAATTGGCCGGCATTAAACGACTGAAAGGTGACCGGCTCCTGACCCGCTTCCAGCCGCGACAAATCCATTAATTGCAACACCATATCCCGCACCGTCGCCATATTACGGTTCAGAATTTCGACCATCTGTTTCCGCGTCGGCTCTTCCACTTCAACCAGGTTCAGGAACGAGGCTGCCCCCTGAATAACCCCGAAGCTACCGCGCAGATCGTGCGAAGCCGAGCGCAGCAAATCACCCCGCCGGCGCTTCAGATCATTGAGTTCATCCAGTGCCTGTTGCAGGGTCTGCATCCGGTTACTGGCCGCTATACGCTGTAATTCGATATACTGCTCCACACTCCCCTGAATATTCTGTTGCGTGAACCAGGCCAGGGATTCGTATGATTCAGCAATCCAATCGCTATCCGTAACCGGGTGCTGATGCCAATACTGCCTGACCTCGCCCATCATCAACCGGTTCAGGTGATGAATTTCGCTCAGCAATTCCGCTAACGTATATCCTTTCTGCCAGCGGTGCAGCCCATGTTCGGCAGCCAGCAGCGTAATTTCCTTCTGTACGGGTTCGTTCCGAAACTGGCGGTTGAGTTCGTTCAGCATAAACGGCACCTTATTATTGAACTCTTCGCGACTCAGGTTGGCTACCGTATTGCAAACCGGGTCGTTTTCACAGGAGGTCCGCCAATTATTCAAAAAGGCATCCCGGCGCGCCGACAGGTAGGCCGCCAATTCCGCTAAGGCCGAATCGTTGGAAGTATTCATACGAAAAAAGACTGAGTAACTGTATGCATACAAACCTCAACAAGGCAGGAATAGTTATGAAGGGTGAACAAAGAAAACCGGAAAACTTTCGGACCGGTAGCCGTGCACAAATCCCGTTCCGTCTTCAGACCTGCCTGACAATCCACTCGAAAACAATTAGTTACCCATAACGGCTTCCTTACGCGCGCCCTTGAAATGAGCGAAATGGAAAACATGGGGAGCGCGACCGATGTCCCGTACGCTCATCGAATGAAAAAAAGTCAAACCATTCTGGCTGGCTGAAGTTTCCATAGCAATTCAAGCCATTCCCAAAACCGTGTCTTCCTCTGTCGAAATTGCTACTCGCTACGTGGTGATGATTACCCGGGTCTCTGATCATCGCGTGTTTGTTGTGCCCGGGATGGAGACGTATCTTGCCTCTTACCCCGTCGTGGTTTATAATTCCACCAAGCTGCTGATCGAAAAACTGCTCCGCCCGACGACGGTATTACCCGACCTGATTGTGGTCGATTTGTCCAAATCCCCCGATGACGGACTAACCTTCCTGCGCGAGATGAAAAACCACAACCGGTTGCGGTCCATCCCGGTCCTGATGCGCCGGATTTCGGCGGATTCGTCCCGGGGGCAGGTTCTTCCGATTCGAAAATGGGGAGAAATTACCCAACCCGCTTTGACCCGGGAACGTCCGCTCCTGATCGCTTCCTAGTTGATCTTCCGGCCGGATTAACGCCCACCGGTTGCCATTCGATTCCCATCAGCCGGACGCTGACGGTTGGGTACGCTATCCTGCCCGGCATCCAACGAAAGCCGGAAAACCGGGTTTATTTCTTGCGGTACGAGGTCGGAGTCTGGTGGTAAAATTCCCGGAAAACCTTCGTGAAATACGACGGACTTTCAAATCCGACCATATACGCTGTTTCGGCGGCACTGTGTCCCAGCCGCAGCAGATCGATGGCTTTGCGGAGCCGGTATTGCCGAATCAGTTCGACGGGCGACAGGTGCGTCAGGTTATGCACTTTCAGATAAAGCGCCTTGCGGCTCATCGCCAGTTCATCCGCCAGCCATTCCACGCTCAGCGTCGGGTCGTCCAGATGTTGCTCGATGAGGGTGTAAAGCTTGCGCAGGAACTCATCGCCCACACTCTGCAACGGATTGGCACTATCGGGCTGAGCGAGTTGCTGGCGGTAGTGTTCGCGCAGCCGCTGCTGGTGACTGAGCAGGTTGCGCAGCCGCAGCCGAAGTTCACCCAGGTGAAAAGGCTTGGTCAGGTAGTCGTTGGCACCGAGCGTCAATCCCTGCAACCGGTGCGTCTCAGCCGCACTCGATGACAGCAGCATCACGGCAATGTGATCGGTTGCCGGATCGGCTTTCAGTCGTTCGATCAACCCGTGGCCGTCGAGCCGCGGCATCATCAGGTCGGTAATGATCACGGCGGGCAGTTCCTCTTTGGCCAGTATCCAGCCTTCGTAGCCGTTGGTGGCCGACCGGACCCGGTACGTCGTTGCCAGTTCCGCTACCATAAATTCCCGGAGTTCGGGGTTATCTTCTACCACCAGCACCAGCGGGGGCGAATCGGCCGATTCGGCAGGTTCCTTGCCCGCCGAGTCGGCCGTTGGTGCGGGCAGATCGACTGCCACCGACGGCGCTTCCACCAGCGGAGCATCCTCGTCGCCGGACGTACGCCGGAGCGGCAGTTCGAGCGTAAAAACCGTACCCGGTTCCCCCGGATCCCCTTCGATCTGACTTTCGACCTGAATGTTGCCGCCCAATCGCAAGACCAGTTCCCGCACCAGCGCCAGACTGATGCCGGTCATGTCGTTGGCCCGGATGCGCAGGTTGTCGCCCTGGTAATACCGATCGAAAATATGCGGCAGTTTGTGGGCACTGATGCCAATGCCGGTATCGCGTACGGTCAACCGGGCGCCCTGGTCCGTCTGGGTCAGGACAACGCTGATGGTACCCGCCGGGGTAAACCGGATGGCGTTGGTCAGCAGAATAAAGAGAATGGTTTCCCACTTGCCCGCATCGAAGCGGTAATAACCGCCGGGTAAATCCGTCTCATAGACCAGCGTGAGCTTCTTGAGGTCGGTCGAGGGACGAAACAGATCCACCAGCTGACCGACAAAACCGGGCAAATTCCCAATCTGCTCGTCCACATCCACCTGCCGGGCTTCGAGTTGGTCGATGGCCATCAACTGATTGAGGAGTTGCAGAATCTGGCGGGCATTCCGCCGAACCGTCACCAGTGGCTGTTGCAAGTGGTCCGGTAAATCATCCGTTTCCAGCAGTTTGTCAACCGGCGACATAATCAGCGACAGGGGTGCCCGCAGTTCGTAGGAGATGTTGGTAAAAAACCGGGTTTTCATCGCGTCGATGGCTTTCGACTCCTGGGCTTCCCGCAACTGCTGGACATACCGGCGGCTTTTTTCAATCGTTGCTTCGAGGTCGTCGAAGTCAATGGGTTTGGTCAGAAAGTCGAACGCGCCCCGGTTCATGGCGGTTCGGATGGCCGTCAGGTCACCATAGGCCGTCAGCACGACGGCGGGCACGATGGCGCTGCCTTGCGAGAGCCGGTCCAGCAGCGTCAGCCCATCCATACCGGGCATGTTGATATCGGTCAGCAGCAGGTCGATGTCGGCCTGTTCTTCCAGGATTTCCAGGGCCTGACTGCCGTTGCGGGCAAAGACAAATTCGTACACACCACGGTGAATGGCTTGCCGGAAGCGTTGCCGAAACAGGATTTCCTGATCGGCTTCGTCATCCACTAACAGGATTTTGGTCTTCATCAAAAAATCGGGCATTAGCAACAAACGTCCAAGGTACGAAGGAACGGGGCTTAAAACCGCCTGGTAGTGGATAAAAGAAAAGCCGACCCCGATGGTCGGCCTTCCCGGCAGGGCTCGAACGGGCGGTTTTCCGACCGCATGGTTAATTGATGGCAACCAGACGAGCCGGTTCGGTGGGCGTCTGCGTGATCAGGGTTACGGTTTGAGTCGTTTTTTCCAGGCCGTTGCTGATTTCCACCTGATAAACGCCATCGGGCAGAGCGCCAACGTCAAACCGCATCCGGACGGCATGCTGCCGTTTCCCAACATGCTGCACGTAGAGGTCGGCGTTCTTACTGTTTTTCAGGCGAACCACCACCGCACCACCGACTTCTTTGTTCAGGGAAACCTGGATTTTCCCTTCGGCGGTGAGGTACATCACGCTCTGGAAAGAAGCGGCTTTTTTAGGACGGCCGATGGGTTGGCCGGCTTCGGCAGTAGTGAAACCAACAAAGGTCAATGTCAAGGCGACAAGCAGGGTTTTGAGGATCGTTTTCATGGCTTTAAAGGGTATGTTTGATTGTCCGTTTGGATGAATCAAAGGTCCGCTTCCGGGCCAAAAAAGCCTGTCACAAATGAGTCAATCCCTGCTACTTTTGGGAAAAGAAGAAAAAAGGCGTTGTATCCATGCGGTGAAGCCCGGATACCAGAGAGGAGAACCAAAGCAAAAGAGAAGGGAGGCAGAGCGACGCATTGATTGTCAACGCATTACACCTACCCCCTTCTCTTTCTCCTTTTGTCTGATTACAGAAAGCCCGACAACTTATTTGACTTCTTCCAGCTGACCTTTCACTTTCGTGGCGATATCGTCGTAAACGGCATCCACTTTCCGTTTGAGGCTTTTAACGGAACCGGCATACTCATCTTTCAGATCTTCCAGAAAATCCTCCCCTTTGCGCTTTATTTTCTTTCTGACTTTGGAGCCTTTTTCGGGTGCGAACAGGAGGCCCAGGGCAACGCCGGCCGTGGCCGCCAGCAAAACGCTTATGATTACTTTTTCGGTCTTCATGTTTTTAGAATGGTACGGTTTGGTTTAAATGGAAGGCTCAAAAATAGGTGGTAAAAATGGCTCAAAAAATGATCAGGCTCACACTGGAGCCTAAATTATATCACTTTCCGGAACGCGTTCGCTATCCACAGAACCGCTGGTTGATTTTCCGGATCGGGAATCAAGACGATGCGCTCCAGGATGCAAACCCGTGCTTACTTCACCCGAACGTACACTAATTTCATGTTGCCTTTGCCGGTTTCGCGCTCGTCCACCTCAAACTGCTCGATGCTTTTCAGCAAGGGCACCAGTTTTTTAAAGCCGTAGTTTCGGGGATCGAAATCGGCCTGTTTTTTGGGTAGTAAATTGCCCAGTTCGCCCAGAAACGCCCAGCCCGATTCGTCCGCCAGGTCGTTGATGCTATCGGCGATCATCTTGATCACCTCCTGGTTGACCTTGCCAATGACCTCGGGTTCTTTCGGCGGTTGCACCGGCGGTTCCACGGGCTTGGCTACGGTTTTCTTCCGGGATCGTTTTTTCACCGTCGCCGGTAGCAGCACGGGCACGTCCTCGTTCTTTTTCAGGATTTCGAGGTAAATGAATTTGTTACAGGCCGATATAAACGGCGTTGGCGTTTTCTTCTCCCCAATGCCAAAGACTTTCATCCCCGCTTCGCGCAGCCGCGTGGCCAGCCGCGTAAAATCACTGTCGCTCGAAACGATGCAAAAACCGTCGACCCGTCCGGTATACAGGATATCCATCGCATCGATGATCATGGCCGAGTCGGTAGCGTTCTTGCCCGTCGTATAACTATACTGCTGTATGGGCGTAATGGCATTTTCCAGCAGTACGGTTTTCCAGCCCGCTACGGTTGGTTTGGTCCAGTCGGCGTAAATCCGCTTGAAGGTCGGGGTTCCGTATTTCGCAATCTCTTCCAGCATACCCCGGACGTTGGAATAAGGCACATTATCGGCGTCGATCAATACCGCAAGTCGGAGGTCAAGGACGGTTTCCATGTAATTTTCGGGTAAAAGCGGGCATTAACAGCCGCATTCTCCGGCAACTTTACCGAAAATTACCCAGAACTCAAGCTACCGGCTCATAGCGCAACGCCTTCGATCAGCAAAACCCGGTCGATCGACTGGTTTTTCAGGTCGATAAACTGCAACCGCTGCGGATCGTCGCGGTAGGCTTCAAAATCCGCTTTGGCCGGAAAGGTCACCAGGTGAATTTCGTACGGATAGCCGAACGTGGTTGTCACCACGGCGGATTCCGATGGCCGGACGCGGTATACCAGCTCGCCGTTGTAACGCGCCAGCAAGGGCAGTACCTGGTCTTCAAACGAGTGAAAGACGGTTTCCTGACCCGGTTTTACAAACAGGATTTGGGTGTAATACAGCATGAGCGCTTCTACAGATGTAAGATGATTTCGGATTTATATCATGCGGGGCAAGATTGCAAATCTTGCCCGACCCGGTTGCGGAGTTAAACTCCGCAACCGCCTTCATCGGAGTTGCAGAGCCCGATGAGCTTCTACTCAATCACCCGAAACAGCCGGTTCCAGCGGATTTTGGCCCAGGCCGTGGCCGGCGTGGGGTCAATCGACATCCAGACTAAAACCGCCTTCCCCACGATATGGTCTTTGGGAACAAACCCCCAATACCGCGAGTCGTCGGAATTATGCCGGTTGTCGCCCATCATGAAGTAATAATCCTGTTTAAAGGTGTAAGTCGTGACCGGTTTCCCGTCGATTTTAAGGCCCGTCGGGGTTACGTCCACCTTCTCGTTGCCATCATACCGGCTGATCACCGGGCCGTAGACCGCGATGGTTTGCGGATTGATCGGAATGGTCATGCCTTCTTTCGGAATGGTGATCGGGCCAAAATTGTCGCGGTTCCACGGGAAAGCCGCTCCGCCGTAAATCCCCGGTTCCGGCTGGTTTACCGGCTCCGTCAGCAATTCGACGCTTTTCACCCAATCGAGTTCTTTAATCCGGGCGATGGTTTCGGCGGTCGTCGTCACCTGATAGCCCGCCAGCACGGCGGTTTTGGTCGCTTCGTGGTAGGTTTCGATCGGCTGCCAGTTGATGAAGGGCCCTTCCGCCGAAACGTAATCGTTGACAATGTTGTATTTCCGGAAAAACCGCTCATTCAGCGCTTCTGTCGTTCGGATAAAATAGGTGGTCTGGGAACGCGCAGGGGCCGGAAACACCTTGCCGTTGATGTACACCCCTTCCTGCCGAATCGCCAGTTTGTCGCCCGGAATCCCGATGCAGCGTTTGATCAGGTTCGTTCGTAAATCCACCGGGTGATCGGGTTCGCCCGGTTTCGGGGGCGGAAAATTGAACACCACCACGTCGCCGTTTTTCACCTGCGTAAAACCGGGCAGCCGGTACGAGGGCAGTTGAATCCAGTCGAGGTACGACGGAACGTCGGTTCCCCAGATTTTCTGGTGGGTCAGCGGCACCTGCAAGGGAGTTGTTGGAGTCCGGATGCCGTAATGCAGCTTGCTGACAAACAAAAAATCGCCTACCATCAGGCTGTTTTCCATCGAAGGCGTCGGAATGGCGTAGGCTTCGAAGGTCAGAAACCGGATCAGGGTGGCGGCAATGACCGCAAACAGAATCGAGTCGAACCATTCCCGCAGGAAGGACTTTTTGGGTTTGGCCGGTTTTCGAACCGAACCGGAAAAGAAGGTACGCATGATGGAGCAGCTTTACGGATCAATCTACGCAAAATAAAGCGCCACCGGGTTGAAAGGAATTGATTTTACAGGAACGGCATCTGTGAACCGGGGTTACACCGAATAAACGATGAACGGATGAGCTACCGCGCCCTTTTTCATATCCTGTCAATCCTTTAATCCGTTTACTCCCAGCTCACTATTCACTCTTCAAACTCTTCACCGGGTTCGTTAATGCGGCTTTGACAGACTGAAACGAAACCGTGGCGAAGGCAATCAGGATGGCGATAACCGCCGTCAGGATAAACACCCAGGGACTGATGCTGGTCCGGTACACGAAGCCTTCGAGCCACTTGCTCATCGCCCACCACGCCACCGGCGACGCCAGTCCGAGGGCAACCACAACCAGTTTCAGCAGGTCTTTGGAGAGCAGCGCGACCAGGCTGGGGGTGGTGGCCCCCAACACCTTGCGAATTCCGATTTCCTTGGTGCGTTGCTCGGCCATAAACATCGACAGACCAAACAGCCCGAGGCAGGAAATCAGGATGGCAATCCCGGCAAAAATCCCGAACAGGGTTTGCTGCGTTTGTTCCGTAGTGTATAAGCGACCAAACCGCTGATCCAGAAACTCGTACGTAAAAGGTCGCTCCGGAAAATGGCGTTTCCAGACGGATTCCAGATGCGCCAGGCCATTTTGCAGGCCCGCTCCGCCCGCGACGTGAAGCGAGAGCCAGTTGTTGCGTTCCGGTAGCAGGAACATAGCAATCGGCGCAATCGACTGGCGCAGGGATTCAAAATGAAAATCTTTGGTAATGCCGACAATCTGCCCGCGCCGTTTCCCGTAGCCAAATGCTTTTCCGATAGCCTGGGCCGGGTCTTTCCAGCCCAGCATCCGAGCGGCCGTCTCGTTCAGGATGAACGCGGCCGTGTCGTCGGTGGCGTAGGCCCGGGAAAAGTTACGCCCCGCGGCCATTTTCATGCCGTAGGCCGGAATAAAA
Source organism: Larkinella bovis (assembly GCF_042655385.1). Lineage (NCBI taxonomy): Bacteria > Pseudomonadati > Bacteroidota > Cytophagia > Cytophagales > Spirosomataceae > Larkinella > Larkinella bovis. Next base: position 473,437 of record NZ_JBHSMA010000003.1, on the reverse strand, counting down.
TCGTGATCGATCGATAGGGCTTTCAGCCCCACTTTCGAGGGTGCCATGCTGTCGCCCTTCGCCACGTACGCATCCCAGGAATCCAGCAGCCGCCCCGACGGCACCCGCGACGATTGCCCGACCTCCAGAATCGCGCTGTTGCGTTTCAGTTCCTGTTTCAGCGCTTCGTAATCGATCGTCGAGTCCTCCACCATCCGCACCAGAATCATCTGGTCTTTCTGATACCCCAGTTTGTAATTCCGGATATAATCCATCTGGTTGTACACCACCACGGTACTGATAATCAACACCGCAGCAATCGTAAACTGCGTCACGACGAGTACCTGCCGAAACCGCCCCGCCCGCATGGCCGACGCAATTTTTCCCTTCAGGACACTAATGGGCTGGAAGGAGGTCAGGAAGAAAGCCGGATAACTGCCCGACACCAGGCCGGTCAGCAGTGTAATGCCGGCCACAATGCCCAGAAAAACCGGGTGGACCAATTGACTTAGCGTGAGCTGTTTCTGGGTAAAATTATTCAGCGCCGGCAAACAAAGGATCACGAACATTACCGCCAGCCCGAGCGCAAAAATCACCAGCAGAATCGATTCGCTCAGGAATTGCCCCACCAGTTGGCTTCGCTCCGCCCCCACTACTTTCCGCATGCCCACTTCCTTGGCCCGGCTGCCCGAGCGGGCCGTTGCCAGGTTCATGTAATTGATACAGGCAATGAGCAAAATGAACAGGCCGATGGCGGAAAAGAGGTACACATACCGGATATCGCCGTCGGCTTCGAGACCGTCGTCGGTGTCCGAACGCAGGTGAATAGCGGTCAGTTTTTGCAGATTCAGCAGCGAATAGGTGGACGCTTTGGGGCCGATGCGCCGGTTCTGAAAGGCCGGAAAGGCGTTCACGAGTTTATCCGGATTCGCGCCTTTCGCCAGCAGCACGTAGGTCAGAAAGGAGTTGTTGCCCCAATTGGTCCGCAGTCCTTCGGCGCCGTAAATGCGGTTGTCGTTCAGGGTCGTAAAGGACGCCAGAAAATCCGGATGAATGTGCGACTGCGCGGGCAGCGGTTCAAAAACGCCCGTTACCATAAAGTCAAACTGGTTGTTCAGCCGGATACTTTTGCCCATCGGCGACGTTTTCCCGAAGTATTTTTCGGCCATTGGCTGCGACAGCATGATCGAGAAAGGGTTCGCCAGCGCCCGCTCCGGGTTACCGCTCGTCACCTTGAAATCCAGTACCTTGAAGATATTTTCTTCGGCAAAAAGCACCCGGTTTTCGTTGTACGTATGCTCGCCGTATTTGACCAAAGCGCCGTTTTCGAGCGTCCGCACGACCTGTTCGGCCTCCGGAAAATCCTGCTTGATCAGCGGGCCAAAGGGCGGAGCCACGGTCCCTAATTTCAGTTCCACCGTGCCGTCGTTGGCATTCAGGAAGGTTCGCAGCACCCGGTACGTCCGGTCGGCTTTGGTATGGAATCGGTCAAAACTGAGTTCGTCCCGCACGTAGAGCGCAATCAGCAGAAAACACGCCAGCCCTGTGGCCACGCCGACAATGTTGATAAAGCCGAACGTTTTGTGTTTCAAGAGATTGCGAAAGGCAATCTTCAGATAATTCCGTAGCATACTGTTCGTTGTTCACTGTTCGTTCAAGGCACCGGTTCAGGATACTCAAACAATATACCAATAAAGATAAATCACTAATTATCAATAGGCTACTAAAAGACTCATCACTTCATTTGTCCGCTTGCGGACGGTTTTCGTTCGCTGTCGGACAGCTAAGAATTAAGAGTGAAGAATGAAGAGTTGGCTGACGCCTTCTTTTATAGCTTGCGTCAGCCAACTCTTCATTCTTCACTCTTAATTCTTAACTCCTTTCACTCCGAGCGTAGGGAGGAAACCGGATCTGCCAAAGCCGCCTTCGCCGACTGAAACGAAACCGTCAATAGCGTAATCAGGACCGCCAGCAAACCGGCCCCGGCAAACATCCACCACTGCAATTCAATGCGGTAGGCGAAATGCTGCAACCAGCGGCTCATCACCCCGGCTGCTACCGGCGACGCCAGGCCAAGCGCCACCAGCACCGGTTTCAGAAAGCCTTTCGCTATCAGGCCAATAATGTCCAGAACTGTGGCGCCCAGCACTTTCCGAACCCCGATCTCTCTGGTGCGCTGCCGGGTGGCCAGTTTCGCCAGACCAAACACGCCCAGTCCGCAAATCAGGATCGCCAGGGCCGCTGCGTACCCCACAATCCGCTGCCACTGCTGCTCAAGTTCGTAGCCTTTGGCATTCACTTCATTCAGAAAGGCGTAGTCCATGTCAACCGTCGGAAACGCTTTCCCGAAGGCTTTCTTCAACACCGCAATGGCTTCCGGTTGCCGGTTTTTATCAATTTTCACCAGGACACCACTGGCCTGGCCTTCGCGCATGAACAACACCATCGGCTCAATGCGCTCACGCAACGACCGGACGTGAAAGTCCTTGAATACCCCCACGATGGTCAGCGGTTTCGGACTGAAATTTTCGTGCCGCCGGATCGTTTTCCCGATGGGCTCCGCCAGACCGGCGGCTTTTACAAACGTTTCGTTCACCAGCACCGCATCGGTTTTATCCAACACAAAAGAAGCCGACACGTTCCGACCGGCTTTCAGCCGAATACCCAAAACCGGCAGATAGTTTTCGTCGATGTACTGGTAGCGGCTTTCGATTTTCCGGTCGGCTACGCGGGTTGCATATAATCCGCCCAGATCGCTGTGGAACGAAATTTGCCGGATCGACGGCTCGGTCGCCAGTTCGTTCCGCAGAAACGTATGATCGTTTGTCAGATTCTGGCTGGAGGGAATGTACGTACGAATAACCTGATAGGGATCGTAGCCCAGATCCTTCGTGCGGACATAATCCATCTGGCAGTAAAAAACCGTGGTTGCAATCAGCAGAAAAGCCGATAAAGCAAACTGGGTCACCAGCAACGTCTGCCCCAGCCACCCTCGACCGGAAACCCTGGGTTTGTTGTACAACACGTCCGCTGGTTTGAAATTCGACAGAACAAAAGCAGGATAAAAACCGGATAGTATAACATTGACAATCAGCAAAATCAGAAAATATATTACCAATTCACCATCCAGAATTTCCCCGAAAACGATCGCCTTGGCGGACAACTGATTAAAAACCGGCAACGCCAGTACCGCCAGCAGCAGCGCCAGGCCGAAAGCCGCCAGACACAACACCGCCGACTCACCCAGAAATTGCACCATAATCATTCGCCGGGTGCTGCCGGTTATTTTCCGAATCCCGATTTCCTTCGTCCGTTTCAGCGAACCCGCCAGACTGATGTTAATGAAATTGATGGAGGCCATCAGAAGCATAAACGCTGAAATCCCCAGAAAGAGGTACGAAAAAACCGGGCTGCTGCCGTTGATAATCCCCCCTTCCCGGTTGCCTTCCCTCTGGTACAAAGGGTTTAGGTGAAGGTCGGTCATGGGTTGTAAACCATACCGGATGGACGGATCAAAACCGTAGTTTTTCCGATTTTCGGCCACCTGCTGCCGGGCGTGAACGGCGTAGACTTTTTCAAATTTTCGGACAACGGTTTCCGGATCAGCCCGGGGATGCAGCACGACAAACGTGCTCAGGTAGGAATTCAGCCAGTTGGTATCGTCGAACGAAGCCTGCATAAACCGGAACGGAACCAGCAGATCGAACTGCAACGACGAATTTTTGGGCGGATCCTGCACCACACCGGTAATGATGGAGGCTCCCAATCGCTGGCCGGAAGGCCCCTGCTCGAGCAGGGGCTTCCCGATGACATCGAGGCTATGGAACAGCTTACGCGCCGTCCGCTCGGTAATGACGACCGAGCCCGAGCCCCGCAGGGCGGTTTTCGGATTACCGCTTAACAGCCTGAACGAAAAGACATTGAAAAAGGTCGAATCGACAAAAAATGGTTGCAGGAGAAAGGATTTGTTATTGGCCATAAACAGGCCCTGAATGTCGCCCCCCATTACCCGAACGTACTCCTGCACCTCGGGCACCTGCGCTTGGAAGGCAGGGCCCTGCACCTGCCCGGTGCCGCCGTTCGTTTCCGGCGACCCACCCCGGGTTTCGATCACGGTGGTTGTGATACGATACAGGTGGGGATTCCGGGCGTGAAACCGGTCAAAACTCCGTTCGTCTTTGAGGTATAGTATCGCCAGGACCATACAGGCAATCCCGACGGCCAGCCCAACGACATTGATCAGCGAATACAGCCGGTTTTGCCACCAATGGCGGAAGGTGATCCTGAAATTGTTATGGAGCATACAGATAAGCGAATTTGCATCCCCAAAATTCAGGGCGTAGTCAATCGAATCCCAGTAAACTTTCATCGGAAACGTCCCGGATTAAACAGGCCTATCCGCGGGCCCACTGATCCGGGTTTCCAGCCGATAGCCAACGCCATGAACAGCCACAATCCGGAGCGTCGAGTCCTCCTGAAGTAGTTTGCGAAGCCGGGACACAAACACATCCACGCTGCGCCCAACGATGATTCCTTCGTCTTCCCAAACGGCTTTGAGAATGAAATCCCGCTCCAGCAACTGGTTCGGGTGTTCGGCAAAAAGCCGCAGCAATTTGGCTTCCCGGTACGTCAGCTGGTGGCGGCTCGATCCGGAAACCAGCCCTAAATTGGTTACATCAAGGCGGGAATTGCCAAAAGACAGGTACTTCGCTTCCTCCTTTCCGTCCTCCGGCGGATTCGCGTCGGCGGTGGGAGTCGACCGGTGCCAAACCGTAAAAACCAGGGCGGCCAGCAAACTCCCGAACACCAGCATCCACCCCGCCGTTGCGGCCTGCGGACGGGGTTCGGCGGTTACAAACCGGACTTGCAGGGTGTAGCACCGGGTCGTCTGCTCACGCCCACGGCACGGCACGGTCTGCGGTTTTGTCACATCCGTAACCGCATACCCCAGCACAATTTTCCCATCGGAACAATCCAGAACAGCAACGTCGTAGGGTGTGGAAATCCCGTGAATTTTTAAGGCATTCTGCAACAAGGCCGGTAACTGATCATAATCGAACGAACGGTCGAAACGAAGCCGAAAAGTGTTGGCATCCGGCTGCTGCACGGGTTCAATCCGGGAGATCGAATCCCCCGTGGCCCGCAGCAGTTGATCCGCGGTGCGACGAAGCGCCAGGTTTACGTTTTCCGCAAAGCGCTGTTTTTCAGCCGCGCCCGAGGCCGTCTCCGAACCCACAAACTGAACAAACAACAGGCCCGTGGTCAGCAACAGACCCACCAACACCACGATACGGACCACCTTTTTCATCGTCTTTTTGCGTTTATTCCCTCCGAACCACCTCCGTCAGAAATTTTTCCCATTCTCCTTTGACCTCCGGATCGAGTCGCTCTTTTTCATCCCGGTTTCCAGGAATGCAATGGCCTTCGGTTTTTGATCTACGGCCAGCCGTGCCTTCGCCAATGCGATCAGATAAGCATGATAGCCGTATTTTTTTACAAAATACGAAAAATACGGGATTGCTCCGGCTGATACCGATCCCTTGCACTCAACAGCCGGGCCCCTTGACGTTTTTGTTCGGCAGGAACCAGAAAAGTTTCAGAAAAATGACGCGCTTCGCCATCGCATCTTCTTTCCGGACTGGTTCAACCACCAGCTCGTCGCCGGCCCGGGCCAGGCTCATGATTTCCGCCAGATCCACCTCAGTAGCGCCCTGGCACCCGCCCGCCCGATCCGGAGTAACAATGGTTTTGCCCCGTTTCAAATAAACCCGGATCGGTATTCTGGCGGTCTGATTCTCATCGGCATCCCCTTCCACAATTGAAAGTTTTCCGCGACTCTGGATCGAAAACCAGCCATAGTCCAGCGGAAAACCGTTTAACCGCAGCGCATTGGGCGCAAATTTCTTTCTGTTTTCTTCACCCGACATGACACGCTCCGGCCTCACGGAGGTTTTTTTCGGGCGTCGGCTGGACATACTTCGAGTTGATACGCCCAGCATCAGACAACAAAGTCCGATGACGATTATTCTGCTTTTTGACATGGTGAATTTTGGTTAAACCAGCAACTGATTCAAAGGTATCCACCGCACTCCCCGACGTCGTAAAAGCCCCGTAAAAGTTTGTAAAGGAATTGTAAAAGTGGGGTCGTTCGGCCATCAAACCAGCAGCAGTCATTCCGCTCTTTTCGGCGCTCTTGGATTAGTTCTATTTTAGAACGTTTCTTAAAATTCCTTACAAATAAAATTTTACCTCCACATAATTGCGAATCAAACCAACTAAATACTAAATTATGGCCGATTTGTAAAATTAAATTGGACAATGTAACTAAATATCAAAATAGTTATCATTGGCAAGTATCACCCATTCCTAATTCTTTATTAACTCCAATTACCATTTCTAATTCTATTAGTCACATGCAAAAACCAGTACTCTATTCAACCCAGAAATCGCCCGGCAATTTCCGATTGCGCTCGTGTGCGATTGTGTTGCTGGCGGCCTGTTCCACGTTTTTATCCCCCCAAACGCCCGCGTATGCCGGACCGGGGACGGGTGTACTGACAGCCCCTCTCGCCAGAGACATTACGGGAACGGTGAAAGATGCCAACGGGGCCGGCCTGGCCGGTGTCAACGTCGTGATCAAGGGAACGACCCGCGGGACCACCACCAACAGCGAAGGAAAATATGCACTCACGGTGGAAAATAATGCGACGGTTCTGATCTTCTCGTTCATCGGCTCCCTGACGCAAGAGGTTGTCGTGGGCGACCGCACGGTGATCGATGTAACGCTTCAGGAAGATTCGAAACAACTGAATGAAGTGGTCGTAACCGCCCTCGGGATCGAGCGGAACGCCAAAACACTGACGTATGCGACGCAGCAAATCGACGGCAAGAAACTGGTGGACGTGCGCGACGCCAACTTTGTCAACACCCTATCCGGTAAAGTCGCCGGGATGGTCGTGACCCAAGGCTCTTCGGGGCCGGGTTCAGCGACCCGGGTCGTCCTGCGCGGAAACCGGTCGATTACGGGCAATAACAATGCGCTGTTCGTCATTGACGGTGTGCCGGTTGACAATACGGTTCGCGGTCAGGTGACGGGGGACTTCGGCGGGATCAACGGCAGCGATGGTGCCAACAACATCAATCCGGACGACATCGAGTCCATGAACGTCCTGAAAGGACCGGCCGCATCGGCCCTCTACGGGAGCCGGGCCGCCAACGGCGTTATCATGATCACCACCAAACGAGGAAAAGCCGGAAAGATATCGGTAGATGTTAACTCCGGGGTGCAGATGGAAACTCCGTTCATGCTGCCCAAGCTGCAAAATACGTATGGCCAGGGCGCGGGTGGCAAATCCAGCGAAAATGCCGCCGGTAGCTGGGGCGCAACCGCCACAACGTACCCGGATAATGTCAAAGACTTTTTCCGGGATGCCATTTCGACCAACAACTCGATCGGTATTGCGGGGGGAACCGAGAAACTCCAGACGTATGCGTCCTACACGAACAACAGCAGCCAGGGGATTTTACCCAACAACAAGCTGATGCGGCATACGCTGAACCTGCGGATCAATTCGCAGTTTTCGAAGCGCTTCTCAACCGACGCCAAAATCACGTATATCAACCAGCAAATTGACAACAAACCGCGGTCGGGTGAAGAAAGTTCGGTGACGATGAACCTCTACAAAGTCCCCCGCAGTGTGGACCTGAACGGCCAGTACAGTACGTTTGAAGATGCAACAGGCAAACCGACGTACTGGACCAGCTCGGGGATTTATATGAACCCGTACTGGACGCTGAACCGGACGTTTGCCAAGGAAAACCGGAACCGCGTGACGGCGCTGGGATCGGCCCGTTACGAAATCACCGACTGGCTGAACGTGCAGGGACGGCTCAGTTACGACTGGTATGTCGATCGGTATAACTTCGGTTATTACAACAATACCTTACTGTTTGCCGGGCCAGGCGGTTCGTACCAGGATTACGCGGGCGACCAGTTGGAACGCAACATGGATGTCATTCTATCCGGGAACAATCGCCTAAGCAAGGATTTTGCCATTACGTATAACGCCGGAGCCGGAGCCACCTACAACCGGTATTCGCAGGTTGGAGCCAGCAGCAACGGCGGTTTATCCGTTGCCAACCGCTTCGATTTGTCGTTTGCCAAAGCCCTCAACCACAACAGCGCGTTTAGCCAGAAAGAACTGCAATACGTCTTTGGAACCTCTTCGATTTCATTCCGCGACTACCTGACCGTCGATGCGTCGGTTCGGAACGACTGGTCATCGACCCTGCCGCCACCGTATTCGTACATCTATTCCTCGTTCGGTGCAAACCTGATTTTGTCGGATGCCGTCAACCTGCCGACCTGGATTAGTTTCGCTAAAATCCGGGGATCCTGGGCGCAGGTGGGGAACGATGCCTCCCCGTATAGTTTGCAGCAAACCTACACCTTCTCCCAGGGTGGATCGGGTGGTTACATTTCACGCAGTACCCAGCGTCCGGCCGAAAACCTGAAACCGGAGATTTCCTCATCAACGGAATTCGGGGCGGATCTGCGCTTCCTGGGTGGTCGTCTCGGCGTCGATTTTACCTACTACAACAGCAACACGGTCAACCAGCTTCTGTCACTGGGTCTGGCACCGGCATCGGGCTTCGCCACGCAGTTTGTCAACGCCGGAAAGATCAACAACAAAGGGTTTGAACTAACCCTGACGGCGTCTCCGCTGAAAGGCAATAGCCTCACCTGGGATGCCTCCCTGAACCTGGCCCGCAACGTCAACACCATTGTCGAACTTTATCCCGGCATCAAAACCGCGACCCTGGGCGGCAACACCCGGACCACCACCGCCATCGTCGAGGCAGGCGGTTCGTACGGCGATTTGCAGGCCTTCGGCTGGGCAAAAGATGCCCAGGGGCGGCTGCTGGTCAATGCGAGCGGTCTACCCATGGTGAGTGCGTTCCAGACCATCGGAAACTTCAACCCCAAACTGACGCTCGGTTTCAACAACACCTTCTCGTATAAAAACTTCGTACTGAGCTTCCTGGTCGATGGCCGGGTGGGCGGTATCATGGTTTCGGGAACCGATGGAAACCTGGCCTACGACGGGACCGCGGAATACACGCTCCAGCACCGCGAAGGCGGCTGGGTCTTGCCGGGTGTAACCGATAAGGGCGAAACGAATACGAAAGCCGTGACAGCCGAACAGTTCTGGCAAACCGTATCGCAGGGCCGGTATACCTGGGGTGAGTTTTTTGCGTACTCGACCACGAACGTACGGTTGCGCGAGTTAACGTTTGGCTACAACATCCCGTTCCCGTCGAACTTCTTCATCAAGAACGCCCGTTTGTCACTGACGGCCCGGAACCTGTTCTTCCTGTACCGGGGTAACGCCATTATGGACATTCCCGGTCTGAAAACCCGCAAACTGCCTTTTGACCCGGATGTCAACCTCAGTGCAGCCAACTACCAGGGCTCCGAATACGGAGGGCTGCCTTCCACCCGCACGGTGGGTCTTAACCTGAAATTAGGATTCTAAAAACCGGACACCTTCATTTTTGGAATCAAAAACACGATTATTAGAACCATGAACGTATCAATTCATAAATTCATTCGACTGTCGATGGTCGGCCTGGTCGCCGGTTCAGCCGGAGTCTGGAGCGGTTGCACGAGCGATTTTGAAGAAATCAACACCAGCAAAACCGCCATTACCACGCTGACGGCCACCGAACTTCCGTATTTGTTTTCACGCGCTCAGCAGCAGGCTTCGTATGCGGCTGGTACCTACCAAACCGCCCAAAACCTGTTTGCGGATTTATACGCCCAGTATTTTGCGACGACCACGCCCAACTTCCAGTCGGATCGCTATTTCATGCACCCGACCTGGATCAACTCGCACTGGAACCCGGTTTATACGCAGGTCGTACCGCAATTGAAAACGCTGTTCGAGCAAACCGACAAGGCCTCCTCGCAGTACGCCCTGGCCAGCATCTGGTGGGTTTTTGCTTTCCACCGGCTGACGGATTACTACGGCCCTGTTCCTTATTTCGATGCCGGTATTCCGGCCAACAGTGTCAAGTACGACGCGCAGGACAAAATTTACGATGATTTCTTCAAACGGCTGGCCGAAGCCACAACGATTTTGAAAGGCAAAACCGCCGAAAAACCGTATGGCACCTACGATATTATCTACAAAGGTGATGTTACCAAATGGATCAAGTTTGCGAACACATTACGGCTGCGATTAGCCCTTCGTATTTCCAAAGTGGACCCGGCACGGGCCAAAACCGAAGCCGAAGCCGCCATTGCGGGGGGCTTGCTCTCGCTTCCCGGCGATATTGACAAACAGGGTGATGACGCCATGATGGTAAAAAGTCTGGACGGTGGCGACAACAATGGTCTGGCCACGATCTCAGGCTGGGGCGAGTTCCGGATGAGTGCCGCAATGGAATCGGTGCTGAAAGGCTTCGACGATCCGCGCATTGGCATTTACTTCCAGCCCGCTTTCAACACCAAAACGTACGAAGGGCTCCGCAATGGACTGGGTCCCACGGAATTGACAGAATCCCTGAATACCAACGACAACAATTCCAACATTGGCGAACGCTGGATCAAAAATACCGGTGCCGGTTCGGCCTGGGACCGCCAACTGGCCGTTAAACAGGACGTTATGCACGCAGCCGAAGCCTATTTCCTGCTGGCCGAAGCGGCTTTGAACGGCTGGAACACGGGTGGGGTAACTGCCCAGCAGGCTTACGAAAAAGGAATCCGGACGTCGATGGAAAGTTGGGGTATCAGCAGTGCCGTGACCGACGCGTACATTGTCAGCACGAAAACGCCGACGGCTCCGCAGGATCAGCAGAAATCCCCGGCCTTGTCGAACATCACCGTGAAATGGGGCGCAACGGAAGCCATCCAGCGGGAGCAAATCGCTACGCAAAAGTGGCTGGCCCTGTATCCCGATGGCATCGAAGCCTGGGCCGAATTCCGCCGGACCAAATTGCCGAAGTTATATCCCGTGGTGAATTCGGTCAACACCGATGTCCCGACGTCGGCCTACCCCCGCCGGATTCCGTTCCTTCTCCTGGAACAACAATCCAACACCGAAGCCGTCAAAGCCGCTCTCTCGCTGCTGAACGGCCCCGACAAGGCGTCAACGCCCTTGTGGTGGGATAAGAATTAAGAAGGTCGAAGATTAAGTTATTTCACAGGGTTAATCAGAGAGTTCTCTGATTAACCCTGTGAAATAACTTTTCTTACAACTCTTCGATCAACAACTTCCGTTGCTTCACCAGGTCCTCCCGTTTCACAAACGTGATGGGGACAAACTGGTCGGTGGGCGAACCAATGTAGTAGAGCGTCCAGTCCTGATCGTAACCGGCCAGCATCTGCCGGATGCACTCGACCCGATCGATGGAGGGGACGTTACAGTCTTCCCAGTAGAATAGCTCCACGCGGTAGTGCAGTGCCTGTTTCTGTCCATTGATTGTAACCTCGATTTCGATGTCCTGTTTGCCGGGCATCGTTGGAATAGGAATTGCAATATGTGCTGCCATGGTTATAGGAGATTGGAGTTATTCACTACGTAAACTCTTCACCGGATTCATCAAAGCCGCTTTAATGCTTTGAAACGAAACCGTCAGCAGGGTTACGGCGACGGCCAGTACGCCCGCCAGCGCGAACATCCACCATTCAACATCAATTTTGTAAGCAAACTCGGCCAGCCACTTGTTCATGGCCCACCACGCCAGGGGGGAAGCAATGACGAGCGAAATCACCACCAGAATCACGAAATCCCGCGAAATCAGGCCGACAATACTGCTGACCGTGGCACCCAGCACCTTCCGGATGCCGATCTCCTTGGTTTTCTGCTGCGTCACGAGCGACACCAGCCCGTATAAGCCCAGGCACGAAATCAAAACCGCCAGCCCGGCGAAATAGCCAATCAGCTTGCTCAGGCGCTGTTCGCTCTCGTACAGCCGCGCCAGGCTTTCGTCCAGGAAGGTATACGCAAAGCCTTTTTCGGGGAAATACCGGTCCCACTCCTGCTGAATAAACTTCAGGGTTTCGGCCCGGTTTTGCGCCTGTAATTTGATGGAGAAAAGCCGCAGGGTCGGCAGATCGATGGTTAGCAGCATGCTTTCGATGGGCCGTTGCAACGACTGATTATGGAAGTCTTTCAACACGCCGATGATTTTGCCCTGCTTGCCCTCCAGGTTGATCGACTTGCCAACGGCTTCCGCAGCCGATTTCCAGCCTAGTTGCTTCACCCCGGTTTCGTTGATGAGAAAAGCCGCCGTCCGGTCGGTCGGAAAGTCCTCGGAGAAATCCCGGCCGGCGACGAATTTAAGCCCGTAGGTAGCCGCAAAGTTGTGATCAACGCCCATCGTCCCCATGAAAATGTTCTCATCAGGTGCGTGCCCTTCCGCCACCACATTCCGTCGAACCGAACCCGAACCCATTTGCTGCGTCGAGAGCGTCACCTGCCGGATGTCCGAATTTTTCAGCAAAATATCCCGGAACGTCCGCAACCGGAAATACGTGCTGTCGGAACGGTCAGCAAACACGTTGGTTATTTTCTCGTTGCGGGTGTTGGCGGTAATGATGAAGTCTTTTTCAAAACCGAGTGCCCGGTTTTGCATGTAATCGAGTTGCCGGAAGGCGACCAACGCACCGATAATCAAGGCAATCGAGGCCACAAACTGCGCCCCCAGCAGCACCTGCCGCAGCCGCCCCCCTTTTGCTTTTCCGCTCACGAAATTGCCTTTCAGCGTGACAATGGGCTGAAAACTAGAGACAAAAAAAGCCGGATACGTTCCCGAGAGCAAACCGGTGAACAGGGCAATGCCGACAAACAGCAGCAACAAAACCGCATCGGACAGGAAATACGAAACCGCTAACTGTTTGCCGGTGAGGTTATTCAAAACCGGAATCAGAACCACAATCAGGCAAAACGAAAGTACGAGCGCGATCAGGCTCAGCAGCATCGATTCGCCCAGAAACTGCGCCACCAGTTGTTTCTTTTCGCTACCCAGCACCTTCCGAATGCCCACTTCCTTCGCCCGTTTCAGGGAGCGGGCCGTGGCCAGATTGACAAAATTGATGCAGGCAATCAGCAGTGTAATGGCCGCAATTCCGAGAAACACGTAAATGTAGGTCATGCTGCCGGGCGCTTCCGGTGCGCCCTGGGCCTGCGAACGCAGGTGAAAATCCTTCATCGGTTCCAGCGCGTAGACGATGTCTTTGGCCATCTGCTTGGGCGCATAGGTGGTCAGAAACTTCGGAAACCGGGCGTTGACGGATTCGGGGGATGCACCGGGCCGGAGCAGGACATACGTATAGCCGTGCGAAATGATCCAGTTCTGCGGCAGGTTTTGCCGGACCGCTTCATTTTCGGTGGCGTACATCGTTTCGTAGTTCGACAACAAATCGATGTGAATGTGCGAGTTATCCGGCAATTTCTCAAAGACGCCCGTCACGCGCAACGGATGCCGTCCTTCGAAGAGCAGTGTTTTGCCCAGCGGACTGGTTTTCCCGAAATACTTGGTCGCCATTTCGTCGGTAATCACCACCGTAAATTTGTCTCTCAGGGCTGTGCGTGGATCGCCCTGCAAAAACCGGAACGAGAAAATGTCGAGCAGCGTCGAATCGCCGAAGAAAAACCGTTCTTCATCGTATTTGACGGGCTGCGATTGCTGACCATCCCGCAGTTCGATGGTCGCACTGCTGTTAAAAACCCGGGCCGATTTTTCGATTTCCGAAAAATTGGACGCCAAAACCAGCTGCACCGGGGGCGGAGTCAGCGCCAGCGGTTGTTCCAGACCGGCAAATTTGGGCAGGTACGAAATGCGGTATATCCGGTCGAATTTCTGATGAAAGGTGTCGTAACTGAGTTCATGCCGGACAAACAGCAGAATCAGGAAACAGCACGTCAGCCCGACGGTCAGACCGATGATGTTGATCAATGAAAAACTCTTCTGTCGGAGCAGGTTTCGGTAAGCGATTTTGAAATAATTCTTAAGCATAACACATTGGATAGGTTTGGACTCGTACTCACGGACTTTAGTCCATGAGCAATGGCATTACGTAAATTCAATAAAGGGACGCTCACGGACTAAAGTCCGTGGGTACGTCATTCACTTTTTAAACTCTTCACCGGATTCATCAACGACGCTTTGACCGACTGGAACGAAACAGTGAGCAGGGCAATGCCAACCGCCAACAGGGCAGCCAGCGCAAACATCCACCATTCGAGATCGATCCGGTAGGCAAAATCGGCCAGCCAGTTGTTCATGGCATACCAAGCCAACGGCGACGCCAGGCCGATGGCAATCACGACCAGCTTCAAAAAATCTTTCGAGAGCAAAACGACCAGGCTGGCCACCGACGCCCCCAGCACTTTCCGAACGCCGATTTCCTTCGTCCGCTGTTGCGCCATGAATGTCGCCAGGCCAAACAGACCCAGCCCCGCAATAAGGATGGACAGGGTGGTGAACAGGCTGAACAGCTTGCCGAAGAGTTGCTCGGAGCGGTAAAACTGCGCAAATTCCTGATCAACAACCTGATAATCAAACGGCCAGTCGGGAGCCTGCGTCCGCCATTTCTCCTTTAGAAAATCGAGGGCCGTTGGCAGATTCGTCGGCTGAACCCGCAACACCAGACTTGAAAAGGCCACCGGAAACTGATGCATAACCACCGGTTCTACCTTCTGATGCAATGATTTATAATTGAAATCCTTCACCACACCAATAACACGCCCCCGCTTGAGCGTATCGCCCGGATAGGCAGCCTCCCACTTGGGCCACGACAGCACCTGCCCCAACGCCTGTTGTGGACTCCCAAAGCCGAACGCCCGAACGGCGGTTTCGTTCAGGATAAAAGCTTCGTTCAGGTCGGTTCCGAACTCGCGCGAGAAATTGCGACCGGCTACCAGCTGCATCCCCATCGTCGGGATATAGTCGGGGTCGATGATGAACATGTTCGTAGCGGTTTCTTCGGTTTTGCCCGGTAACCGGATACCGTCTCCGGCAAACGTACCGCCCGGAATACCGTAACAGGCCGTTGCCGCCCGAATACTGGGGTTTCGGAGCAAATCTGTTTTCAGGGCCTCATATCCCTTGCGCATGGCGTCCGTTCGCAGCGGCAGCACGATGACCTGCTCGTCGGCAAACCCCAGGTCTTTCTGCTGAATATAACGAAGCTGCGAAAACACCACCCCGGTACCAATGATCAGGACCGTCGAGGCCGTGAATTGCAACACCACCAGCGTTTTGCGCACGGAAACCGCCCCCCGTTTCGGCGTCTCTACCCGGTGGCCGGTCAGCACCTGAACGGGCTGAAAACCCGACAGAAAGAAAGCCGGATACAAGCCCGCCAGACCGGCAACCACCAGAACAGCCAGCACCAAACCGGCCAGCAAGGGCGGTTGCCACAACACTATCAGCGACAGTGACTTATTGACCCAGTTATTGAAATACGGCAGCAGCAACGCCGTGATGGCAATCCCGACCATCATCGCCAGCGTCGTCAACAAGAAGGATTCGCCCAGAAACTGTTTCATTAACTGCTGCCGTCCGGCGCCGATGGTTTTCCGCAACCCAACTTCCTTGGCGCGGGTCAGCGAGCGGGCCGTTGAAAGGTTCATAAAGTTGAAGCAGGCAATCAGCAGGGCAAATACCGCAATAAGCATCAGTGCATAAACATACCGGATATTCCCTTTCTGGGCATTGTCGTATTCCAGCTCCGACGAGCGTAGGTGAATATCGGTCACGGCCTGCAACCGGGTTTGATAACTCAGGCCGATTTTATCCAGTTCGGGTTTGGCGAAACGGGTCAGAAGATCCGGTAATTTGGCCTGCAACCGGGCGGCATCGGTGCCCGACCTCAACACAATGTAGGTGTAGAATTGCTGCCACCGCCAGCTTTCCAGTCGCTCGGCACCGACCAGTGGTTTCAGGGTGCTGAACGACCCCACCGCATTCACTTTCAGGTGCGACTGTACGGGCAGGTCCTTCATCACCCCCGTCACACGAAAGGGAGTGGCCCCGGGCCCACCGATTGTCAGCAGCTTATTGACCGGATCTTCGTTCCCGAAGAACTTCCGGGCCAGTGATTCGGAAATAACGAGCGTATTCATCCCCAGCAGCACTTCTTTTGGGTTACCACGGAGCAACGGGAAATCAAACACGTCGAAAAACGTGGAATCGGCCAGCATAATATCACTCTCCGCGGACTTCTTGTCCTGATAGATTACCAGTGGCTTCTGCACCGTAAACAACCGGACCATCTGCTCCACCTCCGGAAAGTTGGTTTTCAGGGCCGGGCCATAGGCTGGGGGCGTAACGGCAAACTGATTTTGCTTTCCTTCCGCCGTCCGCTGGTTCACCACCCGATAAATCCGGTCAGCTTTCGGCAAAAACCGGTCATACTGAAATTCGTCCCGTACGAATAGGTAAATGCTCAGACAACACGCCAGTCCGATCGCCAGCCCGACCAGATTAATGACCGAGTAGCTCAGATTGCGCAGCAAATTGCGCAGGGCCACTTTGAAATAGTTGCGTAGCATTATGGAGGTACCTGTTATGAACGACGAGTTATGAATGAAGGGGAAACGGCATCGGCGGTTAGTTCCCGCAACTCTTCATTCATTATTCACTTTTTAAACTCTTCACCGGATTCATCAACGACGCTTTGACCGACTGGAACGAAACCGTGAGCAGGGCAATACCGACCGCCAGCAAAGCCGCCAGAGCGTATACCCACCAGGCAATCTCGATGCGGTAAGCAAAATCTTCCAGCCAGCGGTTCATGGTCCAGCCCGCAACCGGAAAAGCGATCAGAACGGCCATGAAAACCAGTTTCAGAAAATCTTTCGAGAGCAACATAACGATGCTGGATGAGGTGGCGCCCATCACCTTCCGCACACCGATTTCCTTGGTGCGCTGCTCGGCGGTAAACGTCACCAGCCCAAACAACCCCAGGCAGGCGATGACAATCGAAATACCGGCAAAAACCGTAAAGAGCCGACCGGTTTTCTGTTCCGCTTCGTACAAAGTCGCAAACCGATCATCCAGAAACGTGTAGGTAAACGGTGCGGGCGGGTTCAACGCTTCCCATTTTGCTTTGAAAGCCGACACCACCGTTGCGACATCATCCGCTTTTACTTTCACCTGAATAGCGCCGGAGTTGCCACCGAGAATCATCATCAGTGGGGCAATTTTTTGCCGGGCCGAGGCATAATGAAAATCCTTCACCACGCCGATCACCGTAAATTCGTGACGCCCGGACCGAACAATGGTTTTGCCAATTGGATTGCTTTGCCCCCAGCCCAGATCCCGGACCACGGCCTCGTTGATGATCACAGCCGCCGAATCGGTGGAAAACTCCCGGGAGAAATTTCGGCCCTGTCGCAACTGAATGCCCAGCGTGGGCAGGTAGCTATCGTCGATGCGGTACACCGTGGCTTGAATCTCGTTGGTATTTTCTTTCTTCACCGGGTCTTTGCCGTAAATCTGCGTGCCTTCCATGTTTTCGTTGCCGAGCGGAACGCTCCGCGAAAGACTCGCCTGAACCACCCGGTTATCCTGCCGCAACTGGTCTTTAAAAGCGGTTTCGTTCGTCCCCAACAGGTAGGTATCGTGAATCACCAGCACCTGCTCTTTATCAAAGCCCTGCGTTTTATTCTGCATGAATTTCAACTGCTGGTACGACACGATGGTGGCAATGATCAACGCCCCGGAAATGGCGAATTGAAACACCACCAACCCGCTGCGCAAACCGCCCCGCCGGGATGTTTGCAGCACCGAACCGCCTTTCAGGACGGCGGTTATTCTGTAAAAAGCCAGGAAAAAAGCCGGATAAATTCCCGCCAGAACCCCGACGAATACGCCAAAAATCAGAAAACCGCTGAGGCTTTGGGCGTTCAACAAGGTAGCCAGTTCGATTTGCTTTCCGGCCAGTTCATTAAAGAAAGGCAACAGCAGGGCCATAAAACCCACGGAAAGCAGCAGCGCCAGGAACGAAATCAGGACGGATTCCAGCAGAAATTGCCCCATGAGCTGGGCCTTGATCGACCCCATGACTTTCCGGATTCCGATTTCTTTGGACCGTTTGGCCGCCCCCGCCGTGGCGAGGTTGGTAAAATTGACAATGGCCAGCAGCAGGATAAAAACCGCCAGAACGCTGAAGATGTAGACGTAGTTGATGTTACCGTTGGGCTCCAGTTCGTACTTCGTGGCGGAGTGCAGGTGAATGTCCGTCAGCGGTTGCAGAAAAAACCGGAAGGTATCGACGGATTTCCGGGCTTCGGCCAGACTGATGCCCATGTCGCGCTGCACTTCCGGAACCACGTGTTCGGCCACGAGCTGCGGCAATTTGGCTTCCAGTTTCTGCGGATCCGCACCTTTTTTGAGCACCAGATACGTAAAACAGCCGACATTGCTCCAGGTCTGTCCCTGAGCATGTTTTGAATCCGCGGTACTCAGAAAGACGTTAAAATGGAAGTGCGTGTTTTTGGGCACACCGGCAATAACGCCCGTTACCTTACGGCTTTCTTCTCCACGCCCAAACCGCAACGTTTTGCCGAAAGCCGGCTCATTTCCAAAATACCGGTCGGCAAATTCTTTCGTGATCACCACGGAATTCGGTTCTTTCAAGGCGGTTTTTGCGTCACCTTCCAGAAACGGAATGGAGAATATTTCCAGGAAGTTGGAATCGACCAGGGCAATCGATTTTTCCTTGATCAGCGTTTCTTTATACCGGATAAAGGCCTGGCTCCACCGGAAAAGCCGGGTAGAGGATTCCACTTCGGGAAACGCATTTTTTATGCCCTGACCGACGGCCACATCGACGTTCGGGAAGTCAGTTATGGCGCCGTTGGTGGTTAAGTGAAGTCCAACGCGGTACATCTGCGCGGATTTGGCCGGATACCGATCATAACTTAGTTCATCCACCACAAACGCGGCAATGAGCAGGCAGCAGGTTAACCCGACGGCTAAACCAAAAATGTTGATGAAGGAGAACAGCTTGTTCTTCATCAAATTCCGCCAGGCAATTTTAACGTAGTTTCGTAGCATCGTGGTTGTTGTTATTCGGATCGTAAGGATTTTACCGGATTCATCAAGGCGGCTTTGATGGCCTGAAAACTCACGGTTGCCAGCGTAATCAGGGCCGCCCCCAAACCGGCTGCGCCAAAGATCCACCAGGAAATATCGGTTCGGTATTCGTATTGCAACAGCCAGTCACTCAGGAAATACCAGGCAATCGGCGATGCAATCAGGAACGAAATCAGAACCAGCCGCACGAAATCTTTCGAAAGCAGCCCCCACAGACTAAACACCGACGCCCCCAGCACTTTCCGGACGCCAATTTCCTTAATGCGTTGCTCGGCCACGAACGACGCCAGCCCGAACAGCCCCAGGCAACTGATGAAAATGGCCAGCGTAGCGAAAATCCGGGCCAGTTTCCCGACCCGTTCTTCGGTCCGGAATTTGGCATCGTATTCAGCATCGGCAAACAGGAAGTCGAACGGACTGTCGGGATCGTATTTTTTGAAAACCGCTTCCACTTTTTTCAGAGCGTCTTCAACGGGCCTATTCGGCATCAACTTGACATTGAATACACTGCTCCAGCCGTAATTCACCATGAAAATGGTTGGTTTGATGGGCGTATACGGCGACTCCATCACCATGTCTTTGACCACGCCCACCACCTGACACGGTTTGTTGTTGTAGCGAATGTATTTCCCAACGATGTTTTTCAGACCCGTCAGTTTGACGGCGGCTTCGTTCAGAATAAACGCGGAGCTGTCGGTGGAATAATCGCGGGAAAAGTCGCGGCCTTCCTTGAGTTGCCAGCTAATGGTTTTGCCAAAATCGTGCGAGCAGGCTACCACGCCAAACAACGGAATCGATTGCGGATCTTTCCCTTCCCACTCAAAACCGATCTGGTTCGACCAGACGCCGGTGGTGGGGCTCGACGATTGGCTCATTTCAAAAACCGCCCCCGATTTCAGCAGGTCATCCCGCAGCGCATTGTATTTACCGTCCATCGTGCTGCTGATGGAAATCTGAAGCAGGCTCTCCCGGTTATAGCCAACGGGGCGGTTTTTAGCGTGCTGGATTTGCCGGAAAACAATGATCGTCCCAATAATAAGTGTAATGGAAACCGTAAACTGCACTACCACCAGCACCTTGCGGGGCAGCGACGCCCAGCGGCCTACCTTGAAGGTTCCTTTGAGCACTTTCAGCGGATTGAACGACGAAAGGTAAAAGGCCGGGTAGCTGCCTGACAAAAAACCGGTTAGCAACGAAAACGAAAGAAGCAGGCCCCAAAAAACCGGGTGCTCATACGGCAGACGCACTTCCTTGCCCGCCAGTTCATTAAAGGTAGGGAGTGACAACAAAACCAGCAGAAGGGCCAGAAACAGGGCGAAGAACACCACCAGCATCGACTCACTCAGGAACTGGCTGATCAACTGCCGCCGTTGGGATCCGACAGCTTTACGAATGCCAACCTCCTTGGCCCGTTTTTCGGAGCGGGCCGTCGAGAGATTCATGAAATTGATGCAGGCCAGCAGCAGCACAAACACGCCGATGATGCTGAATAACCAGACGAACTGAATCCCTCCGCCACTATTTTTACCGTTTTTAAAATCCGAATACAAATGCCAGCGGCTCATCGGATGCAGGAAGTACTCGGGATTTTCGCTGGCCGACGTGTGTTTTTTCTCGACATCCCGGATTTTAGCCGATACTCCTTCCATCGTCACGTGGTCGGCGATCTGGACAAACGCCTGAAAGGAGTGATTGCTCCACTGTTGCTGTGATTGTTTCACCCAGTCCTGATCGGCGACGTAATCGCTCCAGGGCAGGTAGAATTTAACTGCGTAGAAATCGGAGTTGAAGGGCAAATCTTCAAAAACGCCCGTTACTCTGAGGTTATTTTTGCCGTCGATTTTAACGGTTTTGTTCAGGGCATCGGCCTCACCGAAGAGCGCCTTCGCCAGCGATTCGCACAGCACAATGGAGCGCGGTTCGTTCAGGGCCGTGGTCGAATTTCCGCGGAGCATGTGCAGCGAAAGCATATTCGGAAAGACCGGCTCGACAAACATGCCTTCTTTACTGATCTTCTTTTCCCCAGCCACCAGCAAATGCCCGAAATTCCAGGACGCCAGGGACGCGTATTTGAAATTGGGCGCGTATTTGGTTTTGATTTCGGTGGCCGATGGGATAGAAACCGCCCGGCCGGTGCCCGTTGTTCCGTTGAACGTCTGGTTGATGTACAACTGCGCCAACCGGTCGTAATTCCGGTGGAATTTGTTGAAGGACAACTCGTCGTAGATCCATAGCCCGATCATCATCGCAACGGCCATCCCAACCGCCAGCCCCAGAATGTTGATCAGCGAGAAAACCTTATTTTTAGCAAGGTTCCGGAACGCTATTTTGAAGTAAGTCCGCAGCATATATCGGCTCGATCAGGGTACAAAGGCACGTAACAGAGTAGCCCGACCAAACGACATACCAGATTTTTAACTCATTGTATATCAATTTTATACACAAATAAAATAAAATAAAATGTCCGTAAACGGACGTCTTGCGTACATTTACGGACAGGTTATTCACGGCGGTTCAAATAACCGCAGAAACGCCTTAATTCGGAATCATGCCGTGTGGATCGATTACGAATTTCTTGGCGGCACCTTTATCAAAATCCTGGTAGCCCTGGGGTGCTTTGTCCAGGCTGATCACTTCCACATTCACGGCTTTGGCAATCTGGATTTTGTCGTACAGAATGGCGTTCATCAACTGCCGGTGGTATTTCATCACCGGACACTGGCCCGTGTAGAACGAGTGCGATTTGGCCCAGCCTAAACCGATCCGAATGCTCAGACTTCCTTCCTTGGCCGCGTCGTCTTTTGCACCGGGATCGCCCGTTACGTAGAGTCCCGGAATGCCCAGCGCCCCCCCGGCCCGGGTAACACTCATGATCGCATTCAGAACCGTAGCCGGGTGTTCCACCCCGGCTTCCGAACCGTGGCCGCGGGCTTCGAAACCGACACAATCGACGGCGCAATCAACTTCCGGCACGCCAACAATGGCCGCAATCTGATCCGCCAGGGGCGTATCTTTCCGCAAATCGACAATTTCACAGCCAAAGCTTTTGGCCTGTTCCAGCCGCTCCGGAATCATATCGCCGACAATAACGACGGCGGCCCCCAGCAAATGACAGGAAGCCGCGCAGGCCAGCCCGACGGGTCCAGCGCCAGCCACGTAGACAATAGACCCCGGCCCTACGCCCGCCGAAACCGCACCGTGGTAGCCCGTCGGGAAAATATCGGAGAGAAGCGTCAGGTCCCGGATTTTGGCTATCGCCTGGTCTTTGTCCGGGAATTTCAGCAGGTTAAAATCGGCATACGGCACCATCACGTATTCGGCCTGCCCACCGACCCAGCCGCCCATATCGACGTAGCCATAAGCCGCGCCGGGCCGGGCCGGATTGACATTCAGGCAGATACCGGTTTGTCCGGCTTTGCAGTTCCGGCAGCGGCCACAGGCAATATTGAACGGCACCGACACCAGGTCACCCGCTTTGATAAATTCCACATCGCGTCCGGCTTCGATCACCAGTCCGGTGATTTCGTGGCCCAGCACCAGACCGGCCGGAGCCGTGGTTCGCCCCCGCACCATATGCTGATCGCTGCCGCAGATGTTGGTGGAAACGATTTGCAAAATGACGCCGTGGTGGCACTGACGATCGCCGAGCGCCAGTTTCGGGTATTCGATGGATTGGACTTCCACCAAACCGGGTTTGATGTACGCAACGCCGTGGTTTTGACACATACGGTTATCAGGTTTAGGATTATTGAAATAAACAATGACCCTATTTACAAGATAATACCAATAAATACTATGATTATCCAATTTTATTATCAATTGCGTAGAGATGCGATTCATCGCGTCTCCACAACCGCGTCTGTACAATCGCGTCTCCACAACCGCGTCTCCACAATCACACTTCAATCAATGAAATTATTATGGATGAAGAGACGCGATGAATCGCATCTCTACGTTTGGGAAATATGAATAACTTGTACAAACATAAATATAGAATCCCATCGGCTCGGCTGCAATCGTGGGATTATGGAACGAATGGGGCTTATTTTGTGACGATCTGCACGCACGACCGGCATCCCTTTTTTGGTAAAGTGCAGAATGGCGAAATGCAGTTAAATGCGGCCGGAATGATCGCGGCTGAAATTTGGCAGCGAATTCCCGACCAGTTTCCCTATGTTATTCTGGATGCATTCGTCATCATGCCCAATCACATGCACGGATTGCTCTACATCAATAACAACCCCAGTACAGACGCGATTCATCGCGTCTCTGTCTCTGCCCAGGCGAATCCGGGCGCCAGTTCGGATCATCCCATCGGCGGTATAACGGGCGGCAAAAATCCGATGCTACACGAAAATCTGTCCCGAATCATCCGGTGGTACAAAGGCCGGACGACGTTTGAAATCCGCCAATGTAAAGACGCGATTAATCGCGTCTTTACGGATCATTTCGCCTGGCAATCCCGTTTCCATGATCACATCGTCCGAACGGATGATTCCTTTTTGCGGATTCAGGCGTATATTCTTAATAATCCGTTACAGTGGAGCGAAGACCGGTTTTATAGCTGAACTGCTGTTACTCATTCCGCAAACTTTTCACCGGATTCATCACAGCGGCTCTGATGCTCTGGAACGAAACCGTCAGGAAGGCGATGCCAAGGGCAAGAACGCCGGCGACTACAAACACCCACCACGCCACATCGATGCGGTAGGCAAAATCCTGCAACCACCGGTTCATGGCCCACCACGCCAGCGGTGACGCCAGCACAATGGCAATCAGCACCAGCTTCAGGAAGTCCTTCGCCAGCAACAATACGATGGTGGACACCGACGCGCCCAGCACCTTGCGAATCCCGATTTCTTTCGTGCGTTGCGCGGTTGTATACGCCGACAAACCAAACAGTCCCAGACAGGCTAGCAGAATGGACAAAGCCGCAAAAACCGTAAAGATTTTTCCCGTACGGGTTTCGGCGGAATACAGTTTGGTGAATTCTTCATCCAGAAACTCGTACTCAAACGGCCGTGAGGGCACAAGGGTCTTCCACTTTTCTTCCAGAAATTGAAGGGTTGTGGGCAACTGATTGCCCGATAGTTTCACAAAAAGAACATTTCCACCCTCTTCCGGAAACAGCACTAACGGACTGATTTTCTGTTTCATGGACGCAAAATGGAAGTCTTCAACCACCGTGCCCACTTCACCCGAACGCCCCTCCCCCATATCCATTTTTTTACCAATCGCTTCCTGGGGCGATAGCCACCCCATTTCCTTCACCGCCGACTCGTTCAGGATGAAATGGAAATGGAGCAGGCTGTCGCGGCCGGGAACCGTGGCCCGTTCCAGATCGTTGGGCGTCAAATCGCGACCCGCCACAATCCGCAGCCCCAGCGTTTTGACGAAATCGTCATCGACCGGCAAAGCCGTCACCGATTTGTATTTTTCTTCGGCCTGATCCGACCGGCGCATGGAGTAGCCGCCGTTGATAAAAACCGGTGATTCGTACGCCCGGGCTACCTGCCGGACATTCGCGTTCCGTTTGAATTCGGATTTCAGCGTCCGGATCTTCTCGTTCACCTGCCGATCGGCGGGCAACACCAGCACATGCTCTTTGTCGTAGCCCAGCTTTTTCTCCTGAATATAAGCCAACTGATTACGAACCAGGAGCGTACAGACAATCAAAAAGGCCGTAATGGCAAACTGGAACACAATCAGCGTCCGACGGAACTGCCCGGCTCCGGCGGTTTTCAGGTGACCTTTCAACACGCGAACCGGCTCAAACCGGGCCAGCACCAAGGCCGGATAACCACCCGCAACAAAGCTCACGACCAGACTGATACCGAGTAGCAGCAACAGATTCCGGGATGTCAGCAGGGCGTCAAAGGAGAAAGACCGGTCTGATAGTTCATTGAAAAACGGCAGACTCAGGTAAACCAGCAACAGGCCCAGCCCCAAAGCGGTAAACGTGACGATGAGCGATTCACCAATGAATTGCCCGAACAACTGCGCACGCTGGGCGCCCATCACTTTCCGAACGCCCACTTCCTGCGCCCGTTCCACCGCCCGCGAGGTTGCCAGGTTGATGTAATTGACACAGGCAATGACCAGAATCAGGAGTGCCACCGACCCAAAAATGTAGAGGTAAACCAGGTCGCCATTGGGTTCGAAATTGCCTTCGACCTCCGAATACAGGTGGACTTTCCGCAACGGTTCCAGCAAATACGTCAGGTAGTTGCTCCCCGTCATTTCTTCGGCACTGAACTGGGTTCTCATAAAACCCGGAATCTTGGCTTGTAAATTGGTGATCGACTCCGGTGTTCGCAGTAACAAATAGGTGGCGTAATTGGCCGTAAACCACTGTTCCGTTTTCGACGCCGAAAGACTGCTAAAGGACGCCAGCAAATCGTATTTGATTTGGGAATTGGTCGGACAATCCTGCACCACACCGGTTATAGCGTATTCCTTGTTGCCCCCACCGGCGTTGATCCGTACGGTTTTTCCAACGGGATTTTCGTTACCGAAATACTTCTTTGCTGACGATTCCGACAATACCACCAAATTGGGACCCGCCAGGGCGGTTTTGGGATTTCCCTGCTTTAACTGAAACGAAAAAACCGCAAACAAAGCCGAATCGGCGTAAACAACCCGCTTTTCGTTGAACTGCCGATCGGCGTAGCTAACGACCGACTGACGGTTTTCCAGCCGAACGCCAGCTTCCACTTCCGGAAACTGCCGCCCAAACTCCGGTGCCACCTTCGTTCCGGTTTGCTGCACCCGGTTGACGACGCCTTCCATGCTGTATTCCATCACCACCCGCACCGTCCGATCGGCATTCCGGTGAAAGGCATCGTAGCTCAACTCGTGCGAAATATACAGAAACAGCAACAGGCAGGACGCCAGCCCGACGGCCAGTCCAAACACATTGATCCCGGAAAAAACCTTATTTCTCCACAGATTCCGAAAGGCGATTTTGACGTAATTTCGTAGCATATTGCTTGGGAATGAAGAGGTAGGAGTTAAGAATGTAGAATTTTTCACTCCGAACGCAGTGAGCGCACCGGATTCATCAACGCGGCTTTGATGCTTTGAAAACTGACCGTGATAAAGGCCATCACCACCGCACCGAGCCCTGCAATGGCAAATACCGACCAACCCAGGTCAATTTTGTAGGCAAAATCCTGTAGCCAGCCAGTCATTACATACCACGCCACCGGCGATGCGATCAGGATGGAAAGGATCACTAGTTTCAGAAAATCTTTGGAAAGCAGTGCAACAATGCTGCCCACGCTGGCACCCAGCACTTTTCGGACGCCAATCTCTTTGGTCCGCTTTTCGGCGGTGAACTTGGTTAGCGCGAACAAACCCAAGCAAGCGATGAAAATGGCTAATCCGGCAAACACGCCAAACAGAGCCGACAGTTGTTGCTCGGTTTTGTATTGCCGGTTAAAATCTTCATCCAGAAAATAATAGTCGAAATCATAGCCGGGAAACCGCTTTTGCCAGAACCGTTCAACCTCCGCAACGGACGTGCGTATGTCGCCTGCGCCCAGCCGGAGCGATAAATACCGGTACGTATAAGCCGGTGTGATAAACGTCAGAACCGGTTTTATTTTTTGCTGTAAACCGTGCTGGTGAAAGTCGGCTATAACACCCACCACCCGACCATCGTCGAGTCCCGCCGACTGGATCCGTTTGCCAATCGCTTCGTCGGGTTTCCAGCCAATCGCTTGGCAGGCGGCTTCGTTGAGCAGCACACCGTGCCCCGCATCCGTCGAAAAGCGTTTGGAATAGTCGCGCCCGCTGCGAATCGTCAGCCCCAGCGTTTTGACATAATCATGATCAACCGGGATCACTTCCATCGACAGGGGTTGCTCACGCGGACGACCTTCAGGATAAACGATCTGGCCGTTCCAGCCATCGCGCCCCGGCAAGGCCGATACCCCCGATACGGACTTGACACTGGGCAGAGCCGCCACCTGCTGCTTCAGGCTTTCGTAGTTCTGAATAAAATCCAGCCGTGGCAATTTGCGCAATTCCACCGTCAGCACCCGTTCTTTATTAAATCCCAGGCTCTGGCTTTGCATAAACCGCAATTGCCGGACTACTACCAGTGTACTGATAATGAGGACCAGCGAGATACCGAATTGAAAAACCACCAGTCCGCGACGCAATCCAGCCCCTTTGGTCGTGACAACCTGTCCCTTCATGGTATCGACCGGACGGAAACGCGCCAGCAGTAAGGCCGGATACCAGCCCGCCAGCAGGCCCGTCAAAAATAAAAAACCGACGCCGATCAAAACCGTACCGGGTTGGATCAGCATAGACAGCGGAATGGTCTTTCCCGTAAATTCATTCAGAATGGGTAAGGTCCCCAGCAGCAGGACCACCGCCAGCACTCCGGCCAGAAACGCCAGCAGGATCGACTCGCCGAGAAATTGAAACACCAAGGCCATATAGCCCGCTCCAATGGCTTTTCGAACCCCCACCTCTTTCGCCCGTTCGCCCTGATGGGCCGTGGTCAGGTTCACGAAGTTGATGATCGCCAGCAACAGGAGAAATAAACCGATTGCCCCCAGCCATTGCAGCTGTTTCGCACTACCGGTTGCGCGATTAGCCCCACCCGGGTCCGGAATCCCGGTCGAATGGAGGTAAATCGAGGGCATGGCTTCCAGCGATTGCGTTATATAAATACCATTATTGCGGTATTCTTCCGCATTGTATTTCATCGGCAGGGCCGAAATTTTCTGTTCAGCTACGGCCCGATTGGCCTTTTCGGGAAGCAACACATAACAGAATTCATCCCAGGTAAACCATTGCCCTTCGGACGTATTGCCAACCGCATAGAATGTCGGCATCGACAGCAGTAGCTGAAAGGAAAGGTGGGAAGGCTGCGGTTCGGCCAGAACGCCCGTGACTTTAAACGGAAGGGTGTCGCTCAGCATCAAGGTTTTACCAAGTGCCGGGCCGTCGCCGAAATACTTCCGGGCCGTGCTCTCTGTCAACACTAAGGTATACGGTTCGCGCAGGGCGGTTTTCGGGTCCCCTTCGAGCAGCGGAAACGTAAACGTGGTCAGGAAATCCTCCCCCACATACAACTCCCGGTCGTAGAAATACCGGTTGTTATGTTTGATCGGGAAGTTCGCCCAATGAATCGGTACCACCGCTTCAACGTCAGGAACCTCCTGCCGGATGGCTTGCGTCAGCGGCCGCCCAACGGTATTGGCTGCCCGTTCGGTTTCGCCTTTGGTGACGGTATTGGTTACCACCCGGTAAATACGATGCCCCTTTTCGTGAAACCGGTCCACCCGCCATTCGTTGAAAATGTACAGTGCAATCAGACCACAGGTTGCCAGCCCCACGCTAAGGCCCACGATGTTGGTCAGGCTGTAAACCTTGTTTTTGAACAGCGCCCGAACGGTTATTTTCCAGTAGTTTTTTAGCATAACCTTTTTTAGTCAAGCGTGATGAATTATACGTCAGCCAGCCGCCGGGCACTCTGTCATCATTCATCACTCATAATTCATCACTCTTAACTCATCATTCCGAACGCAGTGAGGTAACCGGATTCATCAGGGCGGCCTTGATACTCTGGAACGAAACCGTCAGGAAAGCAATTAAAACCGCTGCGGCTCCCACCAGCGCAAACACCCACCACTCTACATCGATGCGGTAACTGAATTCGTTCAGCCAGCGATCCATCGCATACCAGGCAACCGGTGTGGCAAGGAGCAGCGCCAGCAAGACCAGCTTCAGAAAATCCCTGGAAATCAGCGCCACAATACCCGTCACCGATGCCCCCAGCACTTTCCGCACCCCGATTTCCTTCGTCCGTCGTTCGATGGTGAAGGTAGCCAGCCCCCACAAACCCAGGCAGCAGATGACCAGCGCAACACCGGCAAACACGCGCAGGAGCGAAAACTGCCGCTGCTCGTCTTCGTAGAGTTCCTGCAAGCTTTCGTCGAGAAATTTGGCTTCGAACAAGCCGTCCGGGTAAATGGCTTTCCAGTTTTTTTCGAGAGCCGCCAGGGTAGCCGCGTAATGGCTCGTCCGCAACTTGATGCCCACGGAATAATAAAACTGCGGCAGGTTCATGAACACCATCGGTTCGATCGGTTTGTGGAGTGAACTGGTGTGAAAGTCCTTGACAACCCCGATGATTTCAGCGTCGATGTCATTGATCCCAACGCGAATCCGGCGGCCCAGCGCCTGCTCCGGTTTGGCATACCCCAACGCCTTCACGGTATTTTCGTTGATGACAAAAGCATACCGGCGCTTTTCTTCCGGAATAGTACCGGAAATGGCCAGCGTATCGTGGTGTTCGAGAAACCGCCCCGCAAGCAGTTTCAAACCGTACGTTTTCAGGTAGTCGGCGTCGCCCAGCTTCAGCGAAATCGATATTTTTTTGGCCGGGTTGGCGGGATCGGGCCGCATATCGGTCCCGAAATTGTTGGGTGAAGTCGGTGCGCCCAGCGCAAACGAAAGCTGTTCGACCCCCGGAACCTGCCGCAGCGACTGCCCCAAAACCGCCATTTTCTTCGAATCCGGAATACCGATCGTAACGAGGGCTTCGCGGCTGAAACCGAGGTCTTTCTGCCGGAAATAATTCATTTGCCGGTAAATAATCAGAACACCCACCGCCAGAATCAGGGAGATGGAAAACTGAAAAACGACCAGACCCTGCCGCAACCAGACACGGCCCGACCGAACGCGGCCCGGTTCCGATGCGGTTTTCAGCGCGCGAATGGGCCGGAAACGCGACAGGAAAAAAGCCGGATACAGCCCTGCCAATAAGGCCGTAAACACCGCCAGAACCACCAGAAGGCTGCCGGTTTGCATCCACTCCACGGCGATTTGTTTCTGCATAAAATCGTTGACGACCGGTAACATGCCCTGCGTCAGCAGCAACGACAGCAGCGCCGAAAGGCCCGTCAGCCACAGAGCTTCGCTCAGAAACTGCCAGACCAACTGCCCCTGTGTAGCCCCGATCACCTTCCGAACGCCCACTTCCTTCGCCCGCGTCATGGCCCGGGCGGTCGACATGTTGATGAAATTAACGCAGGCAATCAGCAGCACGAACAAACCAACGGCTCCGAACACGTAGAGATACGTCGGGGAGATGGCCGGAGCCAGGATGGTGCCTTCATACTCAGGATTGAAGTGAATATCGTGCAAGGATTGCAGTACGAACGTGCTGGTTTCGCCGTCGCGGGTGGAGAAGTATTTTTTCTCGGCCTGCCGAAGTCGGGCCGCGTAATCGTCCGGCGATTTGCCTTCGGGTAAAACCGCATACACACTACCGCCGGAACGAAGTCCCCACTGATCGATGCCGAACACAAAGTAGTTCTTCATCGACAGAAAAGACACCAGCATCGTGACCGGAAAATTGGTTTGTACGGGCGCATCGCGCATCACACCGGCTACCTGAACCTTCAACGTGTTGTTCAGGCGCAGGGTTTTGCCGATGGGCGAAGCCGAGCCGAAATATTTTTGGGCGGTTTTCTGCGTCAGAATCACCTGATTGGGTTCGGCGAGAATCTGTTTCCCGTTGCCTTCCAGCATCTCAAATTCAAACAGGTCGAGAAAGTCGGGTTCCGCAAAAACGACGTTATCTTCCTTCAGAATTTTCTGGGGCGACACCATCACGGACATATCGCGGTCGGCATGAATACGGGTTATTTTTTGCCAGTCGGCGAAGTCGGTTCGCATTGCGGGGGCCAGCGGATAGGGCGTAATGCCTGATTTTTCAACCTCCGCGCCCGTCGTCCGAATGAGGTTGACGCGGTACATCCGGTCGCCCAGTTTCAGACCTCGATCATAGCCCCATTCGTTCCGGATGAACAGCAGAATGAGCAGGCAGGTGGTCAGCCCGAGCGTCAACCCGATCAGGTGAATGCTCGTGGTGGTCGGGTGTTTAACCAGATTCCGCCAGGCGATTTTCAGATAATTGCGTACCATTGGAGAAGTAGTAAAGGAATAAAGGTTGAGCCTCTTCGCTTCACCCTACTCCGTTTTTAAACTTTTTACCGGATTCATCAACGCGGCTTTGATGCTTTGAAAACTAACCGTCACAAAAGCGATCAGCAAGGCTAAACCGCCTGACACGGCGAAAATCCACCACGGAATGGAAATTTTATAGGCGAAATCCTGCAACCACTGATTCATGACCCACCACGCAATCGGCGACGCGATCAGGATCGCCAGCAGAACCAGTTTCAGGAAATCGTTGGAAAGCATCAGAACAATATTGGTTACCGACGCCCCCAGCACTTTCCGCACGCCAATTTCTTTCGTCCGCTGCTGGGCCGCAAAGGCCGCCAGCCCGAACAGGCCCAGACACGAAATCAGGATGGATATGGCCGTGAAGTAGGAGACCAGCTGCGAAGTGCGGGCTTCGGCCTGGTAGTTCTTCTGAAAATCTTCGTTCAGGAACGTGTACTCAAACGGATCGTCGGGGCGCAGGCTTTTCCACTTCTGTTCCAGAAAACCGATCACATTCGTCATCTCGTCGGTATTGACGTGAACGATCATGTAGTTGTAATTCGGTCGGCTACTGAGCAGAAAGGCGTAGGGTTCGATGGCCTGGTGCAGATTCTCAAAATGGAAATCCTTCAGAACGCCCACAATTTCGTACTGATGGGTTTGGCCCTGCCAGTCAAAATTCAACCGTTGCCCCACCGCTTTTTGCAGCGGAATCTCGAATTTCCGCAACATTGCTTCATTGACAATAAGCCGGTTGTTGGTATCGCCCGGAAACTGCCGCGAAAACAGCCGCCCGGTTTTGAGTTCAAACCCCATCGTCTGGAGATAATCAAAATCCACCCAGTTGGTTTTGGTATTGTGGCTTCTTCCCACCCCTTGTTCGGGTAAATACAAGCCAAAATCGGTGGGATTGCTGATGCCGGGGTAATATTGCGTTCCAGCGGCAGACACCACCTGATTATTGCGGAGAATTTCCTCGCGGAAGGGCGCATAAACCGTCCGCGCTTCGCTATTCCGCAACGGAATGACAATTTGCTGATCCTGCGTGAACCCCAGCGACTTATTCTGCACAAACCGCATCTGCTCCTGAATGACAAACGTGGCCAGAATCAGTCCGATCGAAATGACAAACTGAAAAACAACCAGCCCCCGGCGCAGCACTACCGCCGACAACCCGTTGGAAACCGTACCGCTCGTGGCCCCGCCCTTCAGCACCTGAACCGGGTTGAACAGCGACAGGAAAAAAGCCGGGTAGCTGCCCGCAACCAAACCCGTCAGCAAAGCCAGCCCCAGAAATGTCAGGGCAATTTGCGGTTCAAACAGTTCAGAAACCGTCAGTGATTTGCTGGCAACCGCATTGAAGACCGGCAGCAGCAACGCAACCAGCCCCAGCGCAATGCCCAGTGCCAGCAACGACAACACCAGCGATTCGCCCAGAAACTGCCCGATCAGTGAACCCCGTTCGGCCCCCATCACCTTCCGGATGCCGACCTCAGCCGCCCGTTTGGCCGAGCGGGCCGTGGAGAGATTCATGAAATTGATGCAGGCGATCAAGAGTGTAAAAACCGCAATAGAACCCAGCATGTAGAGGTAGGTACGGGAATTGGTGGGTGTAATGGTGCGCTTGAACGCACTGTAGAGGTGCAGGTCCGGCACCGCCACCAAAAAGAGTTTCTTGTCAAAACCGGCTGCTTTCAAATCGCCCCGCGCGTATTTTTCCATGAACGCAGGCAGTTTCGCTTCCAGCGCCTTTACATCGGCTCCGGGCCGTAATTTCAGGTAGGTACTGAACAGGTTGTTGCAGCAGAAATCAAGTGTCGCTTCCCGCAGGTAACTGCCCACCCAACCCGCACCCATAGGCACCAAAAACCGGGCATCAATGTGGGAGCGGGCGGTTTCGTCGCGGTAAACGCCAGTCACTTTAAAATCTTCGCCGTTGCCGGTGCTTCCGTTGATCCGGACCAACCGGTTCAGGGCTGGCGCGTTGCCGAAAAGTTTCTGCGCCACGCCTTCCGACAACACCACGGCATTCCGATCGGTTAAGGCTGTGCGGGGATTGCCTTCGATAAACTGGTACGAAAACAGTTCAAAAAACGTTGAATCGACCTGATAGCCCCCGGTTTCGTAAAACGACTTCACCGCTTTGCCATCCTGCCGAACCTGCAACAGGGCTTTTTCGTCGAAGATATTGACGTAGAGCCGGGTTGCCTGTTCAATCTCCGGAAATTCCGACTTCAGGGCATACGCAAAAGGGGCCGAAGCACTGCTGCTTTGTTCGTTACCGGGTCCCATGTCTTTTCCGCCAATGATCAGCTCCTGCCCGACCAGATACAGCTTATCCGCGTGTTCCTGGTGTTTATCAAACGATAACTCACTGCGGATATACAGCAGCAACAGCAGGCAGCAGGTCATCCCGACCGATAAGCCGAGAATATTGATCGCCGAGAACGACTTACTTCTCAGCAGATTCCGAACGGCAATTTTCAAATAGTTCGTCAGCATCATCGTATGGGGTTGGAAGTAGGTGCAGGCCACCGGCCTGCAACCTTACTCCGTTTTTAAACTCTTCACCGGATTCATGAGCGCGGCCCGAACCGACTGGAAGGAAACCGTCAGCAGTGCAATGACGATGGCCAGCAAACCGGCCAGTGCAAATACCCACCATTCCAGCTCAATTTTATACGCAAATTCTTTCAGCCACTCGCTCATCGTCCACCAGGCCACCGGGATAGCAATCAGAATGCTGATCAGCACCAGTTTCAGAAAATCCTGCGACAACAACGCGACGATTCCCGTCACCGATGCGCCCAATACTTTCCGGATTCCGATTTCCTTCGTCCGTTGCTGGGCCGTGAATGTTGCCAGACCAAACAACCCCAGGCACGAAACCAGGATGGCAATTCCCGCAAAAAAGCGGAACAGCTGCCCCGTTCGCTGTTCGGATTTGTACATTTCGTTGTACTGCACGTCCATAAACTGGTATTCGAACGGATAATCCGGACTGTACTGTTTCCAACGTTTTTCGGCGGCTGCAATCGCCTGGGGCGCATCCCGACCCGTTGTTTTGATGTAAATGCGGCTAAAGTTGGTGCTGGTGCGGTAGTAAAAAACCGCCGGCTCTACTTTCTGGCGCAGGGAAGCAAAATGGAAGTCCTTTACGACGCCGATAATGATGCCTTTCGTTTGGCCCAGCGTAAACCATTTGCCAATCGGGTTGTTGATGCCCGCCTTTTTGACCGCCGTTTCGTTTAGGATAACGTGCATCGAGTCCGCTACGGACCCCGTAAAGTTTTCGCCGTAGGCCAGTTTCAGCCCGAACGAGGGGATAAAATCTTTCTCGACCCGCATCCGCGTTATAATAAACATACGGTCTTTAGGCTTGCCCTCCCAGTCGGTATCGCCGGTCGAGTTCCCGAGACTCATCAGGTTGCCGTCGGAAGCAGTTACATGGCGGATGCCCGGTTCCCGCGACAGTTCGGCTTTTATAGCATCGTAGTGCTTCGACATTTCCTCCGTCAGCCAGAAAGCGAAGGTATTTTCGCGGTCATAGCCCAGGTTTTGCTCGCGCATAAACCGCAGCTGGTTGCCGATGATAAAGGTCCCCACAATCAAAGCCGTTGAAAATGCAAACTGGGCAATGACCAGTGTTTGCCGGAAGGTTACCCCTCGCCCGCCCGTCGTCAGCTTACCGCGCAGAATTTTTAACGGTTCAAACGACGACAGCACCAGCGCCGGGTAAAGGCCTGCAACGATCAGGGTAAACAGGAGGGCACCGACCAACACGAGCCAGACCTGCGGGTCGGCCAGCGAAAAGGGCTGGGTTTTGCCCGTCAGTTCCTGGTAGGTGGATTCCACCCCTTTGATTAAACCGATCGCCAGCACCAGCGCAATAACAAAGATCAGGAGCGATTCGGCCAGAAACTGTCCGATCAGGTGCTCGCGCCCGGCCCCGACCACTTTCCGCACGCTGACTTCTTTGGCCCGCTGCGTAGCCCGCGCCGTGGCCAGGTTCACGTAATTGATACAACCGATCGCCAGCAGAACCAGCGCGACGATGCCCATCATTTTCACCTCCTGCATCGCGCCGGGCGTACCGTCCGGGCGGTAGAGGTGAATATCATGCAGGGGTTGAAGCCGGTAAATGGTCGATTGATCGTATTTATTCCGGGCGTGGTGAACATCGGTCAGGGTTTTCGCAATTTTGGTTAAATCGGCCCGGGGGTCGATGCGAAAAAACGTTTTGGCATACCAGTTGCCCCAGTCCGAATCCATCGATTGCCAGTAATCATTCGGCTGGTAATTTTTGGCGACAATTTCCAGCGGAAAGAGCATATTACTCTTGATACTGGAGTTATCCGGAAAATCGCGAAGAATACCGCTGACCACGTAATTCTGTTTCTTCGGTACGGAATAGAGCACCTTCCCGACCACGTTGGTCTGCCCGAAGTATTTAACAGCCGCCGACTCCGTCAGCACCACCGATTGCAGATCGGGGAACGGCTGTTTCCGGTTGCCGGTCACCCATTCGAAATCAAAAAAGGTGAAAAAGTTCGGATCAACGTAAGCGGCTTTTTCTTCGACCAGAGTTTTGTCGTTCACCTTGAAAGGCGACATATCGTAATTATCCGCAATCCGGACGGCATCGGCCACATTCGGCATCTGCTGCCGGGCATACGCAGCCACTGGAGCTACAATATGACCATAAAACTGCTCCGATTCACCCGACCCCAGGCCCCCATTGACGCGGTAAATCTGGTCGCTATGCTGGTGAAACCGGTCGAAGCTCAGTTCATCCTTGACCCACCAAAGCAGCAGGATTCCAATTCCGAGCGCCATCGCCAGCCCTCCAATGTTGATAACGGAGTACCCTTTATTGTTGAGCAGACCGCGCCAGGCGGTTTTGAAGTAATTGCGAATCATTTACCAGGTATGAGTTAAGAGGTAAGAGGTATGAGTTGCGCTGCCATTCATACCTCTTACCTCATAATTCTTAGATTATTCCGAGCGCAGCGAGCGCACGGGATTCATCAGGGCGGTTTTGATACTTTGAAAACTAACCGTCACAAAAGCGATCAAAACCGCCAGCAAACCCGCCAGGGCGAAAATCCACCATTCAATCGTGATCTTGAAAGCGTATTCTTCCAGCCATTGCGACATCATCCACCAGGCAACCGGCGTCGCCAGAGCGATGGCCACCAGCACCAGCTTCAGAAAATCCTGCGAAAGCAGCGCAACAATGCTGCCCACGCTGGCACCCAGCACTTTCCGAACACCAATTTCCTTGGTCCGTTGCGCCATTACCATCACCGCAATGGCGAACAGGCCCATGCACGAAAGCAGGATGGCGATGCTGGCGGCACTGATGAACATCTTCGACATCCGCTCTTCCGCCTGGTATTGCCGGTCGGTATTTTCATCCAGGAAGCTGCCGTGAAACTCCGATTTCGGCGCGACTTCTTCCCAGGCTTTTTTCAGCGTAGCCATCGTGGCCGGCATGTTGTCCGGGGCAACTTTGACCAGAATATACAGAATCGGCCAGTCATGGCTGATCAGCAGGCTATTGGGCTGGATCGTTTTCTTCAGCGATTCGTGGTGATAATCTTTGACAACCCCAATGACCTGCATCGGCGGTTCGCCATCATTCACGTTCAGCAGGGTTCCGACCGGGTTTTTCTCGCCCAGTTGTTTCGCCATCGTCTCGTTAATGATCAGACTGGTCAGCGTATCGGTGGCGTACTGCCGGGAAAAATCGCGTCCGGCCAGGAGCTTGATATCGAGGGTTTTCAGGTAATCGTAATCAACCGGCTGCCAGTGCGACCGAACCGTACGGCTTTTGTGATCAAAACCGACAATCGAGGTGTAGGTCGAACCGTCCAGCCCACGACCAAAGTTTTTGTAAGCACCCGTAACACTCAGCACGTTAGGCTGCTGAACCAATTTATCCCGAAACAAACTCAGCGCCTGCCGACCGTTGACCCGGTCGCCCACGGGAATACTAATCACCTGGCTTTCGTTGTAGCCCAGCGGCATGTTCCGCAGAAAGGAAACCTGTTGCCAGGCAATCATCGTGCAGCCCATCAAAAACGTGGCAATCGCAAACTGCACAATGAGCAGCGCGTTCCGTACCGTACCGGTTTTGCCCAGCGAAACCTTGCCTTTCAGGACCTGAATTGTACCCAGCCGGGAAACAAACAAAGCCGGATAACCGCCCGCAACGAACGTAATAAGCAGAAAAACCGCCAGCATGGTGAGCGTCATCCCGGGCGTAAACAAATCACCGAAGGATGTTTTGCTGCGGAAAATGGCGTTAAACTGGCTCAGCATGGACAGGGCCAACAGACTACCCAGCCCCAGCGCAATCAGGCACAGGATAAACGCTTCTCCCCAGAACTGAAACACCAGTTGCTGCTTCAGAGCCCCGAGTACTTTCCGCATCCCGACCTCGCGGGAACGCGTCATGGATCGGGCAGTGGAGAGGTTGATGAAATTGATGCAGGCAATCAGGACGATAAAACCGGCCACCACCAGCAACAAAATCGGGTACGACCGTTTGACGGGCGAACTGTTGCCCCCGCCAATTTCGGTATCGAAATGCAGATCGCGGAACGACAGCAACCGTAAACTAGTCAGGTCGCCGTTTTCATCAGGTTGCCCGCCATCCCGTTTGCGGTTCTTGATCGAATTCGCAAAGTATTTGGCGACGAAAGGCCGTAGCCGCTGTTCAAGGGCCGCTTCCGTGCTGTTTTTGCGGGTTTGCAGGTAAACCGTATGGTACTGATTCGTCCACGTATCTTTGTTCGTCTGGTACTCCGGATTGACTTCAAACCGGGCCAGCATATCAAATTTAAGACTGGAGTTCTCCGGGGCATCCGCCAGCACGGCCGACACCACGAACGGTTTCCAGGTTTCGTTCAGGCGGAGTAACACGGTTTGGCCCATTGGATCGGTGTGGCCAAACAGGGCCTGAGCGGTTTTTTCACTGACCACCACGTTATTCAGGCTGTTCAGCGCCGTGGCCGGATTGCCTTTCTGCATCGGAAAGGAGAACATGGCGAAGAAGTCGGGATCGACAAACTGGACGTCCTTTTCGAACTCCTGATTCTGGTACTGCACCAGACCGCCCCCGCTAGCCACCCGTGTAATGTGCTCAATATCCGCCGTTAACTCCTTCCGGAGTGCCGGCGCCAACGGCGATGGCATGGTCGACGACTTTTCCACCGGCCCCGATTGTTCGTAGAGCATATACAACTGATCGCGGTTGACGTGGAAATCGTCAAACGAGAGTTGGGTCCAGGCGGTCATAAACAGCAAAAGGCAGCTCGCAAAAGCTACCGACATGCCAATAACGTTGACCAGCGCAAACGTTTTGTGTTTCCACAGGTTCCGTAGCGCAATTTTGACGTAATTGAGCAGCATGAAATTAGCGATAAAGATGAATACGGACTAGCTCGCCAACGCCCGGACGTATTCGATCAGCGTCCGTTTGGGTTGACAGCACGCTGATCGCCGGGGATCCCTGACCTTCGGCGCGTATTGTTTTACCTTCTGGTGCGCCGAAAACAGGTTGTGCGGATGGCCCATCGCCGAAACCGACAGGTGTCCGACACAAACCAGTAGGAGAAGTACGATCAGCTTTTTCATGGAAAAGGTCGAACGGGGATTACACGAATGAAAGGATTACCTGCGCTACCGCCATCTTTTTGTTAATCCTTTCACCGGCGAAATCCCCGTTCTGATGATTAAATATGGAAATTCTCCGTCACAATCTTGCCGTCGAACAGGTTGACAATCCGGTGGGCAAAACCGGCATCGTAGGGTGAGTGCGTCACCATGATGATCGTTGTGCCTTCCGTGTTCAACTGATTCAGCAATTTCATTACTTCCTCGCCATTGGTCGAGTCGAGGTTACCGGTCGGTTCATCGGCCAGAATCATCTTGGGTTTGGCCACTACGGCCCGGGCGATTGCCGTCCGTTGCTGCTGCCCCCCCGAGAGTTGCTGCGGAAAGTGGTTGCGCCGGTGCATGATGTTCATCCGTTCGAGCACTTCCTCCACGGCTTTTTTACGCTCGTCGGCGGGTGTTTTCAGGTACAGCAGCGGCAGTTCGACGTTTTCATAAACCGTCAGTTCGTCGATGAGGTTGAAGCTCTGGAACACAAAACCGATCGATCCTTTGCGCAGTTGCGCCCGCTGGCGTTCCGACATCTTCGATACCTCCGTACCGTAGAAGTGGTATTCGCCTTCCGAGGGATTGTCCAAAAGGCCGAGAATATTCAGCAACGTGGATTTGCCGCAGCCCGACGGCCCCATCATGGCGACGAATTCGCCATCCTTGACATCCATGGAAATGCCGTGTAAGGCGGTGGTTTCGACTTCTTCAGTCGTGAATACTTTTTGTAGGTTTACGGTACGTATCATATTGTCTGACTAGTTTCTGATTTTTACTCTGGTATTCTCTGATTACCCCTGATTGACCGGGTGATACTATTTTTAAAAACTATTTCACAGAATCAATCCGGGAACATCAGCTTAAAATTCCAAGATTTCGTTATCGCCAAAGTTTTCGTACGACGAGGTAATCACCTGATCGCCCGGTTCCAGGCCCGTCAGCACTTCGAAATATTCGGGATTTTTGCGGCCCAGCGTGATGTTCCGCTTCACGGCCCGGTTACCGGTTTTGTCGATTACGTACACCCAGTTGCCGCCCGTATCGGAGAAGAAACCGCCTACCGGCAGCAGCGTGGCTTTCGAGGCTTTGCCCAGTTCCAGCTGAATCGGCGTCGATTGCCCGCGTTTGATACCCGATGGAGCGCCCTTCGTAAAAATCATATCCACTTCAAACCGGCCGTTCCGCACTTCCGGATAAACCCGCGTAATCTGCAACTCGTGGTTGGCACCGTTATATTCGAAGGTTCCTTTCAGACCGGCAAAAATCCGGCTGTTGTAGTGTTCGTCGATCCCAACGCGCATCTTGAAACCGTTCAGGTCGTCAATCTGACCAATGTTCTGCCCCTGGTTGATGTTGGAACCCACTTCCACATCCATCGACGACAACTGGCCCGAAACCGGCGCTTTCACCACGAGGTTGTTCAGCGTTTGCTGCCAGAGCGCCACGTTTTTCTGCGTTCGGGCCAGCGTTTCTTCCAACTGCTTGATCTGAATCAGGGCATTATCCTGCTGGTACTTCTGCGACTCCACTTCGATCTTCCGTTGCTCGATTACCCGGTCGTAATCCCGTTTGGCGGTCAGGTAATCCTGCTCCGGAATCGCCTTGTCTTTGTATAATTTCGCCTGGCGCTCAAAAGCGTCTTTCGCCTTGTCAACCTGAAAGTCCAGGTCAGAAAGTGATTTTTGCAGGGTATAACGCTCAACCCGCAACCGTTGCCGGGTATTCTGCAGATCGTTGACCAGTCGGTTTGCCTCCGTTTCCGATTGCAGGAAGTTCAGCCGCAGGTTCTGGTTTTCCAGCCGAAGCAACACTTCACCCTGCTTCACCATCGCCCCGCCTTCGACCAGTTTCTCGGTTACATACCCCCCGGCGATGGCATCGAGCCGGATGGTTTTCAGCGGCTGCACTACCCCGGTTACGACAATGAAATCGTCAAACGTCCCCGTTGATACGGTTGAAATGGTGATTTTATCTTTTTCGACGTTCAATTTTGAACGGTGATCGGCCCATATAAAATTGTAAACCAGCAATCCTACGACGGCGACCCCTCCGACTGCCATGGCAATCCGCTGGTTTGTCCAAAATCGTTTAGGTAATACGCGATCCATTCCTTTAATTGTTGATTGATAGAATACTTCAAAAAAGAATAACGTTTTGTGCCGGTTATCCCGCTGTCCATCTAATGCCAATTGACGTGCCAGTAATTTACCACCCTTGACAATCAATAACTTACAGCCGATTTAAACTCATTTTCCTGTCCACATGCGGACAAATTTTGTCCGAAACCGGACACGGACAAAAAGGCTGTATCTTTCGGGCCAAAACCGTCGCTGCAAGCCTTTTTGCAGCGTTGCAACGGACTGTCTATCTTTAGGCCATAAATCGTATTCCTGGCTGATAAACCCGGCGGTTCATCCCGCTGTACTGAAAAATTTTATGTCGAAAATCCTGATTATCGACGACGATGTCGATGTGCTGAGTGCGGCCAAACTTCTGCTCAAACGCCATTACCCCCAGGTTGATATTGAAAAGAATCCCGAACGGATTCCGTTTCTGATCACCAACGGCAACTACGATCTCGTGCTGCTCGACATGAATTTCCAGCGTGACAACAGCAGCGGTCGCGAAGGGTTTTTGTGGCTGGATCGCATTCTGGATATTAAACCGACCACGGCCGTGGTGCTGATTACGGCCTACGGGGATGTCGAAATGGCAGTTCGGGCCATCAAATCCGGGGCCCGGGATTTCGTGCTGAAACCCTGGGAAAACGACAAATTGCTGGCCACGCTGCATAGCGCACTGGAAGGAAGCGCGGGACAGGCGGCCAAAGGGCCGAACGGGGCAGCGGTTTCCGCCACAGCGCCAACCCAGCATGCGAAGGCCACCGGAACGGCGCCCATTGCCGTTAGCCCGGCGATGCGGCAGGTTTTTGCGACCATCGAACGCGTGGCCGAAACGGACGCCAACGTGCTGATTCTGGGCGAAAACGGAACCGGGAAAGATGTGGTGGCCCGCGCCCTGCACCAGCGGTCGCTCCGGCGCGACAAACCGTTTGTGAGCGTCGATCTGGGCGCGTTGAGCGACAGTCTGTTCGAGAGTGAGTTGTTCGGTCACGTCAAGGGCGCATTCACCGACGCCCGCGAAGACCGGGCCGGGCGGTTTGAAGAAGCGCAGGGTGGTACGATATTCCTGGACGAAATTGGTAATATTTCGCTCCCGCAACAGGCCAAATTGCTGACGGTGCTGCAGCAGCGGGTCGTAACGCGGGTGGGTTCCAACAAACCGAAAAACATCGACGTCCGGCTGATATGCGCCACCAATTCACCGATCTACCAGCACGTCAGCGACCGTTCGTTCCGGCAGGATTTGCTGTACCGGATCAATACGATCGAAATTCATATTCCGCCCCTGCGCGAGCGGCCCGAAGACATCATTCCGCTGGCCGACCATTTTCTGAAGCAATACCGCAAGCAATATAACCGGAAAGTAGCTTCCATCAGTCCGGCACTGGCACGGCAGTTGCAGCAATACCGCTGGCCGGGCAACGTCCGGGAGTTGCAGCACGCCATTGAACGGGCGGTGATTCTGGCGCAGGGCAACGTGCTCGAACCGGAGGATTTCTATTTTGGCGCGAATACGCCGGCGGCCATTCCGACCGACCGGGAGTTGCCGTTTCAGGAAAACCTTCAGATCGAGGATATGGAAAAAAAGATGATTCAGCAGGCCATGCAAAAGTATCACGGCAACATTACCGATATTGCCCGCGAACTGGGGCTTTCGCGTCAGGCCCTATACCGGCGGCTGGAGAAATACGGAATTTAAGGTATGAAACGATTCGCCACGGGGCTTTTTATACGGATTGCGATTATTCTGGTTACCTGCCTGCTGATTGCCTATGCCTGGTGGACGGTTCCGACCAGCCGGTCGTTGCTCGTCGGCGTCGGTATTATTTTACTGACGATTCAAACCGCCAACCTACACCGGTATATCACCAGCCTCAACCGGAAATTAACCCGGTTTATGGAGTCTGTGCGGTACTCGGATTTTGCCGTGGCCTTCAAAGCCGACAATGAACTCGGGCCGAGCTTCAAGGAATTGAACCAGCAGTTCAACGAAGTGCTGGAAGCGTTTCGGCAGGCCCGGGCCGAAAAAGAAGCCAATCTGCACTACCTGAACACCATTGTCCAGCAGGTCAGTGTCGGGCTGATTTCGTTCGATTTGGCCGGCAACGTCGAGATGAGCAACCAGGCGGCTTTGCGGTTGCTGGGCATTTACCGGCTTCGGAACCTGTCGGACCTTCAGTCGGTTCATGCCGGTTTATACGACCTTCTGACGGCGACGCCGAGCAGCACCCCCGCCATTTACCAGACCAATTCGGAACAGGAACTGTCGGTGCGGTGCGCCACGGTGAGTCTGCGCGGCCGGCCGGTAACGGTAGCGTCGATTCAGAACATTCGGACGGAATTGCAGCAAAAGGAGCTGGAAGCCTGGCAAAACCTGACGAAAGTATTGCGCCACGAAATCATGAACTCCGTGACGCCGATTGTCTCGCTGGTGGGCACCATGCAACAGATTGTGAACACGGAACTGGCCGGGGCCGACGAAGAAGCCGTCAACGACCTGCGCGAAGCCCTGACGACCATCGAACACCGGGGCCGGGGCATCATGCGGTTTGTCGATGCCTACCGAAACTTCACGGCGATTCCGCAGCCGCGCCTGGCCGAAATTTCCGTCGAAAACCTGATCAGAAACGTGCTGGCGCTTGTACAAACCGAGTTGCAGCAGCGGCATATCATCCTGCAGGCTCCGCCCGTGCCCTCCTACCTGATGATTTTTGCCGACGCCGGGCAGATTGAAATGGTGCTGATCAACCTGATTAAAAATGCAATGGAAATCCTGGAAGGGCAACGCAAACCGAAGCTCAAAATTGAGGTCAAAAACCAGGACAACCGCCTGATTATCTACGTCACCGACAACGGGCCGGGCATTGAACCGGAAGCCATCGAGAAGATTTTTATCCCGTTTTACACCACCAAAAAAACCGGTTCCGGCATCGGGCTGAGTCTCTCGCGGCAAATCATGCAGCTCCACAACGGCCAGTTGAAAGTAACATCAACACCCGGACAGGGCAGCACGTTTTCGATGATCTTCTGACGATTTTACGGTTTTATCTTCACCGTAATCGTTAAAGCCGCCCGGTCGCCGGTTGGCACGCTGGCCGTGTAATTGCCAATTTTAAAAAGTCCGTGTTTGCCGTTCTTATCAACGAACCCGAACACCCGTCCAACCGCCAGGTCACTGACCCGGTTTGTCACGTCCGCCGTTGTATAATACTGATCCGTTTTCAGGGCATAACGCTGCACAAACTGGTCAAAATCCGCTACGGTTGCAATCGAATCAAAAGCCGCAACGGTAAACTTTTTTTGCTGCTCAACATTGGAAAGCCGTGAATCCGTAAGGGTACTGAACTGACTGACATAGCCCGTTCGCGTCGACATCGATTTTACATTTTCAAAGAAACGACAGGTGGAACATCCTCCGCCCCGGTAATTATAGGCAAAATCAACCTTATCCGAATTCGCAATCGCTTCCGGCTGAGAGTAGGCCACTCCATCGGCCAGATTAATAAAACCCTTACGGCTGGGCGTAATTCCCCCCGTAGTGGTACCAATGATGGATTCTACGGCAATGTCATGCTGTTTGATGGGAACGGATGGTTCGGCTTCTGAATCCTTTTTACAACCCCAGCAGAAACCGGCCAGAACGAGGAGCAGAAATAAAGAA
The DNA here is from genome assembly GCF_042655385.1 of Larkinella bovis. Taxonomy (NCBI): domain Bacteria; kingdom Pseudomonadati; phylum Bacteroidota; class Cytophagia; order Cytophagales; family Spirosomataceae; genus Larkinella; species Larkinella bovis. The sequence continues at coordinate 428,923 of NZ_JBHSMA010000003.1, read as the reverse complement.
AGTTTTTTCATACTGTGAACAACGTCTCGTTTAGGGAATGTACTGTACACTAAATTACCGTATCCTGACCTTCTGCCCGCCGTTTGTTTAGCAAACGGCACACCAGCCCTCACCAGTTTCTGGCCCAAAAGGGACAAAGCGTGCCGGTAATAAACCGTCACCTCAGGGTCGCAGCGCCAGCGTAAGAAGATAAAGAAAATCCGGATTTGCATTACTTTTGGAAACCAGGCAAATGATCGAACGCGCTGGCAGCGCAGATCTTGTTCAGAATAATCTTTCAGCATGAAGGCGGAGTTGATTCAGGCCATTGGCCGGTACATCGAATTGACCGAATCAGACCAGCGCCTGATCGGGGAATTATTCCGAAAAAAAATTCTGGAAAAGAACGATTACTGGCTGCTTGAAGGCGAGGTCTGCCGGCACCTGGGCCTGGTCACCCAAGGCGTTCTACGGTATTTTTACAACCGCGACGGCGAGGAAATTACATATAATTTTGGCCGGGAGGGCGATTTTGTGTGCAATTACCTGAGTTTCTTCCAGCAACAACCTTCCGCCAAAATCATTCAGGCCACCGAGCCAACGGAATTGCTGGTGATTTCGTACGAGCAGTTGCAGAGGTTCTACCAGCAGGTGAAGGATGGAGAGCGGTTTGGGCGGCTGCTGATGGAAAAAAACTACGCCGAGGTCATTCATCAACTGACGTCGCAATACACCGACAGCCCGGAAAAACGGTATTTGAATTTTCTGCACCACTTCCCGGATCTGGTCCAGCGCCTGCCCCAATACTACATTGCGTCCTACGTTGGTGTCAAACCGCAATCACTCAGCCGGATTCGAAAAAGATTGCTGGTCCGGTGATTTATTAACCCGGGTGCATGAAATTGGCCCGGCATCGATGGACTTTTGTGCCTGTCAAACAACGCAAAACCATGACGACACAAACCGACTTTCCGGCGATTCATCACAACCAGCAATTGATCGAAACGTATTTCAAGGCCGTCTGGAACGAGGGTGATCTCGACTCTTTAGACAACCTGCTGACCGCGGATTATCGCAACCACTCAGCCAGCATTCCCAATCCGCAACCCGGTCCGGCGGGGTTGAAACCGATTGTGGCCGCCATGCGCCATGCGTTCCCGGACTTACAGTATACCATTCAGGATCTGATCGTTACACCCAATAACGTGGTTGCCCGGGTTGTGATGAGCGGCACCCAAACCGGCGATTTCTTCGGGATTCCGCCGACGAACCGAACGGTAGAGGTAGCGCAGATTAATATTGAGCGGATTCGCGACGGCAAAATCGCCGAGCACTGGCGGCTGACCGACGAATTAGCTCTGATGCGCCAACTGGGCTTGATTTCCTGAAAACCGTCAGGCGCGCGCCCAGAAAATGAAATCGGTTTTTGGCGCTTCGGTGAGCTGCGGACGGATCAACTGAACGACCTGCCCCCGGTGGTAAGCCGCGTGGTGACTCAGGTGGAGCAAAATGTCGATCAACGAACTTTCGAACGGTTCGCCCGCTGAGGTTTTGTAGGCGATTGTTCGGGTCAGGTTTTCCTCGGATTCGCTTTCCAGAAAACTTTTTAACCGCAGAAAATTCCGGTCGGAGGTTTCGCCCATCCACGCAATCGGAATGTCCTCCCAAACAGCAACGTAACTGATTTCACCCGTCAACCGCGACATCCAGACCTGTTGCGCCGACAGTACATGGCCCATCAGCTCAACGGCCCGCTGGGGCGGATTGGCAACGCTGTCCAGGGCATCAATGATGGCCCGGTTGGCCCATTGTTCGTAGTCAAACAGACGCAACAGGTAATTTTTCATCCCTTCAACGGTTAAAGGTTCAACGCCCGGTTTTTACGGTGTGGCCAGAATGGTCGCCACGTTGGAGTTCGGCCCCCGGAGGATGGCTTCGTACAACGCGTCGGCGACGCCAGTGCGAATATTCAGGGAAAGAAGTTTGGTATGGCTCCGACTGGGGTAAACCCGGTTCGACATGAATACGTACGAGATATTGTACTGCGGATCCACCCAGATGAACGTTCCCGTAAAGCCCGAGTGGCCGAAGCTCTGCGGACTGGCGTATCTGGGGGCATTGCCCGAATACTTGAACGTCGGTTTGTCGAAACCGATCCCCCGCCGGCTGCCTTTTTCGGGAAACTGGTACCGCGTAAATTCCGTCACCGTTTGCGGACTGATAAACTGTTTCCCCCCGTAATAGCCTTTCTGTAGGTACATCTGCGCCAGTTTCAGCAGGTCGTTGGAACTTCCGAACAAACCGGCATGGCCCGACACTCCGCCGAGCATGGACGCCCCTTCGTCGTGTACGCGACCCCAAACCAACGTCTTGCGAAATACCGAATCATACTCCGTCGGTACCATGCGCGGCAGGGGATAAAACCTCATCGGATTGAAAGTCAGCGTAGTAGCGCCCAGCGGTTGGTAAATATTCTCCTTCAGATAGTCCTCAAACGTCTGATGGGTCATCTTCTCCACGATCTGCGGGTATAACATGAACGACAAATCGCTATATACGTACTCTTTTTTGGCGCTCACCGGCGAATCCCGGATCTGCTCGAAAATGGTTTTCCGGAATTTCTTGTGCATAAACAGCTTGTCCGTAATCTCCACCTTGTACGGCCCGTGTTTTTCCTCGCTGAAGGTCTTTTCCTTCCAGGTTCCGTCGGGATTTTTGACCTCCAGATAGAAAGGAATAAACGCCTTCAAACCGGCCTGGTGGGTCAGCACATCGCGCCAGACCAGATCGGCTTTGTTTGAATGTTTGAACGACGGCAGGTAATCGCCCATGGTTTTATTCAAATCAAACTTGCCCTCATCGACCAGCCGCATCAACGCCAGGGTCGAGGTGCTCACTTTGGTCACGGACGCCAGATCGAACAAATCGTCTTCTTTCGTGGGCGTCAACCCCTCATAGGTATGCATGCCGTAGGCTTTCCGGAAAATGACCTTGCCGTCTTTTGCCATCTCCACCACACCCCCCGGCGTCGCTTTCTGCTCCAGGGCCAGCTGCATCAGCGAATCGATTCTGGCCGTCAGGAAATACGAATCGACGCCCACTTCTTCCGGAATCGTGTATTTCAGCCGACCAATCGAGGAGGTGGCAATCCCGTCGTTCAGTTTGTACTGCCCGTTCACCGTCACGGGCAGTTTGCCCCTCGCCGGAATCGCGCCAAAAATAAGCTGGACGGCCAGTTCTTCCGTAAACGAGGTTAATTGATACGCCATGATCAACCCCCGCGCCCGGTCCAGTCCTTCGAGTTTGTTCAGGGCATACGGATTTCCAAAAACCGACACGACCGCTTTCCCGGTTTCGCACAATTCTTTCAGCAAAGCGACGGTTTTGGGCGTGACCCCGTACTGCACCGCCGGACGAATGTTGCTGAGATGCACCCCCACCAGGAGCACGTCATAGTCTTTCAACTCGGTCCGAATCCGCTCGATCGTCGTGTCCGCCGTTGTGGCGGCTATATGAAACGACTTGACATCCGTGTAATTGGCAAGCATTTTCTGAAACGACGTTTTTTCGCTCGCATCCAGCGAAACCGACGCAATTCGTTTGGTTTCCAGGTTCAGCAACGGAAGCAGCGGTTCGCCGGACGGCTCCTTGTCATTTTTCAGGACCGTCAGGGCTTCTTCCGTCAGCAGCCGATTGATGAGGTTCGATTCCGGTTCGTTCAGATCCCGAATGAGGTTCATCAGGTTGACCGGTTTGTAACGATCCAGCCCCACCCAGGCTTTGGCGGCCAGCACTTTACGGCACCGAGCGTCGATATCAGCCTGCGAAAGCCGTCCGTCGGCCACGGCCTGTTTCACTTCGGCGATGGCGCGCGGAATATCAAGCGTGTATTCCAGCACATCCATGCCCGCTTCGAGGCCCATCCGGTCGGCAATCCCGGACGGAAAATACTTCGTGACGCCTTTCATGTTCATGGCGTCGGAATAAATCAGCCCCCCGAAACCCAGTTCATTTTTCAGTAAATCGGTAACCACCCGGCGCGAAAGCGTACTGGGCAGGTTAGGCGTCGAATCCAGGGCCGGAATGTTCAGGTGAGCGATCATCACCCCCGCTGCGCCCGCGTCGATCAGTTTCCGGAACGGATACAGTTCCAGTTGTTCCAGTTCCTGGCGGTTTTTCGAAATCAGCGGCAGATCATAGTGTGAATCCGTGCCCGTATCGCCGTGGCCGGGAAAATGTTTGAGGGAGGTCAGCAAGCCGTTGTCCTGCATTCCCTTCATGTAGGCCAGCGCCTTGCGGGCCACGGCCTCCTTGTCTTCGCCAAACGATCGGAAATTAATAACCGGGTTGTTCGGATTGTTATTGACATCGGCGACGGGGGCAAAATTGATGTGAATTCCCATCCGCCGGCTCTGACGGGCCACAGCCGCGCCCATTTTATAAATCAGGTCGTCGCGGTCCTGAATGGCGCCCATCGTCATCTGATACGGAAACCGCACCGTGCTGTCAAGCCGCATGCCCAGGCCCCATTCGCCGTCGAGCGCCACCAGCATCGGCACGTTGGTAACGGTTTGCAGCCGGTTGATCAGCCGGGCCTGCCGGATCGGGCCACCCTGGAAGAAGACGATACCGCCAATCTGGTAGGTCTTCACCAGCGCCATCAGCGAATCCTCATATTCTTTGGTCCGGTTCGAAAAACCGGCCACCATGATGAGTTGCGAAATCCGCTGGTCGGGCGTCAGGGCATTGAAAACCGAATCAACCCAGCGTGGATTGGCTTTCAGAAACGAAGGAAAGACCTGCGAATGAGCCGTTTGAATGAGAAATAAAACGGAAAGCGTGCAAGCCAGCAAACGCTGACGGACAGACAACGACATAAGCGACGGATTCGTTAGTTACACAAAAGTAACAAAAAGAGAGGCTAAAATGGCTTAAAAACGAGTTTCAAATCCACTACCAGACCAGCCCGTTCCGGCCGATCAGATACCAAGCGCATTTGGGATGGGTTCCACTAAATCCGCGATTCAGCGGCTATTTTTTCCGGTTTCTGGCGGTCTGTCCTTTCTCGCGCTGTTCTTTCTCGTACGCTTCGCGATGGCGTTTTTCAGCCGACAGGTTGCGGTACAGACCGTTCAGCACGTAGATATCGTCCACTTCGTCGATCAGCCGGTGCAATTGTTCACGTATTTGGTCGATATTCATAGGTTACGCAGGTTAATAAGCAACAAAAATAAACCCGGATGCTGTTGCTACTGTTGCTTTCAGTGAAAAAAGAAGTACCCCAGCGCAATTCCGGCGATGACCCCCGCCAGATCGGCGATCAGACCGGCGACGATGGCATACCGCGTTTTCTTGATTCCGACAGAGCCAAAATAGAGCGCCACAATGTAAAACGTGGTGTCGGCCGCGCCCTGGAAAATACAGGATAAGCGGCCTACGAACGAATCCGGTCCGAATTCCTTCATGGCATCGATCATCAGCGCCCGCGACGCGCTCCCGCTCAGGGGTCGCATCAGGGCCACCGGGAGGGCGTCCGTAAAATCCGTATTGACGCCCGTCAGGCCGATAACGTATTTCATGCCATCGACGATGTAGGCCATCGCGCCGGAGTTGCGCAACGCACCAATGGCGACCAGCATTCCGACCAGGTACGGAATAATCCGGACCGAGGTTTCAAAACCGCCCTTAGCGCCTTCGATAAACGCATCGAAAATATCGACTTTCTTCCGCAGGGCCCCCAGCAGAAACGCGACGATGATTACAAACAGGGTCACGTTACCGACTACTTTAGACACCTGCTCGATTTCCTCTTTCGGCAGTGACGACAAATACCACAAGGCTAGTACCAGAAAAGCCGTTATACCGCCGAGCCAGCCCATCACCAGGCTGTTAAACAGATTGATACGTTGCCTCAGCGCCACGATGAACATACTGAAAACGGTGGCGACGTAAGTCCCGATCAGACAGGGAATGAAAATGTCGGAAGGGTCTTTAGCCCCCAGAATGGCCCGCTGCGCCATAATCCCCAACGGAATGATGGTCAGGCCCGAGGTGTGCAGCACCAGAAACATAATCTGGGCGTTCGAGGCCGTATCTTTCTGCGGGTTCAGTTCCTGCAAACTCTGCATGGCTTTCAGGCCAAAGGGTGTGGCCGCGTTGTCCAGACCGAGCATGTTGGCCGAAAAATTCATGATCATCTGGCCGTTGGCCGGGTGGTTTTTCGGAACTTCCGGGAAGAGTTTGTTGAAAAACGGACCAATAATCCGGGCCAGAAAATTGATCGCACCGGCTTTCTCACCGATGTTCAGCAGACCCAGAAAAAACGTCATGACGCCCGCCAGCGGCAGGGCAATATCCATGACCGCCACTTTGGACGAATCGAACAGGCCCTCAACAATGGTTTTGAAGATTTCGGTGTCGCCCAGAAAAATCAGCTTAAAGAGCGCAATCAGAAAGGCAATCAGAAAAAAAGCTACCCAAATGTAGTTCAGGGCCATAGTACGGGGACACAATATTCGTAGCAAAATAGCGGCTTTTTCGTTATTTCGCAACGAACAATATACTCTCCGCTCAACTCTATTTACCTCCGCTAAGCTCTGCGAAACTAGTTAAAAGATTATATCGCGAAGTTGAGCGGAGGTAAATAGAGTTGAGCGGAGTTTAAAAACAAATGAGCTATCCGTTTTTTTTGTGTTTGTTACTCCCTCAAGTCCTTCAGGCGCAGGGCAAACTGGAGCAGGCTATGATCCGGCAGGGACTGGTGGATATCCAGCAAACCGACCCGACGATTCTGGTGGAACTGAAGTATTCGACTACGGATAATTTTGTCGGGAAAGACGTCTACGGCGATCTGACACGGGCGTATTTGCAACCCATGGCCGCCCAAAAGCTCGCCAAAGCCAGTCAGGAGCTACAGAAACGCCAGCCCAACCTCCGGCTTCTGGTCTACGACGCTACCCGGCCCCGCTCGGCGCAGTGGGATTTGTGGAAAACCCTGAGCCATCTGCCCGTCAGCGAACGCGGCAAATACGTGTCCAACCCACGCAACGGTTCGGTGCATAATTTCGGTTGCGCCGTCGATCTGACCCTCGCAACGAAAGATGGAAAACCGCTCGACATGGGCACAAAATTCGATTACTTCGGCGAGCTGGCGTACCCCGAAAAAGAAGACCACTTACTGAAACAAGGCAAATTAACCTGCAAACAGGTCGAAAACCGGCGGTTGCTGCGCTCGGTCATGCAGAAAGCGGGCTTCTCTTCCCTCAAAACCGAGTGGTGGCATTTCAACGCCCTGTCGCGGGCCGAAGCCCGGCAGCAATACAAGATTGTGGAATAATCGCGTGTTTTAAACGCTAACTTTCCGGGCTTTGATCAACCCGTGAAAATCATTCATCAACAACCGCTCGAAGAGTTGGACGGTAGCGGCCGCATCACCGTGGGCGCGGTGGCGGTTATTGACCGGAATTTGCAGCGAACGGCAGAGTTTCCCCAGGCTGTAGGACGGTAATCCCGGAAAAATCCGGCGGCTGAGCTGGACGGTGCAGAGCCGGTGGCGCTCGAACGGCAAACCAATCCAGGTAAATTCTTTTTTCAGAAAACCGTAATCGAAGGGTGCGTTATGGGCCACAAAAACCGCCCCTTCCGTCACGCGGGCAATGTCGTGGGCCACGTCGGCAAAATCCGGAGCCGACTGCACCATTTCGTCGGTGATGCCGGTCATGCGGGCTATAAAGGGTGGAATCGGGCAGTGCGGATTCAACAGCGAGTGAAAGCTATCGACCACCGCGGCTCCGTCGTACCGAAAAACCGCTACTTCTGTCAGACGGGTTGGTCCCCCGATCCCGCCCGTCGTTTCTACGTCAACAATTGAAAACATCGTTTTGCAAGATACGATTTTTTCCTTTTCAGTAAGTTTTTCGGGAGATGCGGCCCCAAAATACGTTTCTCTGGATACTCGGACCCAAACCGCCCTGCCTACACCATGAATCGTCGCGAAGCACTTTCGTCCCTTGGGCTGTTAACGGCTGGCCTGCCCGCCGTCGAACGCGTCAATCCGTACCAACGAAAACGGGTGCTGCGCCTGGCTCACCTGACCGACATCCACATGATGCCGCGCCCGAAAGCCGAGGCCGCGCTGGCGATGTGTCTGCACCGGCTGCAAGCGATGAAAGACCGTCCGGCTTTTATTCTGAACGGCGGTGATTCGATCATGGATGCGCTCTCCCGAAACAAGGAAACCGTCCGGCGGCAATGGAACGTCTGGAACCGGATTTTGCAACAGGAAAACTCGCTACCCATGCACCATTGTATTGGGAATCATGACGTTTGGGGATACAACGGCTCGAAAAAAGATCCGCTGTATGGCAAAGCCTGGGCGGTGGACCAGCTCCAGCTTCCGAACCGCTATTACAGCTTCGACCAGAGCGGCTGGCATTTTATCGTGCTGGACAGCACCCAGCCGACGCCCGAAGGCGGTTGGTATACGGCCCGACTCGATGAGTCGCAGCGCAACTGGCTGGAAACCGATCTCCGGAAAACCGACCGGCAAAAACCGGTTCTGGTGCTGTCGCACATTCCCATTTTAGCGGCCACTGTGCTGTACGGCCGGAAAGTTCAGAAAAATGGTCGGCGGGAAATTTCGGGCGGCCTGATGCATACCGATTCCACCGACCTCATCAAGCTTTTCCACAAACACCCGAACGTAAAGGTTTGCCTGAGCGGTCATACGCACCTGCTTGATCGCGTCGATTACAACGGCGTGACGTACCTGAACAACGGCGCCCTGTGTGGCGACTGGTGGGATCATTCCACCTACCACCACACCCGCGCCGGATACGCCCTCATTGATTTATTCGACGATGGCTGGGTGGAGCGAACCTACGTAGCGTATTGAACCGGCCTATTTCTTTTTGCCCTTCTTGTAAAAATTATAGACAACCGACACCTGAAACGTGCGGTTATAGTATTCGACGATGGGGTTGCTGGACACGTTGTTCAGCCCGTAGATGTAGCGCAGGTGCAGACTGAACTGATCGGCCATATCCAGAAAATCGTAGTGGGCCCCGATGGCAATGCCGGTATCCTGTTTTTTGCCGGGACCGTTGGGCGTATCGAGGGCGTAGCTAAACTCGGGGCCAGCCTGAAGCACCAGCCCTTCGGTGGGCACCCAGCCCAGGAGCAACGGCAAGCTCAGGTAGTTATAATTATTGCGAATCGTCTGCGGATTGGTCCCCAGGCGCTTGAACGTGCCCCCTTTGACCGACAGTAAGAATTCGGGCTGGGCGACGAAGCGGTGGTAGCGCAGGCGGTAAATGCCGCCCAGATGAAAGGCGGTTTTGTAGCGTGAAATATAGGGAGTAACGCCTTCCTGGGCGGTTTTTGACGAACTGGCACCCACTTTTAGACCAAATACTCCCTGAAGCTGAGCAAACGAAGAAACAGAAGCGAATAAAAACGCACCAAGTAGAAAGAATCTGATTTTCAACATACCGTTTGGGGTAAATACACCGATTGGTTCGCGCAAGCCGGTTGAACCGCCCAACAAATAACGGGAGAATTTCAGTTATCTTACGGGTATCGCCCGAAGTTTCGGGGCATTTTCACAAAAATTAAGAAAGACAGGAGAGGTGAGACAAGAGAGGAAAGAGTTCTGCTCCCGCTAATTCATGGGTTTGTCTTTCTTCTCTTGTCTCACCTCCCTTGTCTCGTCTAAAAGATCAATTCAATCGCGGATCGACGGGGTAGTGCGAAAGCACGCGGTATTGCCCGCCCATCTGGCGCAGAATGCCCCGCCAGAACTGGTCGGAAGGGGTATCGAAAATGAAGCTGGAATCGGCATGGGCGACAATCCAGGAGTTCTGGGCCATTTCGTTGGCAAGCTGTCCGCCCGACCAGCCGGAATAACCGACAAAAAACCGGACGTCGTTTTCTTTCACCGCCCCGGCATTGATCAGTTGCCGCAGCCGATCGAAATTACCGCTCCAGTATAGTCCGTTTGGCAATTCGATGGATTCTTCCAGCGTATGGCCCAGCCGGTGAATATAATGCAGCGTATTCTGCTGAACCGGACCGCCGACGTATAACGAATAATCGTGGTACATTTCGTCGGTCAGCACATCGTTCAATTTTACCTGCGCAATCTGATTGAGCACCAGACCAAACGTCCCTTCCTCGTTATGGTCGCACACCAGCACGACACTTCGTTCAAAATTTGGATCGCCCAGAAACGGTTCCGCGATCAGCAAACAGCCATTGGTGATAGTTTGCGCGCTCATATCGGTTGTATTCGGGTCTATAAAGGTGAATGTAAGGAATATATCCGAATAGCACCGCCATTTCAGTCTATCCCTATCGTATATCCATAACACAATCTTAATACCAGAAATCCTCTTTTCCCCCGACCGAGGCCGAATTTTGATTTTCAGGTCCCATTATGGACCATATTCACAAATCTGATGTAATTTGTGAACAAACCGATCAGAATGACCACGAAATCGATCCTGCGCCATCCGGTACTCTTTGTGCTTTTCGGCGGTATAGCCGCGTTTTGCACGTATGCCTGCATGTACGCATTCCGCAAGGGAATTACGGCTGTGCTTTTCGAAGGCATGAGCTACGCCGGCATTAATTACAAAATCTGGCTCATCACGGCACAGGTGCTCGGCTATGCGGTTTCTAAACGAATCGGCGTGAAGGTGGTTTCGGAAATGAAACCGGGTCAGCGGGCGATGTATGTCCTGCTGTTTATCGGCCTGTCGGAACTGGCCTTGCTCGGTTTTGCCCTGGTACCTCCGCCCTATAACATCGTTTTTCTGTTCCTGAACGGCCTGCCCCTGGGCATGGTCTACGGCATCATGCTCGGGTTTCTGGAGGGTCGTCGCCAGACCGACGGCCTCGTTGCGGGCCTCACCGCTTCGTTTATTTTCGCGTCCGGTTTTGTCAAAACCGTCGCCCTGACCATCAAAACCGCCTGGGGGATTTCGGAATTCTGGCTCCCGTTCGTCACCGGTCTGCTGTTTGTGGTCCCGCTGCTGCTGTCGGTCTGGATGATGACGCGGCTCCCCGCGCCGTCGGCCGAAGACCGCGCTCTGCGAACCGAGCGCCAACCCATGAACCAGCCCGAACGGCGTCACTTTCTACAAACCTTCTCGGTCGGCCTGACGACGCTCATCGTCTCGTACGTCCTGCTGTCGGCCCTCCGCGACTTCCGCGACAACTTCGCGCCCGAAATTCTCTCGGCGGTCGGCATATCCAATCCGGCGGTTTTTACGAAAACGGAAACAATCGTTGCCGTCGGCATTCTGGTGGTCATGGGGGCCTTGCAAGGGGTGAAAGACAACTTTCTGGCGTTTCGGCTGATCAACATCGTCATGCTGCTGGCAGCCGTCCTGATTGGGGTCAGTACCTGGTTTTTTCAGCAGGGATCGCTGGCCCCGGGGGCCTGGTTTACGCTCGTCGGCCTGGGTTTGTACGGGGCTTACGTACCCTGCAACGGGTTATATTTCGAGCGGCTGGTGGCGTCGTTCCGGTACGTGAGCACGGTCGGTTTTATCGTGACGCTGGCCGATTTTTACGGCTACATGGGCAGTGTGGCGGTGACTCTCTACAAAAACTTCGGCCAGCCGAACATCAGTTTTCTCGATTTCTTTGTGTACTCGGCGTATATCGTCGCTATCGTCTACGGGATTTTGGTCGTGGTTTCGTTCGGCTATTTTCAGCGGAAATATAAAAGCGTTGTTTCGCAGCGTCTGGCAGAGAGCATCAACCCGGGCCGCCCGGCAATATAGCCAAAAAAGGGAGGTAAACAGAACCTTCTGCTTACCTCCCTTTTCTTCACTGAACTCCGCTAAATACGTTATACTACACTCAGCTTCACCGTATTGGTTTTCGAACGTTCCAGCAACGGCATCGTCAGCGTGTTGATGAAAATATCACCCGGCTCCAGGACGCCCTGTTTCACCAGCAACTCCTTGATTTCCGTAACGGTCTGATCAACGGTGTTCGCCGGACTGGGTTCGTACGGCAGCACGTTCACCCCCCAGCACAAGGCCAGCGTTCTCATCAGGGATTTATTGGCCGTAAATACGTACAGACCGGCTTTCGGGCGGTGGTGCGACAACCGGAAGGCGGTATAACCCGAGGTTGTGATTCCGATGATGGCTTTCGCTTTGGTGTCGCGGGCCAGGCGGCAGGCACTCATCACCACGTTATCGTTCAGGACGTTCTTGCTCGGATTTTCGTTGACATAGGCGTGGTAGCGGTAATAGATTTTATCGCTCAGTTCTTCCACTTTCTGGATCGTGCGGGTCATGTTTTCAACGGCCAGAATCGGGTATTTTCCGGAAGCGGTTTCGGCGCTCAGCATCACGGCATCGGCCCCATCCAGCACCGAGTTGGCGACGTCGTTGATTTCGGCGCGCGTCGGACGGGGGGCGTCGATCATGCTTTCGAGCATCTGCGTCGCCACAATCACCGGTTTGGCGGCTTTATTCGCCTTCTCAACGATCATTTTCTGAATCATCGGCACATCTTCGGCGGGTAGTTCAACCCCCAGGTCGCCCCGGGCAACCATAACGCCGTCGGTAGCCGCCACGATTTCATCAATGTTCTCAATGGCCTCCGGTTTTTCGAGCTTTGCGATTACGCGGCTCGTTTTGCCCCGCGCCCGGATGTACTCCTTGATTTCCAGAATCTCGGATGCCTGCCGCACGAACGACAGCGCAATCCAGTCGACATTATTTTCCAGCCCAAAATCCAGGTCCGCAAAGTCTTTTTCCGTCACCGACGGCATCGAGACTTTCGTATTGGGCAGGTTAACCCCTTTTTTCGATTTCAACGAACCGCCGTAGACCACTTCCGTAATCACGTCCGTTCCTTCCGTCCCGAGCACTTTTACTTCCAGTTTGCCGTCATCCAGCAAAATCCGCTCCCCGCTCCGCACATCCTGGTACATTCCTTTGTAAGGCGTACTGACCCGCTCGGCCGTTCCAACGACATCTTCATTGGTAAATACCAGCTTGTTTCCGGGCAGAATCTGGACGCCGTTTTCATCTTCAACTCTACCGATCCGGATTTTAGGTCCCTGCAAATCCTGCAAAATTGCGAGATTCAGACCATATTCTTCGTTAATTTCCCGAATCCGCTGAATGCGGGCCAAATGATCTTCGTGGGAGCCGTGGGAAAAATTCAGTCGGAAAACATTTACACCGGCGCGGGCCAAAGCCAGCAATTTTTCTTTGGTGTCGGACGCCGGACCGACCGTGGCAACAATCTTGGTTTTTTTCAATGACATAGAATTCGACAGTAGTCAGTAGACCAAACAGATGCAAAATAAGCAACCCTTTCCGACAAATCAGCAAATTTTCTGTAAAGCTTGTGTAATGAGCGATAAAAAACCGCCCGGCAAGGGCTGTCAATCAACCGGTTTTGCGCCTTTAGCGGTTTTTCTCCGCGATTGCCGCCGATTCCGCCACCGCTTTTTCGTGTAGCAATTGCAGGTACACGCCATTGGTCCAGCCAAAACCGTCCTGGTTCGGATACTGTCCTCCGCCTGCCGTCAGCACATCATCCACCACATTGTACTTCTCCGTCATTTTTCCGGTTGCCCGGTAAATGCGGTCGTTAAGGGCCAGCCAGCGATCCCGGCCTTCGCCGGCGGTTTCGGCAAAGCCGTAATTCATCAACCCCCGGTAGACGATCCACTGCAACGGCGCCCAGCCGTTCGGCGAATCCCATTGCTGACCGGAACGAATCAACGTCGTCACCCAGCCGCCGGGTTGCAGAAAATCTTCCACCAGCCGGTTATGGACCCGCCCGGCCTGTTCGGGCGTTGCCAGCCCGAAAAACAAGGGGAAAACGGCCGCCAGCGTTAACGCGGTGGTTGGCCGCTGCGTAAGCAGGTCATAATCAAAGTAAAAACCGCGCTCTTCGTCCCAGAAGGTTGTAGTGATAGCCTTCCGGCGGTTTTCGGCCAACTGGCCAAAATGCGCCGACGTCCCCAGGTCACCCTGCTGGCGGCAGGCTTCCGCCAGCGTTCGTTCGAGGTCATACAACAAACAATTCAGATCGACCGGCAGGATGTTGCCCGCGTTCGTCGTCACCAGCGATTGCCCGTCGCCGAACCACCGGCTGCTGAAATCCCAGCCCGATTCGCAGGCCGCCCGCAGGTGGCCGTAAAGCGTTTCGGACTCGATGCCGAGCGCATTGGCCGCTTCGGTCAATTGCACTTCTTTAAGGTACGCTTCGGGCCGGGGGCGGGGGGTCGGATCAAAATAGCGGTTCAGGGTTAATCCGTTGTCCAGCCGTACCACCCGGTTTTTACCGTTGGTCGTTTCCCGCATCCAGAAGGCATATTCCTGTTTTAACTGGGGCAAATACGCAACCAGACCGTCCGGGCCGTCGATCTCGGCCAGCAATTGAACCATCAGGGCAAAAACCGGGGGCTGCGACCGGCTCAGAAAATAGGTCCGGTTTCCATTGGGAATAAAACCGTAGGTATCAATCAGGTACGCAAAATTTTTGACCATATTCCGCACCAGGTTCGTCCGGCCGGCCACTTTCAACCCGAGCATCGTAAAGTAGCTGTCCCAGTAGAAAATCTCCCGAAACCGCCCACCCGGCACCACATACGGGTACGGCAGCGGCAAGCGCGAACTGCCCTCAACGGGTACATCCGGTGCCCTCGTGAGCACCTCCCACAACCGGTCGATATGCTCCGTGGCGGTCAGCGACGCATCGCTGGAAAAACCGGAAGCGGGCGAGTCGGGCACCGTAAAATGCTGGTTCACAAACGCTTTTAAATAAAAATTTGGTTTGTGTTTCTGTGCCTCATACAACGCCAGAATGGCCGCCGGAGCCATCAGCGGGACACAATCGACGAAGGTCTTGGAGTCGGGGAAAATGCGGCTCAACTGAACATCCAGAAAAAAATCCCCGAACAGCTCGTCCGGAGCAGGGGGCAGCGGGGCGATTGGCAACGGCATTGGAACAGTTTTCAGCTTTTTATATCTTTCAACTCCGGAACGTCCTGCGAAGTTTGGCAGTGGCTGCGGTTTTAACGACGTTTAAATAGCTGGCCAACGCCCTGCCTGCGGCTCCCTGCCACCTCCAGCAGCTAAATCGGCAAAACATCTCGTTGTTCTGGAAGTTAGATTTGATAGGCACAGCCTGGACAGGCTGCGGAATCCTTTTGATTGACCGGGACTTTGACAAACGAATTATGGTGACGAAGAAAGCAGGCTTGGACGACAAACTTCATTGGTACAAAGATGCCATTATTTACGAACTCCATATCAAAGCCTTTCGCGACAGCAACGGCGACGGGATCGGTGATTTCCAGGGGTTGCTGGAAAAACTGGATTACCTTCAGGATCTGGGGGTTACGGCCATCTGGGTACTCCCTTTCTACCCTTCTCCCCTGCGCGACGACGGCTACGACATTGCCGATTATTACAGCATCAATCCGTCGTACGGCAACGTCGAGCAGTTTCAGGAATTTTTGCAGGAAGCCCATAAACGCAATCTGAAAGTGATTACCGAACTGGTGATCAACCACACCTCCGACCAGCATCCGTGGTTTCAGCGCGCCCGAAAAGCGCCGAAAGGTTCGCCGGAACGGGAATACTACGTCTGGACCGACGACCCGAACCAATACCGGGATGTACGGATTATCTTCCAGGATTTTGAAACCTCGAACTGGACCTGGGACCCCGTGGCCCAGCAGTACTACTGGCACCGGTTTTTTCACCACCAGCCCGATTTGAATTACGACAACCCGCTGGTGCAGGAAGAAATCTATAAAATTCTGGATTACTGGTGCCAAATGGGCGTCGACGGTTTTCGGCTCGATGCGGTGCCGTACCTCTTCGAGCGCGAAGGGACCAACGGCGAAAACCTGCCCGAAACCCACGCCTTTCTAAAAAAACTCCGTCGGCATGTGGATAAAAAGTTTCCGGGAACGGTTTTTCTGGCCGAAGCCAACATGTGGCCCGAAGATTCGGCTTCGTATTTCGGCGACGGCGACGAATGCCACATGAACTACCATTTTCCGGTGATGCCGCGTATGTTCATGGCCGTTCAGATGGAAGACCGGTATCCGATTACCGATATTTTCGACCAGACACCCGACATTCCCGAAACCTGTCAGTGGGCGATTTTCCTGCGCAACCACGACGAACTAACGCTCGAAATGGTCACCGACGACGAGCGGGACTACATGTATAAAATGTACGCCAAAAACCCGAAAGCGCGGATTAATCTGGGCATTCGGCACCGGCTGGCTCCGCTGATGGACAACGACCGGCGGAAAATCGAATTGCTGAACAGCCTGCTCTTTTCGCTGGCCGGAACACCAGTTTTGTACTACGGCGACGAAATCGGGATGGGCGATAACGTATACCTCGGCGACCGCGACGGTGTTCGGACGCCGATGCAATGGTCGCCCGACCGGAATGCCGGTTTTTCGATCACCAATCCGCAGAAGCTCTATTTGCCGGTGATCCTTGATCCGGCCTACCATTACGAAGCCGTGAACGTGGAAACGCAATGGCAGAATACGTCTTCCCTGCTGTGGTTTACGAAACGGATGATCAATATGCGGAAACGGCATAAAGCGTTCGGGCGGGGCAACCTGAAATTTCTGAACGTCGAAAATCCGAAAGTGCTCGCTTTCACGCGTACGTACGAAGACGAAACCCTGTTGATTGTGGTGAATCTATCCAAACATTCACAACCGGCGGAGGTAGAACTGAGCGATTACAAGGGTTTCCGGCCGGTCGAACTGTTCAGTAAAAACCGGTTTCCGGCCATTTATGACGATAATCCGTACCGCTTTACGCTGGCTCCCTATGATTACCAGTGGTTTGTGTTGCAGAAAATCCATCCCGATGTCGGCAAGGAAAGCACGCTTCCGTTGCTGAAACTGGCCAAATGGGACGATCTGATGCAACTCCAGACCCGATCGCTGCTCGAAAACGAAGTACTTCCGGCCTACGTTACCAAAGCCAACTGGTTCATTGGCCAGGGTCGCGAAATCAGCGGTTTTTCGATTACCGATCAGGCCATGATTAATCTGGACGACAAAAAAGGCACCCTGTTGCTGGTGGAAGCCAGCTACGAACAGGGTTTGCCGGAATTGTACCAGGTGCCCATTACGTTTGTGCAGGGGGAACGGGCCAGTCAGATTGCCAGCGGTTATCCACAGGCGATTCTGGCCCAGATGCAACTCGGCGAGGAAGAGGGCTTGCTCTGCGATGCCTTTTTCACCGACCGGCTGCACCAGTTGCTGTTCGCCAAACTCACGGCCAGTCAGTCGATTCCGGCCCGCAACGGGAAACTGGTTTTTGCGGGGGAAAAATCGCTGAAAAAATACCATCCGGATGCAGGCGGGGTCAAACCCAAAGTCCACACTTCCGAACGGGACTATACGGCGATTACATACGACAACCGGTTTTTCCTGAAAATGTACCGGAAAGTCGACTGGAACCTTAATCCGGAT
The DNA here is from genome assembly GCF_042655385.1 of Larkinella bovis. NCBI lineage: Bacteria > Pseudomonadati > Bacteroidota > Cytophagia > Cytophagales > Spirosomataceae > Larkinella > Larkinella bovis. The sequence continues at coordinate 411,450 of NZ_JBHSMA010000003.1, read as the reverse complement.
ATTGAAATCACCCGTTACCTCAGCGAAGAGGCTCATTTTGAATACGTTCCAAACTTCCTGGGCACCATTGAATGGCAGTCGGAGAAGGGATCGATTGCGCTCGGAATGATGGAAGTGATGGTCGAAAACCACGGCGATGGTCACAGCTTCATGCTGGAGCGGATTAATAATTACATCGAGCGCATTCTGGCGCGGAGCAAGGAAACCCTGGCCACCATCTGCCGCCAGGGCAGTCTGGCCGATCCGCAGGGTTTCGACGATCTGTCGATGAATTGCCGCGAATTACTGGGTGGGTCGGCTTCGGAACAGGCCCGTTTACTCGGCATCCGAACCGGACAGATGCACCTGGCGCTGGCCCGTTCCAGCCACAAGGATTTTGTCCCCGAGGAATTTTCGCTGCATTACCAACGCTCGCTCTTTGCCGGGATGCAGTCACTGGTGCGGGAAAATTACCAGCATCTCGCCCGTCGGCTGAAGGATGCTCCCGCCCTCATCAAGCCGGAAATTGAGTCCATTCTGGACAAAAAACCGGCGGTTCTGGCCGTCATGAAACGGATTTACGACCACAAGATCGATACGTTGAAAATCCGGACCCATGGCAATTACCACCTGGGCCAAATCCTGCTGACGGGCAAAGACATTGCCATTCAGGACTTTGGAGGCAATCCGTTGCGGACCTTTAGCACCCGACGCATCAAACGGTCGCCGTTGCGGGATGTAACCACCATGATCCGGTCGTTTTATTACGTCGCTTACGAAGGCTTTTTCTCGACCAGTCAGCTGCCGAAGGAAGAGATTCCCAATCTGCTGTCGTTTGCGGATTTATGGGCCTACCAGATCAGCGAAATCTTCCTGAAAGCGTACCTCGATACCGTTCAGGGAAACCGTTTTTACCCGAAAGACCCGGCGGATTTGCAGGTATTGCTGGAAACGTACCTGCTGGAGCGGGCCAATTTCGACCTTACGTTCGACCAGACCAACCGCCCCGAACGCCTGCTGGCGCCGATTCGGATCATTCAAACCATTGTTGAGCCCCTGGCGGGCTCAACTCCGAAGTCGGCAGGCAAACAAGCTGACAACCAACCGGTCTGATGCCAGTAAAAGCCCTTGCGGCCCGATTAGAATTTCTCTAATTGGGCCGTTTTCCGAACCATTCCACGCTAAATGGTTTTATTTAAGGAATCAGCGTGAAAAGGTGTAACGGTTTTCGGTGTACAGTTTTCGGTGGTTAAGACCTTCTAATGAACGGAAAAGGCGCGTTACCGAAAACCGTATGCGGTAAACCTGTCTAACCCATTTGTTATGAAAAACAATCGACTCATTATTACCTCCTACCGCCTACCGTTTGCCTTCGAAACCAGCAGTGGCAGCACGACCGTCAAGAATTCCGCCGGCGGCCTGGTGACGGCCATGAAATCCCTGGACTTCAGCGAATCTGCGGAAAAACCGGTTTGGGTGGGTTGTGCCGACTTCTCCCGCCGGACCTGGGAGAAGTACAAGCACCTGGTCAACGACGATTTTGAGTACATCCCGGTTTTTCTGGAGCGTAAAATTCAGCAGGACTTTTACAACGGTTTTTCCAATTCGGTGCTCTGGCCGTTGTTCCATTATTTCACCACGTACGTCGATTACCAGGAACGGGATTTCATTGCCTACCAGAAAGCCAACGAAGCCGTTAGCGAAACCGTGGCGCAACTACTGAAACCGCAGGATATTGTCTGGGTGCATGATTATCATTTCATGGGATTACCCCGGTTGATTCGGGAAAAGCAGCCCGAGGCTACCATCGGTTTTTTTCTCCATATTCCGTTCCCGTCGTACGAGTTGATCCGGACACTACCCCAGAAATGCAAGGAATACCTGCTGACCGGCTTACTCGGGTCGGATTTGATCGGATTTCACACGACGGATTACAACATTCACTTTCTGCAATCGGTCCAGCTCAACCTGGGGGTGCAGCATAAAATCTGGAAGATCAATTACCAAAACCGGTTGATCCAGTCGGATGCGTTCCCCGTCGGCATCAATTATTCACTGTACCACGACGCTTACGATCAGCCTGATGTCGTGCAGGAACGGGAAGCCCTGCGGAATGCCTATAAGGGCAACAAGATCATTTTTTCCGTCGACCGGCTCGATTATACAAAAGGCGTCATGCAGCGGCTCGATGCCCTGGAAGCTTTTTTCCGGCAATACCCCGAATGGACCGAACGGCTGACGTTTATTCTGGTGGTGGTGCCCTCGCGCGACGAAATTCTGAAATACGGCGAACGGAAAGTCATGATCGAGCAGGCCGTCGGGCGTATCAACGGAAAATACGGTACGCTGATCTGGCGGCCCATCGTTTACCGCTACGGTTCGGTATCGTTTCCGCAACTGGTGGCGCTTTACACGGCTTGCGATGTGGCCCTGATCACGCCCATCCGCGACGGGATGAACCTGGTTGCCAAGGAGTTTGTGGCCACCCGCAAAGACCACCGGGGCGTCTTGATCCTGAGCGAAATGACCGGTGCCGCCAACGAACTCAGCACCGCACTGCACATCAATCCGATGGACGAAAACGAGGTTGCCGAAAAAATGAGGCAGGCCCTCGAAATGGAACCGGAGGAACAGGCCCGGCGCATTGCCATCATGCAACGACGAATCAAGGAATACGATGTAAAAAAATGGGCCACTAGTTTTGTCGAATCACTCCTTAACATGCACACCATCCAGCAAATTGAACCCACTCCCCTGCTGACGACCAACGTAGATTTTTCACTTCGGGACCGCTACGCCCAGGCCCGGTCGCGGCTGTTGCTGCTCGACTACGACGGCACGCTTGTCAATTATAAAAGCAAGCCCGAACAGGCGGCTCCGCCCATCGAGGTGATCAACGTGCTGGGGCGACTGGCCAGCCGCCGGGAAAATTACGTGGTGATTATCAGCGGGCGCGATCAGCAAACGCTCGACGACTGGCTGGGCTTTCTGCCGATCGACATGGTGGCCGAACACGGTTCTTACATCAAACAGCAGGGGCTGTGGCGACGCGACATCCTGGACGATGGCTCCTGGAAACAGATTGTCAACCCCATTCTGGTGGATTTCGTGACGCGCTGCCCCGGTTCGTTCATCGAGGAAAAAAGCCATTCGCTGGCGTGGCATTATCGCAGCGCCGATTCCGAAACCGGTTTTGTCCGTTCCCGCGAGCTAATCAATACGCTGGAAAACCTGCTACCGTACCAGTTGCGGGTGATCGACGGAAACTGTGTTGTTGAAATCAAAAGCACCGAAACCGATAAAGGCAAGGTAGCCAAGCAGTTCTCCCTCGCCCGGCCGTACGACTTTGTGCTGGCCATCGGCGATGATCGTACCGACGAAGATATGTTTTCGGCCCTGACGCTCGAAAATCACTACACGGTTAAAGTCGGCCCCGGCACCACGAACGCAACGTACCGGATCGATAGTGTGGAGGAAGTTCTGGCGCTTCTGAAAGACTTTTCGTCGGAAGCGGCAACCCTCTGAACCGGGGCGGAAATAGATGCGGTTGCGAAACCCTCGCTGTTGCGTATTAATGCGCAACAGCGAGGGTGCTTTCGGTGGCTAGGCACTGACGAAATCTTCAAAAACGCCTTTCCAGACCAGGGCGGCCAGGATGCCGCCGAGAACCGGTGCGACGATGAACAGCCACAACTGCTGCAACGCCAGCCCTCCCGCAAAAATCGCCGGGCCAAAACTACGGGCCGGGTTCACGGAGGTACCGGTAATGGGAATGGCCACGAGGTGAATCAGGACCAGCGTCAGGCCAATGGCTAGCCCCGCCATGGTGCTGTTGCCCCACCGGGCCGTCGTTTTGAAAATCACCAGCAGAAACAGAAACGTTAAGACGGTTTCCGTGATAAAAGCGGAGGTGGTGTTGTAGGCGGCCAGGTAGCCCGGTCCCCAGCCATTGGCACCCAGCGCCCATTCGTTCATCATAAAACCGGGGGCTCCGCTTTCAATGATGTACAAAACACCGGCGGCCAGGGTAGCGCCGATGAATTGGGCTACGATATACTGAACGGCTTCACCGGTTTTTATTTTACCCGCCACCAGCATCGAAATTGTGATGGCCGGGTTGATATGACAGCCCGAAATCGGGCCGATGGCGTAGGCCATGACCACCACCGTCAGGCCAAACGCAAACGAAATACCCAATAAACCAATACCGGCTGGGCCGGTGGCGGAAATGCCGGAAATACCAGCGGCTCCGCATCCAAAAAGGACCAGCGAAAAGGTGCCGATCAGCTCGGCCAGTGATTTTTTCATATGTGGTTTTACGGTTAAAAGAAGGAGGTTTATGTGTTCCTTCTTTTGACCACAAAACCGGCATAAGGTCACAGAAGAAAGAAAGGAGAAAGCGATTTGGAGAACCTCCTGCTTCCCTCTCTTCTCTTTTTATCCTCAATTCAGCTCCTTAATCTTCATATTCTTGAAGTAAATGGGCGCGCCGGCATGTTTGCCCTGAAACCCGACATGGCCTTCGTTGGGCAGACTGGCCCAGGGCTTGTTCAGCCAGTTGGGAATGGCCGAACCGTCTGGGTTGGTTTTACCGGAGGTCCAGAGGCTCATGTCGATCTGGTTCACCAGTTGACCATTCAGCAAGACCGTAATGTGTTTGCCCTGGCAGGTGATCGTATAGCGGTTCCATTCGCCCGCCGACTTAACGGTTTTCGGCAAAATGGCCGGTTTATGCCCAAAAAACGCCCCGCACTGCCACGACGCGGGAGCCTTGGCCCACTGGTCGCTGTAATCATCGGCAATCTGGATTTCGACGGAATTGGGAATGAAATTGGCCGTATCGCTGCAATACACGAACACCCCGCTATTGGTGCCCGGTGCATTCTTGAACTCCAGATCCAGCACAAAATTCCTGTAGGTTTTCTTGGTCCAGATCGGAATATCCTGCGTAGCCGTCAGGACGCCATCTTCCACATACCAGATGCCTTCTGGGAAACCAGCATCGGACAAGTCACTGGCAAACAAAGGCTTCCAGTCGCTACCGGACGTATCGGGGTGTTTCGGAGCGGTTTGGGCAAAGGTCAGCCCGGTTAACAGGCAAAAAGCGAGCAAAAGTACTTTGTTCATTTTTTCAGTGGGTTTCAACATAGATTAGCGACCCGAAATTGCTGGTCTTTTTTGAAAAAGAAAAGTTTTCGCAAACTATCCGGGCCAGCGGAAGTTACTAATAAACCAATCAACGTACGAAAAATATGGATAAGGCACAGAAATTCGAGTTGATGAATAAGATCGTTCGTGAACTGGAAGACCTCCAAAACAGCCAGACGGCCCTGATTACCAAAATCAGTCAGATTGAGGTGGATAACATGAATCTGAACGATTCCTACCTCGAAAAACAGCTGGACGATATGCACGCCAAAATTGCGAACAATGTCGATACCGTGAATGATATTTTCAGCCATTTCGAAGGCACCCGCGATAATTTTGCCAAAGCCAACAACCTCGGAACGGCCGAAACCGAGGAGTAAGCACTGAAGTGGGACAAAGGAGATGAGAGTATAGAAAAGAGACCTGACCCCAGCGCGTAACGCGTCCCATCCCTACGAATGGGTTTGTCTTTCTTCTCTTGTCTTTACGCCCATCTCCCCCTACCGGGCTCCGATGACCTCGCTCACGGCCGACACCCCGGTTTCGTTAAACGCTTCAATGGCAAAATAGTACGGCACGCCCACATTGAGCGCCCTCAGTTCCAACTGATTCGGCTGGTCATCCCAAATCTGGTACGTCTGATAAAGTTTGTCCTTCGCAATCCCCCACAGAATGTTGTAACCCACCGCGCCGGGTACCTTCTGCCACGAAATATCGGCGTTTCGCTGGTCTTTCTGCCGCGTAACGGTCAGCCGGGCGGGCGTCGCCGGGGCTTTTCCCAGTCCATTGCCAAACACCCGAAAACCGTTGATGGCAACATACGGCCCGGCCGTATACACGTGCTCGTACCGCACATACCGTGCCCGCACCGGAGCCGGTAATTCGACGTAGGCACAGGCCCGGTCGCGCTTCGGTTCCTGGGTCAGATCGGCAATTTTGCCCCACTTCTTCCCGTCCTTCGACGCATAGAGCCGGAACTGCGTATAAACCGTCGAATCGCTGTCGAAAATCGTATTTTTATAATCCACATAATTGACCTGAACGGCCCGAACGTCGTGCTCGCGGCCGAGGTCGGTCGTCAGGGTTTCGCCGGTTTTGTTCTGTTTCGGCACCCAGAACGTACGGGGGTTTTCGTCCACCGTCAGTTCAGCCCGCAACGTATCCAGCGTGGAGGAAGCCATCACCGGTTTTTTGTAGTTCAGCAACATCCAGCCCGTAAATAATTCGTTGCTGCTCGTCCATTTCTGCGTCGGCAGCCGGTGCGGAAAATCCCCGAACCGGGTATTGGCGTACAACTGGTCATCTTTATCGAAACCGGCGGGGTGCATCACGATCCGGCGCTCCATACCCCAGACAATGCCCAGCCAGGTCGTACCCGTATTCCAGTAGTTCCCGAAATGGTCCTGAAACGTATTTCCATGACCGGTTCCGGTGGCATAGCCGCCCGGTTTGTAGGCAATCGGGTTGTAAGGCGCGTATTCAAACGGCCCGAGCGGGTCTTTCCCGACGTACGTTCCATTGGCATAGACGTTGTATTCGGTGCCCGGAGCGCCGTACTGGAGGTAATATTTCCCGTTATATTTGGTCATCCAGGCGCCCTCCGTAAACGGTTTGATGGGGTCGGAATGGTTCGGTCCAAAGCGCTCCCAGCCGTGTTGCCAGGGATCGAGCCAGAACATCGGCTGGTAGGCCTTCGACGGATCGGGATTCAGATACGTCAGCCGACGGCGGTGGTCGAGTTCGGCCCCGAAAATCGGATACACGTTCGATGACCCCCAGTACATATACCACCTGTCGGTATCGTCATCGTGAAAAATCGCCGGATCCCAGGGGCCGATGTCCTTGGGCAGCCGGGGCAGCCAGCGGTTGTAGAACTTCAGCTTGCCTTTTTCGGGTTCGGTCGAATAAAAAATGGGCCGTTGTTCAAAGGTAGACTGGAACAGAAACAGCGTGTCCCGAACCGACAAAGCCGCCGGGGCGCACATATCCTCCATCGGCCATTTATCAGGTACAACATACTGCCAATCCACCAGATTTTTCGATTTCCACCAGCCCCCCGAAATGGTCACGAACAGAAAATAGTCACCCGGTTTTCCACCTACTTTGTGGTTGACAATCACCGGGTCGGCGCCGGATCGGTACGAAATCCGTTCGTTCAACTGCTCGAAGTTATACCGGTAACTGATGTCCATCGGATTGCAATACGTCTTTTGCTGCGCAAGGCTGGGCAGGACGGCGGCTAGCAGAAAACAAAAGGAAAGAAAGCGCTTCAGCATGAACGTATGCATGGTAAGGTTATTTTTCGGCCCGGGCGATTAGCACCGCTGATGGTACGGCCAACCGCCCGGTTGTTCGTACCAAAACGATCCCATAACGTATAACGTGACAAAACCGGTCCTGATTTTTTATCCGTACCCAGAGCGTTGGGGAATGGCCCACATTAACAGACACCTATTTATTGGATTTACCTGGCAAAAAACGAAACATTACCAATATACCCCCGGTTTTAACAGACAAAGCAGCATTTCCTGTTGTCAAAATATTTAACGAATTTTACAGTAGTTTATAAAAATACCCATCCTTCTTTTCGTAAATCTATTCTTCTGGCATCGCCATTGGCAAGGATTACATCCGCTGAACAAGCGATACGTTTGTGGTGATAGGCAGAATTGGTTGCGGTTATGTACGAATTGGCTACAATTTCTTTAACTAATGAGCAGGGGCTCATGGTGGCGCACCAACGCAGCATGAAGCTCGGTGATCTGGCGGGCCTTTCGCTGGCGGCTCAGGCAACCTTTGCCACGGCGGTTTCGGAAGTTGCGCGCAATGCCCTCCAGCACGGGGCGGAGGTCTGCCTGACGCTAGGGATTAGCTGCACCGACGGGCCGGAACAGTTCATCATTGCCCGGATCCGGAATCTACGAAAACAGCTGCTCGAACATAAAAAAGCGATTAGTACGTCCATCGGTCAATTGGTCGATGACTTCCGGATTTCAGAATCCGGTAAAGAGGCCGAAGTCCGGCTGGCGGTTCGTTTCCCGGTGAGCCAATCCCTGAGCGAAACTCACCTCGCAAACTGGAAAACCCAGTTTGCCGCCGAAGTCACCCCGTCACCCTACGAAGAAATCAGAGTCAAACATCGTCAGCTTCAGGAACTGGCCAACCAACTCCGCCTGCAGGAGCGACAGTATCGATCGCTGGCCGGTTCGCTGCCGCTCATGATTTTTACGGCCAGCCCCGAGGGTCAGCTCCAGTACGTCAACGAGCGGGTCATCAATTATACCGGGCTGTCGATGGCGATGCTCAACGAAACCCGCTGGCATACCGTCATTCACACGGCCGACTGGGATGCCTGCCGCGAACACTGGCAAGAACACAGGCTCACGGGAAAGGTTTTCCGGCACCAGGTCCGCCTTCGCAATGCCGAAACCGGGGCCTATGTCTGGCACCTGATTACCACCACGCCGATCCGCAACGATCAAAACGCGATCTTGTGCTGGAGCGGTTTTTTGGTGGACATTCAGGCGCAACAGACCGCCGACCAGGTGCTGACAGACCACCGGGAACTGACAGAAACCAAACAGCAACTCGAGCAGTACCAGCACGAACTGAAAATGAACATCGGTGAGTTAAACCGGAGCAATCAGGAACTGGCCGAGTTTGCGTACATGGCATCTCACGATTTGCAGGAACCTTTGCGCAAAATTCAATCGTTCGGCACCCTGTTGATGGAGCAGTTTGCGGCCGATCTGCACCCGAAGGCGCAGGACATGATCCACCGAATGCAGGGGGCCGCCGAACGCATGCACACCCTCATCAAGGACCTGCTTTCCTATTCCCGGCTCAATACGCACCATCACCCGTTCCGGCCGGTTCAGCTGACGACGCTGGTCGGCGAGGTCCTGAACGACATGGACGGTATGGTCCGGGACCGGCACGCGCACATTCAGCTGCATTCGCTGCCCACCATCAGGGGAAACGCGCAGCAGCTCCGGCAGCTGTTCCAGAACCTCCTGTCCAACGCCCTGAAGTTTACCCATCCGGATCAGGCCCCCCGGGTGGAAATCAGTGCGCAGGAAGTAACCATTTTTGACATCCCGGTACCCATGCGCAACCGGCACCCGTCCTATCTGGCCATCAGTGTGCAAGACAACGGCATCGGTTTCGACGAGCGGTACCACGACCGGATTTTCCAGCTTTTCCAGCGTCTTCACGGGCGGGATCAGTACAGCGGCACCGGCATTGGTCTGACGATTTGCAAGAAAGTAGCCGAAATGCACGGCGGAACCATTGCCGCCCGCAGCCATCCCGGCCAGGGAGCCACGTTTACGGTCTATTTGCCAATCAGTGTGATGGTCTAAGCAAAAAACCGCTCATCGCCCCGTCAGACAATCCGTTACCCGGTAAATTTTCCCGTCGGCTTTCGTATAAATGTAGAATTCCTGATTTAGGCCAACGCCGAAGCGCAAATCCGTTTTCTTGCTTTTGCTCAGTTCCTGGAACGTAGCGGTTTTGCCGGCCACCTCAATTTTCAATTCCTGAATCGGGGTCTGCTTGCCCAACTGCAACTGATCATTTTCGACGAAGAAAACCCGGCCGTTCACAATATCCCCGAAGATGTACTTCCCGGCCAGCGCCGGAATGGGTCCGGTATAGACGAATCCGGCCGAGAAGGCATTCCCTTCGTCGTGGTCGAACTGCACCACCGGATACGTGTATTGATACGTGGCATCGTTGGCGGGTAAGGCATAGACCCGGTCCATCCGGCCCCGGTGGTTCAGCACAAACGTTCCTTCGCGCTCCGGCCAGCCATAGTCGGCACCGGCGATGCCGATGTTCAGTTCTTCCGACTGCGCCTGGCCAATGTCCGAAATCAGCATTTTCCCGTCCGGCGACCAGCTGATCCGGTTGGGATTCCGGAAACCCTGGCAAAAGATCTCGCCCAGCGCCGTCTTGTCGTTCACGAACGGATTATGGGCCGGAATTCCGTATTTCCCGTTTTTGCTGTTCGTGCCGCGCGGGTCGATGCGCAGCACCTTGCCCCAAGGGCGGTTTCGGTCCTTGCAGATAAAATAATACCCGTTTTCGGTAGCTCCGCCATCGCCGATGCCGATGTACAACATGCCATAGTCCGCGCTGCCGCGTTTGGCCAGCGGGTTAAACGTAATTTCCTGCACCCCGTGAATCGGAGTTACCATATTGATCCGCAACATTTCCCGGCCCGTGCCCGAAAAGGTGATTGCCTTCGGATCGTTCACCTTCCATTCAGTCAGGACCCATTGCAGGGTGACCTTGATCGAATCGGCGTACGGGAAATCAGCGGGAGCCGTGTTGGCTTTTTCGGTATGAGTCGTATAGAGCAAGCCGTTCGTCTCGAAATCCGGGTGGAATGCGTAACTGCCAAAACCGGTCGCTAAACCGGGGGTATGAATGAAATTCGGGCGTTCCTTCGCCATGTCCATGTACGGCCGCAACGAATTTCCTTCCATTTCGTAAAGAATGCCGCGCAGATCTTCCAGAAACACCCGGTTTTTCAGCCCGGGCACCACCTCCATTTTATTGATCCGGGCCAACGGATTCTTATCGGCCGTGGCAGGCGCCGTCGTGACTTCTTCGAGCCGGAGTTGCAAACCGGATTGCTGGATTTTGATCGAAATCGGGTCCACCAGATGAGCACCCAGCTTTTCGCTGCCCGCGTCCTGCGTAGTCACTTTTCGCTTCGAATGAATGAACGCCATCAATGCTTCGATATCGCCGTTACTCAGGTGCGCAAAGCTCGGCATTTCCTGTTTGTACTCCTCAAAAAGGGCATACGCCCGGGCGTCGCCACTTTTGATCACCTCCGGCGCATTGCGGATAAATGCTTTCACCCAGGCTTGCGGCACTTCCACCGTTACGCTGGCCAGATTGGGACCAATACTTTTTTGATTAAAATTATGGCAGGCCGTACAATTCTGCTGGAACAACTGCTGTCCTTTGGTTAACACCGCCTTATCGGTTGAATACCCAGTGGCCGGTTTTGACGCCGTTGGTTTTTTGGACGGCGTTTGCGCCTGCCCAGAAACGCTCAGCAGACCGATCAGTACGAAGCTCCAGAAGTTAAGTTGATCTCGAAAGGATAAAAAGCTGAGGGAGAAGGGTTTTCGGGAACGCGTACAGAATCTCATGCCGTTGTCTTATTGTCAAAAGAGGACTGAAAATTAGGGCAATTTCCGCTAAAATCAAATGAAAAGAAACCCGAATCGCCCGCAGCCGCCTTCACCGGTTTTCATCCAGTACAGTTTCGGCAATATCCGCCACGGTCTGAAAGAGCATGATGCCGGTCTGGGCCTGCAGGATATCGCTACGGGTATAGCCCCACAGCACCCCGCCAAACGCCAGCCCTTCGGCCCGGGCGGCTTCCAGATCCCGGATTTCGTCGCCTACGCAAAGGATTTCACTCGCCCGAAAACCGCTTTTCCGAACTACTTTCCGGAACTTTCGCTGCTTGCCAAACACCGACGTCCCGCATTCGTACTGCGCCATGAGCGAAGCGTGTTCCGGGCCGAGGACCCGCCGAATGTTTTCCTCCGAATTGGAACTGACAATGGCCAGTTGAACACCTTTTTCCGCCAACTGACGCAATAAGGCCGGGACACCGTCAAACAACCGGATTTCGTCAATGGCGCTGGCCATCATCCGGATGAACGCTGCGGCCACGAACGGAATTTTCCAGGCCGGCATCCCCACGTGTTTCATCATCTGCCGAACATCGAGCCCCCGCAACTGATCCACCTCCGACGCGTCGATCGGTTTAAAATGATAGGCAGCCGCCAGCGTGTTCAGCGAGCGCAGGAAGAACGGAAACGAATCGGCCAGCGTACCGTCAAAATCGAAAATGACCAGTTTATACCTCATGGATATGTCTTTCTACGCATCCAGCCAGTCTTTGAACAACGGCACCTTGTCTTTGCTGATAAATACCTCGGTCCGGGGATCGGGCTGTAATTCGAGTTTCAGCTTGCTGTTCGAATACGTATGAATGTTTTTGATAGCAGGCAGCGACAACAGAAACTGGCGGTTGGCCCGAAAAAAATCGTCCGGGTTCAGCAGCGGACTCAGTTTGTCAAGACTGTAGTCGATGGGCAGCCGCTGGTTGTCTTTGGTGACCAGGAACGTAATTTTCTCTTCGCTGTAAAAATAGGCTACATCGGCGGTTTCGATGGTCCGCAACCGGCTGCCCACCGAAATCAGAAAGCGGGTTTTGTACTCGGTTTTGGGCAGGCCGATCGCTTGCCGGAGCGTTTCCAGATCGGTCTGCGAAAACTGCCGTTTCATCGCGTGGTATTTCTGCAGAGCCGCCGACAGACTATCGTAGCTGACGGGTTTCAGCAGGTAATCGATGCTGTTGACCCGAAACGCCTTGATCATGTATTCGTCGAACGCCGTTGTAAAAATAACCGGGACCGGCAGATGCACCTGCTCGAAAATCCGGAAACAGAGGTCATCCTCCAGGTGAATATCCATGAAAATCAGGTCGGGCTGCGGGTGCGTTTGCAACCACTGAACCGCTTCTTTGACGGAAGGCAGCATGCTCATCACCCGAATGCTGGCGTCGTACTGCTGGAGCAAGCTCTCCATCCGCTCGGCCGTCAGTTCTTCATCTTCAATAATCAGTACGTTCATGCTAAATCAGAATTATAAAGCGGTAATTCAACGACGAACGTGGCCCCCGGCCGGGCGCGGTCCGTGGCCGGATGGTGTTCGTACCAGATATCACCCTGTTGTAACTGCACCAGTTTTTTGGCAATGGCCAACCCTAACCCGTTGGAGCTTTCGCCTGCGGTTGGTTTGGTCGAAAGCCGGGTAAACTTCCGGAAAAGCCGCTCGACCTCGTTCAGCGGAACGCCCTCGCCTTCGTCCTGCACCCGGATCTGCGCCGTCTCGCCGGACGCATCCAGCGTGATGAACACCGTACCGCCTGGCGGAGAGTATTTGATGGCATTCGACAGCAGGTTATCCAGCACCTGAACCGTTGCGCCGGTATCGGCCAGCACCCGGACCGGCCCGGCGGGCCAATCGGCTTGAACCGTCACCCGTTTTTGTTTCAATGGCTCCGAATAGGTCTGCAACAGCCGGTTTAGCTGCGTCTGTAAATCGACCGGTTCGGGATGAAGAAACAACCGGCCCGATTCGATAGCGTGAATACTCAGAAAGTTGTTGATCAACCCCAGCATTTTGTCGGCGCATTGCAGCACCCGTTGCGCGCGTTCGGCGGTGTCTGTGGGGTCATCGATCAAGGCCCGGGCTTCGTGCTGAAGGTTGTAAAGTGGATTTTTGAGATCGTGCGAGACGATTTGCAACAGTTCATTTTTCTCCTCGTTCAGTTTCTTCAGTTCCCGGTTTTTCAGCCGGATTTCGAGGCTACTCCGCTCAATCTCCAACGCATCGGCTTCCGCTTTTTCCTTGGCCAGCCGAAGTGCTTCTTCAAACTCCTTCCGTTCGGTAATGTCGCGCACATTGGCTAAAACGCCCCCAATGGCCTCATTTTCAATCTGGTTGGATGCGAAGGTTTCTACGTACCGGGCCGGGCCGCTAGGGTTGTCAATCCGATACTGCGTCAATACTTCCGGGACCTCACCCGACACCAGCCGGGTAAACTCCTCCACCACCCGCTGCCGGTCGTCGGCATGAATCCACCACAGCAATTCCTGCTTTTGATTAAGGTTTTCCGGATGCCCCAAAAAATCCGGTATTTTATTGGCAAACAACAGCTTACCGGTTGGATCAAAAATCTGAATCTGGTCCTGAATGGCTTCCATAATCGCCCGAAACCGGATGGCATCGCGCTCGATCCGGGCTTCGAGGGCTTTGCGTTCGGAAACATCCCGAAAATTCAGAATAATGCCCCGGACCAGCGGATTATCCAACTGATTGGAAGCCGTCGCTTCGATCCAGCGCCACGAACCGTCTTTGTGCAAAAACCGCCAGGTGAAGGAGATGGGCGTGGTACTCCGGCTCCGAACCAGCCCAAAGAAGATATCCCGAACCCGGTCGCGGTCGTCGGGATGATGCCGCAGATACTGGCTACAGCCAAGTAGCTCTTCGGGTTGATACCCCAGGACCCGCGTCACCGACGGGCTGACGTAGCGTTCAATGCCGTTTTCGTCGGAAATAATAATGACGTCCGAACTATATTCGATCAGTGCCTGAAAAACCGCCAGCTGATTTTGTAACGCATTGGCTAAGGGCGGCTCCGCATCGGGCGGAAGCTGAGACATGTTAAAAAGTTGGTTTTAGGAATGGGATACGTACCCTAAACTGCCCCTCTTTCTGCTCCACAACCACCGGCAAACCCGTCAGCCGGGCATACCGCTGCTGAATAGTCGCTAACCCTCCGCGCGCCGGTGAACCAATCTGCACATTGTCCGGCTGGGCGCGCGGCTGTAGTGTACTCGAAACCAACAGGCAGTCAGGCGATTCCAGCGAAATCCGGATTTCCAGGGGCTCTGCGGCCGACATTCGGTTGTGCCGGATCGCGTTATCGATCAGTAACTGGAGCGTAAAAGGCAGCAAGGTTACTTCCGGCAAAGATACCATTTCGGGGAATAGAATCCGGAATTTTCGCGCAAACCGCACCTCCAGCAGGAACGCAAACGAACGGGCAAATTCCAGCTCGGTAGACAGGGCGATCTGCTCATCCTCCTTATACTCCAGCAAATAGCGATACACTTTGGCCAGGTGATCGATGAATCGTTCGGCCAAATCCGCATCTTTCCGCACCAGCGAAGACAGCACACTCAGGCTGTTGAACAAAAAATGCGGACTGATCTGATCTTTCAGGGCCGTAAACTGCGCCTGAAAGTGCTGATTCGACAACGGATTTTCTTTTTCTTCAAACATGGCATGACGAACAAAACCAACCTCCCCAACCGACTTTGTCGGAACACTCCTGCAAACTAACTATTTCTCATGACATGCCTTGTCGTAACTTGACCGGGCCGCTAATCCGGCGGAAGAACCGGAAAAACCGGCGATGAACCGGAAACGTCCCGGACGGTTTTAGACTCCGAACTGTCGTAAATGGTGGTCCATGTGCATCCAGGCCGCAACGCCCCACTGCCGTGTATCCAGGTTCCCGAACGCCGGATGCGTCAGCACGAAGGGCTTTTTGTGATGGGCAAAACTGGAGACCGTCCGGATAAACAGCCGGAGTTGCGCGTCGAACTGATCGGGCGAAATCCGCCCCTTCGTATCATTCCGGGCCGCGCCTTTCCTATTTTTGGGAAACTTCGGCACAATATAGAAACTCAGAAACCGCAGCAATTCCTGTTTGAGCGTAGACGGTTTGTGTTCCATATCGCCGTCCAGAATCTGGCGGTTGGCCAGGTTACAATGGTACAGCATTTCGGTGGCATTCATAGTACCCCATCGGGCAGGAGCCGTAGCCTGGAGCCGTTGCGCCCGGGCAATGATTTCGTCAACCGCCGGTGCATCGAACAGATTTTTTCGCATGACAAATGATGGATTAAGCGTGAACATCAGAATTCGATCCGGTAGTTGAAATTCGGAAAAAAGCCCAGTTGGTATTGCGTCCGGATTCGTTGCGCACGGCTGTCGTAGACCTGCTGAAACACATTTTTCGTGTTGAAGATATTTTGCAGATCCACGAACCATTCCTGGGTGGCCCGACGACCGTTGTGCCGGAAGGTCAGTTTCAGGTCTGTGCGGAAGTAATCTTTGTACCGCGCGGCAAAGGCCCGGTTTTGGTCATCAACGCGGTCGCCCGCTTCGATGGATTTGGCCAGGTCAATTGGCGTATAGCGTCGGCCACCGGCTACCGTCGTTCGCATATCGAGCGAGAGGGCATTCTTTTCATTCAGCCGGAATTCCCGGCCGGCCAGCACATTGGCAACATACTTTCCGTTGAAGGCCGTATTCCGCCAGATGGCGTCGCTGCCCTGGTATTTCGATTCGTACAACGAAACCGTCGTCAGGAAGTAATATCCGTTCTGGAAAGCGCGTTCGGCCGTCAGTTCCAGCCCATAATTGCGGCCTTTTCCTGCATTGATCAGATTGCCGGCCCCCGGAGTGGCAAACGTGGCGCCGAAATTCAGAGCCGAATACGACGACCTAACCTTTTCCACCGGCACATCGAACAGGTACTGGTAATACGCTTCCGCTTTCAGCCGGACGTTTTCGCCCAGCGTGCGCTCGTAACCGATAACGCCCTGAAAACTGCGCGTCAGGTCCAGATCCCGGTTGCTTTCAACCAGTTGGCCGTCGGCCAGTCGGGTTTGGTAGAAGTATAACTGATAGGGCTGTAACTGGCTGTGCAGACCCGCCCCAAACGACACCACCTGCCGGGCAGCCAGCTCATACCGCAGGGATAACCGGGGTTCAACGGCATAGCGGTTATTCAGCGCGAAAAAGGTTCCGTTCAAACCGGTATTAACGGTCAGGCGGTTACTGGGTTTGTATTGCCACTGGACATACCCCTGAAACAGCGAGGAGTTTCCGTTAAAATCATGCCGGGTCCGAAACGCTTTCCGTTCGACAAACAGGCTGTCGATGTACTGGAAGAACAACCTATGGGCATACAGGCCAGCCGCCAGGGTGTGCCGCGCGTTGAACTTCTGGTTGTACTGAACAATGGCCGAAACCCGCTGCTGGCGCGAATTATCACGAAAAAACGGATACACCTGCCGGTCTTGATTAAGCGAATCCTCCCGAATCTGAAACGCTGCGTACGAAGCGGCCAGCGTAGCTTTCAGATACGTACGATCCGTTAGATAATGGGTGTACGAAGCGCCCGCAACCGCCATCTTTCCTTGGTTATAGGTATTGGCGTAGGCATCGTTGTAGGCGTTATTGGTATCACTTGCTTCCGGCACAAAATTGATTTCGTTCTGGCCCCCTATCCCGAAGATCGTAACCCGGTTGCCGGGCCGCCCCGTGGGCAGATCGATCTTAAACGACAGATCCTGGTATTTCGGAACCGCCGATCCGGTGCCAACATTAAGATTGAGCGCCTTAACAGCCGCCAGCACCGAATACCGGTAATGCACCAGGTAGGTCGCTTTTTTCCCCGGGACGAACGGCCCTTCCGCGCCAATCTCGAACCCGTTGAATCCGACCTGCCCGGTGTACTCACGTTTGCTGCGGTTTCCGGTACGTAATTGCAGGTCGAACACCCCACCCACGGCATTTCCGTAGGTGGCCGGAAACGCTCCGGTGAAGAAGTCGGATTTCGCCAACAGGTTGTTATTCAGCATCGAAACCGGACCGCCCGTGGCTCCCAGCGCCCCGTAGTGATTGGGGTTAAAAATATCGACACCCTCCAGTCGCCAGAGCAGGCCCGTCGGCGAATTGCCGCGGACCACAATGTCGTTCCGGGAATCGTTATTGCTCTGGACGCCCGCAAAATTAGCGGCCATCCGGGCCGGATCGTTGCGGCTTCCGGCAAAACGGCGGGTTTGCTCGATGTCGAATGTCCGGGCGCTCAATGTCCCGAATTCATTGTTCAGCTGATCGTCATGGCGGGCTTTCACCACCACCTCCTGCCCCATCACGGCGTCTTCCTGCAACGAAACCGTCAGCATGACTTCTTTCCCCGTCGTGACGAGAATGTTCGGCACCGTCTGGTCCCGATAGCCAATATACGTAACGAGCAGGGTTTGGCGCCCCACGGGCACCCGGTTTATTTCAAACAGGCCTTCCGCATCCGAAATGGCCCCCTGAAGCGGGTTTGAACCGACCAGCACCACGGTAGCGCCCGGCAAGCCCTGGCCCGATTGAACATCGGTAACGATTCCTTTAATGGTTTGCGTCAGGGATTGCCCCAGCGCGCTGACGACCAGCAGCAGCAGCAGACCAATGGATAAAAGCTTTTTCATGAGGATTTGTTGTTTCTGTTTCTTTCACTATCGCACCAAAGCTAGCGTTGACGGCCACGGAGCGAAAAAAAAAGACGACGAAACCGCCGGATTCGGCGAAGAAACCGCCCAAACCGTTCCTCACTCAACTGAAAAAACTACCGGCAACCGGGATGCAGGCTATGGGCGGTTTCGTGGGCGGGGTCGGCGTCATTGACCACCTCAAAGTGAGCCATCATCCCGGCGGCATGGTGTTCGAGGATGTGGCAGTGGTACATCCATTTCCCGGGGCGATTATCCGGCATCCAGGCAATTTTGACGGTAGTTCGCGGTTTCAGATTATACGTATCTTTCCAGGCGCGGTAAGCGGGCGCCTGTCCGTTTTCTTCCAGTACCTGAAAGAAAAAACCGTGCAGGTGAAACGGATGATCCATCAAACTGGCATTCGAGACTTCCCAGACCTGCAACTGCCCCACCCGAACGGGTTCATCCTGGGTATGGGTGCCCTCGTTGACCAGAAAATCCATTCCATTTTTCCAGCTCGGCCCCACGGCAAATTTGATTTTCCGGGTTACGGCGGCATCCGGAGGAGCCAGCGGCACAATCGTCCGCAATGAATCAGGAATGAAAGCGACCGACGGTTTGGGTTCCCGCACCTGCACCGTTGCCAATGTGCGTCGTTTAGCTTTGAGGAACGTGGTACGGTCATACGGCAGCGATTCAATGGCAAACGTTTCGCCTTTCTGAAAAGGCCCGGCCAGAATGTCCAATCGTTCACCCGGTGTGATCAGCACTTCCGTAACCGTTCGCGGCTGTTCCAGTAAACCGCCGTCCGTGCCGATGATGCGAAATTCTTTTCCACCCAGGTAGAGCACCACATACCGGGCGCTGGACGCATTGATAAACCGCCACCGTTCTACCTGCCCCGCGTGAATTTCAATCGTGGGCTGTTCCTTGCCGTTGATCAGCAACGTGTCGCCTTCGCGTCCGTCGTGTCGCTCGATGATTCGGGGCAGAAACCAGCCGGGTTCACTAAACTGCTGGTCAGCCGTCAATTTCATGTCATCGATCAGCATAACGCGGTCGGCATCCGTAACCGGGTCGGCCTCGTCCTCCACGATCAGCGCCCCGTACATGCCCCGTTCCATCTGCACCGTTTCGTTGGCGTGCGAATGATACCAGAAGGTTCCGGCATCGGGCACCACAAACCGGTATTCGAATTCCTCGCCCGGCCCGACCGGCTGCTGCACTTCCCCGGTTCCGTCCATCGGAGCCGCCAGCCGAATACCGTGCCAGTGAATCAGGGTCGGTTCCGGCAACTCATTCCGGAACTTAATCACCAGGGTGTCTCCGCGTTTCGCTTTCAAAACCGGTCCCGGCAGTTGCTGGTTGAACCCCCAGGCCCGCACGGTTTTGTGGGGTGCAATCGGCCAGTCAAAGGCACCCGCTTCGAGCTCGTATTCCACTACCGTCGTCTTCGTTTTCATCGTCTTGTTGTTTTCTGTCGGACATCAATCCGCTTTCGGTGAATACCCAAAACTACCCCCTTACGGAGCTGATTTGCCAGGAAACGTTGCCGAAACCGCCCGGCAGCACGAAGAACAACACCAGGAAGGCGATGAAACGGAATGCGCCGGAGACTCTTATTTTTCCCCGCCGTGCGGGCCGTAGAAAATCACCCAGGTCCGAAAATCATCCGTAAAGTTTTCGAAACGGTGCACGACACCCGCCGGCACAAACAGCACATCGCCGGGCTGAAACCGGGTCCGGACGTCGCCGTTCAGAAACTCGCCGGTACCACTGATGATGACGTAGAGTTCGTCCTGTTCGTGCGGTTGCTGGCGGTCGACCTGTTCGGGCTGGTAGATCTCGACCGACATCGAACCGTGCTTCAGGACCGTAGCGAATAGCTATCCGTCGGTTTGTTGCAGCTGTGCAAGCGCCTGTTGAATCGAAATTTGCATGGCTAACAGAAGGATAATTTTCCAAAGAAAATGTTTTCTTGCCATTTCGTGACCGTCCAGTGCTCCGCACCTCGGGTAACACCGCTTAAATTTCATCAACAGAATCGCTAATTCCCTTTTCAAATGCAAAAAACCGTACTGATCACGGGCGGCAGCCGGGGCATCGGAGCCGCCACCGCCCTGCTGGCCGCCGAAAAAGGGTATGCCGTTTGCGTTAACTACGTATCCAATCAGTCAGCCGCAGAAAAAGTCGTCGATACCATCCGGCAGCGGGGCGGAAAAGCGGCCGCCTATGCCGCCGATGTCTCGGTAGAATCGGAGGTAAACGAGCTGTTCAGGGCCGTTGACCGGGATTTCGGCCCGCTTTACGGTCTGGTCAACAATGCCGGAACGCTGGAAACGCAGATGCGGGTCGAAGACATGGATACGGGTCGGTTGCAGCGGATTTTTACGACCAACATTGTCAGTTGTTTTCTCTGCGCCCGCGAAGCCGTCCGGCGCATGTCGACCAAACACGGGGGCACGGGCGGGGCCATCGTGAACGTTTCCTCCATTGCCGCCCGCACCGGATCACCCGGCGAGTACGTCGATTACGCGGCTTCCAAAGGCGCCGTCGACAGCCTGACGCTGGGCCTGTCGAAAGAAGTGGCCGAAGAAGGCATCCGGGTCAATGCCGTGCGCCCGGGTTTCATTTACACCGACATTCACGCCCTGGGCGGAGAACCGGGCCGCGTCGACCGGGTCAAAGCGGGCATTCCGCTGAAACGCGGGGGCCAGCCCGAGGAGGTTGCCAACGCCATTCTGTGGCTATTGTCCGACGAATCGTCATTCTCGACCGGGATTTTCATCGATGTCACCGGCGGGCGATAAACGATCCCATCATCGTTTACGACGCAAAATCCAGACCGTGAGCGGCTAGTGCCTGCCTGATGGCTTTCAAGGCATTGGGACCGATGCCGTGCCATTGGGCAACTTCTTTCTCCGTCCATCGGGTAAACTGATCGAGCGTGGTGATGCCAGCGGCTGCCAGTGCACGCTGAGCCGGTTGCGCCAATCGGATGGGAAGATTAGTAGGATTCTTCATTGTAAAAAAACCGTTATTTCGTAAACATTGGAAGCGGATTGGCCGCCGGATTCCGGAAAAAATTCTTCGTGATGGCTTTGATCAGAAACCAGTGAAAACCCCGATTGGGAAACTGCCTGCGGTTTTCGCGGAGCTGCCGCCCATCCAACCCGAACGTTCTCACGCCCAGGGTAACATCAATCCAGTCGGCTTTTCGGAAATTTTCGACAGTTTTGTCGTACGGCCCCGTATAGGAGCTTTTTTTGTGGTGCCAGTAAATCATCTGGCCAATTTCGTCGCTCCAGTCCGGTTTGCCGTTTTGGTCAGGTACTGGCTGGCCTGCGCAATGGACGGGGCCAGGTAGTCGATGGTGCGGTCGGTCCAGATGCCAATGTCGTGGAATACCGCAGCAATTGCGTATTTTTCAAGGTTGGCGTCGTCCCGATCGAGCAGCCAACAGTTCAGAAAAACCCGACAAACGTGGTTGCGGTACCGGTCATAGTCCGCGCCCATCACGGGTTTGAAGGGTTGCAGCAATACGTCGATGGTTTTGGTAACCTCAGTCATGGGCGAAGAAGTTGGAACCGGAGGGAATACATCAATTTTCAGAATCGGGCTGAACCAATTGGGCCAGCCGTTTCGGGGCCACTTCCCGATAAGCCGCCGTCAGCGCATCCCGCAAGGTTTCCTCCGGCACCTTGCGAAGGTCCAGGAACGTCCAGCCCTGTTTGCCCCACTGATTGGGCACCGGATAAATGACGGTTTTATCGAAAATTGAAAAAAGATCCTGATCGCTTTCCGAAAGCTTCAGACAGACCCGCTGGTTCGGGACATCCAGCGTCGCGACGATCTTTTTGGCTACCCGAAACGACGGTTTTTCAAAATGCGGCTGTTCCACCATCTCGGGTAGCGACAGCGCCAGTTGCCGGAAGGCATCGATTGCGGTCATTGGAGAAGCAGTTTGCGGTTTCCGAAAGATACACAGAACCGCAGTGACAGCCCAGAACTTTCCCGGTTTTCCGGCAAAACCGATTTTTTTTGCGGAGACAGTAAGCGGCTGAAAATTACCGTTTAACCAGAATCCATTGCGCTAAAGTTTGCCGCTGGTTACTTTTGAGTAACTATTTCGTGTAATGCGTATGGTACAGCAGCTTGTCAACCGCCATCCCGCCCTACAACCGTACCTGAAAGATATTCTGGTGCTGGAAGGCTGTGAGCAGGTTCGCTCCTCGAATTCGTTCCGTTTTTTTGCCGATGGTTGCCCGGGTATCATCTTCCACCAATCGGTCCAGGGCATTTTGCTGAACGATAATCCGTATCCGGTTACGTCCATTTTTCTGTACGGGCAAACCCTCAAACCGGTGCACATTGCCACCACGGGCCGGTTTCGGATCGTAATTTTCTTCCTGTTTCCGCACGCCATCCGCCCCTTGCTGGGCCTCAAAGCCGACGAACTAACCGACGATTGTTTTGACCTGGGTTCACTGCCCACGCTCTCTGGTCTTTCGCTCCTGGAGCAACTGCTTCACACGGATTCGGTCACCGATCAGGTGGAGGTAATTGCCTCCGGTTTGCGCCGGATGCTCCAACTCAATCACCCCGAAGTCGATCGGGAGCTGGATTACGCCCTTCGTCGGATCTGGACGTCGCGGGGCGATGTGTCCCTGAGCGAATTACAAAAAACGCTGCGCATTTCCGAACGTACCTTCGAACGGCGGTTTGAGCACTACGTCGGTATTTCACCCCGCCTGTTTGCCCGGATTTGCCGGTTTCAGGCCACCCTGGCCCAGTTGAAAAACCGCCATTACGACAAACTCTCCGATCTGGCGTTTGACAACGGTTACGCCGATCAGTCGCATTTTATCCGCACGTTCCGGGAGTTTACCGGTTTTTCTCCCCTCAAATTCCACCAGCACCCGGACCCCTTCGCCGAAAACCGGGCTTTGGCGTATTAACCCGCAACTGTCGGTTTCGTTCTATTTTTGCCTGCGCTGCCCCGCTAGTTTTGCCTTCGTAAACTAACGAAAAATACCATGAAACTCCTCATTTTTGGTTCAACCGGCAGCGTTGGACGTCAGCTTGTTGCCCAGGCCCTCACCGAAGGCCATACGGTTACGGCTTTTGCCCGCAACCCGAATGCATTCCGGGAATTGTCGCACGAGCGACTTCAGATTTTTCAGGGCGATGTTTTAAATCCGGCGTCGGTTGCACAGGCCGTGCGGGGGCACGATACGGTTCTGGTCGTTCTGGGAGCCGGCAGCAAGGGCACGGTTCGGGCCGAAGGAACGCGGAACATTATCCAGGCGATGGAAAAAACCGGCGTCAAGCGGCTGATCTGCCAGACCACCCTGGGCGCGGGCGACAGCCAGGGCAATCTGAATTTCTTCTGGAAATACATCATGTTCGGTTTCCTGCTGAAAAACGCGATGAAAGACCACGAGCTTCAGGAGCAGTATGTGCAGCAAAGCGCGCTCGACTGGACCATTGTGCGCCCGGCGGCTTTCACCGACGGAGCCGCCACGGGGCAATACCGGCACGGTTTTCCGGCCAATGCCCCCGACCTGACGTTAAAAATTTCCCGCGCCGACGTCGCCGGTTTTCTACTTCGGCAACTGTCTACCGACGAATACCTGCATAAAACACCCGGTTTATCGTATTGACGAAGAGCTCGTTACCAGCCGCCGAACTTTTTCAGCTACGGGCCAGGTTTACGAATCAGCACGGCCTTTGCTTTTTGACCATGAACATGCAGCGATTTTTACCGGCTGATCCGCTAAAACCGTTCGTCAGGGCTTATCTCCTGATCGAAAGCGCTACCGGAACTGAAAACCGGGTTGTGCCCGACACCTCGATTGTGCTGGCGTTCCGGTACAAAGGCGCCATCACTCAGCATACCCACGAAGGTCAGCCCCGCGACCTGCCTTTTTCGGCGATCACGGGTCTTCGCAAATCCTCCCGGCTGATCCGGTACGCCAGCGATACGGCTACCCTGCTGGTGTTATTCCGGGAAGGCGGTGCGGCTGCGTTTTTCCGGGAACCACTGCACGAATTGTTTGGCCTCAGCCTGTCGCTCGACGAGTTGATCGGCCGCCGGGCGCTGGCCGAAACCGAAGAACGACTGGCCGAAGCGCAAAACCACGCGCAGCGAATTGCCCTTGTCGAACGGTTTTTGGTGGCCCGGCTCCGGTCAGCCAAACCAGAACACCGTGTTAATCAAGCGGTTTCCATCCTGAAAACCGCCCATGGCCATATCGGCATCAAATCATTAGCCCAGTCGTTGTGGTTCAGTCAGGATGCATTCGAGAAGCAGTTTCGGCGGGCCGTGGGCGCTTCGCCGAAGCAGTTTGCTTCGATTCTCCGTTTCCGGCACCTGATCGAGAGCCACGCAGCCGACCGGAGCCTGACCGACCTGGCCTACGAAGCCGGTTATTTCGATCAGGCCCATTTCATCAAGGATTTTCGCTCGTTTACGGGGCAGACGCCCAAGGCTTTTTTCAAAACCGGGCGATTTTGGTAGCCTTCACTGATTTTTTACAATTCCGCCGGTTTGGCCTCGGCTACTTTTGAGTGGTAAAAATTCAGACTATGAATACGATAGAACAACACAAGGAAACCGTGCGCCGGTTGTACGAAGAGGTGATCACTTCGGGGAATCTTGCGCAACTGACCGAAATTTTTGACGAAAATTATACCGGCATCGGTATTGGTCAGGGCCCGGCGGCTTTTCAGAAAGCGGTCGAGGAGCTTTTACTGGCTTTCCCGGATCTGGCCTGGACGGTGCACGACGTTTTTGGCGAAGGCGATAAAGTCGCAATCCGCTGGTCGTGGAAGGGTACGCACCGGGAACCGTTCAAGGGCATTCCGGCCAGCGGCAAAACCGTTACCAACGACGCCAATGCCATTTACCAGTTTCGGGGCAACAAGATTATTTTTTCGTGGCTCCAGAGCGACCGGCTGGGCGTTTTGCAACAACTGGACGTCCGACCGTAAGGAGTTGATTTTGGGATTACTACCTGATAAACAACGAATACGATGGAACAACGACTGAGCGTCATCACGATCGCAGCGGACGATTTGCCCGCCATGCGCCAATTTTACGTAGAAACCATCGGCTGGCAACCGGTGGCCGAAAACCGGGATATCGTCTTTTTCCGGTGCAACGGTTTTCTCCTGAGCATCGGCAAACGGGAACAACTGGCTCCGCTGATTGGGGTTAGTCCCGACGGCAGCGGTTTTCGGTCCTTTACGTTCGGGTACAACGTGCCGACCAAAGCCGAGGTGGATACCTGCTTTCAGGACTTCAAAGCAAAAGGCGTTACGATCCTGCGGGAGCCTACGGATACCTTTTTTGGCGGATACTTTTTTTATTTTGCCGATATCGAAGGCAATGTGCTGGAGGTTGCCTACAACCCCTATATTCCGCTGGATGCCGCCGGTAATGCCGTCACGCATCACCCCATCGACCATTTGTAGCCGCGTACTGCCTTCGGGCAGCGTAACCTCCAAGGTTTTTTTATGCAGGAAGCCGGTTGTAGGTTGGCCCGCTTCCTGCATAAAAACGCCTATCGCCCGGAAAGTTCGGCAATGACCTCGGGCAGGTTGCTCATGCCCCAGTGTTCGACATACTGTCCGTCCCGCAACCGGATGAGGTCAATCACCCGGATGACGACCGATTTATGGGTCGGCGGCACGCCCATGAATTCGCCGGTATGCGTCCCCCGAAACTCCTTGCGGGTCGTCACCTTGTCGCCTTCGGCCAGCTGGTCGTGGATCGTAACCGTCAAATCCGGAAACCCGGTTTTCAGCACCCGGTTCAGGAAATAAATCATGCTGTCCGGTCCGTTGGGTGCCCCTGCGGGCGCCGTATGGTTGACGCAGTCGGCCGCCAGAATCTCGCGCAGTACCTCGGCATTACCCGCTTCAATTCCTTCCTTGTTGAAGCGGATCACCACGGCTTTGTTTTGTTCAGTCATCATTGCCTTGGAGTTAATTGTCTCCGGCAAAGGTAGACGGAACCCGGGCCGCCGGGTTAGGGCCGGGCGATCAAAAGCTGTTGGTGAACGTTCAATTCCTGCCTTTGAAACGCCTTGGGGGTTAGACCCACCACCTGCCGGAACGACTGCGAAAAACTGGAGTGGCTTTCGTAGCCAACCTGGTGGTAGACTTCACTCGGTTTCTGGCGATACTGCCCCAGCAGTTCTTTGGCCAGCTCCATCCGGCGGTGCAGCAGCCACCGGCTCGGTGAAGTGCCATATACTCTAAAAAACCGCCTTTTGAAGGTCGAAACGCTGGTATTGCACAGAAAGGCCAGTTCCTCAATGCTGACCGGACTGGTGAGGTTCGCTTCAACGGCTTTGCGGAGCTGCCAATCGTCCCCGTCAGTTTGCGGCACCGACTGAAACGACAGCAACGTCTGTGGATTCGTCGTCAGCAGGTAGAGCAGCAGTTCTTCCAGCTTCAGTTGCTTCATTTCCTCCGAAATTGCCCCGCCCAACTGCGTCAGAATGGTCAGGGATTCGATGAATTGCCGGGTAAACGCATCTTTCCGAAACGCGACGTACGGTTCCGTGCTGATGGTCAGCGACGCCCGTTTGGTCTGAATCAGTTTTTCGTATTTCCGGTAAAAGTCGGCCAGCACCTGGTTATCGAAGAAGATCAAGATACTCCGAAAAACCGTTTCTTCCGACAAATCCATGGAGACCAGGCAATTACCCGCCGATAGAAAGTGAAACTCATCGTCCTGAATCCGCACAACTTTTTCCGCAAAATGCATCGTTTTTTTACCGCTGATCACCAGGCTAATCGCGTTGCTGTGGAGCATGCTCCGGCCCCGAAACGACCCTTGCGGAGCCGTGTAGGGTTGAATCAGAATGCCCCGGAAGGCCGTATCGCGGCTCCGGACGATGTCCTGTGGTAAGTGGTAGATGTCCATACGGCCTAAACAGCAAACGGTTAAAACCGGTCAGACGACCGGTTTTAACCGTCCAAAAATACGAATTATTGCCAAACGATTCCGTTCTCCAACCAGCTCGGTTAAAGCCGGTTACAGATTCATGCCGCCCGAGACCTCAATGCGCTGCGCGTTGATCCAGCGGGCGTCTTCGGTACACAGAAAAGCCACCACCCCGCCGATGTCGTCGGGGAGCCCGGCCCGGCCCAGGGCCGTCACCCCCGCCACCCATTGGTTGAGCTGGGCATTGTCGCGCACCTGCCCCCCGCCGAAGTCGGTTTCAATCGCACCGGGTGCCACCACGTTGACGGCGATTCCGCGGGCACCCAGTTCCTTGGCCTGGTAGCGCGTCAGCGTTTCGACGGCCCCTTTCAACGCTCCGTATAACGAAGCTCCCGGCACGGAGAAACGGGCCAGCCCGCTCGAAACGTTGATAATCCGCCCCCCGTCGTTCAACAGCGGCAGGGCTTTCTGCGTCAGGAAGAAAACGCCTTTGAAGTGGATATTCATCAATTGATCGAACTGATCCTCGGTGGTTTCGGCAAACGGAGTATGCAGGCCGATTCCGGCGTTATTCACCAGAAAATCAAACCGGTCGGCCCCAAATGTCTCGTTCAAAACCGCCTTGAGCGACTCGAAAAACGCATCGAAGCTCTTCACGTCGCCGGTATTGAGTTGCAGGGCTACGGCTTTTTGCCCCATCTGCCCAATTTCGGCCACCACGGCCAGGGCATCATCCTGTCGGCTGTTATACGTCAGAACGACGTCAATTCCTTTTTGGGCCAGGTGCAGGGCCATATTTTTGCCCAAACCACGGCTCCCGCCGGTTACTAAAGCAATCTTACTGTTGTTCATCGTTGTCTTGACTTGTGATGACACAAAAGTAGCGCAGCCGACCACCGGGGTGTTTGCGAGCATCAATCCATCCTTTGCAAAATTCAAATCAGGCCCGGAAAGCCAGCGGGGTGAACGAGGTCTGTTTTTTGAAGAAATTGGAAAAGTGGGCGACTTCTTCGTAACCGAGGGAATACGCAATTTCGGAAATCGTCCAGTCGGTTTGCCTGAGCAGGATTTTTGCTTCCTGCAAGATTCGCCCGCTGATCAGGTCGGTGGTGGTTTTGCCGGTGCTTTCCTTCAGCACTTTGTTGAGGTGGTTGACGTGCACCGCCAGCCGGTCGGCAAAATCCCTGGCCGTCCGGAGGTTGAGTTTCTGGTGGGGCGACTCAATCGGGAACTGGCGTTCGAGCAGTTCGACAAACAGCGACGAAACGCGCGCCGAGGCATTATGCACTGGGTACAAAGCCGTTACCGGTTGCAACTTCTGGCCGTAATGGATCAGTTCGAGGACGTAATTCCGCAGCAGATCGTATTTGTAGACGTAGTCCGACGCCAGTTCCCGGTACATTTTTTTAAAGATGTACAGCAACTCCTCAGCCTGTTCGTCGGAAAGCTGGAAGATCGGGTACCCGCCGGGGTGGTAAATCGGCAGGTCGTCGAGCACCACGCCACTTTTGCTCGGCACCAGAAATTCGCCCGTAAAAATGCAGAAATAGCCAAACTGATTGTCGTCCTGCGGGAGCCAGTGGTACGGTATTTTGGGGGTGGCAAACAGCAGCGCATTCTTCTCGATCTCAATCACTTTATCGGCGTATTCGGCCCGGTTTCGGCCACTGATCAGGCTGATTTTGTAGTACGCCCGGCGGTTATACGGCATCACCGGTTTGGTACTTTTCCGGATTTGCGCGTGCAGTTCGTCAATTTTGAATACGTTGAAGTGACCGATTTCCCGGCTGATCCCTTCCGGCATCAGGGAGGTCGTTTCACGGTAGAACCCTTCCAGCGTCGTCGTTTCCATCGTCAGGCACAGTTTACGAAATTCAAATGTACGCCTTTTTCGTTTCTCCCGGAACAGGCACGAAAACTACCTTTCAAATCCCCTGTTTAGCCAGCATTTCGGCGGCTTCGGTGTCTTTGTATTCGAGCGTCAGTTTTTTCAACTCCTGCTTCAACTGGCGAATAACGGCCTGATAGTTGGGATTTCCGTACCCGTTTTTCATCTCCTGCGGATCGGTTCTCAGGTCAAAAAACTCCCAGGACTCACCGTTTCCGTAGAAATAAATCAGTTTGTAACGCTCCGTCCTGACGCCAAAATGAGGCATTACGCGGTGTTCAAGCGGGTATTCGTAGTAGTGGTAGTAAACCGACTTGCGGCCCTGGCGGCTCTTGGGTAAGGGCAGAAACGACCGGCCCTGCATATCAGCGGGGACGGGCACGCCGGCGGTTTGCAGAATTGTCGGCGCAAAATCCGTATTGACAAACAGCTGATTGGTCACCGTACCCGGTTTGATGCGGCCCGGAAACCGCACCAGCAGTGGCATGTGCAGCGATTCTTCGTACATAAACCGCTTGTCGAACCAGCCGTGTTCGCCCAGGTAAAACCCCTGATCCGACGAATACATAATCAGCGTGTTTTCCGTCATGCCGTGCTGATCCAGATACTCCAGCACCCGCCCCACGTTCCGGTCTACCGATAAAATGCAACCGAGGTAATCGTGCATGTAACGTTGGTATTTCCAGTTGTCCAGCGCTTTGCCGGTCAGGTTTTGCTTCTTAAAGGCTTCGTTCAGCGGATCATAATACGCCTTCCAGGCCCGGAGCTGCGCGGGGTTCATGCGCTTGACGATGGGCATGGTGTCGATATCCACTTTCAGGTCCAGCCCGAGCCGCATGGTGGGCGTTGCAATCTGCATGTCCTGATGCTGAGCGGCTTTCCGGCCCTCGTAGGTGTCGTAAAACGTCGCGGGCAACGGAAACGTCTGGCCGTCAAACGCGTGCAGATCCGTCGTGTCGGGCTGCCACTCGCGGTGGGGTGCTTTATGACCGATCACCAGACAGAACGGTTTCGACGCATCCCGGCCCTTGTCGAGCCAGTTCAGCGCATCGTCGGTAATCACGTTGGTCGCGTAGCCTTCCTTCCGGACGGTTTTGCCGTCCATCCGGATGAAATTCGGGTTGTAATACAATCCCTGTCCGGGCAACACTTCCCAGAAATCAAAATACTGCGGATTAGCCTTCAGGTGCCACTTCCCGACCCAGGCGGTCTGGTAGCCCGCTTCCTGCAAATACTTCGGAAACATCGGCTGGCTGGCATCGAAAATACGCTCCTTGTTGTCGCGGTAGCCGTTGAGGTGGCTGTATTTTCCCGTCAGCAGGGTCGCCCGGCTGGGGCCGCAGATCGAATTGGTGCAGAACATGTGCTGAAAAACCGCCCCTTCGCGCCCAATCCGGTCGATGTTGGGCGTCCGGATGTACGGGCTGCCGTAGGCGCTGATGGCTTTCAGGGCATGATCATCCGAAAAAATAATAAGGATATTCGGTCGGCTAGGCGCCGACTCCGTGAGCGGTTTCCAACGGAAAGCCAGCATCCCAACCAGCAGCGTCAGGACGACAAACGCTTTTATAAACCAGGCCATTGTTTTCAGAATACGGGTTTTACAGGCATAGAGAGCGTGCTCCACCCGGTCTTACAGCGAAGCACTTTATCCAGGAAGCAATTTTCCGTATTGGCCTACTCTACACTACTCCTCGACCAAGGCCGTTGGAGCATTCCGTTTGACGGACTCGATGCCGTTGTCCCGGCCGGCTGTACTTTCGTAGAGTTCGCTCGTGCCGATGATTTGCCCGTTGGCGGCTTTCAGGTTGAAAAACGGTTTGCCGTTCGAGGACGTTTTCCGGTCGTACCGGTCATCGTCCGGGGCATTTGTTCGGACCGATTCAATGCCATTCAGACAGCTTGCCTTGCTGTTATACCGCTCGCTCGACAGGATCACCTGCCCGTTGTCGGCTTTCAGATTGAAGTGATATTGGTCATTACTAGTTGGCGAGATCACAAACTTTCCCATGGTAAAACATCAATATGAGATGAGACATACCGGTTGCCTTTCGACACCCTACCGTGTTTAACAACTGAGCCTGGCTCAGGCTATAAAGCAACCACAAAACAGAATATCTTCAAACCCACTTGATAAATAATCAACTCAACACCAACCGTTTAATCAAATACTCAAGTCATATCCAACGCCTGGCGCATCCCGTTTTCAATGCGTCTCCGTTTCGTACCGCAGCAATTCGCTGACAGTTTTAAAGACATACCCCCGCCGTTGCAGGCCCGTTACAATGGCCGGGATGGCTCCGAGGGACTTATTCCGGTCGCCGTACATGACATGCAGCAGGATGATCGAACCCGGTTTGGTGCGTTCCAGCACGTGCTGCGTGATCTTTTCCGTATCGTTCACCACGTCCCGGTACGATTCCGGTTCCACATCCCACATGATGGTCTTCCGATCGGTTTTGTTGAGGTAATACGGCAGCACGAGGAACTTTTTCCCGTAGGGTGGCCGGAACAGAATCTCGCCCTGGTAACCCGTCCGGCGAATCAACGAGTCGGTTGTTTCGATTTCGTGCCGGGTGTAAGCTGGCGTCTTGAACATCATGCGGTTGTGCGAGTAGGTATGATTGCCCAACTCGTGGCCCGCCCGCACGAGCTTTGGTCCCTCCAGCGGATGCGCAACGAGGTCTTTGCCCATTACAAAAAAGGTCGCTTTGATGTTCAGGTCACGAAGAATGGCCAGAATACTGTCGGTGCGTTCGGTCGGACCGTCGTCGAACGTCAGCGCCACCACTTTCTGCTCCGTCTCGACGCGGGGGTAGATTTCGCCCACCACCTGAAACGTCCGGGAGCGGGCAATGAGCCAGAAGGCGATAGCAATAACCAATAAGGCCGCAGCCAGAAAGGTGTAATTTTTCCTCATCGTACAAACTTTTTATCACGACCGAATCGCGATTGGGCCGCCGACCAGCAGGCGGCAGCCGTTCCAGCAAGGTAATGGGTTGTACCCACATCGC
The DNA here is from genome assembly GCF_042655385.1 of Larkinella bovis. Taxonomy (NCBI): domain Bacteria; kingdom Pseudomonadati; phylum Bacteroidota; class Cytophagia; order Cytophagales; family Spirosomataceae; genus Larkinella; species Larkinella bovis. The sequence continues at coordinate 379,587 of NZ_JBHSMA010000003.1, read as the reverse complement.
CATTCCCATTTATAGCCTGATTCGTGCCAGCTTCCACAAAACCGCCTTTCAGAAGCGCAGAAATGACCTTTTTTGAGTTTCCGGTATTGCCTTGACTGAAAAAACCGTTCCACTTTCCACGCGATGCGAAAGGTTTCAGTCTGGCTTCCATCATTGGATAACGGTACCGTAAACGTACACAATGGTACGTGCGTATCCCAACAGAACGTAACACCGGAGCCGAAATTCGGGGCTCCGGTGTTACGTTTCTCACCGTTTATAGGCCTAATCCCAGCCGAATTGCCTGTTCAACGGGCGTATAGGTACCACTGGTGCGCTCCAACTCCAGGTCATGACGGAGCAAAAGCGGGGGCTGCGCCAGAAACCGGGGTTCGTGCCCACGGTGCGGCTGGGCCGCGTGCACCAGAAACGGATGGCATAAATACACCGTCCCCGCCTTTCCGGTCGACAGTTGTTCGGGGTGTTGGGGCAAGGTGTCCAGCTTTTGAGCCAGGTCCTGAAAAGAAAGCCCCGGTTCGCCCGCCGGTTCCAGCAAGCGGGCCACATCCCGGTGCGAACCCACCCGAATGCGCGTCGGAGCATCGTTTTCACCCACATCCGAAAACAGAAACAGCATGAGCAACGCCCGGCCTCGGGAGCGCAGGTTGATCCGCCAGTCGAAAAAATGGGTCGGATCGGTACCCGGAAAACTGGCATCCACGTGCCAGCCCGCATCGCCGGGATCATCCGGCGACGGAAACCGCACGGGAAACGTCCCCATACTCCGGCAGGGAATCCAGTTGCCCGGCCCAACCAGTTGATCGAAAGCCCGATGAAGGATTTCCGTATTGGCGGCCGCCACGAAAGGCTCCTGCGTATACATGCCCAGCCGAACGACCGGCTTGGTCCAGGTGGCGGAGTCGTTCGGGTCCGCGTCGATGTCGCGCCAGAGAAGACTGCGGGCTTCTTCAGCGGTTTGGGGAGAAAAGGCGTGGTCAATGCGCACAAAACCGTCGCGAACGAATTGATTTATTTGATGATTATCAAGCCACTTCAGCATAATTCAGAAGAATTGAGAATGAGCGCAGATTGTCATTATTTGGGCAGTCGGGACGACAAAAAACTGCATCCGGCGCGGGTGTGCGTCCGGCAATATCCCAGAAAAAAGACAATGGAAAACGGGCCTTATCGAAAAAGGCGATGGGTTGGAACAACCACGGGGAGGACGCTTAGAGTGTTGGTGCCATTCTCATGGTGCAAAGATAGTTAAAACCAGGGCGATCAGGCAAATGAAAAAGCAAAGCCCCCGGCCAAAACCGGGGGCTGATGGAGGACCCTTTACCATAACCCGTTCAGGATTCTATACGGAAAGCGTTCCGGCCGAGGCCTGTTCTAAGGTGGCAATATCCAGTTTCGACATGCTGAGCATGGCCTGCATCGTGCGGTTCGCTTTGTCGGGATCATCGTTCTGCAACAGTTTTCCCAAAACCGCCGGTACGATCTGCCACGACACCCCGAATTTGTCTTTCAGCCAGCCGCAGGGGCCGGGTTCGCCCCCATCCTCGGTGAGTTTTTTCCAATAGGCATCCACCTCCTCCTGCGTCTCGCAATGCACGAAGAGCGAAATGCCTTCGGAAAACCGGAAATGCGGGCCACCGTTCAACGCCGAAAAGGGCTGTCCGTCCAGTTCGAACGTCACCGACATGACCGTTCCGGCGGGCATCGGGCCGGCCTCACCGTAGCGGCTGATGCGGGTAATTTTTGAGTTGGGAAAAACTGCGGTGTACAACCGAGCGGCTTCCTCCGCCTGGTCGTTAAAGGTCAGAAATGGGGTGATCTTCTGCATGTTGTTTACGTTTTGATGATTACGAAAACAAAGGTAGATCGGTGTCCGGGAACTGAAGGAGGGGAAAAACGACATTAATCGGGTGGAATGCGACAAACCGAAGGAGCAACGATGCAGGACGGAGTTCCGGCCCTTGAAGCCGGGATGGACGCAACTCGCACACGGTTGCCCGGAGCAACAATCCACCCTCAGCGTTTTTCTGAACAAAGGCGTGCCGACCGACAAAAGCCTAGTGGATCGGGTGCTTTTCCCACCGTCGCGGAATGCGGAGGTGGGAAGGGGGAAGAGTTTGCCGGTTTCAATAGTCCACTTGACCATACACTGTTTTTGACAAGTTATTTTTAATAAAACATGTATCATGTCTGGCATCGGTTACTTATCTTGACCTATGGATTTTTATTTAGGTGTAACCGACTGGCGCTGGTATAATTATCTGAGTACGCTTGCTCCAGAAGACGTTAACTTTTGGCAACCGGGTGGGCAACCTCTTTCCGGGTTTTAAAGCCTGGCGGTGCATTCCTGTTTAAATTAAAAAGTCCACATAATGCTATTGGCGGAATTGGCTTTTTTGCCGCTCAAAGCCAACTGCCACTTTCCCTTGCCTGGGATACGTTTGGTTCCCGTAACGGCTTTACTACGCAGGAACAGTTCCGAGCGGTCATTCAACAATACCGTAAAAATCAGGATCGTAACCCAATTATCGGCTGCATAGCACTTACCAATCCGGTATTTTTCAAGCAGGAAGATTGGATACCCGTTCCCGATACTTGGAGCAGGAGCATCGTGCAAGGCAAGACGTATAGTACAAATGATAGCATTGGCCGAACACTTTGGCAACAGATAGAAACGGTTCTTGCCCACTATTTAACAGATGTTCCAAACATTCAGAATTCATTTACCGTAGCCGAAGAATCTCCGCAGTACGGAAATGCTGTATTGCACAAAGTTCGTATCGGACAAGGCGCTTTCCGGCTTTCCGTAATAGATGCCTATCATAAGCGGTGTGCTATTACCGGTGAGAAAACGTTGCCGGTTTTAGAAGCGGCTCATATTAAGCCCTTTGCTGAATCAGGGCCTAATCGGACTTCCAATGGGTTACTGCTTCGCTCCGATATGCACAAACTATTTGACAATGGCTATATCACGATTACGCCCAATTTTAAAATTGAAATCAGTACACGAATCCGGGAAGAGTTTGAGAATGGCAAAGAATACTATCAATATCACGGAAAGAATTTATCAATACTCCCTGATTTAACGATTAACCAGCCTTCGAAGCTTTATTTAGAATACCACAATACTATAATATACAGGCCTTAGTCATCAAAAGAGAAAGCGCCCCTGCCGTTGCTGACCAAAATCAGCGGCTTCAGCCTGGTAGACAATATCCTGACCCGGATTGAATACGGGGATTACATAAAACCATCCTACAACGTCTTCCCCGAAAACGTAATGATCGGGAAGCATTCCGGCACGTGGGAGTCCCAGACGCGGTGGGAGCTCCAGGCCCAGCCGCCGTGGTCGGTCGACGGAGCGGCTTCCTTGTAGGTATTGAATCGCGAGAAATCAATCCGCCATTGGTCGTTGTTTTTGGGCGGAAGAGCCCGTTGATCCGCTTGGGCGATCTCTTTCATACTCTTCCACGGAAAGGCCAGTTCAACCGTCCATTTCCGGTCCCGATCTTTGTCATTATTCAGGGTACCATCAACAAAAACCGCACTTTGCAGGCCCGGAAACCGGAAATCCCAGGAACCGTATCGCAATCCCCGGGGGTGTTTCCGGAACCCGACCCCGTTGAATTCCTTCACCTTGGGATTGGATAACGCAAAGATCGGATTCGCCCCCAAACCGCCTTTTTCATAGGCTTCCTTCCAGATGAAAAAGGCTTCGTAGCGCGTCCCCAACGCATTGATTTCAAACTCGTAATAGGTATCTTTCCCGGCAATAAAAACTTCCACGTCGTTTTCCGTATAAATCAGGTCGTTGTGGTTGGTCAGCCGGGCGTTGATAAAGGGTTCTTCCACCCAGAAAGCGATGTACAGATTGTCGGCATCCCAACAGATAGCCGCCCGGGTGTCGTGAATCGTTGGCTCCCCCGTAACCAGGTCGACAAAGCGGGGAGAACGCGGGATTTTCGCCCAGATTTCTTCGTCTAATTTTCCGTCGATGACGGGCGGTTTGGCGGTTCGGTAGGCGGTATACCGTTCGATATGTTTAGGATCACAGGGGAATGACCAGCCCGTGGTGTTGGCCGCCGGTTGACCCGCCACCGGAAACGGCATGTGTAAAACCGAGCCTTGAAAAAAGAGGAAACCGAGGACGACAATCAACAAAGAAGGCAAGCCAGCAGGGCGGTATTTTTTCATTCGTTTTAGGAAGATTTCGTCTTAAAAATAGCGGACACGCCCGGATTTCGCCAATGAGCCCGGAAAAATTGCGAAGCGCACGAGTGGATGGTTCCCTTCCATCGAATTCGGCAAATACCTCAGCGCCAACACCTTGAAATTCGCCCCGTTTTTTCGCTTACCTTTCATACCGCTCCAGCATCGCCCGCAGCGACTCCGTCATCGCCTTGACCAGACTCGCCGGTTGCAGTACTTTGAGATGTTCCCCGTAGCTGCGGAGGTGCATCAGCAGGTCGCGGTTGGGGGCCAGCCGCAGTTTGACGATGCATTCGGTATCGTCATCGCGCAAAACTGTCTGCGTCTGGTGTATGGGTTTGGCCTTGACGTAGCGGCCGAACAGGGGCGTAAACGACAGCACAATGTCTTCGACGGGATCCGTCGTATCGGTAATGCCGTAAATGTGTTCGAAAAACTCCGAGACGTACGCCAAAACCGTGTCCGGCACGGCACAGGGCTCGTCCAGAATCTCCAGGTCACTCATGCGGTCGAGGGCATACGTCCGTTCTTTGCCCGTCGCGTCGTCGTAGCCGATGATGTACCAGCTGTCGGCCACCTCCCGGAGCAGAATCGGGTGCAGGGTGCGCAGCTTTTCCGGAACCGTACTGGCGGTTGGCGCAACGGCCGTTTCGTGCTTGTGATACCGGAACTCGACCTGCCGGTTCTGGTTGACCGCCCGGATCAGCACCGGAACGTACTGCCGGTTGCCGCCCAGCACTTTTTCCTCCACATACACCACCTTCCGGCCCGACGCCTGGCCGTCTTCGGGCCGCACTTCGCGCACAATATCCAGACTCTGCCGCACCTTTTGCAGGGCATTGGTCAGCTCGGCCACCACGGGCGCCCCCTGCGTAGCCGCCAGCACTTCGCGGGCGTAATCGAGCGCTTCCATATCGTCGGGGGTCAGCATCAGCCGAAGCAGCCGGAATTGCGGATCGGTATAGTAATACCCATTACTGCGTTTATCGTACGCAATGGGCGCGTCATGGTCTTCGCGCAGCCGCTGAATGTCTTTTTCCAGCGACGATACCGACCGGATCCCGCAGTGTTCCCGGAGGAGCTCAAAAAGCCGCTGTTTGGAATACCGGCGGGGGTGGCGGCTAATCACTTCGTCAATCAGGCGGTAGCGCTGGAAGGCGGAACGGGTTATCGGCATACCTTGGAAAGTTAGTCGGAACAAAGAAGCGATTTTTTTTTGCAGAAAAACAGAAGAACGTAAAAAGATTACGTTTTAACCCGGCCAACTTTGTACCGTTCGATTCCTCAACCGACAGTAAACAACAACCTCATGAACACTCTTTTTTCATCGGTACCATCCCCGGTCAAGGCCGGTTTTACCGTTCAACCGCCCGGTCGGCGGGCCACCCGCTTATCGGCCCGCCAGCTTTTAGAGGTCGAACTCGGCCTCTTTCTGCTCTCCGAACTACGGCCCGGCGCAGCACCCGATGCCTTACCCGGTTTGCTGCGTCAGAGCGATTCGGCCTGGACCACCCGGCAGCAAAAACTGCGGAACCGGGGGCTGGCGCTGCTGGCCCACCTGACCCACAACGCCCGCTGGCAGGAACTCCTGGAAATGTACCTAATGGCTCCGGTCCATCTCCAGGCGTATGACATTGATCGGGATCGAAGCGGTTTTCGGTTCAAAACCGTCGGTTTTTCGCGCAATCGGCGGACGGTTTTGCGGAAAGTGCTGGCGTGAAAAAAAAGTTAAAAAAAGATTGACAACGTAAAAAGGTTACGTTCTTCCGGGTGCATTTTTGTTATGATCAACGCGTCGCCTGACCGACGGTAAACAACATAGCCATGAACGCACTGTCTTTCTCCAACCCCTCCATCGCCCGCCAGCTGAGCCCGTTTCTGCTGCACTGGCAGGAGCCCCTGGCCACCCAACTCCGGTTTCAGTATGAACTGCCGGGCCAGTTGGCCAACCGGTTGCTGAACGTCGAACTGGGGTTGTTTCTGCTCGCGGAACTGTTGCCGCTGGCCCCTCCGCAGGCCCTCCCGGATTTGCTGAATGGCGAAGGCGTTGTCTACCAGGACCGACCCGTCTGGAAACCCCGCCAGCACCGCTACCTGAACCGTGCCCGCGCCCTGCTGGCCCCCTACCAGGATCGCAACCGCTGGCTGACGGCCCTGGCGAAATATGAAACCCTGCCCACGAGCCTGCGGGCGTTCAGTTCGCATTGCTCCGGGAGTTGCGGGTCGGAAGTGAGTCGGAGTATTTTACGGAATCGGGAAGAACTGTTTCGGCAAGCGCTGGCCTAATACCATGACAACTGTTTTTAAATCCGCAACCGCCACGACTGTCATGGCCCTGAAGATTCTGCTTGTCCTGCTTTTTCAGAATAAACCACTGATTCTGTTTTGGTTAACCTGTCACTCGTTTCTGATTCGGTTGCAGGTAATCGTCACGGTTCTGTTTTTTTATCCGGGCGTTGGCCGGCGGTAAAAAACAGAAAACGCTGGTCCGCGACTTTTTGCCCACCCTACAAACAATCCACATCCGCCACCACCGTCACGGCCTTTAAGCCCTTGTCGCTCAGCAGCTCGTTGATTTTATCGAGAATAAACACCTTGGCGGCTTTCGGGCTGATGCTGCGCTCGAGCTTGATCAAAATTGTGTAGAGAAACTGGTTCCGAATCCGCTCGACCAGCGGGACTTCCGGCCCCAAAACGCGCGCGTCGCCCAGCTTTTCGGTCAGTTGGGCCACCAGCCGCTGGGACGCCTGCAGACTGACGCTCTGTTCGCTATGCCGGATCGTTAGTTTGATCAGACGCGAAAACGGGGGGTAGTTGAAGTTCTGCCGTTCTACGATCTCCTCTTCAAACAGCCCTTTGTAATCGTTTTCCAGAACTTTGAGTAAAACCGCCTGCTGCGGATTACTGGTCTGAATTAACACTTTACCCCGGCGGTCGGCCCGCCGTCCGGCCCGTCCGCTCACCTGCGTGATCATCTGAAACGCCCGCTCCACGGCCCGGAATTCCGGATAGTGAATCATCCGGTCGGCATCGAAAATACCGACCAGGCTGACGTTGCCAAAGTCCAGCCCCTTGCTGATCATCTGCGTCCCGACCAGAATATCGACGTTGCCCCCTTCAAATTCCGAAATAATCTGCTGGTAGGCATTCTTGGCGCGCGTGGTGTCCAGGTCCATCCGCAGAATCCGCGCTTCCGGAAACACGATCTGCAACTGGTCTTCCAGCTTTTCCGTCCCAAAACCGATCGTCCGTACCTTGAACGACCCGCAGGCCGGGCAACTTTTCGGAACCGGGTCCTTATGGCCGCAATAATGGCAACGCAGTTCGGCGTCGCGCATGTGGTAGGTCAGGCTGACGTCGCAGTTCGGGCAGCGGCTTGTCCATTCGCAGTCTTCGCATTGCAGGTACGGCGAATACCCGCGCCGGTTCTGGAACAGAATGCTCTGCTCCTTGCGCTCCAGATTTTGCTGCAGATGCTCGAGCAACACCGACGAAAATTCATTTTTCATCTTCCGCTGCTGCTTCTCGATGCGCGTATTGACCAGCACAATATCGGGGAGCATGGCGTCGCCGTAGCGTTCGAGCAGTTCCACCAGCCCGTAGCGGCCCTGCTGCGCGTGGTAATACGTTTCAATCGAGGGCGTGGCCGATCCGAGCAACACTTTGGCCTTCTGCCAGTAGGCAATCATCATGGCAACGTCACGGGCGTGATAGCGCGGAGCCGGGTCGTGCTGCTTGTACGACGTTTCGTGCTCCTCATCCACAATAATCAGCCCGAGGTTGTCGAACGGCAGGAAAATCGAGGAGCGCACGCCCACGACAAACTGGTATTGCCCGGACACAATACCCTTCCAGACTTCCACCCGTTCGTTGTCCGAAAACTTCGAGTGGTAAATGCCCATTTTATCCCCAAACACCTTTTTCAGCCGGACAACAATCTGGGTGGTCAGCGCAATTTCAGGCAGCAGGTACAGCACCTGCGAACCACTTTCGAGGGCGTGCTGAATCAGATTGATGTACACTTCCGTTTTTCCGCTGCCGGTAATGCCGTGGAGCAGCACAATATCTTTTTCGGCAAACTCGCTGAGGACCTGATTGCAGGCTCGTTGCTGAATTTCAGTCAGTTTTACTTCAACATTCGGCCGATCATCGTCGCCAAAACGGGGGACAATGACTTCAAAGGTTTCGAAAACCTGGTTCTTGATCAGCGTTTGCAGCGACGATTGCGACACCTCATCATCCTGGTTCAAGACGGTTTTATCGAGTCCTTTCCGGTTCAGCACCGGGTTGTTCAGCACCGGGACGTAACTCAGGTACTTCATCACCACTTCCTGCTGCTTCGGCGACTTTTCCAGTCCGTTAATCAGGTTCAGAATCTGTTCCCGGTTTTCGTACCGCTCCGTCAGCCGGACTTTCCGCACCATCTTCGGTACGTACTTTTCGCGCACTTCGTCGAACACAATCACGGCCCGTTTGCCCACCAGCGATTTGATGGTCGTCGGTACGTTGGTTTCCCCGACCAGCCGCCCCAGCTCTTCGTACGAGAGCGCCGAATGTTTTTTGAGTTCCGCCAGCAGCCGCTCCTCCTCTTCCGTCAGCAGTTCGGGATAATCGAAATCCGGGTTGAACTGCACTTTCGACTGGCTCGTAATCTTCAGGCCCGACGGCAGCGCCACGTTCAGCACATCGCCGATGTTGCAGAGGTAATACTCCGCCATCCACTCAAATAACTCCAGTTGATACGCCGTAATCAGCGGGTATTCATCGAGCAGTTCGAGGATGTATTTGGCCTGATACGTACTGGGGGGCTGATGGTGAATGCGCCCCACCACTGCCGTATACACCCGGTTTTTGCCAAACGGCACAATCACCCGCGCCCCCACTTTCAGCCGTTCCACCATGTCGCGCGGCACGCGGTAGGTGAACAGTTTCGGAATCGGGACAGGAATGATCAGGTCAGCGAAATAGGTGGTTTCTTCGTCGAACGTAAATGTCAGGGGCAGCGCTTGCACGGATTGGTACGGCTTTATTTCTTACACAAGTTAACAATTGCTGCGATAAGTTCCTTGCGGTTTCTTCTCCGCCCACGAACCGTTCCTTCCCAAACAGCCTCGTTCAAGGCCGGTTTTCCAGGTCCTAAAATCGTTACTAGACCTCTTGATTAAGGCATTATCAGCCGGGAATTTCTTCAAAAACCACCCTGACTGGCGGCTTGCCCGATCTTGACTAATTATTCAGGCCCGTCTGGATTCTTCCAACCGCGAAGGGTTGGAAGAATCCAGACGGGCCTGAAAACCGACGATCGCAGAGTAGGCGTAAAACCGCACCTTTACCGTCGTGGAAATGGCTCGCATCCATCACAACGACGGCCGCACCGGAGACGTCGGCAGGAAAATCGACGGGTCGCGCAGGAAGGCTGCTACCCAGATCAGGACCTGCACAAGAATGGCGTTGGAATAAGGCCCGTTATGCGAAAGCTCGGCGGCAATGGCCCCGGCAAAATAGCAGCACAGCAGCAGAAAACCGACTTTCATGGTTTTGGGGTACAGGAAAAGTCCGGCAAAAACCAGCTCCATGATCCCCAACATCGGAATGTACGGCCCGACACCGGCATTGGTCAGCGCTTGCGTAACTTCGGGCGAGCCCGACAGCTTCATAAGGCCGCTGAGAATGACCATTCCGCTCGAAATGGCGGTGAGAATGATCGTGATAATTCGTTTCGCTTTCATATACATAGTCTTCATTTGGTTAGTAATACACCGCCGACGGTTTATCGGTGGCGGTTATGTGACAAAATTAGACCTGGTTACTATACAAAAGATACTACTATCCCAAAGGATACCGATATCCTTTGGGATAGTAGCGTTCCATATCACGAAGGAGGGATTTGAAGAGTCAGGCAGGACGCTGGATTTCGCAGCGCCCCAGACCCGTTGGAGAACCCAGCCAAATGGCAAAACAATTAATCAAGGCTGACGCTTCGGCCCTGCCAAACCGCCTTCACTGGCGTCCTAGGCTATTTCAGCCGCTAACGGACTGATTTTCCAATTCATAAGCAGCACAGTAACTGGAATATCGCCCGGTTTTACTTGAACAGCTGCCGGACTTCGTTCCGCAATGATTCGGGATCCCAGCCGTCTTCCACATCTTTCAGCCACCGGTCTTTTTCGTCGGAACTGAGCAACTCTTCCAGTTCGCGGATGCGCTGCCGGGCGCTGTTGAAATATTGCTTACGATCGTGCCGAACGGCGGCCAGTTCGGCCAGCGCCCGTTCGTCGTGTTTCAGAAACAACCGGGCCGCCCGCTGCGACGAGTACGCCCGAAAACCGAGTAAGGTCATGGCATCGACGCCCATTCGGAGCGAACTGTCGAGGGTTTCGCGGTAGATATGGCTGACGCCCCGATCCATGAATTCGTACGTATCGTCGCGATCAACGGCCCGGACAAGCAGTTGCAGGTGCGGAAAATGCTTCCGGGCGGTTTCGACCAGATCGAGCGATTTTTCCGGCGAATCGAGCGCAATCACCAGCAGTTTGGCTTCGGCAGCCCCTGCCGATTCCAACAAATCGTAGCGCGATGCATCGCCATAATAGACTTTCATGCCCAGCTTCCGCAGCGTATCGACCCGGTCCGAATCAAAGTCCAAAACCGTAGTCCCAACGTTGTTGGCCCGTAAAAACCGCCCGACAATGTTGCCGTAACGCCCAAAACCGGCGACGATCACGGCGTTCTTTTCTTCAATTGTATCGGGGTCTTTATCCACCATTTCCTTCGTCCCCAACCGGGGCACCAACCACTTTTCGTTCGCCAGAAAAACCAGCGGAGTCAGGCCCATGCTGATGGCCACCACCGCCGTCATCAGGTCCACGATATCCTGTGGTAAAATCCCGTTCTGCCGGGCGAAGGAAAACAGCACGAAGGCAAATTCGCCGACCTGGCACAGCCCCAGCGAAAACCACAGGTTCTGGTCGGTTTTTAAGCCAAACGCTTTCCCCAATCCGGCCAGCACCAGCGCCTTCACCGTCATGATGGCCACGACAAGACCGATCACCAGCAGCGGATTCCGGGCAATCAGTTCGAAGTTGATCGCGGCCCCGACGGAAATAAAAAACAGGCCCAGCAACAGACCTTTGAACGGATCGATATCGCTTTCCAGCTCGTGTTTGTACTCGCTGTTGGCCAGCACCACACCCGCCACAAACGCTCCCAGCGCCGGACTCAGCCCCACCATTTCCATCAGCACCGAAATACTTGCCACCATCAGCAGGGCCGTCGCAATGAACACTTCCCGCAAACCGGTCCGGGCGATGATCCGAAAAACCGGCCCCATCACATACCGCCCCACCAGCACCAGACCGACCACGGCCCCAACCACCGCGAACGGACGGAACCAGCCCGGCAGGTTGTCAAGCAGGGAAATTGACGCGTGATGATCATCGGCCGTCGCCACCGGATACGTCGCCAGGAGCGGCATGATGGCCAGAATCGGAATCACGGCAATGTCCTGAAACAGCAAAACCGCAAACGTATTCTGCCCGGCCGCCGTGTTCATGAGCCCTTTTTCGTTCAGGGTCTGCAACACAATAGCGGTCGATGACATGGCCAGAATCATGCCCAGCGCCAGCGAGGGTTGCCAGAGCAAACCGGTCGTCAGCGTCAGGCCGCCGGCCAGCAGGGCCGTCAGCAAAACCTGCAAACCGCCCAGGCCCAGCACCGGGCCCCGGAGTTTCCAGAGCCGTTCGGGTTCAAGTTCCAGCCCGACCAGAAACAGCATGATAATGACCCCAAATTCGGCAAAGTGCATGATATCCTGCCCTTCGTCGCCGACCAGTCCCAGCACAGCGGGGCCAATCACAATACCGGCCAGTAGGTACCCCAGCACCGAACCCAGCCCCAGCCGTTTGGCAATCGGAACAAACAGCACACCCGATGCCAGGTAAAGAATGGCCTGAATAAGAATAGATTGATTCATAGGAACGATTAATCGACGAGCATTTCATTCAGATACGAACGCTTCCGGGCGTCTTCCACTGCCACCTGATCGGTGGTCAGCAGCGTCAGCAGGCTGCGGTACTGGCGGGCATACTGGTGCATTTCCGCTTCCGTCAGCCGGTGGGTGCCGTGGACCACAAAGGGCGGCAGGTAAATCATCTTGCACAGGTAGGCCGTCTGGTCGAAGGGGGCGAGAAACTGCTGGATTGTAAAGCGGTTGTACCCCGCTTCGGCATAGGCCCGCTGCGGTCCACCGGTCGTGATGACATTGAAGATTTTCTTGCCCACCAGCGCATTGCCCTCCCGGCCGTACGCCCAGCCGTGTTCAAGCACCAGATCCTGCCATTGTTTCACCATCGCGGGCGAACTGTACCAATACATCGGATGGTGCAGAATGATGTAGTCGTGTTCCAGCAGCAGTTGTTGTTCCCGGTCCACATCAATGTCAAAATCCGGGTATTCTTCGTACAGATCGTTGACTGTAACTGATTCGACCGACTGACAGGCCCCCATCAGAATCCGGTTGGTTTTCGATTTTTCCAGGGCGGGATGCGCAAAAAGGATTAGAACGGACGCCATGCGTGACAAAAAAGGGTGAGACGACAAAACCGGGCGAACCGACCGGCCTGTCTAATCAAATTTAAGTCAAAAAGGAGGAAATAAAAACCGGCCCCGCCATCCGAGCGGCCCTGCGCGGAAATGGCGGTGACCAACTGCGTTGCCGTCCAGCGCCCGAATGCCGCCCGGATTTAGGAATTATCCGCCGATCCGAACTTCTAACGGTTAATTTTGGTACTTTTAATGTTGGGCGTGGTCACTCGGCTCAACAGCGCACTGAACTATGTACGATGTTATTATTATTGGCGGAGGCCCCTGCGGACTGGCCGCCGGGATTGAAGCGTCCAAAGCCGGTTTGAGTCACCTGATTCTGGAAAAAGGCAGCCTGACGGAGTCCATCCGACGGTATCCGAAAATGATGCGGTTTTTCTCGACGGCCGAAAATATTGAAATCGGCGGCATTCCGTTTCCGATTGCGGGCGTGAAAGCCAACCGCACCGAAGCCTTGCAGTATTACCGGAAAGTGGCCGGGTATTTCAACCTGAATTTCAAGCTGTTCACGGAAGTCAAACACGTCACGCGCTACGCGGGGCAGGCCCCAAACGGGCCGGAGTTGTTTACGGTTTTCACGAACAACGATAAAACGTACCAGGCGCGTAAAATCATTCTGGCGACGGGTTATTTCGACAAACCGCGCTGGTTACAGATTCCCGGCGAAGACCTGCCGCACGTCACGCATTATTACGACGAACCGTTCCAATACTCCTACACCAATGTCGTCATTGTCGGTGCGTCGAACTCGGCGGTGGAAGCGGCCCTGGAACTGTACCGCGCCGACGCCCACGTCACCATCGTGCACCGGGCGGAGGATTTCCGGAAAACCGTCAAGTACTGGCTGGTGCCGGACGTTAAAAACCGGGTGAAGGAAGGAAAAATTCACACCAAATTCAGTACCTGCATCACCCGCATCGAACCCGGAAAAGTCGGCACCACGAACCTGCAAACCGGCGAAGAAGGCGAATTACCCGCCGATTTTGTGCTGATTCTGACGGGTTACATTCCCGATGCCGATTTACTGAAAGAATGCGGAGTGACGCTCGACCCGGAAACGCAGGTACCGACCTACGACAGGGAAACTTTTGAAACCAACGTTCCCGGCATGTACGTCTGCGGGACGGTCATGGCCGGGGTTTACACCGAAAAAGTTTTCATTGAAAATGGCCGCGAGCATGCCAAAGCCATTATCGACCACATCACCGGCAAACCGGTGCGGAAAGTCGCGGAGCTGATCGACCGGATTTGACGGAATCCGGTCGCAAAGAACTCGATATAATAGCCCGGATTTGTCATTATCTTGCAAGCCGATTCTACCAACGCGCTTGTATGAAAACCCGGCTGTTTTTTCTGTTTGTACTCTTTGCTTCTGTTTCCCTAGCTCAACAACCCGATAACCGGCTGCTGACGCCCGACAAACGCTGGCAAACCGACTTCTGGAAAGCCCAGTGGATTGGCCACCCCACGGCCCCGATCCGGGCGTATGGGGTGTATCATTTCCGGAAAAGTTTCGAACTGGCGCAGAAACCCACCCGCTTCGTTGTCAACGTCTCCGGCGACAACCGCTACCGGCTGTTTGTCAATGGTAAAGCCGTGGTGTCGGGCCCGGCCCGCAGCGATCTGCAAAACTGGCATTACGAAACCGTCGATCTGGCCCCCTACCTGACCAGCGGGAAAAACACGCTGGCGGCCGTGGTCACCTACATGGCCGAGTACGCGCCGTTTTACCAGATGCATTACCAGTTCGGGTTCATCGTGCAGGGCGATGGCGACGCCGAGCAGGTGGTCAATACGAACAACACCTGGAAGGTCTACCAAAATCCGGCGTATTCACCGGTTATCAACGATATTCCGAAGCTGCGGACGTACATCGTCGTGGGGGCAGGCGACCGGGTCGAGGGTGCTAAATACCCCTGGGGCTGGGAAGAACCGGCTTTCGACGATGCGGGCTGGACGGCGGCCAAACCGGTGGGCTGGTCGGCCAAACCGCGCGGCCTGGGCACCGACGGCAACTGGAACCTCGTCCCGCGCACCATTCCGCTGATGGAAGAAACTCCGCAACGGCTGGCGACGGTTCGGCGGGCGGAAGGCGTCGACGTAGACGATGACTTTTTGCGGGGAAAAAATTCCTTCTCGGTACACCGCAACCACAAAGCGGTTCTCCTGCTCGATCAGGGACACCTCACCAATGCGTTTCCGGAACTGACCGTCAGCCGGGGCAAAGATGCGGTGATTACGCTGGCCTACGCCGAAGCGATGGTCGACGACAAACGGCAGAAAGGAAACCGCAACCAGGTGGAAGGCAAGCAGTTGATCGGCTTTGAAGACCAGTTCATCGCCGACGGCAGCAAGCAGAAGCGCACCTTCCGCCCGCTGCTGTTCCGGACCTACCGGTATGTACAACTGACCATCGAAACCAAGGGCGAACCCCTGGAAGTGCACGATCTGACCGGCCATTTTACAGGGTATCCGTTCCAGGAAAAAGCCCGGTTTGCCAGCAGTGACGAAAGCCTGGCCCCCATCTGGACCGTCGGCTGGCGCACCACCCGGCTTTGCGCGGGCGAAACCTATTACGATTGCCCCTACTACGAACAGTTGCAGTATACCGGCGATACGCGCATTCAATCGCTGATTTCACTCTATGTAACCGGCGACGACCGGCTGATGCGGAAAGCCATTCTGGATTTTGAACACAGCCGGTTTAACGACGGCCTGACGCAAAGCCGCTACCCAAGCGCAGATTTTCAGGTTATTCCGCCGTTTTCGCTGTACTGGGTCACGATGGTGTACGACTACTGGATGCACCGAAAAGACGACAAGTTTGTCGAATCGCTGCTGCCCGGCATCACGAGCGTGCTGGACTGGCACGAAAAACGACTGGCCGCCAACGGCCTGAATGGTCCGCTGGAATGGTGGAACTTTGTCGACTGGGCGAAGTGGGAAGCGCCGGGCGAAGGCATGGGTGGGGTGCCCAAAGGCGCGCGCAAGGGCGGTTCGGCCATTCTGACTTTGCAACAGGCCTATACGATGCAGAGGATTGCGCAACTGTTTTACCATTACGGCAAAAACCAGCAGGCCGAACACTACCGCAACGTGGGGATCCGGCTGGCCCGGAATGTCTACGAGCGGTGCTGGGACGCGGGCCGGGGGCTGATGGCCGATACGCCCGACAAAACCGGTTTCAGCCAGCACGCCAGCATCTGGGCCATCCTGACCGACGCCGTGCCGGTGGCGCAGCAAAAGACGCTGATGCAGAAAGTGATGACTGATCCAAGCCTGATTCAGGCGACGTTCTACTTCAAATTTTACCTGTTTCAGGCCCTGAAAAAAACCGGGATGGCCGATCAGTTTCTGCCCCTGCTGAAGCCCTGGCACGAGATGCTGGCGATGGGCCTGACAACGTTTGCCGAAAACCCCGAACCGACCCGCTCCGACTGCCACGCGTGGAGCGCGGCCCCGAATTACGAGTTTCTCTCGACGGTTTGCGGCATTAATCCGGCCTCACCCGGTTTTGAAACCGTCGTGATTACGCCCTACCTCGGGAATCTTCAGTTTGCCGAAGGCACCATGCCCCATCCGTACGGCGACATTGCCGTGCGGTTCGACAAAACGCCCACTGGCGGACTGAAAGGAACCGTGACTTTACCCGAAGGTCTGACCGGCACCCTGAAATGGAAGGGCAAGACCATCGTGTTGAAAGACGGTCAGCAGGCGATCAGTTTGTGATAACCGGCGGTTTTCGTTCAAAAATCCGGACATCTTCGATGGTTTTCACCAGTTGATAATGCTGCCGGATGTACGCGTTGATGGCCGGGAACCGTTCAAAATAATAGGTACTGTCCGAAAAGACGGAAATCCGGGGGGAAATGGCGTCTACGAACAGCCGGGGCCGATTGTGTTCCAGATCCTCCAGAAACTGCCGCTCGCGGAATTCGCGGGTTGAAGACGGGAAATACACCCAAAAGGTATTGGAAGCCCGGTACCCCATGGGCCGACGCGCGTAGCCGTAGAGCCGATCGAGATACCCCCAGACCACCAGCCCCTCATCGGGCTGGCTACGGTTTCGGATTTCCGTCGAAATTGCCTGAAACAAGGGCTCACCGGGGTGGGTGTCCAGGGGAATCCGGGTTACACCATTCACAATGGCCTGGAGCAAAACCAGCCCTCCGACCACGATCAGGCCTTTCCGGGCAGCCGCCAAATCGATCAGCCCGTAAAAAACCGATCCCAGAAACAGGCTTGGAAAGATCAGAAAAAGCAGGTAGTGATAGTAATCATTGCCCGCTTGCAAAACCGCATAGAGACTGGCCAGAAACCAGCCGAAGCCAAACCACAACCGTTCTTTCTGCGCAGCCGATCCAACCATCGGACGGCGGAGATACATCCAGGTTGCCACCAGGATTCCACCCAGCATTCCGAACCAGTACCCCAGGGTTCGATGCGAATAAAAGACAAATTTCGCGATTCGAATCGGGGAAAACCGGCTGGCTGCCGACAGAGAGGAGTATTCTGTCGTGTAGGAATAGACAAAATAATTACTGAAATAATCGCCCCAAAAAGCGTCCAGCTCATCGAAGGAAGCATAATAACCCACCAGCAGCGCCACAGGCAACACAGCGCCCGCCAATAAACCCAGCAACGAGCCGAACTGCCGGGCTCGGAACAGTTTCCATCCCGCCAATAAGCCCAAAACCAGCCCCATCGGAACCGTCTGAAATTTAACGAACGGCAAACAGCCCAGCCAGAAACCGATGCCCAGCGCCCCCATACTGGACCGGGGATTTAAACGTAGAATCAGGAAGAGGGCCAGGATCAACCACAAATTACCGGTCACCTCCGTGTTGAAACTGATAAAATCGTGCTTGGAAAGGGTACTCAACAGCAACATGGGCAGCCACAGCAGGACGGCCGTAATCTTTGCGTCAAGATACCGGTTGAGAATTCGCCCGAATAACCACAGCGTCAGGCACCAAAGTAACACGCAAATGAAATTGGTGACCCGATAATCAACCGGAATGCCCACTACTTCGACCAGGGCCAGCGGAAGAATAGCCAGCGGGCGGCCGTCGGCGTAATTGAAGAGGGTGTGCAATGGATCGCTGGCCTTGCCGATGGTCAGCGCCGACGCAATCCAGGTACTGTTGTCGACATTCTGCTCCCGGTTTTCGGCATAAACGCATCGAAATAAAACAAAAAGAAGAAATGAGATACCTAAAACCGTCGGGTAGGAAAGCCGGAAGCGGTTGGTCGAAAAAAAAGCCTGTTCGCCCACCTTCACGCTCCAGCCTACCAGAATCAACGTCCCGATCAGACGGAGCGGAAGGGAATAAATAAGGGTCTCCATCAATGCATTACGGTGAAAAGAGAGCTACCAAACGGCGGATTGCGAAACAACCGCTCTTCGGCTTGCAGAAACTTCAGTACCAGCGTATTGAGCCATATCGGCGGCAGTTTTACGTCGGAGTGAACGGATGGGGACGGGTTGAACCGCCAGACCAGAAGTTGTAGTTTCCGAAGAAACCAGATCGGAACCGACAACAGAAAGTTCCAGTAAAAACTCTGATTCAGGGCGAAACCCGTCTGCCGGGCAAACTGGTTTAAATCGGCTTTCACAAACCGCCGGGAGATGTTCAGGGCAATGTCGTGCGTCCCGCGTAAGGCACTGAAGGCATTGTTGTTACTGATAAAAATCCCCCCCGGCCGCAACCGCTCCCGGAAGACGCTCAGAATGTACCGAATCTGCTCATCGTTGAAAAAATACAGCACATCGTCGCAGATAATGACATCGAAGGTTTCGCCGGGCCGAAACGTTGAAACCGCCCGCAAATCGTGCTGTTCAACGGCAATCTGGCGCTCCCGCGAGAAGAAAACCGCATCGGAGGACGCATCGAAACCCACGATTTGCGGATAACCGGCCTGCCGCAGCGCATCAAGCAAACCCCCGGTACCGCAACCGGCATCCAGAATACGAACCGACTTATTATCAGGAAAATGCGTTTGAATTTGACGAATCACTTTGCCGTGCAGAATGCGATACCACCAGAGTTTACGCTCTACTTGGTACATACTTTCGTACTCGTTCCGATTCCCGATCATAGTTGAAATGTTCCGATTTGACGATGTACTGCGGCAGTCCGCTCTGCATCATAAAAAGCCGCCCCACGTATTCGCCCAACAGTCCCATGCCAAAAAGCTGAATACCGCCGGTCAGGCAAACGGTTAGCCAGATCAGGTGATCGGTTTTGGGCAGATGCCGGGTGAGCAGCAACCCAACAATTTCGGCCAGGCCCGCCAGCACGCTCAGCCCGATCAAACCCATTCCCAAAACGGTCAACAACCGGAGGGGTTGTACCGAATACCCAAAAATGACCGTCAGAAAGAGAGAGACCAAGCGTTTCAGGGTGTAATTGGAGCCGCCCTCCTGCCGCTGTTCGTGCTGAACGACGACCCGGCCCACATTGCGCGTGACCCGAAAGATCAGCCCATCGAGGTACGGATACGGGCCACGATACTGCGTAATTTCCTGCACCACTTCCCGGCGTAGCAATTTAAAACTGGACAGATACAGGTCCGACGGTTTTTTCAGCAGCCAGGTGGTCAGCCGGTTGACGAGCCAGCTTCCCAGGTTCCGAAACCGGGCATGTTTCTTTTTCTCGTACTGCGAATACACCACGTCGTAATTCCCCTGCTGGGCGGTGCGCAGCAGCTTGATGATTTCCTGCGGAGGATTCTGAAAATCGTCGTCGATGATCACGCAGTATTGCCCCCGAATGTGGTTCAGCCCACACATGACCGCCTGGAATTCACCAAAATTTTTGCGCAGGGAGATAAACTGAACCTCTTCGTAGGTACTGGCCAGTACGTCGCAGATCTGCTCCGAAGCATCACGACTGCCATCATTCACCAGAACAATTTCAAAAGGGTAGGCCGCGAGTTCCACCGTAAGACACTCCACGAGCGGAGCAATGGTTCGCTCGCTGTTATAAACCGGAATAACGACAGAGAGTAGCATTATAAAGGTGCTTCATTGATGGTTTTTACGATGGTGTCAACATCTGCATCCCGCAGAGTCGTATTGAGTGGCAGGCTCAGGACTTCCCGGTGCAGTTGTTCAGTCAATGGCAGATTCAGGTGGTTGTATTCGGTATACGCATCCTGCTGGTGCGGAGCAAGAGGATAATGAACCGCCGTGCCGATGTGTTTCTGGTGCAGATACGTCATAAAAGCGTCCCGCTGCGGATGCCGTACCACAAACAGGTGCCAGACGTCTTCAAAGATAGCATCCTTCGGTGGTAACATCAAGCCAGGGTGCTGAATCTCTGTCAGATACCGGGCCGCAATGGTTTGCCTCCGGCGGTTATCAGCGTCGAGAGACGGCAGTTTGGCACTCAGAAAAGCCGCCTGCAGTTCATCCAGCCGACTGTTCAGGCCCGGTAGCTGGTGAATGTATTTCTGGTCCGATCCGTAATTCCGCAACAGCCGAATCTGCTGGGCCAGCGCGTCGTCGTTGGTCACCACCGCGCCCGCGTCACCGATGGCACCGAGGTTTTTGGTCGGATAAAAACTGAACGCAGCCGCGTCGGACAGATTTCCGGCTTTCCGGTTCTGGTAGGTTGCTCCGTGGGCCTGGGCCGCATCTTCAATGATCTTCAGCCCGTATTGCCGGGCCAGCGCCTGAATGGGGGCCATGTCGCAGCAGCGCCCGTAGAGGTGAACCGCCACAATGGCCCGGGTTTTTTCGGTAATCAGCGGTTCGATGTTCCGGGCCGACAGGTTGTAGGTTTGCGGATCGGGTTCGACCCAGACCGGCACCAGGTTCAGGGCCGTAATGGGCAGAATCGTCGCGATGTAGGTATTGGCCGGAATAATGATCTCGCTGCCTTCCGGAAAATCAAAAGCCTTGAAGATCAAATGGATGGCATCGAGCCCATTGCCAACGCCAATGGCGTGCTTCGTGCCACAGTAGGCGGCAAAGCGATTTTCGAAGGCTTCTACTTCCCGCCCCAGCACGTACCAACCGGACGCCAGGACGCGGCTGGCGGCTTCCTGCAAGGCGGCCAGATACGGTTCATTGACCGCTTGTAGGTTCAGATGCGGAATCATGGCCGATCAAAAAAGTAGTCTGACGGATCATAATTCTCGTTGGAAAGCACGAGCAGGATGGTCTCTTTCGTAAACTCGTCGATAATGTGCCAGTCGCCGGGCTCGATCACCAGGCATTCGTCCGGCCGGTTGAGGTAGAAATACGCTTCGTTCGTACCGTTGGTTACAAAGACGCGGCAATGACCATTAAGCGCAATAAGGGCATTGGATTCTTTCCGGTGACCATGCAGAGCCCGTTGCTGGTCTGGAGACGCAACGCCGTAGATGTAAAAAGCTCTTTTTAATTCGCCTGGTAATATTTTTTCAAAAACGGTAAGATTTCCTTTATCCGAGGAAAAGGTACTAAGTTGTAAAAGTTTGGGCATAGAGACGGGGATTGCTCGTGTAAAATTACGGATAAATCCATTTTTTAAAAATTTCACCCCACCAATGCGATTAAGAAATGTAAAAAAATACAATCTACTGCGAAACAGGAGGATAGACGAATCGAGCAATTACCAAGACACCTAGCGGATATGCATGTAAGCACAACCAAAACCAGGTATTTATAGCAAAGCGCCATACGCCTTTCAAAATTGAAGAAGGCATTCCAAATAAACAGCAACAGACAAGATTAAAATACCCTAAAGAAGACGCTTAATCCCATTCATATCCTCTTTTAAAGCTATCAAATATAGGAAGCGGTAGTGTATTTATGGATAAATTTAAAAACCGCTATCATAACCTATATAATAATACTATAAACAGTAATTATTACCACTTCGTACACTTGATTAAAAACACAAAAAAAGACCGGTTTTGTCCGGTCTTTCCAAGGTATTACCCGCCCAATAACCTTACATCATTGGCGCAAGGAATGGACCGGCAATCGCCAGCACTTCACTGGCCGTCAACGGTTCATCAAATGATTCGTAAACACTCCGTATAGCCATATCCGGACTATACAATTTCATCTTGTTCTCCGGCATGTTGAAATAGTCGACCAGGTTGTGGGTTCCATCCTGATTGGCAACATCCTCGTTGGCGTAAATCCTGGGATCGGGTTCCATTCCGTTTTGCCCACCGGATGGCCAGACGCGAAGGTCCCGCATGTAGCGAACGGCAGCCGCATGACGGGCTTCTACGGAATGAATCCGCAGGGCTACTTTCAAAACCGTTCTGGATGTTTCCGTATCCTGTTCGAGCAAACAGGCCGCCTGGCCTTTGTAGGCCCGCACCCCCGTATCTTCCAGGGCCTGCGCGTAGGTCAGGAAGGTAGGATAATCCGCCGTCGCAGCCGCTAGTGTTGCCATGTTATACCGGGGCTGCATTCCGTTGGGTTTCAGGCCCAGAACCCCTTCCAGTAAATCAACGTGCTGCGCTTCGTGCTTGGCAATCTGAACAACGTAAGGGCGTGTACCCGGTGGTAGTAACCCGGTTTTGAACTGAGCGGCCCGGTAGAAATCCCGTTCCAGATATTCCAGCGTCAGGGCGAATTTGACAATATCAATGGCATCACCGGCACAGCCACCGGTGGCCGCAAAGGCTTTGTTGACCATTGCCGCAAAGAACAAAGGCGTTGCCGCAGCCGCCACAGACGTGGTTTTCAACATTTTCCGGCGCGAATAATCGAGTTTCTGACCGATTTCCGGGTCCGTTTTTTCCAGGTGTGAGAAGATTCCAAGAAGATTCATGATCGTTCTGAAGGTTTATTTTTTGGATGATTCCAGTGCCAGCAGCGAAGCCGGATTAAGGGCGGTTTTGATGTACCTGCCGGCCCGGCCCAGTACTTCCGAAACCGTAAGAGCTTTCTCTAAACCGTTGCTATCCACCACATAATCACCCGCAAACAGTCCACCGCCCGGTTGCAGGAGTGAGCTGATCAGCGACGCGTGACGCGCTTCAACCGATACAATTTTCCCGGCCAGCGTCAGGTAAATGGCATTCATCGGGGAAATCAGCGGGCCCGCGCCGTTGTAAGCCGCAACGCCCGTATCCTCCAGCACTCGGGCCGTGTTCAAAACTTCCCGGCGGTTGCTGAAATCAATGCTGCTGACGTCGAACTCCAGCTCACCAATCCGCTTGTCTGCCGGAATAGCCAGCCTGAAAAACTCCCGGTGAATCAGTTCATGATCGTGAATATCTTTGAAAATCATTTCTTCCTTGCTGCCGGCCGCGAACGTTTTCTTTTCGATAACCGCCCCATAAAAAGCGGTTTCCAGTTGTTCAAGGGCGTAGGCATAGTTGAGAATGGCAAAATCGCCTTCCCCGAAACTAACCCCATCGGCGGAAATCCGGGCACCGGAATACGTGGGAGCCACTTCATTCATTGCATTTTGGCAGGCTGCCAGAAAAGCACTTGCCGAAACCGTCGTCAAACCTAAAGCGCGCAGAAACATCCGGCGTTCAACTGATGGAATGGCGGGTACACTCGGGCCTTTCGTGGGGGTAGAGGTACTGGTTAATTCTTCCATAAGAGTTTTTTAATTGGGTGTAAATAAAACGATGTCCCTTGCAAGGCACCCATACGAACGAGCCAGACTGATTTTTGGATTTCGGAACTCGTAAATTATTTTTTTTAAGGGCATTAATTGACAGAACGGCCCACGAAGCCTCCGTCCAGCGACCCAAAAACCGGATTCCAGGAAAAATATTTTCTCACTATTTCTTTTCTATTCGCGGCTTAAGAAAGCGAACTTTAGCCGTATTTGAGAAGAAAAATAAAGGAGAAAACCGGCAGGAAAATAACTGGAAGTGTATACGTTAAAGCCAGCAATAAAAGCAGAGACAGAAAAAGTTTTTACCACTTTTAAAGCGGCAAATGAGCCCGTTCCTGCGTCAGAAACTGCTGGAAGCGTTCCTGGAGACCCTGGTAATAGGTAAGGTATTTGTGACCTTCTTCCGTGACAACGGCTCCCCCACCCCGTTCACCTCCGGTTTGAGTAATTACCAGGGGTGAATCGGCCTGGCTGTTCATGGATTGTACGAGTTCCCAGGCGCGTTTGTAGGACATCTTCATCTCTTTCGCAGCCTGATTGATGGAGCCCGTCCGCTGAATCCGTTCCAGCAGCTCCATTCGGCCGATGCCGAAAAACCGCTCCTGTGCTTCCAGCCAGATTCGTCCGTTGATGCGTAAGTCGGCCATTCCTCCCTTGAGACGCGTTTAAAACAGAGCCGTTACTTTCCGGAACGACCGTTCCAGCCGATGCCGTGATAAGAACCGGTTCGAAGGCCGGTAGGTCAGCGTCACAACCGCCCGGGTGCCGTCGCCGGGTGCCGACTGCCAGTCGATCTCGCCGTTGATCAGCGCCACCCGCGATTCGATATTCCCGATGCCCAGCCCCCGCCGGGCAGCCTTGTAGTCAAACCCCTGGCCGTCGTCGTTGTAATACAGCTTCAGTTGCGGTTCTTCGTATACCAGCCGGATGCTGACCTGCCGGGCGTTGGCGTGTTTCAGTGTATTGTTCAGTAATTCCTGCGTGATCCGGTACAGCATCAGCTCGGTTTCGGCTTCCAGCCGCGCGGGCAATTCATCGGCCCAGAAATGGGTCTCCAGCGTCGATTTATCAATCCGGGAAAGCAGTTCCTCCACGGCCGCCGAGTAGCCGTACTGCTCGAGCGTCCGCGGACTCAGCTCGCGCAGCAGGTTGCGGATGTTGCCAATGATGTCGCTGATGAGCTGGCGGGCCAGTTCGCTGAGCGAGTTGCCCCGCACGGCCTGATCGGGCGGGTCGGATAACCGGCTCACGTAAAGTTTCAGGGTTGCCAACTGGGTTCCGATCTCGTCGTGCAGATCGCGGGCCAGGTTCTTTTTGATCTGTTCCTGTAGCTCGACCGCCAGTCGGGTATTTACCTGATGCTGCCGGTGAATCCGGTTTTCGCGCCGACGAAGCCAGTAAAAGCCGATGGCGCCCACCAGCAGCCCAATCAGCACCATAAACCAGGAACGCTGCCAGAACGGCGGCTGAATAACGACCGTCAACCGCCTGATTTTGGGGCTCCACTGGCCATCTTTGTTTGCCGCCTTTACCCGGAACGTATACGTACCCGGCGGCAGGTTAGCGTACCGGACGTAGGTAGCATTGCCCGACTGCACCCACTCCTCATCGTAGCCCACCAACTGATACTGATACTGGTTACGACCGTTGCTGTAATAATCCAGTGCCGCAAATTCGAGGGCCACCGTATTCTGGTCGTACGGAAGCTCGATCCGGGCGATTTCGCCGATATACCCTGTCGACGCGTAGGGTGTTTCATTCACACTGAGCGTATGAATGTGTACCGCCGGCATGTAGGCGCTCGTCCGGAACTGTTCCGGGTAAAACCGGTTGAACCCGTTGACCCCGCCAAAAAACAGTTCGCCGTCCTGGGTTCGGAAATAGGCATTCCCGTTGAACTCGTAGCCCTGCAAACCGTCGGACAGATCGAAGTTCTTGAACCGCTTGGTGAGCGTATTGAAAAAGGCAATCCCCCGGTTGGTGCTGACCCAAAGCCGGTTTTGGTGATCGGGCAGGATACCGTAGACAAATGGATTGGCCAGGCCCTGCCGGTGATCATAAATGCGGATGCGCCCGGTTTTCGTATTCAATTCCGCCAGCCCCCGGTCCGTGGCCATCCAGACAATCGGCTGAACGGGGTCTTCGTAAAAATAAAGCACTGTATACCCATTCAAACCGCGCACAATCCGCTGCGGTTTGGGGTCTTTGCCGATGGGGGGCCGCTCGTAGCAGTAAAAACCGCCGGAGTAGGTTCCCACCCAATACCGACCCGCCCGGTCGTGGCCCAGACTGAAAATATTCTGGTGGGAAAGCGTCGGCAGCAACGTAAACTTTTTCTGGCGGATGTCGAGCAGAAAAAGCCCGTCTTCCGTAGCCGCCAGCATGGTGTTATCGTCGAGCGCCAGCAACCGCCGGACAAAATTCTCGACCACCTTGCTGTTGGGTGAACCCGGCAGCGCGATTTTAGCAAACGTCGATGTCGCTTTATCGAACGTAAAAACGCCCCCGTTGGTCCCGACCCAAATGCGGCCCAGCGGGTCTTTATACAGACACTTGATGAGCGTCCGCGACGGCAGGTCGCTATGCCTGGCCTGGGTCAGGTACCGTCGGATGATCCGGTTTTGGGGCCGGTCCAGCACGTCGAGACTGCGTTCGGTGGCAATCCACATTTCGGTCGGCGACGTTTCCAGAAAACCGCGTACCACAAAATGGCTCAGCGTGGTTGGGTCCCGGGCTTCGTGCGGTTCGTTCTGTGAAACCGCCATACCGCCAAAAAAGGTACTGCCCGGCACGATCCGAACCAGACCGTCGGGGTCGGTATTGGCCCAGATGATGCCCTGCCGGTCGATATAGATTTTACAGATTTCGTAATCGGACAGTTTCCGGGCGCTGTTCGTAAAACCGCCGACCTGGCTGAACCGGTTCGTAGACTTGTCAAACAGCCAGATGCCTCCGCGTTGCGTGCCCAGCCACAAGCGTCCATTCTGGTCCTCCGCAATGGTATAAATCGACGTCAGCGCCTGGGCATTACCCGGAATAAAGTGCTGGTAACGACCCGTCTGGGGCTCAAACCGATACAGACCTGCCGCCGTCCCGAGCCAGACGACACCCGCCGTGTCGCAGTGGAACGAGAAAACTCCCATCGACGGACCGGCTTCGTTGGCCGGATGACTGCTGAAATAATAATGGGCTTTTCGCTCGTAGAGGTTATACCGGATCAGGCCGTTCGGAGCGTGCAACCAGACGTCTCCCAAAGGCGTCCGAACCGTCGAATTGAGCTGATCGTACTCGTGTGTCGGGCGGATATTCGGGTCGAGTACCAGTTTCCGACGCGTTTTAATCGTCAGCGAAACCAGCCCCTCCGTCTCGCTATAGTACAAAACTTCCTGCCCGTTGGCGTAAAACGGGATGGTTTTGCTTTTAAGGAGTCGTTTTGATTTGGAGTAAGAATACAGACAGGTGAAGCGGTCGGTAGCCCGGTCGTAATAATTCAGACCGTATTCGGTGCCGACCCAGAGATTCCCGTTGCGGTCTTCCACAATGCCGGAAACATTGATCCCAACCAACGCGGTTGAATCGCTCGCGTTCGCGCGGTAATGCCGGAAACGCGCCCCATCGTACCGGTTTAGACCATCCTGCGTGCCCAGCCAGAGAAACCCGCGGCTGTCGTTGAGCATATGGTATACTGACCCCTGCGTCAGGCCGTTATCGACCCCGATATGGTCAATCCGAAGAGACTGACTGAGCGGGTCTTTATCGGCTCCCAACGCTTTTGGCAGCCCGAAGGTTATCCAACCGACGAGCAGGAACGAGAGGAGGGTTAGTTTCATTTGTTACCGCAACGGAAACATCAGGGTAAATTAACAGATAGATTGGTTACCTGCAAATTAGATTGGTATAACAACCTTTTTGATTCATTAATTATCAGACAAATGGACACGCTTCTAACAACAAATCAAAGCGGTTAGACCCGGGAAATAAGCGGTTTTTGAATACCACCTTTTTCCCGGATCTAACCGCTCACCTCTCCCTCCCAACGTCGTTACTGCTTCAGCACTTTCAGCGTAACCTGCTGCTGACCACTCATTACCCGTATCAAGAACAGCCCCACCGGTTGTCGTCCGATTGAGATAGACTGATATTCAATCGGTTGAGCCTCATCGATTTCCCGAGCAGCGACAAGCCGCCCCGCGGCATCCGTGACCTGCAGGCGAAGAAACTGGCCTCCAGCGCCCCGAATCTCAACGCCAACGGTTTCGCCCACCGGGTTCCCCAGCAGCGTCGCCGTCAGTTTGCTGTCGGTCACACCGGCCGATAACCGGGCTGCCGAACCCGGGCAGATCAGCGGTTTGGGCGCGTATTTCAGCACGTAACTGCTGTTCAGAATTTTGGCGCTGATCTGGTGTGTCGTGTTATTTTTCAGACTTTCCGGCGTCGTAAAACTGTACGCGTGAGCCCCGTTGCCTTTGTTGGCATCTTTCAGATCCTGCCGGTAAATATTGGCTTCCGTCGTCCCCACCGCCACACCATTGGCGTAAAATTCCACCGTCATGGCGGCATTGGGTTTGTTGCGATCCCAGACCCAGCCCCGAATCGTCCCGCACTCAACTTTATCCAGGTATCCCTCAAAATTGCCGGTCACGGTCGTAGACGATGGTGGCTGCGTTACTGGCGCCTGAATGGTGATGGAAACCGTTACGGTGCCACTGCCCCCGCGCGGATCGCTGGCCGAATACGTCATGGAGAACGTACCGTTCACGGTGGGCGTTCCGCTCAACACGCGGTTGTCCCGGTTAAAACTCAAACCGCCCGGCAGGGCCGACAGACTGTACGCAAGGATTTCATTGTCGGCATCGGTAAACGCCGGTAAGGTCGTTGAATAGGCGACGCCCTGCTGCGCCGATAAGCCCGAAACGGCGGGTGGCTGCGGTGGGTTATTGGCGGGCGGAGGTGGTGTCCCGGTTGCCTGGCACGTAATCTCTTTGGGACCGCTTTTCAGCACAAAGCTATTGCCGGTTACCCGCGCCGAAAGCGTGTGTTTCTGCCCGTCCTTCAGGCTGTTAGCGATAAAATACCGGAACGCATGCCGACCATCGCCTTTCCCGGCATTGACCAGATCCTGCCGGAATTCGTCGGCGGTCAGCGTGGCGATAACGGCGGTTCCGTCCAGAATATCGACGGAGATGGGGGTATTTCTGCGGTTTGCATCCCAGACCCAGCCCCGGAACGTTTCGCAGTCGGCCCCGTAGAGATAACCGTCAAAATTGCCGGTCACCACGGGCGGAGTGGTTCCGCAGGAAGCGGGTGCCGAGACGCCGGTTATGTCGCCCCGGTTCAACAGGGGCGTCGAGTTCGCAAAGAAGTTCTGCCCGTTGTATGGATTTGTCAGGGCCTTGTGCCATTCGGTCGCCACGGCGCTCTGGCCCTCTCGGTTGAAGTGGGTTTCGTCCGGCGACGGAAACCGGTAGGCATTGTTAAACTGGTCGGTATTGGGGCCGGTAAAAACGTTGGAACGCCCATACGGCGAAGGAAACGGGTCCCCAAAGTCCTTGGGCGGAGCCGACGGATTGTTGTTCTGGTGGCTGGCGTAACCGATCGCTTTAATCTGGTCCTGCAACAGCAACGGGTCGGTCAGCGTACGCAGGTGGCTGGCCTGCGCAATCACCCAGGGCACGTCGGCCCCCAGGTCCGCGCGGGTCTGCCCGATGAGTTCATTCAACACATCCGCATCGTTCTCCGAAATGTTGAGCGCATTGGTCCGCACGTCAAAATACCGCCGGGATTTCGGAAAAATCCCGGACAGGTTGGTCGGCGAATTGTGCGGAGTCGAGGGGTCTTCGCGCCGGTCGTTCTCGCCCTGATGCCAGAGGATGGCCCGCAAACCGGTTTGCCGCGCCCGACCCGTCAGGAAGTTTTTCAGGTTACGGTACGGAAAACCGTTCAAAAACCGGGGGCGTCCGTCCGAAAACGGCGTATCCCGGTTCTGGCTGCTATTGCGCCATTCTACCACACTCGTCGACGACATGGCATTCTGATAAAATGCCACCGGCACATTCAGGCTCTGAATCAGCTTGTTGCCCAAACCGCCCCAATACCACTGAAAATTGATGGTACTGGGCGAACAACCACCGCATTTGCCCGGATCGTTTTCTTCAAACCCCTGCAAATTATTGCTCTGGTCTTTTTCGTTGAAAAACCGGACGAAGGTCGGGTTACCCGTTTCGTAGGTCGGGAAGCTGGTATTGATGATTCCCGATGCGTTGGACTGTCCGGCAATGGCAAACACCTCGCCGACTCCAATATCAAAATCGGCGGTTTCCCGGTTATTGTTGTCTTTCGCCCGGACTTTGTACATCCCGCCCACCAGATCGAACTGGGCCGTCACCTGGCAGGTTCCTCCACCCGAGATCGGCACGGTCGTCCAGCTTTGGGAGCCGCCCGTCACCGGGTTTAAAGGCCCCTGCGTGCCCCCCGCCAGCGCATACTTATAAAATAACAGCTGGAGGGAGGTGATGGGCTGCCCGTTGGTCGAGGTGACAATGAACTTCACACTCGCTTTGTTGTCCTGCCCCCGCTGAAAAACCATGCCGTTTTGCGGCCACGAAATAGTCACCTGCGCGTACAAGGGTGCGGAACAAACCAGCAACGTCAAGAAAGCCCCGAAAATAGAACGTAGTTTTTTAAACATACCGTGTTGATTTACGTAATGAAGGAACGAGAAACGGCTACAAAGATAGAAAAACCAAAATGGGGATAATTACCTATTTTCATGCATACTCTGCCGCGTCCATCAGACCGGTTCGGAAGGGCTTCGATGACCCCAGCCTGGAATAATCCATTACGCGGAATATCACCGATTTACCAAAAAAAAGCGTAAAAACGGAGGTATCGGGAGCCTTGGCAACGATGGGGAATTCATAGCCTCAATCCGCGCTCTACTCGTCAGTTTTACGCCCTGTCCAAAAATCCGCCCGACATATTATTATAAGTTAAATCATTTTCATTCCATCTATTATTGTTTATTTTGCCAAAGTCATCTTAAAAATTTCCAAAACTAAACCCATGAAAAAAACTTTAGGTGCTTGCCTGTGGCTAGTTGCCGGGCTATTGCTCTGCGTGGTCAATGTCCATGCGCAATCCCGGCAGATTACCGGAAAGGTGGTTGATGAAGCGAATGCGGTAATTCCCGGAGCCAATGTGGTTCTTAAAGGCAGTGCAGCCGGAACGACCAGTGACGGCGAGGGTAATTTTTCGATTTCGGTTCCGACCGGAAAACAAACGCTGGCCGTGTCGTCCATCGGTTTTCAAACCCAGGAAGTGGAGATTACACCGGCCATGTCGAAGGTAACGGTCAAACTACTGCCCGACGTTAAAAACCTGAATGAAGTGGTGGTCACGGCTTTGGGGGTTCAGCGCAACACCCGAAATGTGGGGTATTCCGTCCAGCAGATTGACGGCACCGGCATTCAGGAAGCCCGCGAAGTCAACTTCATCAACTCATTGCAGGGAAAACTGGCCGGCGTACAGATCGGCGGTAACAGCGGTTCGATGGGCGGTTCGTCGCGGGTAACCATTCGCGGTTTGAAATCCATTTCCGGCAACAACAACGCTCTGTTCATCGTGGATGGCGTGCCGATGGCCAACATGAACCTGAACTCGACCGCCACGACGGGCGGACAGGGCACCGGCGGGGGTGGTTATGATTACGGTAACCCGGCCCAGTTGCTCAACCCCAACGATGTCGAGAACATTTCGGTGCTGAAAGGAGCCGCAGCCACGGCCCTGTACGGCAGCCGGGGGCAGAACGGGGTTATTTACATCACCACCAAATCCGGCAAAGGATCGGGCAACCTGTCGTTGAACTACGACCTGAACGTGCAGATCGACCAGGTTTCGTACTTGCCCAAGTTGCAGAACCAGTACGGCGGTGGCGGCAGCCCCAACTTTACCAAGCTGTATGTCAATCAGAATCCGAGCGGTTTTCTGCCGGGTGGCGGAACGTACGACGATAACGACGGGAAAGGAAAATACGATCTGATTCCGGACTACGGAATCGATGAATCCTGGGGACCGAAGCTCGACGGTCGGCTCGTACGGCACTACTGGTCGTGGGATCAGGACCGGAACAACCCCAACTTCGGCCAAACCGCGCCCTGGAGCGCCCATCCCGACAATGCGAAAAGCTTCTTCAAAACCGGTATTACGTTCTCCAATAACCTGTCGGTTGCCAGCAGCAGCGACAAAGGCTCAATCCGGTTTTCGCTGGGCAACACCAACCAGAACTTCATCTACCCCGGCAGCGAACTGAAGCGGTTTTTCATGAGCCTGAATACCGTCTACAAATTTACGGATAAATTTACCTTCAGCGGGGGAATCAATTTTGTCAACGACCGCTCCAAAGGTCGGCCCGGTACCGGTTTCTTCGGCAACAACCCCATGCTGTTTTACGTCATGTACGGCCAGCGGCAGATCGACGATGCCTATCTGAAAAACTACAAATACGCCGACGGCACCGAGCAATCATGGAACCGTACGGCCTGGAATATTCAGAAACCGGCCTTTACGCAAAACCCCTACTGGAATCAGTACGAGAACTACAATACCGATCAGAATACGCGCTACTTCGGGAATGCCGGTCTGACGTACAAGATCAACGACTGGCTTTCGACCGACGTGCGGGTGTTCTCCGACTACCTGAATCACCTCGACGAAGTGCGCAGCGCCAAAGGATTTTTTGTTGGCTCTTACGCCAAACGGGTAGCCGTCAACCACGAAACGAACTACCAGGCGACGGTCAATCTGAACAAAACGTTCATGAATTCCGACCTGAGTCTGGAAGCCGTTGCCGGAGGGAACATTCTGGATATCAACGCCAGCACGGATAACGGAACCACCAATGGCGGGCTTCAGAACCCCGGTGTTTACGTATTACAGAACTCGGCCTTACCCGCCACCGTTTCCAACATCTACGCCAACCGGCAAACCAATTCGCTTTTTGCGTCGGCCACGTTGGGCTACAAACGGTTTCTCTACGTAACGGCCACGGGCCGGAACGACTGGGCTTCGACCCTGTACCAGACCGGTAATTACTCGTATTTCTATCCGTCGGTCGCCGGATCGTTCATCTTTACCGACGTACTGCCGAAAACCCGCTGGCTGACCCTCGGCAAAGCCCGGCTGTCGTATGCGCAGGTCGGTAATGATGCCAATCCGTACAGTGTTTCCCGGTATTATGATTACGTAGCGCCGTTTGGAAACTATCCCCTGCAAGCCACCGCCGACAAGCTGTTCAACCTGTTTTTAAAACCGGAACTTTCGTCGGAAGTTGAAGCCGGATTCGACCTTAAATTCTTTAACGAACTGCTCGGACTGAATTTTACCTACTACGACCGCCAGACTAAAAACCAGATCTGGGATGTGCAGGTACCGGCCGAAAGCGGTTTTACGACGAAGGTTGTGAACGGCGGGACGGTCCAGAACAAGGGAATCGAACTGTCACTTTCGGTCGCGCCCATCACCACGCGGACCTTCAGCTGGCGGGCCGCCCTGAATTTTTCCCGGAACCGGAATACCGTGCTCGACCTGAACACGGATAATATTCAGGGTATTGAACGGTTTGTCATCGGTACGGAACGGCGGACGAACAAAGTGTCGATGGTGGCCCAGAAAGGCCTGTCGCTCGGTACCATGCTCGGTACTGACTACGTGTACGACGCCAACGGCAACAAAACCGTGGGAGCCAACGGGACCTACAACGTAACCCCGACTCCGATCATCATTGGTGATGCCAACCCGGATTTCATCGGCGGTTTTTCCAATACGTTCAGCTACAAAGCGCTGTACCTGTCGGCCCTGATCGACTTTCAGAAAGGCGGGGATTTCTTCTCCTACACCAACCTGTACGGTAACAAATCCGGGATGCTGGAGGAAACGGCCGAAAATGGCATCCGCGAAAATGGCATCGTCGTGCCGGGCGTCAAAGCAGACGGCAGTCCGAACGACGTCGTGATTACCGCCCAGACGCACTTCAACGCCAACGGCGGAAACCGCATCAGTCGGGCCAACCTGTACGACGGCAGTTTTATTTACCTGCGCGAAGTCCGGCTGGGCTGGAACTTCCCGGATGCCGTTGCCAAGAAGCTCCGGATGCAGGCGCTGCGCCTGACGCTGACGGGCCGCAACCTCTGGCTGATGAAAAGCAACGCCCCGAACGTCGACCCGGCCAACATCACCAACTCCATTGGCAACCAGCTTGGCTTTGAAGGCGGTGCCCTGCCACCGGTGCGGAGCTACGGCGTTAACCTAAACCTGACTTTTTAAGGACTATACCGCCCTTTTACCCAACTACTTAGGAACATGAAATTCAACCATAAAGCGTGGATAGCGGCTCTGTTCGTTGCGTTGACGAGCTGCAATAATTTTGAAGAACTGAATACCGACCCGGCCCGGTCGAGCGAAACCCAGCCGGAGTTTCTGCTGGCCAACGCCGAGAAACGGGCGTCGGACCTGATGTATGATTCGTATCACAATGGCCGGATCGGCATGGAGCTTTCGCAATACTGGATGGGGACCGACAAGACCTCCGACGGACGGTTTTTGTTCACCAACGACGGTTTGTGGTCGGGTCTCTACGCCGGACCGCTGATGGATTTGCAGGAAATTCAGCACTATTACGACCGGCATCCGGCCGAAAGCAACGCGCATACGCTGGCCGTGGCCGAAATTCTGAAATCCTGGCTGTTTCACGTTCTGACCGATGCCTATATCGACATTCCGTATTCGCAGGCGCTCCGGGGTGACGCCATTCCGCAACCGGTTTATGACAAGGGCAAGGATGTGTATACAGCTCTCCTGGCATCGCTGAAAAAACAGGTCGATATTCTCCAAAATACATCCTCCGGCGCCATCCGGGGCGATATTATGGCCAACGGAAATGCCCAGCAATGGGTACGGATTGGCAACGCCCTGCGGATTCGGATTGCCCTGCGCATGGCCGACGCCCAACCCGCCGAAGCGAAAGCGGTGATTGAAGAGGCCGCGAAGAACACGCTCACCAGCGTGAGTCAGGATGCCTTTTTCCCGTATAACACGTCGGCTGCGACAAACCGGTTTCCCTATAACGATGTGGATCGGCCCCTGGTTGAATTTGCCGTTACGTCAACGCTGGTCGACTACCTGAAAGCGCTCAAAGACCCCCGTTTGCCCATCTTCGCCCGCCCGGACGAAACCAATGGACAATACATCGGTAAGGTCTACGGTACGGAAGCCAACTCCCCCACCATGATCGGTCTTTCCAAACCGGGCGTGGTTGCCTACAGCGGTTCGGCCAAAGGCTATATGATTACGTATGCGGAAATTGCCTTCGCGAAAGCCGAAGCGGCCGCCCGTGGCATGAATGTGGGTACGCAAACCGCCGAAGAATTGTATAAAGAAGCCGTAACAGCCTCCATGACACAGTGGGGCATCACGGACGCGAAAGCGATTGCCACGTACCTGGAAAGTGTGCCGTACAAGGCGGGTGACTGGAAAAACGTTATTGGAACGCAAAAGTGGCTGGCCCTCTACATGCAGGGATTGCAGGCCTGGTTCGAACGGCTGCGGCTCGACCCCAAGAAACCCGACGGCAGCATTCTGTTTATTCCTCCGGCATCGGGTAGTCTGGACCCGCAGGTGAAGGATGTTCCGACGCGGCTGAAATACCCAAGCGGAAGCCGCGCCAGCAACGCCGTGAACAGCGAACAGGCCGCCAAAAACATCGGTGGCGATACGCAGGCCACGAAAAACTGGTGGGATATCTACTAAGATCACCCCGGCTTTTGTGAACAATCCCGTTGCTGCGCTGGTTGGCAACGGGATTTTTTTACCCCAAAACCGTACGTACGGTTTATCTTCTGTCGCTTCTGCGCGTTTTTTCGTAGCTTAAGAAGTGCATTCTGAACTTATTCCGTGTTCTTCTGCGTACCTTATTCTACGAAATCATGCTAAAACCGCTACTAACCGGCTTAGTACTTATGCTTGACGTTTCCGGGGCATTGGCCCAATCGAATCCGATCAACTACCCATCGACGCGCAAAGTCGATCAAATAGACGATTACCACGGCACGAAGGTGGCTGACCCGTACCGCTGGCTGGAAGACGACCGTTCGGCCGAAACCGAAGCGTGGGTGAAGGCGCAGAACGCCGTAACATTCGGGTATCTGGAGCAGATTCCGTACCGCAAACAACTCGAAAATCGGCTCGAACAGATCATCAATTACCCCCGCTATTCGGCGCCGGGCCGCAAAGGCGACTGGTTTTATTTCTACAAAAACGACGGACTGCAAAACCAGTCGGTGCTGTACCGGCAGAAAGGGCTCGACGGCAAGCCCGAGGTGGTGATCGACCCCAATAAGCTCGCAGCCGACGGCACCACGCGCCTGACCAGTTTTGATCTTTCCAAAGATGGTCGTTACGCGGCTTATGCGATCTCCAAAGCCGGTTCCGACTGGCAGGAGATTTACGTGATGGACCTTCAGACGCTCCGGACGCTGCCCGACAAACTCGAATGGGTGAAGTTTACGGGAGCAGCCTGGCAGGGCGATGGTTTTTATTACAGCCGCTACGATCAACCAGCCGCCGGACAGGAATTGTCGTCAAAAAACGAGTTCATGAAAGTGTATTTCCACCGGCGGGGTACTTCGCAATCGCAGGATCTGCTGATTTACGAAGACAAGGCGCATCCGTTGCGGTATTTCTTCGCGCAGACCACCGAAGACGAACGGTTTCTGATCCTGAATATTTCGGAAGGAACCGACGGCTCCGAAATCTGGTACAAAGACGCCCAATCTGGCGACAAGGAGTTCAAACGGCTTTTTGAAGGATTCAAATACAACTACTCGGTGGTCGATAACATCGGCAATGACTTGCTGGTGTACCACAACAACGGCGCCCCGAACTATAAAATATCGAAAGTAATGCCGAAAACCGGCGCCCTCAGCGATCTGATTCCGGAAAAACCGGAGAAACTGGACGAAGCGCATACCGCCGGGGGAAAGCTATTTGTCAATTACCTGAAAGATGCCACGTCCCGGATTTACGTACACAACCTGAACGGCCAACTCGAAAACGAGGTCAAACTCCCCGGTTTGGGAACCGTCAGTGGTTTTGGCGGGGAGCGCGACGATAAATTCGTTTTCTACACGTTCACCTCGTTCACGTTTCCGGCAACGATCTACCGCTACGACATCGCCACGCAGAAAACCACGCTGTTCCGCGCGCCGGAGGTTGATTTTAAACCGTCGGATTATGAAACGAAACAGGTCTTTTTCAACAGCAAAGACGGCACACGCGTGCCCATGTTCCTGACCTACCGCAAAGGACTGAAACTCGACGGCAGCAACCCGACGATGCTGTACGGCTACGGCGGTTTTAACGTCAGCCTGACCCCCGGTTTCAGCGCCTTGCTGATTCCGTTTCTGGAACAGGGCGGTATTTACGCGTCGATAAACCTGCGCGGGGGCAGCGAATACGGCGAAACCTGGCACGAACAGGGCATGAAGCTGAAGAAACAGAACGTTTTCGACGACTGCATTGAGGCTGCCGAATACCTGATTGCGCAACAGTATACCTCGCCCCAGAAATTGGCGTTGCGCGGAGGTTCCAATGGCGGTTTGCTGGTGGGCGCGGTGATCAACCAGCGGCCTGATCTGTTTAAAGTAGCAATACCACAAGTGGGTGTGATGGATATGCTGCGGTTTCATAAGTTTACCGTGGGCTGGGGCTGGGTGAGCGATTACGGCAGCAGCGACAATTCCGAAGAGTTCAAAGCGCTTTATGCCTATTCACCCCTGCATAATATAAAGGAAGGCATCCCCTATCCGGCCACCCTGATTACGACCGCCGACCACGACGACCGCGTTGTTCCGGCCCACTCGTTCAAATACGCGGCTACGTTGCAGGAAAAATACAAAGGCCCGAATCCGGTATTGATCCGGATCGAAACCAATTCAGGGCACGGGGCCAGCAATACCAAAAAGAATATTGAAACGATGGCGGACATTTACGCCTTCATGCTCTGGAACATGGGCGTGAAGAGTCTGAAGTAATTTAGGGGGATGGGATGAAAAGCAATCGGTTTCCCCAAAAAGAGAAAAACCGCCCGAAGCAAGCTCCGGGCGGTTTTCTGGTAATGCCGTGATAGGACAGAATGGTTTAGAACTTGAAGGTAACCCCAAGTTTAAGGGCTGATACGCCATAGCCAACTTCGGCGAAGGCCCCAACGTTGGGTTTGAAATAATACCGGCCACCGAGGTGCAGACCAAACAGAACCTGGTTGCCATACGCGTTATTGTACA
Organism: Larkinella bovis; assembly: GCF_042655385.1. Taxonomy (NCBI): domain Bacteria; kingdom Pseudomonadati; phylum Bacteroidota; class Cytophagia; order Cytophagales; family Spirosomataceae; genus Larkinella; species Larkinella bovis. The sequence goes on along the minus strand of NZ_JBHSMA010000003.1, from coordinate 341,864 downwards.
CACCCGAGTAACCAGAGTTGTCTTTGAAACTTGAAATGTAGTAGCCCAAAGCCAGACCACCGTACAGATCCAGTTTTTCGTTGTTCAGGTTCAGCAATTCGTTTACGTGATAGGAACCCCGAACGGCAATCGGCAGGAAGGTGTACCGCCATTTGTAACCACCCCAGTTGTAACCCCAGGTATAAAAATCGAGCTGGGCCCCTACGCTGATCTCGTCGGTTACGCCTACTTCAAAGGAAGCACCGATTGGAAGCCCGCCCCCGTAGTAGCTGGACAAACCAATTCCGGCATTCAATAATTTATCACCTTTCTGATATTGTGCAAACGATTTCGTGCCTACCAGCAGCAGGGTCATTACGAGGAGTGAGGAGAGTAATTTTTTCATTAGTATGAATGAGTTAGATGTGAAACTTGAGCCAAAATAAGGGAGTTTCTAAACTTCTTACAAGACATACAGGCCTAGTTTACCTCATTTAACCAAAAATCGGGTAGAATTCCCTTAATTTCTCGTAGTAGTAACCCTTACTGGATTTTTAGTATCAGGTAGTTCTACGTATTGTTGTTCCAAGTACTACGTGTAGGTACAGTAGTTACCAGGCCGTAAGTTCGTGGATCCGGTGAAAACGGCTTTGGCCTTCACCGGTTTTTATTTTTCTCCATCCTTGTAATGTTTTCTCCGCCCGGTCGTCTTTGTCACTGAAATGGATCTGCAAACCTTCAAACAGAAAGTACTCCCCGTGCAGGGTCGGCTTTTCCGGCTGGCCAAGCTGTTTCTTCGCAACCGCGAAGAGGCCGAGGATGCCTTACAGGAAGTTTTGCTGCGGCTCTGGAGTAAACGGCAACAGCTGGAGACCTATACCAGTGTGGAAGCGCTGGCCGTGCAGATGACCCGCAACTTGTGCCTGGACCAACTGAAATCCTACGCCAACCGGAACACGGGGGGCGATGCCGACCTGACCACCGTGCAGGCCAGCCAGGTGTCGCCCTACCAGCAGGTCGAACTATCAGACAGCGCCGGACTCCTGGGTCGCATCATCGATGCCTTGCCCGAATCGCAGAAACTGATTCTTCACCTGCGGGACGTGGAAGAATATTCGTTTGAGGAGATTGAGGAAATAACCGGATTAACCGTCAACAACATCCGGGTGATTTTGTCGAGAGCCCGGCAACGGGTGCGCGACAGTTACGTAAAGACGAATGATTATGAAGCAGGAAGCTATTGAAACGCTGCTGGAAAAATATTACGCCGGCGAAACCACCCTGGAAGAAGAAAAACAGTTGCGGGAATTTTTCCGGGGGCCATCGGTTCCGGCCCATTGGCAGAACCAGGCCGGAATGTTCCGGTACTTTGCGGAAGCCCGGCAGGAACAACCGTCGCTGACCGTTCACAAAAAGTTGGCCGACCGGCTGGATTCCGAAAACCGGTTTCGGAACTTAACCCGCTGGACGCTGCGGCTGGCGGCCAGTGTGGCCCTGCTGGCGGGCGGTTTTATGGGCGGTTTATATTACAGCAACCGGAGCACCGGGCAAACCGGCGTACCCGAAACGTCGTCGGCGCTGGCCATCAAAAAGACACTGGATTTTGACCGGATGGCCGCCACCTCGGCCAGTGAGCGCATTCAGGCGGTGAATCAGAGTTTCGAACTGCCCGAAGCCAGCCAGGAGATTACGCAACTCCTGATCAATACGCTGAATTTTGATGATAATGTCAACGTACGACTGGCGGCCTGTCAGGCACTGATGCGAATTCCCAACGAGCCGGGTGTGCGGGAAGGAGTGATTCAGTCGCTGAAAATCCAGACCGATCCGTACGTCCAGATTATGCTGATCGAAGCGCTGGTTTCCATTCAGGAAAAGCGGGCCGTGGAGACCATGCAACGACTGGCCCGCAACCGGGAAATTCTGGAAGTGGTTCGCCAGAAGGCCGAAGAAGGCCTGAATCACCTGAACCGTACTTAAAAAACCGTACCCGATTTTTCAATTCGATATACACGTTTAAACCAAAGCAATGAGAAAAATTACCTTGTTGATGGCTACCGCTTTGTGCTGTGCCATCAGCGCCAGTGCCCAGGAATACAAGACCAAACTAGGCAATTCCAAAGACCGCAAAGTGGTGCTGGAAATGGATGCCGGTGACTACAAAATTGAAGGATACGACGGCGACGAAGTCAGTGTCCGCACCTCCGTCCAGCTCGATGCCCCGCCGGAGCGGGCAAAAGGTCTGAAACCGCTGTACTACTCCGCCGTCGATAACTCGGGCATCGGGCTGGCCGTCAACCTGGAAAATGGGGTACTGAAAATCGAAAAAGCGACCCGCAAGGACATCGATTACACCATTCGGATGCCGAAAAAAGCCGCCCTGCTGGTCCGGCAAACTAACTGGCGAAACGGCTCGCTGGCGGTTAGCAACCTGGACGGCGATCTGGAAATCAAGACGACCAACGCCCCGATGACGCTCAAAAATGTAACCGGCCCGATTGTCGCCAATACCACCAACGGAGAAGTCAACGTCGTTTTTACGACCCTGAGCCAGGAAAAACCGACCTCCATCACCACGATTTCGGGCCCTATCGATGTAACCCTACCCGCCAACTCCAAAGCCAACCTGAAACTGCGCTCGATCAACGGCGAAATGTACACCGATTTCGACCTGGGTCTGAAAGCGTCGAAGGAAGGGCTGCCGAAAATCGGCGGGGGTAATAACGTGGAAGGCTCGACCAATGGCGGGGGCGTTGAGATCCAGCTCAATTCGATCAGCAGCAATATCTACATCCGCAAGCAAAAATAAACCGACCGTGAAAAAGCTCCTCTTTTTGCTCCTGACCGGCCTGACCCTTGGCCCCACTTTCGCCCAGAAAATTATTGAAAACAAAACGCCGTTCTCGTCCGGCCAGACGGTGAATCTCAACCTGAAATTTGCCAACAGTATCCAGATTACGTACTGGGACAAAGCGGAGGTTGCCGTAAAAATCACGGTCAATATCAACAACAACCGGCTCAACGATGCGCTGCTGGTCGAAACCGGATCGACCTCCTCGGAAGTCAGTCTCAAAACCGACTTTGACCGGGAACTGCTCAAACAGGGCAAAGCCGAAGACTGTCCCGACAAGAAAGCGTCGACCTGGCGCACGGAAAAGAACGGGCAGGATTATTACGTGTGCAGCGACATTAATTACCAGGTTTTTCTACCCCGAAAGGCCAGGCTAAAAGTCGAAACCATCAACGGCAACATCCATATTGAAGGAGCGACCGAAGCCGTTTTTGCCAAAACCATCAGCGGGTTTGTGGACCTGAACTGGCCGGGGGCGAAAGGAGCAAATTTGGCCCTGAAAACCATCACCGGCGAAGTCTATTCCGATCTGGCGATTGATTTCAAAAACAAAAAGCAACAGAACCCGATTGTCGGTTACCTGCTGGAAGGAACCGTCAACGGCGGTGGCCCGGAAATCCGGCTGGAATCGATCAGCAATAACGTTTACGTCCGGAAAACGAAATAATTTCCTCCGGATAGCGGTTTGAAAACCGCCATCCGGTTTTTTACCGAATCAGGAATCCAGTTCCTGAAGCAGTTTGAGTCCTTCCGGCCAGTGGCCGTAGCCCGCGCCCACATTGATGTGCCCCGCCTTTTCGAGAACCACCAGTTCACTGCCCCAGGCCCGGGCAAACAACGTGGCCCGCTCCAGCGTCACGTAATGATCATTCGTACTCGCCACAACGATGGACGGAAACGGGAGCTGCCGGAGTGGAACCGGCGAAAAACCGGTGGTTCCCGACGGATACGTAGGCGCTTCGGTATCGCTGGGCGCGACCAGCAGCGCCCCTTTAATGGACCGCTGAAAAACCTTCGCCCAATAGGCGACGGTCGTGCAGGCCAGGCTGTGGGCCACGAGGATGACTTCCGACGGGTCGCCCGCCATAACGGCCTCATCCAGTTGTTCAATCCAGTCCAGACACAGGGGCGTTTCCCAATCCTGCTGGTTAACGCGTACGAAATCAGGCCACTGCTCTTCCCAGATGCTCTGCCAGTGGTCTTCTCCCGAATTTCCCAATCCGGGTACAATAAGTATTCTTGACGTAAAATTCATACCAGCGTTTTCAAACCATTGGCTAAACGATGATTGACTAAAAAATGGCCATTGACGATGCATACAGACGCCGGTTTTATAAAATGGTACCGATCGAGCGGTTGTTCACTAAACCCGGAAACTCACGAACCTGGGCCCAATGCCCACCAGTCTGTGCCTATTTTCTGACCAATTCTCCAATGAGTCGTTTCCGGAGCCGAATGGGGTCTCTAATATTTGGAAAAACCCAGAGGATTGCAACGGGAAATCTCCCATTTCTCTGTACTTTCCGCTCGCTCCCTATGATCTGAACGGTTTTCCAGGCTATTTTATATTTCCCCCATCAACGACACGCAAAGCAACCCGTTATGAAATTCTGCTTCTGGTCGGTTAGGGTTTAGCTGACGGAAAAGACCTCCATGTATCCAGAAGAATCGAAGCATTGAAACGTCTTGTTCACAAAATATCCTCGTACAACAGCCGTGAATTCAGGGGCTGAACCGGACGGGCATTATGATCATAGCGGGCTTTAAATTGATCAATTTGCGCACCAGACACCTCCAGGGGCGCTTTCAAAATACAAAACGTTATTCCCTGCGTGCAGGGTGGTGTCGTCAGCGATCCGATGTACGTGTAGTAGCGTTTATCCGTCGGCAGAATGGTGGTCAGATCGATGGACGTTGTGGTGGTGATTTCCGTTTCTTTTTGCTTTGGCCAGTGACTCAATATGGATTCGAACAGCGGATTGGCAACGCCTTTTTTGAGAAAATAACCGACCACCAGCAGCGCTCCCGTCGCAGGGTCCTGGTGGACCAGATGTAACTCCATATCGCTGGCTGCTCCATCCAGCAAATGTTCGCTATGGTAATGAAAATGCAACTGTTTAAAGGCATAGGTTTTACCATTGTAGACGACACTGTTGGTCCCGTTGTTGTTGACCTGAAGGGTATGTCCGTTATCAATGATCTTAATTGGAAAGGCACTATAGTTAAAACCCAGATCGGGCAGGTCGGCTTTGATGGTGGTACTGGTTTGAATGTCGACCGGTGATTGGATCATCCCGGCACATTCAGAAAATCCCTGCGTTTGCCAGTCGGGGTGTTCATAATTCCAATGGATTTCTTCGGGTGTTACGACATCTTCATTTTTTGAGCAGGAGCCTATGGAGATCGCCAGAATAAGAATAATTACCTTGAAAAAGGAAAGTTGATTCATAACATTGAAAGGCTTAAAAGGGTTGGAATGTCACGAAGGCAAGAAACAATTTTAATGCCTGAGCGCTCCGTATCAGCAATATTGCCCTTAAATTGAACCCATTGGCAGACAATGCACCGAACCAGACCACTCAGATCAGTAATTCTGTCACAAAACATTCCCCTTTGATAAAGGAGCCGCCGGTTCGCAAAGACCATTCCATTTTACAAGAAAGGAGAAATGGAGCCCAAAAAAGCTTTAATACCCTGGAGGCCGTCAGGGAATCCGCCATTCTAAAACAAAAAGTCGCGGGCCACTGGCCCGCGACTTGCGTAAGGTCAACTCCTATCGATACGCTACCGATAGAAAGAGATTAAAAGAGTACGATGTCAGCTTTTATCCCTGATCCGTAGTACCGGAACAGCAACTTCCGTCCGGCTCAGTGTTTCTCCGCGACCTTGTCGGCGCCTTTCAATTTATCCTTGAATACCTTCCGGAATTTGTCGAGTTTCGGGGCAATCACAAAGGCACAATAGCCCTGTTCGGGATTGTTGGCGAAATAGCTCTGGTGATACTCTTCGGCCACGTAGAACGTCGACGCCGGGCTGATTTCCGTAACAATCGGTTTATCGTACGCACCCGAAGCATTCAATTCTTTCTTCACGGTTTCGGCCAGTTGCTTCTGCTCGTCGTTGTGGTAGAAAATCACCGACCGGTATTGCGTGCCTACATCGGCCCCCTGGCGGTTGAGCGAGGTCGGGTCGTGACTCCGGAAGAACGCCTGCAACAGGTCAGCATAGGTCACTTTTTTCGGGTCATACGTCACTTCCACACATTCCGCGTGGCCGGTGGTGCCGGTGCAGACTTCCTTGTACGTCGGGTTGGCTTTGGTGCCGCCTTCGTAGCCGGAAACGGCCTCCGAAACACCGTCTAATGATTCAAACATGGCTTCCGTACACCAGAAGCAGCCGGTGCCGAAGGTGGCTTTCTCCATTCCGGGGGCAGTTGTTGCCGAGTTGCTGGTATTCATAACTTTGGTTTTTCGCTCGGATGATTGTTGTTTTGACGATTGGCCGCACGACAACAGCGGCAGGATGGGCAGCAGTGCCATCAGCCAGGTCGTGAGGTTCTTGAGTTGCACTGGTTTGAACATAGTACGAAGCGGAAAGGTTTTATTCAACGACTACCTCAATAACAAAATCGAGTTCCCGATCTACGAATGAATCCCGCCGATGGTTTTATTGTAACAGAATCCCGTTTCAGACGGTTCGGTTTCGGTACACGGTTTTCAGGATCCGGTTCTCGGTTCCAGGAGGGCATTGTATACCAATAATCCCAAACCGTATACCAACAAACCGTATACCGAAAACCAAAAACCGCATGGCCGACGATCTGCTCCTGAAAACGGACACCTTTCGCTTTCCCGGTTCAACCAAAACCGGAACATTTTCCATCGACGACTACCCCACAAAAATCGACGATCTCTACGAAGACAAGGGACAGTACGAAACTCTGCTCAACGGTCTGACAACGGAGTTGAACGAGTTGCAGGAAAAAATGTACGCCCACAACCGCTACGGACTGGTTACCATTTTTCAGGCCATGGATGCCGCCGGGAAAGACAGCACGATTCAGCACGTCTTCTCGGGGGTCAATCCGCTGGGGTTGCGGGTTCATTCGTTCAAACGGCCAACGGACCAGGAACTGGACCACGACTTTCTCTGGCGAAACCTCGTCCGGCTGCCCGAACGCGGCACCATCGGCATCTTCAACCGCTCCTATTACGAAGAAGTGCTGGTCGTGAAAGTCCATCCCGAAATTCTGACCCAAACCCAGCGGCTCCCCGAAGAACGCACCGCCGATCTGGACAAGCTCTGGAAACAACGCTACAAGGATATTCGGAACTTCGAAACGTACCTGATCCGCAACGGTTTTCCGGTATTGAAGTTTTTCCTGAATATCTCGAAAAAAGAACAGGGCGAGCGGCTGATCGCCCGGATCGAAGACCCGTCGAAAAACTGGAAATTCGACGATCAGGACGTGGTAGAACGCGGTTTCTGGAAACAGTATCGGGAGGCTTACGAAACCGCCATCAACGAAACCGCTACGCAGAAAGCCCCCTGGTATATTATTCCGGCCGACGACAAGAAAAACATGCGGCTGATCGTGGCTAAAATTCTGGTCGAAACGTTACAACGTCTGAAAATGGACTATCCGAAGGTGAACAAACGACAGCAAAAAAGCCTGCAGGATCTGATCGACGTCATCAAAAACGAGTGATCCGGCGCACCGGGGGTATCTTCCGATCCCTTTTTCCGTCTAAGCAACTGAAAGAACGCCTTTCGGCCGGATGGGCTGTCCGGTAGTGTGCGGCCCCAGGTGCAACGACGGTTTGAAATCCCTCTTTACGATTTTTGTCCTCTACGGTTTTCTCCTGTCCGGGCCGTTCGGTGCGGCCCAGGAGTACCGTCGGCGCGAAACCAACCTGAACGCCTTCATTCAGAACCTCTTTCCCGTTCAGACCGAAGGCATTGATTACCAGACCGTCTATGAGAACCTGTACCAACTGTATGCCAATCCGCTGGATCTCAACACCCTGACCTGCGATGAACTGTCGGCTACTTATTTACTCACCGAACGGCAGCTCAACGATTTTTTCCAGTACCGCCGGGATGTCGGCCCTTTTCTGTCGGTGTACGAGTTGCAGGCCATCCCGGATTTCGATCTGCCCACGATCCGGCGGCTCTTGCCCTTCGTGACCATCGATACCCAAAACCGCTCGTTTTCGGTCCGCAACCCAACCGATCATTACCTGATCATGCGGGTAGAGCGGGTTCTGGAACAACAGAAGGGATTTTCGCCGGCCGAACCGGACCAAACGGATAACCGGCCCACGCGCTACGGCGGCAGTCGGCAACAGTGGTACTGGCGGTACCGCTACAGCCGTCCGCGTGAATTTAGTTTCGGCTTCACGCTCGAACAGGATCCCGGCGAACCGTTCCGCTGGCGCCCCTCGAACCACCAGTACGGCATCGATTACCTTTCGTTCCACGTCCAGCTGCAAAACCGGGGGCGCTGGCGGAACATCCTGATCGGGGATTATCAGTTACAAATCGGGCAGGGCCTGGTGCTGGCATCCGGTTTCTCGCTGGGCAAAGGAGCCGAAACCGTGTCGGGTGTCCGCCGGCCCTCGCTCGGTGCCCGGCCGTATACATCCCTGAGCGAATCCGGTTTTCTGCGCGGTTTGACGGCGACGTACGCCCTCAGCAAAAAATGGGACGTTACGCTGCTGGCGGCCCGAAACCGGCGCGATGGCAGTGTAGTTGAAGATCCTGAAAATCAGGAATCCAAAATCAGTTCCCTCCAAACCAGCGGACTGCACCGGACGCCATCGGAACGGGACGACCGGGCCAGCCTGCTCGAGCAGAACCTGGGTGCCCATCTGTTATACCATCCCGATCAACGGTTACACCTGGGCGCTACGGTTTTGCACACGGTTTTCGACAAGGCTTTGCAAAAACGCGATCTGCCGTATAACCGCTACGAATTCACGGGCAAAGAGAACACCGTTATCGGGCTACAGGGCACTTATATCGTTCAGAATGTCAACCTGTTCGGCGAAGCCGCCCGGTCGTCGAGCGGTGGCGTGGGCGTCGTTGCGGGCGCAGTGGCCAGCCTGACGAAGCGGCTGGATGCCGCCCTGCTGGCCCGGTATTACGACCGGAATTTTCACAGCTTCTACGCCAATGCCTTCGGCGAAAATACCCGCAACAGCAACGAACATGGGCTTTATACCGGTTTGCGGTACGTGATCTACCGCAAGCTGACGCTGGGTACTTTTGTCGATTACTTCCGTTTTCCGTGGTGGAAATACCTGGTCGATAAACCGTCGCAGGGCTATGATTATCTCATTCAGGCAACGTATACGCCCCGCAAAAAGCTGACCTTTTCCGGTATTTACCACGAAGAACACAAGGAGAAAAACCTGCCAACCGCCCGCAGCAAAACCCGGCAAACCGTCGAAACCGCCCGCAAAAACTACGCCCTGACGACGGAATACGCCCCGTCGCGCACCTGGTCGCTGCGGACGCGCGTGCAGTGGGGCGGTTTTCGGTATACCGGTTTTCCGGCGTCGAAGGGCCTGGCAATCGTGCAGGACGCTACCGCCGATTTCGGACGACTTTCCCTCAGCGGGCGACTGGCGTGGTTCAGCACCGATGATTACGATAGTCGCCAGTACGTCTACGAGCGCGATGTGCTTTCCACATTCTCGATCCCGGCCTACGCCAACCGGGGCCTCCGCCATTATCTCCTGCTGCAATACAACCTCAACAAACACCTGGACATCTGGCTGCGCTGGAGCCGCAGCGACTTCCGGCAGCAGGAAACCGTCGGCTCCGCCCTGGACGAAATTGCCAGACCGCACAAAAGCGAGGTGAAAGCGCAGCTGCGCTGGCGGTTTTGAAGGAAGAGCAAAACCGGCTTCCCTTCCCTCTTTACAGTCTGGTCGACTTACGGCTTCCTGTATTTCCGGTTATAAAAATTCAGGATTGGAATATCGACAGCCAGGGTAAAATGCCAGCGACTAGCCCGGTAGTCGAGGGTCGTATTGGCATCCGTCGTGACTTTGCGCAGAAACGGAGCCGACTGCCAGCCAAACGCCAGCGAAAGCGGGGTTTTAGCAATGCCCCACGAAACCGATAAACCGGGGGCAATAATATCCTTCAACTGGATTTTGGGAACGGAAACGATCGTATCGTTTGTAAACCGAAAAGCTGTCACGGCACCAATATCAATGATGGAAGCCAAAAGGCTGAACGAGTGATTCTGCCAGTTTCCGAAGTTCACCCTTCCCAAACTCGCCGAAATACCGACGGGTGCCCAAACCGCGTAGGAATTAAAATAAGGAGCCGGCCCTTTCGATTCGTGCCCCGCCAACACACCCGTGTAGGCATTCAAGGAAACATTAAAAACGCTTTTCCGCTTAATGCTGGACGAGCCTGCCGGGAGCGCAAACGCTTCGATGGCATCGGCCACTTCCTGCGAATTATCGGCTTCAGCCACCGTGGCGATAAAACTCCCATACATCAAAAGTTTATTCGCGATATCCTGCGCTTTCTCCTTTACCGAACTGGTTTGATCCACCGCTACCAGCCGCTTTCGGTGCCAGCGTGGCAATGTAAACTGTATTTCCTGCTCCCCTACTGGCGACGCTTCCAGGGATGTATTCCCCAAACGAAGCGAGTTTAAGGCGGCCATTAAAACATCTCTGGAAATCGGGTAAGGAAATGCACGGATTGTATTTTCTCCTTCATTAGGCAAACGTACTCCCAGGCGGTTGGATGCCGGATCCCATACGGCTTCAAGTCCGCTGTTCGACAGGTTCGCCACCAGAACATCCGGCTGATCAGACCATTGGAATTTGATTTCTTTGGCCCTTGACCGGGTCAACAAGCCAACCGTAACCTGATTATCCAGCAATGTGGCATCTCCGGTTAAATAGTTATAGACCTGAACCGCATGAACAATAGCCGCCCCGTATTTCCGACGGCTCACATCCAGACCCAACTCGGAAACGTTTCGCAATACCTGTACGGTTTTTGTAAATTTTGAATCAGGTCCGGCTTCATCTTTATTGAAGATCAGCGTTAACACCAATTGATGACCGGATTCCACCGTCTGGGTAAATTCATCAAAAAACCGGGAATAATATTCATACCCCAGCGAGTCTTTATTTTTAAGGTTTCTGGCGAGTTTGAGGGCCTCTTCCAGACTTTTCGTATGGGTGATAAACTGGCTGGCTTTGTCTAGTTTCGTATCCCAGGTCGTTACCAGGCTGGCATCAACTCGTGTCTCATCGGTTTTATACTGGATACCTTTTACGTTTTTGAACAGCATTGCGAGGTAAAACCTCCGGGCTTTCCCATCGTCAAGCAGCGCTTTGATTGTATCCGGTGTTACCCAGTAACGATCCCCTTTCCCCGACTGTAATGACTTTGACAGTTCAATATAAATTTTGGCCAGACTATCGATCCGAATGGCCGTACTCACAGTCTGTGGTATCGTAACTCCGGCAACAGTCGACAAGGGAAATTTTTCAATGGCTTTACCCGGATGCGTCCCGTTGGAGAGTTCATCATAAAAATAAAGGGATGATTTCAAGCCGGATCTAAGGTACGGTTTTCCATCAAAGTAGGTTTTAAACGTTCCTTCATCGACCCAGCGACTTAAATGAGGAGGAAGTGTACGAAGGTCTTTTTCAAAACTTGTTCGTAAACTGGTGAGGTAAGCCTCGTAGTTAAAAATTTCATCTCCTAATGCCAGCAGAGTCTGGGAGGTTTGTGGAAAGACAAGTTTCAGGTCTTTGTAGCGAGGCTCCTGCAACAGATTCCGAAACCGCTCGAAAAAGGCACTATTGAGTTCTTCTTTGGTTCGCTTGACCAGAAAACGGGCCAGCCCATCCACAAAGGTTGTTACATCCAAGCCCCCGACGGCCGATATCGCATTCGAAACAATGTCGGCTTTTTGCTTATTCGTCAGAGTGATGCCGGTTGTGGTGGGAAATTCGCCGAAGAAAGGTGTACTGGCGTCGATCTTGTAATGGTCTTTGATCAGGTCACTGAACTTAACGGCATCGCTCCGGCCGCTTTTAATCAACCAGCTGAGTTTGAGAGCATCGGGAATAATGAATCCGGACGGTTTAAGCGAATCCGGTGCCGCCGTTCCGCCCGGGTTGCCCCCAGTCCCTCCACCAGGCGGGGGTACCGTTGGTATAAATTGAAGGATCAATCTAATTTTGAATCCCGCTTCGGCGGAAAAAGCGGCTGATAATGACTGCGGATCGGTAGCTTTCGCATTGCGGGCCAGGGCATTTATGATCGTAAACAAATCTTCATTGGAGTTATCATTGAGCGTTATGAATGAATTGTCGACCACCTGAACCGGATCAATCGGTTTTCCATCCGCGGCCGCGCCTTCGTGTTTGAAATGCAACGTGTTTGTTCCAGCCGGAAGTCCGGTTATCAGAATCTTCAGTTCTTGTTTTGGCATATAAGGAATCGTCTGGCTGAGCTTATCAGCGCTAAAGGTGACCGAAACCGGTGGAGTCTGCGCAGACGCAAGTGTTCCAACAAAAAGTAAGCAGTAGAGATAGTATTTCATAATTTGATAGGTATAATGATTATCAGGCTATTCCTTTTAGATTAAGACGTTCGAGAATCACCGCGATGGGAATGACATAACTAAAGGTGGTTAGGTCCGATGCCATGAGGATACCGATCAATTGCCTGCCGTCTTCGGTGAACACCGGACCGCCGGAATCCCCTTTCTCCGCTTTCAGCCGGAGCTGAATGACATCAAGAAAAACATGATCCAGATCGCTGACTGCCGGCGTAATCGCGAACAGCGACTCAATCGTACCACGGACCATTCCTTTAGAAGCGGCTCCGGCCAAAACTACTGCCACCTGATGAGGCTGAAAATTCGTGAACTGGTTTCGAAACTTGACCCCGGAAAAAGGTTGCCCATCCGCCAAGCGATTGGTAATGGTATCGTTTTGCAATAACACTTTCGCACAGTCTGTAAAACTGTCGAACTGCCCGCTTAACAACCGCCCAACTACCTGTCCGTTACATTCAACCGCCCGGTCTTGTGGCCGGTCATATTCGTCGCTGGCCACCAAACTAAACTGCTTGTTTTGCAGACGATCGGCGCATAAAACATGATAGTTCGTTACCAGATACGTTGAAAAACCATTGGTTGCCACAAAGCCTAACGTTCCGACTTCATTGTATGGCACTGGTTTGGTTATTGCTCCGCCGGGCGAACACAGAGCGGTTGGTTGTGCTTCGCGCACATCAACAGGAATCACAAATCCTTTATAAAGCAACTGGGTTGGTAATCGCTCTTGGGGATTCGTCATTTTTTGCTTGACAAAAATGACCAGGTTATATTCCGGCAGAAAAGCCCCGGCTACCTGCTTATGGGTGATGGCTAAGGCCGTAATTTCCGGAAACCGCTTCAATAAAACCGGACTGTAGTAATTCATGGCCTGTCGGCATACAGCGACCTGTTCATCGAGTAAAAGGTTTATATAAGCGTCCGGCTTTCCGACAAATTCAATCGAATCCACGCCCCCGCTCCAGTAAAAGAGCCCATCCGTAGCGTGGTACCAGATGGTGTTCCCATCCAGTTCCTTGCCAAACACAATGTCGTTGACCTCAATGGTCTCCCCGGCTTTGGCATAGCTTTTGGCCGGAACTTCATTGGTGGGAGCCGGACGACGGTATACGTTTTTATCGAGCAGTAACCTGATTGGTTTCATCTCAGCCGACGATCGTTAAATTTCTGGATTCGGCCGTCGTCACCGGGGTGTTTGGTTCATCTTTTCGAACCATTCGCCGAACCGTAATCAGTTTGCTCAACAGGTCGTACCAGAATGGCGCCCCCAGCGAAACCGCCAACGCCGTTAACGCCCAACCAAAAAAACCGCGCTTCATATAATCCCACCAACTGCCTATCCAACTCTTTCCCTTTCCCCACAACGTTCCGTCGTTCCGGCTTTCCCGGATCTGCTTGCCCATTCCCAGAATATCCTGTACGCGCCCGGCATCTTTCCGGATGCTGTCTTTGATGGCCAGATCCTGGCGGGTGAGCGTATCGAGCCGAGTAATGAGTTTTTTGCGCTGGTTGGTGTCCGGGAGCGGAACGACCTTCAATTGATCGACTAATTGCTCGTATTCATCCTGCCGACTGACCGCCATCTGCACCAATTGCTCCCGCGCTTTTTTATCCTTTGACAGAATTTTGGTGATGGCGATAATGTCTACATTGAACTGGTAGGCCAGAAAAAAACCGATGAAAATCAGCAGAATCTGTGCTTGCCGCTGGTACCAGGCACCGGCGGTTTGCATGGTTTCGTCAAACCATCGTTCCAGCAAAATCCGAAATTGAATCGTATCGTGCCGGGCATCCTGAAAAAGCCGCCGAAGCTGCTTCAGCGTATCAGGCTCAACCAGTAACAGGTTGTTATCCAGCACATTGCGAATCATTTCCGATTCACTTTGCATACGACTATCGAATGGAGCAGACAGGTACGTGGGATCAATCGTTTTAAATAAGGCATGCATTAACGCTTCCGACGTCTTGATTTCCCCGGTTTGCAGGGCGGTTTTGATCGAATCCGGAATCTGACTGCCAGCCTGCGAAGAGTGTTCCGCCAGCGATCGGCTTCGCAGCAACTGCACGATCGTCTGGGAAAAGGTTGTCGGATAAATGTAGCTAGGTTTGCTGCGAATACTATTCTCACCGAGGTAACGAATAGACGGGGCCTCGTAAAACCGGCTTAAAAAGGTGCCTTTCTGGATCGGCCTGAAGAAGTATAAAATATCCCGGCCAAACTCAATCAGCCAGGTCCAGGGGGTTGGGTTTCTTGCTTTGCCATCGGCCGGTTCATCCTGGAGCATCCGGCGCAACGCCCGCACCAGGTTCCGGGCCCGGAGGCTGAACATCTTGGCGACAATTTCCAGCAAAATGGACGCCAGTAAACTGTAAATCAGGAAAATAAAAATAAGCCCAATGGCAACATCGAGGGCGGCATTATCAAACATGAAGTAGGGTGGGTTTAGACGCGTGCTACAAAATTCCGTATTGCAGAAAGTGTAATCAACGGGAAATACCCCCTTTTCCAACTGCCTTTTGTCTGGTATTCGCCGATTGTCTAATTACCTTATTTCATTTCAATCTCAATAACGATTTTTTACTGAACGGTTACAAAAAAAGGGGGTCGCTCGCGTCATTTCTTCACTCGCTCCGCAGACTTTTCACCGGATTCATCAGGGCTGCTTTGAGGCTTTGGAACGAAACCGTCAGAAAGGCAATCAACAGCGACAGAAAACCGGCCAGGGCGAACACCCAGCCACTGATTTCCACCTGGTACGCAAATCCCTGAAGCCACTGGCGCATCACGTACCAGGCCACCGGCGAGGCAATGACGATGGCGATTACCACCAGTTTCAGAAAATCCCGCGACAGCAGTGCCACCACGCTGGCGACCGACGCCCCCAGCACTTTCCGGACGCCGATTTCTTTCGTCCGCTGCTCGGCCATGAACGCGGCCAGCCCGAACAGCCCCAGACAGGCAATGAAAATCGCCAGAGTCGCAAAAATGGTCGAGAGGGTTCCGACGACGGTTTCGCTGCGGTAGGTCCTCTGGTATTCGGCATCGACAAA
The DNA here is from genome assembly GCF_042655385.1 of Larkinella bovis. Taxonomy (NCBI): domain Bacteria; kingdom Pseudomonadati; phylum Bacteroidota; class Cytophagia; order Cytophagales; family Spirosomataceae; genus Larkinella; species Larkinella bovis. The sequence continues at coordinate 326,376 of NZ_JBHSMA010000003.1, read as the reverse complement.
CGAATAGGTGAACGGAAATTTCGGGTTTAGTTTCTGACAAAGGGCTTCCAGACTCGCCAGTGCCGGCCGCGTCTGGCCGGGCTGGGTCCGAATCAGCAGGTTGCCGTAATGGTTATCGGCCAGGCGAATGATCAGTGGTCGGATGGGTTCGTGCAACGAGTTAAAATGAAAATCCCGGAGCAAACCGATAATTTTTCCCGGTTTTCCCCAGAAGATCAGCGGTTGGCCGACCGGATTTGAGTAGCCGATCCGTTTGGCGGCCGCTTCGTTGATGAGGTAATTGCTCGAATCGGTCCGAAAAGCCGGGGAAAAATCCCGGCCTTGCCGGAACGTCAGCTTCATGGTTTTGGCAAAATCATAACCAACCGCCGAGTTATGGAACGAAATGGCTGCGTTGGGATCTTTACCCGGCCAGGTGACGCTTTCCGTGGTGCTGCCATTCCGCAACGGATTGCCGTTCGTCTTCGTCACCGACTGAATGCCCGCCATCCGCAGGAGTTCCTGCCGGACCACGGGGTAGTTTCTGGCCAATTCTCCTTCCAGCGGAATTGTGATCAGGTTCTCCCGGCTATACCCCAGGTTCTTGCGCTGGATATAGTCCAGTTGCTGATAAATCACCACGGTGCCGACAATCAATAGCATCGACAGGGTGAATTGAAAAACGACCAGCCCGCGCCGGAACAACTGCGCCCCGGCCCCAAACCGCAGGGTGCCTTTCAGCACCCGCACCGGATGAAGCGACGACAGAAAGAGCGCCGGATAACTGCCCGCCAGCAAGCCCATCCCCAGCCAGAGCGCCAGCGTGATGGCCCAGAAAACCGGCTGATCAACCGGCAACGCCAGTTGTTTATCCGTTAACTGGTTGAAAAAAGGCATGAATAGCTTGACCAGGCTGAGCGCGATCAGCACGGCAAACAGGGTCAGTAGGAGCGCTTCCCCGATAAACTGCCCCATCAGGGCCGAACGGGCCGCGCCCACGACCTTCCGGACGCCCACCTCCCGCGCCCGCTTGACCGACCGGGCCGTGGCCAGATTCATGAAATTGACGCCCGCAATCAGCAACAGAAAAACCGCCACCACGGCCAGCAGTTGCACGTATTCGATCCGCCCGCCATCGAGAAAACCGTCTTTAAAACTGGAATACAGGTGCGCATCGGTTTCGGCCTGCAAAAAGAGATTGATGTAAAAGGTCGGGCCAAAATCCGTATTGCGCCCTTTCAGAAACCACTTGAGTTTGGCATCGACCTGCGCTACGTTCGCATCCGGCCGGAGCAGAACCCGGGTTTTCGGACCACCATTGGTCCAGTCCGTCAGCCAGGGTTCGCGCTGGAGAAAAGCCGCCCAGCTCAGCAGAAAATCATATTTTTCAGGGTCATTGGCTGGAAGGTTTTCAAAAACCGCCGTGACCTGATAGTCGTTGCCGTTGTCGAACCGAATCGATTTGCCGAGCGCATTCTGGGGCGTTGCGAAATAAATTTCGGCCAGCTTGCGCGAAATAGCCACCCCATTGGGCGATTGAAGGGCCATCGCGGGCGTACCGGCCAGCAGCGGAATACTGTACATGTTAAACCAGTCGGCCCCGGCAAAACAACCGGTCTGCCGGATTGCCTTGTCGCCCACCGTCAAAACGTGCCCTTCTTCCCACGAAAAACCGGCGGCATACACCACCTCCGGAAACTCTTTCTTGAGTTCATCGGCCAGCAAACCGGGGGTGTCGTCGTCTGCCACCACTTTCCCGTCCGTATACTCCCGCTCCATGATCCGGTATAACTGCGCCGAATGCGCATACTGCCTCCCAATGCTCAGTTCGTCGCGAATCCAGAGAAAAATAAGCAGACTCGCCGTCATGCCGAGCGCCAGTCCGAGAACGTTGATGGCGGAAAATAATTTGTTGCGAATCAGATTGCGCCAGGCAACCGTACCATAATTCCGGATCATAGTAGGTTTCGGGAAATAGGGTGGAACAGTTTTAAAAACCGCTTATGATGGATAGACACCTAAGTTGCCCGCCCCCCTCCTTCCTGGCCCGGTTTTGCTCACCGAATCTAACAATTCCGGCTTTTGGCAGTATTTACTACGAACACAATCTGCACAAAAGAAATGAGTGCATGAAACCGTGGTGGCATGAAGAGGTTCATAAACAGTCGATTAAAATACGCATTACTCTTTAAAAAAGCACTGGCTGTCAGCCCTTTGCTTTTCAGTCTTTTTTTCCTGCCAACAATTCTCCCCGCCCAGCCAACCGCCGAAAAAAGCCGGGTCGACAGTCTGCCGATTATTCCGCAACCCGGCATTCCGGTCGATAGCATCATTGCGCGGCTGGAGAAAGGTCACACGGCCCTGAACGACATCAGCAACCGAACCCGCCGGGGATTCAGTACGTGGCAAATCGAAAATAACCTGCCGGAAGTGCAATCGTACGTCAAAACGATCCGCACCAACCTCAACCTCTACCGCAAGGTGCATGACATGAAAAACATGCTCATGTTTCAGGTGTTGCTGGAAGACATGCAAACGCGGCTCAAGGTCTGGCGGGAAACGCTGTCGGGCTACGAAAAACAGTTGTCCGAGATGAATGGGCAACTGATTTCGCTGGCGCGCGATTCGACGCTCGTGTTACCCGCCGACAGTAGTTACCGAGTGTTGTATTTCAGTTCGCTGAAGGAGCTACGGCAGCAGTGGATTCAGGCCAGCGAAGCCACCAACCAGAACCTGACCCGGATCAACAAGCTCCAGGCTGCGGTCTCCGACGGCTATTTTGAAACCGCCGAACTGACCAACCTCGTCAACGAACGCATCCGGGAGTTCAACGTCAAGATCAGCGGCCAGGAAACGGATTTTATCTGGGCAATTCCGCAGGATACAGGTACCGACGACCACCTGGACCATCTGGTCAAGCGTTCGTACGAAGGGCAGCGCGACCTGCTGGCGTATTATTTCAACCGCAGCGCCGGAACCTGGATTTACATGCTGGTCATCGGGGCGGTTTTTTTTGCCTGGGTCTACCGCAGTTTCAGCATCATCGACAGCCACGGCCAACGGGACGCTGTCCGGAAAGAACTCAACATCCGGTACCTCCGCTCCATTCCGGTTTTTTCGGTGCTGGTGGTCGTGTTCAACTTCGCGCCGTTTTTCGATCTGCGTCCCCCGGCGGTCTACGTCGAGCTGATGCAATTCGTTCTCTTGCTGGCCCTGACGGCCCTGTTTTTCCGGACCTGGCCCCGGCAGTTATTCCTCTACTGGCTGGCCATTGTGGCGCTGTATTTGCTGGTCATCATCACCCGGTCTTCCATCATCGACCCCGGCATCGGCTTTCGGCTCTGGCTGCTGCTGCTCAATGCGGTTTCGGTCGTGTTCGGTTTTTTATTCCTGTTCCGGATTCGCAAAGTCCTGTCGCTGACGGGCTTTGTCAAACAGGTATCAATCCTGTACATCATCCTGAACGGACTGGCCGTATTCTGCAACCTGTTCGGCCGGATTAGTCTGGCCAAAATCTTCTCAACGGCTTCGATTTATGGCCTGACGCAGGCCGTTGGGCTCTTTACGATGATTCAGATCATCCACGAAGCCTTTGCGTTGCAGGTCGTCAGCGGCAAACTGACGCAGGGCATCGCGTCCCGGTTTAATTACAAAAAACTAAAAATCGGTTTGCAACGGTTTCTGAGTATTGTGGCTATCATTGCCTGGCTGATTATTTTCACCAACAACCTGTACGTTTACAACACGACCTATAACGTCGTTACCGACTTTCTGGCCACCGAGCGAACCGTTGGCAGCACCACGTTCACCTGGGGCAACATCGTCCTTTTCTTTCTGGTGCTGTACCTGTCGGGCCGGATCCGGAAGTACATCGGTTATTTCTTCGGCGAAACCGAAGATGAAATTGGCGGCAGTATCAACAATACCGACTCGCGGCTGGTGATGATCCGGTTGTTCATGCTCATCGGCGGTTTTCTGTTCGCCATTGTCGCATCCGGGATTGGCCTGGACAAGGTGACGGTGATAGTCGGGGCACTGGGCGTCGGCATCGGGCTGGGGCTTCAGAACATCGTCAACAACCTGGTTTCGGGCATTATTCTCATTTTCGACAAACCCTTCCAAATCGGTGATTTCATTGAAATTGCCAGCAAAAAAGGGCGCGTGAAAACCATCGGCATCCGTTCCAGCCGCCTGCTGACGACGGAAGGCTCGGAAGTGATCATCCCCAACGGCGATCTGCTGTCGGGGCAGGTGATCAACTGGACCATCAATCACAAGGCCAAACGCATCGAACTGACGATCAGGGCCGATGCCGAGCACGAACTCAGCGAGTTGAAAAAGCTCATCCGGGAGGAAATCACCAAACATCCGACGACCGTCAAGCGGCAACAACCCGAAATTTTCCTCTCGACAATCACGAACGACGCCATCGAGCTGAAAGTCCGGGTCTGGATCAATTCCGTCAGCAAAGAAGACCAGTTCCGCAGCGAAGTCCTGCTGAGCCTCTACCGGCGGTTTAAGGAAGCGGGCATTAAGATGATGTGAGAGGATGGAAAGTCCCCGGCCTCCGCACGTTATTCGCTCCGCAAACTCTTCACCGGATTTACCAAGGCGGCTTTGATGCTTTGAACACTCACCGTTAGTAAGGTAATCAGCAGAGCGCCCAGGCCCGAAACCGCAAAAATCCACCACGAAATCTCGGTCCGGTATTCGTAATGCTGGAGCCAATCCGACAGCACGTAATACGCCAGGGGTGCCGCAAGGCAAAACGCCACTGCCAGCAGCAGCACAAACTCATGGGAGAGCAGGCGCCAGATCGTAAAAACCGACGCGCCCAGCACCTTCCGAATGCCAATTTCCTTCGTGCGTTGCTCGGCCATAAATGACGCCAGCCCAAACAAACCCAGGCAACTGATCAGGACGGCCAAGCCGGCAAAGACGCCCGCGATCCGGCCAATGCGTTCCTCACTGCCAAACTTCCGGCCATATTCCTCATCCACGAATTTATACTCAAACGGAGCCGCTGGATTGTAGCTACGGAACACCTGCTCCACGTTCGCCAGGGCTTCACGGGTGGGCCGTTGCGGAGCCAGTTTGATATTGATCACGTTGACGGACCGGTAGCCCAGCGCAAAAAACGACGGATTGACCGGTTTAAACGGGTCTTCCTTGATCATATCCCGGATGACACCAATTACGGTATAGGGACGCCCGCTACGCCGGATAATTTCACCGATCGGTCGTTTAAAGCCCATCAGTTTAACAGCCGCTTCGTTCAGAATGATGGCCGACGAATCGGTAGAGAAATCCCGGGAAAAATCGCGCCCGGCCAGGACCTGCCAGCCGACGGTTTTTCCGTAGTCATGCGTGACGAAATTCGACATCACCAGCGGTGTCGTATCCGGTTCTTTCCCTTTCCACGAAAAATCCGTTGTTCCGCCGTACTGAACGGTTACGGAGCCCGACGACTGCGACATTTCCTCGACAGCCCCGGTATTGAGTAAATCACGGCGAAGCGTCTCGTAATGCCCGTAGAGTTCGGGCGTATTCATGTTTACTTCGATCAGTCCGTTGCGGTTATACCCCACCGAGCGGTTTTTGGCGTGTTCGATCTGGCGAAAAACGATGATCGTGCCAATCATCAGCGTGACGGAAACCGTAAATTGAAACGCCACCAGCACCTGGCGCGGAATGGTAGCCAACCGGCTGGCCCGGAGCGTGCCCTTCAACACCCTGACGGGTTGGAACGACGACAGATACAGCGCCGGATAACTGCCCGCAATCAGGCCGGTAAACAGACTGAACCCGAGCCCGGCCAGCCAGAACCAGCGATTCGACCACAAAATGGCCAACTTTTTTTCCGAAACCTCATTAAAAAACGGCAACGCCAGTTGCACGAACACAAACGCCAGGACAAATGCTAGCAACGCCATCAGCAGCGATTCGCTGAAAAACTGCGCGATCAGCTGACTCCGCACCGACCCGACGGCTTTCCGAATCCCGACTTCCTTCGCGCGCTTTTCGGAACGGGCCGTGCTGAGGTTCATGAAATTGATGCAGGCCAGTACCAGCACGATGAAGCCGATGGCGCCAAAGAGCCAGACAAACACAATGGTCCCGCCGGTATTGACACCATCTTTAAAATCCCGGTACAAATGCCACTTGCTCATCGGGTGCAGGAAAAACTCGGGTTTGTAGCGCGGTGGATTGTCGCGTTTCATCCGAACATCCTTTATTTTGGCCGAAACCGCATCAAAACCCGCCCCCGGCTTGAGTTGGACATACACCTGATACGAGTTGGAATCCCATTCGTTCCGGTCGCGTTTGGCTCCGTCATCGATGGCAGCGAACAACTTCCAGGGAGCCAGAAAAAAGGCATCTTTGAAGGTACTGTTGTCGGGGAAGTCTTCGTAAACACCAACTACGCGGACCGATTGTTTATTATCCAGTTTGACCAGTTGGTTGAGCGGATTTTCGTCGCCAAAAATGGCTTCCGCGACGGATTCCGAAAGCAGAATTGCATTGACATCATCCGGTCCGAAACGGCTCCCTTTCAGCAGGTCAAGCGAGAAAATGCGCATAAAATCCGGTTCAACGTAATGGCCGGTTCGGGCAAATTTCTGATCGTCTGATGTCAGGACCGCTTCCCGAAAAACTGATAGACTAACCGATTCAAAATCCGGGTACTTGTTCCGAAGTTCGGCCGCCAGCGGAATCGGCATGACATCGTACGATGATTTTTCGGAGCCAAATGACACAAACTGCCAGAGCATACCAATGCGGTCGTAGTTTTTGTGGTGTCGGTCGAAGGACAATTCGTCATACACCCACAACCCGATCAACATCGCGACGGCCATGCCCGACGCCAGCCCAAAGATGTTAATGAAGGAATACACCCGGTTTTTGGCCAGGGTACGAAAAGCGATTTTGAGATAGTTTCGTAACATGTCCGTATGGATTGGCTCGGGAAATTCCGAAGGTCGTCGTCTGATAAATTCGGGTCGCACATACGCCAGCAGATCCCGCCAGTACCGCCGTCGGGCCCGGGCTTCGCCCAATTGCTCAACCTGTCGCAAAAACCGCTCATGCCGGTCGCCCAGCACCTCCTCGCGCAGGTGGGGCGCCACCAGCCAGGTCAGCAGTCGGTCAGCAAAGCGGGGCGGTTTTCTGTTTTGCATAGGGTAAGGGCGTTGGGCAGCGGGATAGGAGGCCGGGGTTCTTTACGCCCATTTTATTCACTTCGCAACGATTTCACCGGATTCACCAGCGCGGCCTTAATTGCCTGATAACTGATTGTCAGCAAGGCGATGGCAATGGCTAAAGCGCCCGCAGCGACAAAAATCCACCATTCGACGTTGATGTGGTACGCAAATTCGCCCAGCCATTGACTCGTAGCCCACCAGGCCACCGGAAAGGCAATGCCATTGGCAATCAGAACCAGTTTCAGGAAGTCTTTGGAAAGCAAAGCCGTGAGATTCAGCACACTCGCCCCCAATACTTTCCGAACCCCGATTTCTTTAACCCGCTGCTCGGCGGCATACGTCGCCAATCCAAAAAGTCCTAAACAGGCGATAAAAATCGTGGACAGGGCCACCCAAATCAGCAGGGTCTGACGACGCTGGTCTTCGAGGTAAAACCGGGCGAGTTGCTCGTCAAGAAAATGATATTCAAACGTATGCGTCGGGTCGATTGTTGCCATGGCCGCTTCCATTCGTTTCAGCGTAGCCGGTATATTTCCTCCTTCAATTCGGGCGGTATAATAATCGATCTGCTGCACCGGGTTGTTCTGGTAGGCCAGCACCATGGGCGAGATCTTTTCCCGCAATGATTGGAAATGAAAGTCCTTCACAATGCCAATCACCCGGGCCCGAAACGGCTGGTTCGACTCGTTCAGGGGGGTGAAATCGCCCCCAAACGACCAGGACGGAATCTCGACCAACTGACCGGATGGTTGACTGATATTCAAGGCTTTTGCTGCGGTTTCGTTCAGCAAAACCGCAGAAGAATCCGCCGGGCTGGTAAAATTTCGCCCTTGCAAAATCCGAACCTCGAAGGTTTTGGCGAAATTCACATCGACTCCGATCAGGTAAGAAATTTTGTAATCTTCGGTGCTCCCCTGGGATTTAATTTTCACCATTCGGATCTGTTTCCATTCACCCGGCACGCGGGACGTCACCGATACGTTTTTTACATCCGACAACCTGGCCAGTTCCGTTTTCATCGCGTCGGCTTCTGTCCGCGCTTTTTCGCTGTTGATGTCCACCACCACCAGCAGATCTTTCCGGAACCCTAAATCCTTATTGCTGGTGTATCGAATTTGCAGAAACAGTACGATGGTTGCGATCATAATCACGACGGAAACCGTAAACTGAAAAACCACCAGCCCTTTTCGCAACGACAAGTTACTTTTGCTTTGAATTTTCAAGCTTTTCAACAAAACCACCGGCTTGAAATTTGACAGCAACAAGGCGGGATAACTACCTGAAACAAAACCGGTAACGAGTAGAACAAGAATGGTATACAACCAGATCCGGTAATCGGTCTGAAGATTTAATGAGAGTTGTTTGCCCGTAAATTCATTGAAAGCGGGCTGCAGCAGGTTGACCAGGATGACGGCCAGTATAAAGGAAAGCAGGGTAACCAGTAGGGATTCCACCAGAAACTGCCAGACTAACTGACTCCGGAAGGCCCCACTGGCTTTCCGCACACCAATTTCTTTTGCGCGGTTGGAAGCCCGGGCGGTTGCCAGGTTCATGTAGTTGATGCAGGCAATCAACAATACAAAAATCGCTACAACAGCAAAGACTTTGACGAACAGCAGCATTCCCTGCCCCATCGCTTCCACGTTGGAATTGCGGGCCGCATCGATGATATTTTCAGAGTACAGGTGTATGTCGGCCAGCGGTTGCAGACTGAACGCCACTGATGTACCAATTTCGGGTTTAAAATTGGCATACAGCAGCGCGGTAATCTTTTTGGCTACCGTTTCCGCAGTGGTGTTTCCTTTCAGCAAGGCAAAAACCATAAATTCATTCGAATACCAATCAGCCTGACTCCGGCCCTGCTGGCTGTTCAGGGAAATCATCGAATTGAAATCAAAACTTGAATTCCGGGGATGGGTTTTCAGGACCGCTGTTACTTTCAGGGGGGTGTCGGTAAAACTAAACTTAAGAGTTCGACCGGCAACTTTGGTGCTTTTGAAAAGCCGTTGGGCCAGTTCTTCCACAATAATGATCGAATTGGGTTCCTTCAGGGCCGTTTTGCTATCGCCATCAACCACCTCAAAATCAAATATTTCCAGCAGACTCTGGTCAGCAAAGGCAACTGTCTCCTGAAATTTGGCCTGGGTTTCGGGATTGATTAGATCAGCCCGCCCCGCCCGGTTCATGCGCGCCGTATTTTCGATTTCGGCAATCTGCCGTTTGGCTTCTTCGGCCAGTGTATAACTGGCCGCTGCCACGTTAAACTCTTCCGTCTTTGTCTTCCTGTGTTCAACAATTCGGTAAATACGGTTCGTTTTGCCGTGTTGCTGATCAAACGTTAATTCATCGAACAAGTAAAGCCCAATGAGTAAAAAACAAGTGATACCGAATGTCAAACCGGCCACATTAAGGACGGTATATAGCTTGTTCCGGATCAGCGTTCGAATCGTGATTTTGAGATAGTTTCGTAACATGTCCGTATTTGTTGGGTTGGAATACGCATCAGGTTGCCGTTTGAGAAAAGCGGGTCGGAGGTACGCCAGCAGATCCCGCCAGTAGCGTCGTCGGGCCCGTGCTTCACCCAGTTGCTCAACCTGTCGCAAAAACCGCTCATGCCGGTCGCCCAGCACCTCCTCGCGCAGGTGGGGCGCCACCAGCCAGGTCAGCAGTCGGTCAGCAAAGCGGGGCGGGGTCATAAGAATGATGCGTTGAACAATGCAATTAGAATTCGGTAAATCGAGCGAGAGGTCGTAGCCAGTAACGCTTCACTTCTAACTCCACTCCAGCAGCGTCGGGGGCACAATGCGCTCCCAGAGCCGGTTTCGGACCGCACGAACTTCCGTCAGGACCCGACCACCCAGGGCGGTGACCGTAAACAGCCGCTTTCGGCGACCGCCCCGCTCGGCCGTGGCCTCGCCCAGCACCGACGTGACGTAGCCTTTCTGCTCCAGCCGTTGCAGAGCCGCGTGAACCGCCCCCGTACTGACGGCCTGGCCGGTTTCCCGTTCGAGTTCTTCCGCGATCACCACCGAATAAGCCGTTGGTACCATCACGGCCACCGTCAGTAAAACCACTTCTTCAAATTCACCTAAATCACTGCGTCGCATGAGCTGAAGATCAGTGTAGTTAAGAGTCTTATTTATTTCTTCTATTTCCGTATATCAAATCCCTTGCCAGGCAGAAAAAACCGCGTTTTTAGAGTATAAAGAGGCATTTCTCAAAACCGCCTTGATGAATCTGTCCGATTATGGACAATTCCTGTACGCATCTGGACAGAGGGCGAACTGGCCCGACGGCCGTCGGTTCGAAGCAATAAATTTCTACTTTTGATGAATCGAAATCCGGATTGGACTACCAGGCCCGGTCGCGAAAATTACCAACTACCTATGAATCGTCGTCATTTCATCCAACAAACAGCGGCCGCCAGCGCCGGAATTGCCTTGGGTTCTCCCGCGGCTTTTGCGACCAGCGACCCCGCCTTCCCTACCGTCCGCGTAGCCCCCGACAAACGAAATTTCACCAGTGCCGCCGTCGAACGGGCGATTGAGCGCGTCAAGAAAACTGTCAAAGACCCCGAACTGGCCTGGCTGTTTGAAAACTGCTTTCCGAACACGCTCGACACCACCGTGCAATTCAGCGAAGCGGGCGGCAAACCCGATACATTCGTCATTACGGGCGATATCGACGCCATGTGGCTGCGCGACAGCACCGCCCAGGTCTGGCCGTACCTGTCGCTCACGAAAGAAGATGAACCGCTGCGGAAACTGATTGCGGGCGTGATTCGTCGGCAGACGCAGTGCATCCGGCTCGACCCCTACGCCAACGCTTTTTATGCGGACCCGACGAAAGAAGGCGAATGGAAGAAAGATATTACCGCCATGAAACCGGGCTTGCACGAACGCAAGTGGGAGCTGGATTCGCTTTGTTACCCAATCCGGCTGGCCTATCATTACTGGCAAACCACCGGCGACACCAGCCCGTTCGACGCCGACTGGGCCGACGCGATGCGGCTGATTCTGAAAACCTGCCGCGAGCAGCAACGCAAAACCAGCGTGGGGCCGTACAAATTCGGTCGCGAAACCGCCTGGTCGACCGATACCGTACCGGGCAATGGCTACGGCAACCCCACCCGACCCGTGGGGCTTATCCACAGCATTTTCCGCCCGTCGGACGATGCCACGGTTTTCCCGTTTCTGGTGCCGTCCAACTGGTTTGCGGTGGTTTCGCTACGGCAGGTGGCCACGATGGCCGATAAAATCCGGCCCGATGCGGCTTTCGCGAAAGAATGCCGGGCGCTGGCCGACGAGGTGGAAAAAGCCCTGAAGCAGTATGCGATTTACACCCACCCCAAATATGGCAAACTATACGCAATGGAAGTCGACGGTTTTGGCAATCATCTGTTGCAGGACGACGCCAACGTGCCGAACCTGATCTCGCTGCCCTATCTGGGCGCGATGCCAGCCAGCGACCCGATTTACCGGAACACCCGCCGGTTTTCGCTCAGCGCCGACAATCCGTATTATTTCAAAGGGAAAGCCGCCGAGGGCATCGGCAGTCCGCACACGCTGGTGGACAACATCTGGACGATGAGCCTGACCATGCGGGCGCTAACCTCCACCGACGATCAGGAAATTCTGGCGCAGCTCCGGCAGTTGAAGAAAACCCACGCGGGCACCGGTTTCATGCATGAATCGTTCGACAAAAACGACCCGGCGAAGTTCACGCGCAAGTGGTTTGCCTGGGCTAACACGCTGTTCGGCGAACTGGTGCTGAAAGTGGTGAACGAAAAACCGCAGTTGGTAAGCAAACCGTTGTAACGGGCTTGAAAAGAAAGTTATTACACAGGGTTCATCAGAGGAGATCAGGAGTTTCTTTCTCTGATCAACCCTGATTTCCTCTGATGAACCCTGTGTAACGAAACGACTCTCCATACCATGGCCGAGCCATTGATCCAGCACCTACGAAAATTCGTAGCCGTAAAAGACGAAGAAATCCCAGCCATCCTGCATTTCTTCCAGGCTAAGTCCTTTAAAAAGAAGGAAAACCTGGTGGAAGAAGGTGACATGGCCCGGTACCATTATTTCGTCCGGAAAGGCTGTTTGCGGTTGTTTTATGTGAACGACAAAGGCGTGGAGCAAACCACCCAGTTTGCAATTGAAAACTGGTGGCTCACGGATTATCTGGCGTTTCAAAGCCGCCAGCCAACCCGTTTTTATATTCAGGCCGTGGAAAATACGGACGTTCTGGCGATTGATCTGCCCGCGCAGGAACAGCTTTTCGAACAATTTCCGCAGATGGAGCGGTATTTCCGATTGATCTACCAGCGCGCTTTCGGCGCGTCACAATGGCGGATCAGGTACCTGTACGACCTGTCGCGGGAAGAATTATATTACCACTTCAGCGATCATTACCCCGAATTTATTCAGCGCATTCCGCAGTTTCTGCTGGCTTCATTTCTTGGATTTACACCCGAATATCTGAGCGAAATCCGGAAGAAGAAGCGTTCTTAAACCGGTTTAAGTTTTTCCCGAAAACCGTTGCCTAGCTTTGTCCCATTGTTAACAGAAAAGACAATGGCAAAGCGAATAAACATTCAAACAACTGAACCTCAGGCCTATAAAGCCATGTTCAGTTTAGAGGGGTATCTACAAACTTCCCAGATTACCAAAGCCCATAAGAATCTGATTAAAATACGGGCGTCGCAAATTAACGGCTGTGCGTTTTGCATCGACATGCACACCAAAGAAGCGCGCAAAGCCGGTGAAACCGAACAGCGCATTTACCTGCTCAATGCCTGGAAAGAAACCAGTTTGTTCACGGAAGAAGAAAAAATCATTCTGGCGCTGACCGAGCAAGTGACGCTGATTCACCAGAACGGCGTATCGGATTCTGTGTATCAACGGGCTGAAGAGACCTTTGGCAAAAACTACCTGGCGCAACTGATTATGGCCATCGTCACCATCAATGCCTGGAACCGGATCGCCATTTCCACCCAACAGGAACCGGGTGCATAAGCCTTTTTAGGCCAATTCCGGGAGCGCGGCCCAACGGATTCAAACCGCTGGGCCGTGCGCCTGCTGTTAACCCGCCAGTGAACCAGCGACCGGTTTTCGGAAAACCAGCCGGATTACACCGTATCCGGCCAGCAGTGCCGTCATAACCAGACTGGCCCATTTCAGATTCGTGAGCACCGAACACAACCCGGCAACGGTCGGCAGCGGATTGGGATACGATTGCAGCAGGGTGACGATGCAGGCATTTTCCAGCAAATCAAGGGCAAAAACCGCCAGCGGAAACACATTAACCAACGGCCCCGAACGCGTTCCGCGTTTACGGAACAGCAACGAGAGAATGGTGCAAAACAGAAACGTATACACGATTGGGTAGATCGTATCGTCGATCAACGTCCCTTGCGTATACACCGCCCGCCCTTCCGGGCCATAAGCGGCCACCATCTGCTGAATCCGGGCCGGATCAAACTGAAACAGCAGTAAATCGATCGGTCCAATTTCGGAGCCGGCGAAGGCATTCAATTGTTTTTCGAGCGGCCCCAGAATGAAAATGGGAATGGGCAGATAAAGCGCAATACCCAGCAACAAGGTTTTCCAGGAAGCGATCCGGTAAAAGAACGCCGAGAGGGAGCGAATCATACGGAGTAAGAGCGAGTAAGGCGATTGATTACCAACAAAAGATGCACAAATAAACATCTTCTACTCTCATTCCCTCAACAGGTATTTAGCAAACGGCTTGGGTTACCACTTGACGCCCACAGTCAGGAAGAAAGCCCGTCCGTCGGAGGGCAAAATGCCGGGACCGGGATAGCCCGTGGCCCGGCGCGTATAGTAAAATTCGTTCGTCAGGTTGTTAACGCTGCCTTCCAGTTTCAGCCAGCGGTAGGTCCACGACAGCGAGAAATCCATGATGTGGTAGGCCGGAATCCGCCCGACCACCGCCGAAAAACCGCCATCGACGGCGTTGGTCGCGTCAGAATACTGGTCGGTCAGGTACGTAAACTGGAACGAGGCTTTCAGGTTGCGGTAGCCCGCGCGCATGCCCGACTTCAGGTTCACCGCCGGAACAAACTCGACTTCGTTGCCCTGCACACCCGGAATCTGGCTTTTGACGTACTCAGACCGAATCAGCGCCACATTCCCGAAAACCGACCACGACCAGCGATCCGAAGGTGGTTGCCACAACCGCAGCAGTTCGGCTTCACCGTACGATTCCAGCCCGACAATCAGCGCCCGCCCCACGTTCGTTCGTTTGCGCAGTACGCGGTCGTTTTCGTCGTAAAACTGCACTTCGCCGATACGGTTTCCGTAGTTGAGCGCAAACAGGCTCAGGTCGTAGTTCAACACCTGATTTTTTTCCCCCCGCACGCCCAGATCCGCTGAAAAACCGCGTTCGTCCTGCAAATCGGGATCGATCACCGCCGACGGGTTGGCAATCCGCATGTCGCTGAAGGTGATCGACCGGTAATTCTGCGAAATGTTACCGTATAACTCCACGGCCGCCGACGGTTTGTAACTCAGCCCCAGACCGGCAATCAGAAAACCGCGCGGGTTGACGCGGTTTTCCTGCGTTTTTGTAATTGTAATGATGTTGCCGGCCAGATCGCGGACGATGTTCCCGTAAAAACCGTCGGCGGTGGTGCGGATGTATTCGTACCGCAAACCGGGCGTGACGGAAAACTTCGAACTGAGGAACAAGACGTTTTCGGCGAATAACGACACATTCCGGTTCGGAAACCGGTAGTCGGATGACATCAGTTGGTCGGGTTCCACAAACGTAAAATCGGCGGTTTTTCCGGTGGGTCCAACGCCCTGCCGGCTGTGGTTAAAACCGTGATAAAACCGGGTGCCAACCAGGAAAACCCCGTCTTTCTGCCCCAATTTGTAGCGATTCAAAAACCGTCCTTCCAGGCCCCAGTTCCGGAAATCGCCCGCAATGAGATCGCGCTCGATGGCTTCGTTGTCGACCGTCGCCACCCGGTTGGGCCGGAAACCGAGTGAATACCGCGACGCCACGACGCCAAAACCAATCAGATTAATCTCGGAGCGGGGGCTCAGTTTCCAGTCGTAATGAAGATTAAAGAGATTCCAGTCCACTTTAAACCAGTTCCGTTCGCGGTTCGACTGCCGTGGATTCTGCCGAAACATCTCATCGCTCAAACCGCCCGGCTGCTGCGCCAAGTAATCCATGTGCGTCACTTCCAACCCAATGCGGGATTCGTCGGTGATCTGGTAATGAATATCCGCGTAGGCGGTTTTGCTGTCGAAATGCGCGTTGGGCCGCCAGCCGTCTGCTTTTTTATACTGGAAAAAGGCGTAATAACTCAGCTTTTTCGCCGTCCCGCTCACGCTATTGAACGAGTTGAAAAAACCGAACGAACCCACGGTTTGCCTTGAAGTTACCTCAAACGTCCGGTCGGTTACGGGCTGGCGCATTTCAAAATTCAGCAGACCGCCAAATTGCGTTCCGTATTGGAGCGAAGCCGCTCCGCGCACAATCTTGATGCGTTTCAGGGCTTCAATGGGCGGGGTATAATAACTTTCGGGATAACCCAGCGCGTCGGCGCTGATGTCGTAACCGTTCTGCCGGACGTTGAAATTGGAGGTCCGGTTGGGGTCGAGGCCCCGCCCGCCAATGCTCAGTTGCAAACCGCCCCCGTCGTTTTCCCAGATGTTCAGACCGGCCACCCGCGCGTACACCTGCCGGGCGTTGTTCGTCGCCAGATTCGCCACCAGATTGTCGGGTAGAATCACCTCCGATTTTTTAGCCGCAAAAATGGCCGTGCCTTCCACTTCCCGCAGCCGCGTCTGCCCGAAACTACCCTGCTGGGCCGTCACGGTCACTTCCCGGAGCGTTTTTTCGGAATTTTCCAGCGTAAACTCCAGCGTCACCGTGCCCGCATCGACGGTAACGTCGGTTTTGAACGGTTTGTGATTCAGGGAAAAAAACTGAAGCTGGTACGTACCGGTTTTCAGATTGGGAACGAAAAAACGCCCCAGGCTGTCGGTCGTAAAAATGGTCCGGGAGCCTTTCAGGTACACGCTGCATCCGTCGATGGGCGCGTTGCTCGTTTTTTCACGAACAATGCCCAGCAATGTGTTTTGGGCCAGACTGACATGCACAAACAGAAGAAAAAAAATAGAAAAACTATAGACCTTTAATTTCATCTCCAAAGGGTAAAATCCACTTTTTAGGCATAAACGAGTCGGTTTCCTGCGCCAGATTGACCGTTGGGTCGATGTACAGCTTGCCCAGCCGCCCGTTCAGGCTGACGTAGGTATCGGCATACACTTTCGGATTCCGGAAACCCTGCCGGGCGTAGTAGTCCCGCAGGTAATGCGCAAACTGAAGGATCATATCCGGCTGCGTGGCCATCATTTTCTCCTGCAAAACCGTCAGGTGCTTTTCATTATTCACGATGGCCTGCCGACCCGCGTCGTCCACGACTGTAAACTGCACGGTCCCCATTTTTTCCATCAGCATCACCCGCCACGAAAACCGGTAGCCCTCTTCCGACCAGAATAACTCGTTCGGATAAAGCAGATAGCGGAACGGGATGATGAGCTGGAAGAAGAAGAAAACCGCCAAAACCGTAAGCTGAATTCTATTCTGCTGCTTGCTGTAAACCAGCGTTTTCCCGCTTACCAGCTCATCCGGAAGACGTAGCAAACTGCGTAGGATGGCCAGGACTCGCTCGTGAAACGTTGCCGGAAAAAAGATCAGCGCGGCCACGATCATGATATACGGAAACATCCCAATCGGGAACAAAACCGCCGTTAACACGTGAAAAACCACCACCGCAGCGTAGGCCAACGGGCGCGTGACGCGGTTGAGCAGCAGAAACGGAATGCTCAGATCGTACAGCATGCCCAGCCAACTGAACGCAAAAGCGGTTTCGCGGTAATTGAACAAAAAACCGATCACCGGCAAATCGTTGCGGCCCGGTAACCAGATCCGGAGTGGCAGGGCCTCCAGCAGCCAGTCGGAATTGAGTTTGGCCAGCCCAGCATACACGTATACGATCCCCATCAGTAACCGCAAACTATCGACCGTCCAGCGAGGAACCCGATCGTAGGCAATCCAGCGGTTTTGGCGCGCATCGACCGAAAAACAAGCGTTGGCGGGCAGGAATAGCAGCAGGAACGCCACCAGACTCACAAAGTAATAATGATTCAGGTAGGTGCTTTTGTCCATCAGCTCGATGTAGGTAAAGCTCAGAAACAAGCCCACCGACGCCAGCCGGTACAACCAGCCCACCGCCACCAGCAACGCGCACAATCCGCAGGTCACAAACAGCAGGTAGGTGTATGGTCCCAGCGGTTTAATAAATTCAAAACCGTAATACGGAAAGAAAAACGACGGTTTGAGGTAGAGTTCCTCAATCCAGCCTTTCGACCAGAACCGCACCACACTGCTGAACAGCATCAGCCCAAACGCCAGCCGAAAAACCGCCAGCGGAGCCGCCGAGGTGTATGTCCGAAAATATGCCCGCATCAGTCGCCATCCGTATCCACGTAGGTGATCGTGATGCTCATGGCCGAGGTCATGTCCACTTTCAGCATCCGGACGGCTCGCTGCATTTCGGTATACACCGCCGTAACGGCCGCGTTATTGGTTTTGACCTCGTCGGACAGATTCGGCTTCAGGGCGTTCAGTTTGGCAGCCGACGCGTCAAACTGCGCGTTGATGACCTCGGCCAGCGATTTGCCGGTCTGGCTGTCTTTGGCGCCCAGCGCATTGAGATAGCTCTTGAAACCGGGTCCTTCCTGACCGGTTTTCACATCTTTCCCGTTGAAGAAATCAACAACGGCCTGGTGGGCGGTTTTCGCCAACGTCAGGGCGAGGTCTTTTTTGTAGAAAGCCTCCACTTTGTCCGGGGCCGGAACGCCATTCGCCATCGCCCCCGACGGTATCCCGAATTTCCCCGAACGGATATAGCGCTCGTAATGCAGCACGTAGCCGTTGACCAGTTTGGAGGTCGAACCGCCCACGTCGATGCCGGTGCTGTTGACAAACTTATCCCGGTAGCCGCCGGTCGTCCAGTCGGTGATCACCGCCGTCAGAACCGTCTTCATCTGATTGGTGATCAGCTTCAGGTAGGCAATCCGTTTGGCCGCGTCGGCAACGGTGGTATACCGCTGGAGAATCGCGTCATCGGTAGCCGCCAGCCCGTTGATCAGGTAATCGATGGCCGGAAAGCCCTGTTTGGGATACGCCGACGGCAAATCTAAAACCACAGAGGGTGCAACGATATTTTCCTCAATACCAGCTGCGTTAGCGGGGTAGATGTTGAAGAAATACCGTAGCGTGCGCGATTCCGCCGGCCCAACATCGAACAATTCGACTTTTTGCCACTCCACATACGCATCCGCCCACGCCTGCCGGAATTCGGTGAGAGTGGTCGGATCAGGTTTGGCCGCAAAAGCGTCCGATTTGGTCAGCATCAGGTCGAACTTCGTCTTGAAATTCGCGTAGCTAGGCAGGATGATGTGGTCGGCCAGGTGGGTCAGCATCGCCTTCCGGTCGGTTCCCACCGGATTCGTCGGATCCGGATCCGGTTTAGGGTCCGGGTCGCCCCCCTCCTTGCTGGACGAACAGGCCCAGACAATCCCCATAAATAGGCAGAGAACCGCGAAGGTTTTCCAGCGTAGATAGATCATGGTATAAAATAGAAGGAACCGGGCAACGCGAAAAGAGCCGCCCGGTGTAACGTGTTGGTTTACGGTATTGGGTTTGGGGAACCGCACCGTAAACCGATTACCATACACTTATTAGGTTACATTTTGAACTTCGTGCGAATGGCCGCTTCGGCCGCATCGATTCTGGTGTTGGTCAGGCCCCAGAAACCATTCGGAGCACCGATCAGACCGGCCAGAATGGTATCGGAAAAAGCTGCATCGCCCCCGTTCAGTTTGGCAAACCGCAGGGAGTAGATGAAGCCCAGCCCTTCACCGATGGCATGCGCCCGGGCCGCATCATTGGTCGCGTTGGTTTTCCATTTGCCCAGATAACCCAGAGCCGCGCCCGCCACCGCTTTTTCCATGGCCGAGCGCAGCAGGGAAGCCTGTGCTTTCAGCGTCGTTGCGTCGTTGTTGACAATAGCCGCCCGGCCTTTCAGCAACGCCTGGTGGATTTTCGGAAAATCTTCTTTGTTGTATTCCCAGAGGTAAGAACCCAGGAAACTTTCACCCGACGAGGTCGCCGTGGCCTTGCCGCCGTAAACCGGGTTGGCCGTCAACAGACCGAAAATCTGATCCCAACTGTGTTCCAGTTCGGTGTATTTTTTACCGGAAACCACTTTCGAGTTATCCAGTGCCAGGTTTTTATCGCTCAGCAGCACATTGCTGATGTAATCCAGTTGCAGACCGCCAATCATCGATTTCTGGATGATCTGCCCCCACTCGATGCCTTTTTCATCCACCAGGTACGTCCCCAGCTTACCCGCTTTGCCTTCCGCAGCGGTGGCTGTGACCGATTTGCTGGCGGTGGCAATAGCCGGGAAAGCCGCTTCCAGCGTAGCTCGCTCTTTTTCGGCATCAGCCGCGGGCAGCGACGACGCGAAGATCGACCGCAGGTTCACGCCCGAGTTGTTCAGAGCCGCATCGGAAAACGGGTTGCCGGTGTTCGACAGCATGTTTTTCAAAACCGTCGCATCCAGCGTAGCCCCCGTGCCTACCGCCGTCCCGTTGTAGGTATTGATGGCCCGGAACATCAGCAGCTGGGTGCTGCCGGGGGTCAGGTCAACGGTTTTGTTCCCACTATTATCCGCAAAAAAGTTTGCGTAAGCCGTGGTATCCGACAATTTGGTGTAGTCAATTCTTGAACGGAGGTTCTCCGGTGGGGTAATGGTTGTCTCATCATCGTTGTTGCAGGCCGTCAGGCTGGCCACGACCAGCAGTACAGGGACAAACCGGGTCAATAAAAAAGATTTAAGCATAACAGGCAGATAAGAAAGTTTCTGCCGTAAATGTAATTACTATTTAGACCGATTATAAAAAGATTAATAAGAATGTTTTTAAATAAAACTCTACAACATTGATTTACAATAGATTACTACTAAAAAATTTATCCATCTCCTTGCCATTGGATGCGGAAAGAGATGGATAATTGAGAATTTGGCGATAAAGCGTACTACTTTTTCTTTTGCTGCACAAAAACGTGAACGCCTTTTTTGTTGCCTACGACAATATCCGGACGCTTATCATTGTTGATGTCTTCGACCGTGACGTGCAGCCCGACGCCCGAGTTATTATCGATTTCATGCGGAATCCAGGACGGATTTTTACCCGGCTGAAACTCAAACCAGTACAAAACCGCCGGATCGTCTTCGCCCGGATCGATCTTGCCATTGTGGGCGTAGTAGCGTTTACCGGTTACCAGATCGGGCTTTTTATCCCCGTTAACATCGACAAGCGCCAGCCCGTGGCTCTGCGAAAAACCCTTGTAAATCTCGTGGGTTGTCCAGGTTGGAGCACCCTGGGCGTCTTTGCCCTGTTCGTGCCACCAGATGCCGTATTTATGCGCCGACGACGTGATGACATCGTTCAGGCCGTCGCCGTTGACGTCGTACACGTACATCTGGGCGCATTCTTCACCCAGCTTGGCGGGATGAAACGTCCAGTGGCCCTGTTTCGGATCGGCGGGGCCTTCCCACCAGCCCGTATGAATCAGTACGTCCAGTTTTTTATCGCCGTTGACGTCGCCCAGCCCCAACCCGTGGGTATACATGTGCGTTCCCGGAATCGTTTCGCCTTTGCTGATGACGGTTTTTTCCCACTCGTCGGTGAAGTTCTTGTCGGGTGCCCGCAGCCAGATGATTTCTTTCGCCGTCGGGTCGTTGCAAACCAGATCCTTCCGCCCGTCGCCATCGACATCCACAAACAGGGGCGATTCGTTCCCGACCGACGGATAGATGGGATGTGCTTTCCAAAAACCGGGCTGATTTTTCGGATTTTCGTGCCAGACGGCCGCTTTGCCGGGAAAATCGATCCGGATTACATCCACCCAGCCGTCTTTGTTGACATCCATCGCGAAGTTCAGGAAGGAGTTGCTGTAGCCCGCGTTGTAAATAAATTTCTGGGGTTTATCGAGTTCGTGGCGCGTCCAGTTGGGCGCTTCAAACCAATAGGCTCCCGAAACAATGTCCTTTTTGCCGTCCTTGTTAACATCCAGAACGGTAGCGCCCTCGGCAATGAATTCGTCAATCAGAACGCTTTTTTTAAAGGGGATATTACTTCCTTTTTTCTCCTTGTTTTGGGCATTGCCAACCAGAGCACCAGCCAGCAAACACCCGAACAGGCACAGTCCTTTTGGGCTCCAAATACCCGGTTTCGTTCCCATGCGTTTCTTTCTTGTTATTGAAAAACATCATCTACCTGGCCATAAAAGCCAAATAGGCCGTAAAGCTACTTGACGCTTAGTAAATAGGCCATCAGGGCGTAAAAGTCCTTTTCGGGAATGGTGTGGCGGAACTGGTCGGGCATCAGCGTGTATTTCGACGCCCTGTATTCCTTCATCTCGCTTTTCGCCACCGAAAACTCTTTCCCGTCCGGGTTCGCAAAGACGATTACCTCGCCCTCGGCCCGGCGGTACAACCCGGTTTGGGTCTGGCCGTTTTTAAGCACGATGTTGTACGTCCGGAATGCTTCCGAAATGCTGCGGTTGGGGTCCAGAATCTTCTCCGTCAGGGCTTTTTGCCCCCAGTTTCCGATGCCGTCCAGCTGCGGCCCCACCAAACCGCCCGTGCCTTTGATCTGGTGGCACATACTGCAATGGGCCAGAAACATGCTCCGACCCGTTTCCGGCGAAAACCGGGCCATCGAAAACCCGACCAGGCGGTTTTGAATCAGTTTTTCCCGCTCTTCGCGCTCGCTGGCACCACTGGCCCGAAAAGCCGCCAGTTGTTGCTGCTGTTCGGCATTGGCCTGAGCGGTCAGACGCTCGCTGACCGCGTTTTCTGACAGCACATCCACGCCCACCTGCTCGTCTTTCAGGGCCGCAATCAGGTGGTTGATGCCCCGCTCCTGACTCGCCAGCACCGCAGCAATGCTTACCTGCAACGGCCGGGCACTGCCCGACAGGCCCTTTTCGAGGGTTTCATAGACCTGGTCGGAGGTGACCGATCCGAGCGCGGTGACCAGTTTCTGCCGCAAAACCGTGGGTTCTGAGCGGTCGGCAAAAACCGTCGCCAGCAGCGTCTGATTCGAAGCGGGGGCCATGTCCATCAGCGCGTCCGCAGCCGCCATCCGTACCCGACTATCCATCCACTTCGCCCGCAAAAGCGTTTGCAAGGCGGGTTCCAGCGCCGTAACCTTGTATTTTCCGGCCAGGTTGGCGGCCGCCACCCGCTGCTCGACCAGGTCGTTCGGGCTTTGGGTCGAAAGGGGCAGGACGGCGGGCTCCAAATTACCGACCCCAATGCTGGCGGTTCGCGAACTATCGACAATTTCCAGGTAGCCCCGCTGTCCCTGGTAGGCCCCGAGCAGCAGGGTCGGGCGGGCAATCTGGTCGTTTTGGGTCATGTTTTTTTTCTGCTGCATCCGGTATTCGGCAACCACCCGCCCCCCGTCGGCCAGCCGGACGCGGACAACATTTTTCGAGACCCCGGTTTTCGAATCGCTGTTCAGCAGGTCATTGTCGTAAACGTTCATCTGCAACGTGGCCGGCAGCACAAAGGGCGTCGAATACAGTTGGGAAACCGGTGCCCGCTGACTCACCAGCATCGGAATGGCCGCAAACCGCTCCGTGGCCAGATCGCCGACCACAAACCAGGTGCCCTGATCGGCGTTTTTCTCCACCGGCCGGATTTTCCAGGTATCCGTGGTTTCCGAAATACCGGACAGAGAGCGTTTGGCCAGCTCAATGCCCCATTCCTTCATCCGGGGCAACTCCGTCGTGCCGCTTTGGGCCAGCCCGCCGAGGAGGGTGCGGTGCAGGATAAACTGCCGGTCGTACGCGTTGGCAAACTTCGTCCGAATTGTCGAAATCAGCTCATCCATTCGGGAAACCGGCAAATACCGGCTGACATGCGCGACGTAATCGGTCAGTTGCGAAACCGGAATCCGGTCGTTGCGCAGTTCGTTCAGGACAAACGCTGCGGCTTCCGGCGCCGGAACGTCGGTCATAGCCCTGGTCAGCAACACCCGCTGCGGATCGGTCCAGGAGCGACCGACCACCTCCGCCAGAACCGCTTTATGACGCAGCGTATTGCGGATCGCCATCAGAGTTGTATACCGCAAATGCGAATCGGTAGCGGGTGTTTTTTCGTACAAACCGATCAATAACGCCAGATCGGATGCGTTCGGAAAACCGCCTAAAACCGCAGCCGCCGTGCGCCGGATGTCTGCATTCGGACTTTGCAACGCCCGGGTCGCCAAAGCATGGTGCGGTTCCGCCAGGGTTTGGCATTCGCCCAACACCCGCAGGGCGTGAATCTGAATCAGGGGATCAGGATGGGTCAGGGCGGTTTTCAGCACCTCGTCGGACAAAGCATCCAGGCGGTTCAGAATCCAGAGCCCCTGCACGTATCGTTTCGGGTCCACGTTTTCGGTGGCCATCATCTGCCGCACCGGTTCCACCGCTTTCGCCTGCCAGACGTCCACCAGCCGGTCGGCAATTTTCATCCGAACGGTCAGTTGCGGGTGATTCAGACCCGCCACCAGTTCCGGCAACGACGCTTTCGACCAGTCTTTCACCGGCAGATTTTCGTGCGGTTTTTTCCCGGTATACGTAATCTTCCAGATGCGGCCACTGGCGCGGTCGCGCCCGGGATGGTTCAGCGCCACTTCGTAATGCCCGATGATCCGGTTGTAAAAATCGGCCACGTACAACGCCCCGTCCGGTCCCACTTTGATGTCCACCGGCCGGAACCACGGATCGTCACTGACCAGAAAATTGGCTTCCCGGTTGGCAATGGGCGTCGAGCCGGTACGCGTGATGGTGTTGCGGTTGATCTGGCAGGTGACCACGTCGCCGTTGAAAAAGCTATGCCGGTATTCTTCCGGAAACTGCAAACCGGTATAATACACCAGCCCCGCGATGGCGGTCGAACCCAGCTCGTAACTCATCATTTCCGGCGCAAAACCGGTGGCCGGGGCTTTCTTGCCAAAGTGCGGGTATTCGCCCCCCCGAATCAACTGATAAATCGGTTTGGAATGGCAATCAACCGAATACAGGTACCCCAGCTCATCGAAGGCGTACCCGAACGGATTCACCCGCCCGAAGGTGGTTTGCTCAACCCGGCTGCCATCCGGCCGAAACCGAAAGGTGTTGCCCGACACCATCGTAATCAAGTCGCCGTCCGTTCCGGCAATGCTGGAGGTGTTGGTAAACCCGTGACAGGCATACACCCAGCCGTCGAATCCCCGAATCAGGTTGTTGACCATTCCATGCGTGTCGCGGTACCCAAATGGTCCCAGCAGTACCTTCGACTCGTCGGCCACGCCATCGTTGTTGGTATCCCGGTAATGCGTCAGATTCGGGATGCTGTAGGCAATAGCACCGTCGGTCGTCGGCAAGACGCCGATGGGAATGTTAAGTTGGTTGTCGAAGGGTGTAAACCGGTCGGCTTTGCCGTCGCCGTCGGTATCTTCCAGAATGGTGATGCGGTCTTTGCCGTTACCGGGATCGGCGGGCAGCGGATATTCCGACGACTGCGTGACCCACAGACGGCCGCGGTCGTCGAACTCCATGTTCATGGGTTTGGTGATATCCGGTTCGGACGCAAACAGCGTCACTTCGAACCCTTCCGGCAGGTGGAATGCCCGGCGCTCTTCCTCCGGGGTCCGGAATTGGGTAGTCCGGACATTCTCACCGAATCGGGCGCGACCATTGTTCTGGTTATGGGTCGATTGCGGAGATTTGCAACCGTGTACCCCGACCAGAAAGACCGCCGTACAACAGAGAAGCAACTTATTGGTTAACACCATTTTCGGCTCGTAAAAACAGTTCATGGGGCGTAGGAATCGCGTAAATGCTCCGGAAACATAATCGGCACGAAAACCGCACCGGTTTGCTCAAGTACTGCCTTAAGCGACGGAGACAAACGATCTACTCTACCCCAATCTTACTTACGAAAGTTTGGCCGAAAATATTTTGAGGGAGGCCCGATAAAGCCGGTCAGCGCCCCGACTGAAAGCCCAGCCGCAGGTTGATTCCGCCCGAGCCGAGCAGCAGATTTTCCCGCGTAAACGGCCCGATCGGGTACTTCAGATACGGTTCCGCCGAAAGCCGGAACCGGTCGTTGAGCCGCCGTTCAATGCCCACCGAAAAATTGGCGATCCGGCCCCAGTACATTTTCTGAAAACCGGGTTGCGAGCGGTTGACGGTTTCCTGCGCATTGACGTACTGCGTCACGGCCTGCTCCTGCCCGTTGGTACCCACCACCATGACCGTTACCGCCTTCAGGTGCTGGTACGTTTCGGCGGAACGCTCGTTCAGGAAGGCTACCGACGACAACCCGGCTTCGGCGTAAAAACCGGTTTTAGCAGCGTAGAATGGGCGAAACCGGATGTTCACCGGCCAATCGACCGTCACCAGCCGCGTGTCGGTGGCAATCAGCGTCGGGACGGTTCCGAACGGAATCTGGTTCGACTTTGTACCCCATTTTTGCTGTGCCACCGACAACCCGGTCGAGACACTGAACCGGCGGGTTAGGGGAATCTCGGAATACAGCCCTCCGCCCAGCGCCGGAGTGGCGCCGGATTTTGAAACCGACTGCGGAGCCAGGCTGATGCCCAGCACCGGTTGGGTCGCCGTTTTCGGCGGATCTATTTTCGCCAGCGTCCCCGCGCCCGGCCGGGCGGGCAGCGGTAAGCCCAGCGGCCGTTGTACCCAGCGATAAGGAGCACGGCTGCGCGAAGCAATGCGTTCGAACGAAGCGGGGAAGACTGTGGTTTCGAATCGAGGTTCGGGGACGGTTTTGTTCTGCGAAAGGGAAGTTTCCGGCGTCCCTGGTTTCCCCAAACCGGCTTCCGGCGCTAGCTCGGTTGTGGAGTGAATAGTCGGCAAACTGGCTGCGGGCCGATTTGCCGACGGCTTGGACAGTGTGATTTGGGGGGGCGGCAAGGTGGTTTTCCCGGCGATTGTTGCGTTCGGGGCAAAGGAGTCTGCCCCGGTTTTTTCGCGCGGAGCCGCGACCGAAACCGGCTGCCCCGGTTTCGGTCGCGGCTCCGCGCGGTTGGGGACCAGCGGTGAGTCGGGCGTTTCCGCCACCCGACCGGTTTGGGATTGATACGCGGATTCTATCCCCTCCGGCTGCGTTGTGTAAAGCCAGATCGGTACCCCCAGTACGCCCAGCAACAGACAGGCCGCTACCGCATACCGGAACCAGACCACCGGCATGCGGTGGTCGCGTTGGCGCCGAAGCCGCTGAAATTCCTCCCACGACCCCGGTTCGTACGGCAGCTCATGCCGCCGTACGGTTTTCCGGATGTGCTCGGTCAGCCTTTTATGGATAGAATCGTTCATTGTGGTTCGGGAAATAACGTTTCACTAAACGGGCCAGCTTCTCTTTGGCCCGCGCCAGGTACACCCGCGACGAACTGACCGACAGCTTGAGTTGCCGGGCAATTTCTTCATGCGAATAGCCTTCTATTTCGTAGAGATTAAAGACCACCCGGTAGGTGTCGGGCAGGTGTTGCAGCAGCCCCAGAATGTCGTCCGCCGTGAGTTGGCTGATGACCGAATCTTCCAGTGTAACCGGCTCCAGATCGGCCTGATCGATTTCGACCGTGCGGCTGTATCTGGCCATCCGCCGGTATTGATCGAGGGCAGTATTGACCACAATCCGGCGCAGCCAGCCCCGAAACGTTTCGTTGAACGCATACCGGTCGATCCGATCGAATACCTTCATGAAACTATCATTGACCACACTGGCGGCTTCCTGCCGACCGGGGTGGTAGCGGAGGGCAATAGCCATGGTAAACCCGTAAAAATGCTTGTAAAACATTTCCTGGTGCTGCGGGCTGCCTTGCTGGCATCCTTCGATGAGCCGTCGTTCAAAAGGAGTACAATCGGGTGCCATGCCACTGGCTACGGGCGATAAAAAGAGCGGTGGGCCACTGACCCACCGCTCCCCTTGTGCGTGTCAATTTATTGGTTGGAAACATTGCCGTTCGGGTCGAGCGTCGTGTCCTGCACCTTCGACCCGTTGTAAACGACAAAGGTTGTATTGGCGTGATCGCCTTCGCCAACCACCTGGGTAATATCGATTTTGAGCGTGTGCTCCCGGTCGGTCGGACAGCCCGATACCTCGCCGGTTTCGTGCAGTAAGGCCAGGTGAATAGTCGGCGGGTAAATCATGATTTCGACCCCGTTCCAGACCGCCTTGAACGATTCGGGCGAGCAACCGCCTTTTACTTTTACGGTCAGGATGTTGCCGTCGCGGCTGACGTCTTCGATCGTGAACGGAACGTTTTCGGCTTTGGTCCGGGCGTTCATGGCCCGGTTGTATTCTTCCGGACTTTTGAGGAAAGGCGTCAGATTTTTGTCCGAGGGCGCCGGGTCGTTGCCCGAATCCTGCTGACAGGCGCTCAGGGCGGCCAGCAATACAAAGCTCAAAACGGCGGTAATTTTACGGTACTTCAGGAAGCTGGATAAAAAGACATTCGTTTTCATGGAGTGAATCAGTGAGGTTACACCCCCATGACGCACCGCACTGCCCGAACGCTACAGCGTTTCGTAACTTTTTCACCCAACCGCCTTTAGTTCATCGGAGTACCGACCACACAGGTCTGGTTGTATGCTTCCACAATCTCGCCGAAGCGGTTCCAGTCCCGGCGCGTAGCGGCCGGAAACTGCCGCACAAAAGCCGGGCAATCGCCAAAAAGCGCTTCGTGTTCGTCGTCGATCGTGCCTTTTTTGACAAGGCGGGCGTTGGTCCGGTCTTTCACGACCACAAAGCTGAGGTCTCTCGGATTCGTGCCGATCGTGAAATTGCCGAAGGTGAACTCCGAATTCTTTTTCCAGCCGTTGGCATCGAAGTACAGGGTGATTTTGCCGGGATGGCTCAGTCGTTCGAGCAGGGCGGTTTTGCCGTTGCTGCGCGGATTTGGCACCCGTTCGAACACCACCTGTTCGCGCTCGCGGGGAATGGCTCCGGTGCTGTAGGCAAATTTGGGTATATCCTGGGCTACCAGCCGGAGCTTGTCGCCTTTGAACGAAATTTTCTTGTCGTCCTGAGTCCGCACGGCCACACTGCCGGGGGCATCGTTTACCATCATGCTCACCCGGACTTTTCCGCGAACGGTATCGTTTTCCATCGTAACCACATAGCCGTCGGTCCACGACGTGATCGCGCCCAGCGGCAGGTATTGGGCCATCGCGGCCACGGGGCTCATCAGAGCCAGAAGCAAACTCATTTTCAGCATCTTCATCGTTTTTGTTGTTTATGTTTACAGTATTCCGTATACGGTTTTCGATACTCGGTGGGTTGCCGTATTGATGCTCCTGCGAACCTCACCATATACCGGTTCGGCTACTTCCGCAGCAGCGGGACAGTTACCCGAAACTCGGCACCGTCGTCGCTGATGACCAGGGGGCGTAACCCCAGCCGCTGAAACCGGTCGGTCAACGACCCCAGGCCAATGGGCATGGCCGCCACCCGCAGCGGTTTTCGCTGGATCGAATTAATGACCTGCAATTGCCCGTCAGCGGTGGTTTGAATGCGCAATTGCAGCGGTTTTTCGGGTAAAATGATGTTGTACCGAATCGCGTTTTCGACCAGCGTTTGCAGCGTCAGCGGGGGCAGCCAATCGTCCAGAAACGGCTCATCGACCTGTATAGCGAACGAAATGGCCGACCCGAACCGCGTCTGGATCAGAAACCGGTATGACCGGATAAAATCCACTTCGCTCCGCAGCAACGTCAGCTCCCGATCCCCTTCCTGAAGCAGATACCGGTACACGCTGGCCAGTTCGTCCAGAAACTCCCCGGCCTGTTTCTTATCTTCCGTAATGAGCGACGACAGCGAGTTCAGCGAATTGAACAGAAAATGCGGATTCACCTGATTCTTCAGGCTGTCATACTGGCTCTGCAAGGTCGCTTTTTTCAGGGTTTCCGCTTCCAGAATGGCTTCCCGGTTTTTCTGCAGATAATACATACTCTCGTAAATCGCGCCCACCAGAAAAGCAAACAACAGCGCCATCCCGATGTGCATCAGGTAGACGCGCGGAAACTCAGGTTCCTGCATCAGCCCGGTCAGATCAAAAAACCGGATGCTCCAGGTTTCCAGAATCTGCATCGGAATGATAAATACCGAATACCCCAGGAACGTAACCAGCAGCCGTTGCCGGAACTCCTCCCGCGCTATATACCAGGTCCGCACCTTCAACACCCACCACCGCAGCAGTTGCCACGCCAGTCCGGTCGAAACCACGCCCGCCAGAAACGTCTGGGCAAACAACCGCCCATCGTAGCCGTATTCGTTCAGGTAAAAGAAAACGAACGGCAATACCGCCATCGGAACCCCAATGATTTGCAGCCATTTGTCGTTAACGGGCTCGGGGCCGCCGACCCAAGTCGGTTGTTCCTGTTTGTTCACAAAATCGGATGGATCCTTTGCTGGGTTAGTGGATTAATACGGGCGTCAACCCGGCGCTAAAAGTAGTATGCGAACCGGCCGTTTCAAAAGCCGGTTCGGTTGAATCCGCATTTTTGATGGCCAAACCGTAAGAAAACCGTACGGATTTTCCCATTCCGGCAATCTTTCATTATTTTCAGCTTTTATAAAAGTATTCCTACACCAAGTCTCTATTCCTATGATTACCAACCCTTTGACCCAAACCTTCCGGCGCGTTACCGGCCTCCTGGTGCTGGTGGCCAGCCTGGCTTTTCTGCCGCCGGCAGATCATAAAACACTGGAAATCGGCGCATCGGCCCCGGATTTCTCGCTGCCCGGTATCGACGGCAAAACGTATACCCTGAAGAGTTTCGCCGGATCGCCCGCCCTGGTCATGGTTTTTAGTTGCAACCACTGCCCCACCGCCCAGGCGTACGAAGACCGGCTGATTCAGCTGGTGAAGGATTACAAACCGAAGCAGGTCAACTTCGTGGTCATTTCACCCAATAACCCGACAACCGTGAGCCTGGCCGAACTGGGCTATACCGACCTCAGCGACAGTTTCGAGGAAATGAAAATCCGGGCCAAAGCGAAGGGGTATAATTTCCCGTACCTCTACGACGGTGACACGCAGGCCACGGCCCAGAAGTACGGACCGGTGGCCACGCCCCATGTTTTTATTTTCGACAAAGACCGCAAACTGCAATACGCCGGGCGGTTCGATGCGAAGGAAAAACCGGGAACTGGCAATGCCGAAGATGCGCGCGCGGCCCTGGATGCAGTTTTAGCGGGTCAGAAAGTAGCCGTGCCCACCACCAAAACGTTCGGCTGTTCGGTCAAATGGATGGAAAAGGAAGATTACATCAAAAAGCAGCAGGCCGAGTGGGCGAAGCGCCCGGTTTCGCTTGACGATATAGACGCGGAAGGGCTGAAAAAATTGCTCAAAAACGATTCCGATAAACTGCGGCTGATCAACGTCTGGGCGACCTGGTGCGGCCCCTGCGTGCAGGAGTTCCCCGACTTTATCAGCATCGACCGGATGTACCGTGAGCGGGATTTTGAGTTCATTTCGGTGTCGGCCGACAAACCGGATAAAAAAGCGAAGGCCCTGGAATTTCTGAAAAAGAAAGAAGCATCCAACAAAAATTACATTTTCAGCCAGGAGGATAAATACGCGCTGATCGAAGCCATTGACCCGAAATGGCAGGGCGCTTTGCCCTATACGGTTCTGGTGGAACCGGGTGGCAAGATTGTGTACAGCCAGCAGGGCACCATTGACGTGCTGGAAATGAAACGCCGGATTGTCGAAAACCGGCTGATCGGGCGGTATTATTAAGGAGTTGGACTTATATGCTGGATATCGGATGCTAGATGCTAGATGGTTGGATGCAGGATGCTAAACTTTTGGTTATCAGTATCCAATTATCCAGCATCTAGCATCCAGCATCCAACCATCCAGCATCCAGTTGCTACTTCCAGAGCAGGCATCCACCAACGGCAGATTGAAGTCGCTTACTGTGCTTTTCACGGCCTGAGATAAGTCTCATTCGCTAGGCTGAACTCCGGAAAGGCCGCCAACGTATATCCCAAAACGTTCTCCAAACCATGCCGGCGTCTTGCGGATCGGCCTGGACCACCCTCCTCCATCGTTTACGCAACCCAGC
Organism: Larkinella bovis; assembly: GCF_042655385.1. Taxonomy (NCBI): domain Bacteria; kingdom Pseudomonadati; phylum Bacteroidota; class Cytophagia; order Cytophagales; family Spirosomataceae; genus Larkinella; species Larkinella bovis. The sequence continues at coordinate 294,961 of NZ_JBHSMA010000003.1, read as the reverse complement.
AATAAGTCGTTCTCCCTGAAAATCAACCTTCTATATTTTATTATCTAATTCACATAGGATAGTTTAGGATTTAAAAAAAAGCTGTAACCTTGCACCTTCCCTGTCCTAAACTCATTCATAATGAGCATAAAACCCATCTCTCAATCCTACTTTTCAATGGTCAATGCCCTTGCATTGAAATCGAAACGAAACCGATTCCGGCTGTTGGTCGGCTTGCTTGTTCTATCGACGGTAGCCTCCGCCCAAACCCGGTTGTATGTCTCCACCCAGGGAACCAATCCCAACCCGGCCACCGCCACCAGCTGGCAAACCGCTACCGCCGACTTTCAGGGCGCCATCGATGCGCTGGCCAGTGCGGGCGGGGAAGTATGGGTCGCTCAGGGTACCTACAAACCTACCACGGGAACCGACCGCAACCGGAGCTTTTCCCTGAAAAACGGGGTCAAAGTATACGGAGGATTTCAGGGGAATGAAACCAATCTCATGGATCGACCCGCCCTCAACCTGAGCACCCCCTCAAGCACTACCCTCAGTGGGGATATTGGTACCGAAAACGATGCCAGCGACAACGCCTACCATGTGATTTCAAACACTTCGGTTGACAACACGGCCCTACTGGATGGTTTTGTGATTACCGGGGGAAATGCGACTGAATCTTATGCTTCTGGCGGAGGAATGTATAATGTGTCATCCAGCCCCACGGTGACTAACTGTAGTTTCACGTCAAATACCGCTAAATGGGGCGGAGGAATGTCTAATAGCTGGGCCAGTCCTATTTTAACCCACTGCAGCTTTTCGAATAACAGGGCAGAGTACGGCGGGGGCATGGAAAATTATAATTCCAATCCCAGTTTAACCAACTGTAGCCTTCGAGGGAATACGGCTACTTACGGCGGGGGAATTTATATTGATAATGCTTCCAGTCCCAGTTTGACCAACTGCAGCATTGCGTCCAATACGGCTACTTACGGCGGGGGAATATATATTTTTGCTCCTTCATCCAGGGCCATTTTGACCAACTGCATTCTCTGGGGCAATGGCAATAATCCGGTTTTTTCGGTGACTGAAAAACTATTAACCGCCCATTATTGCCTGTTCGATGCCCAGATCACGGACTACGCGGGTGATAACAACATCACATCCGAAACCGCGCCCTTCCTTAGTACGACCGATCTGCAATTGACGATGTGCTCCCCAGCCATCAACGCGGGCGACCCCACCAGTGCCACTGCCCTCAGTGGCCCCTATTCAGCGACGGCCTTACCCGCTACCGACCTGGCCGGCTACCCCCGAATTCAGGGTAGCCGCGTTGATATCGGCGCTTACGAGTTCCAGGCCCCAGAGCCCGGCTCCATAACCGTCACCGCCCTGGCCGCTTCCACCAGCAGTTGCGTTGGTCAACCCATTAGCCTCTCGGCCACCGCGACCAGCACTGGAGGAGGCCCCGTAACCTATCACTGGACCGCACCGGAGGGTGCCCAGCTCAGTGATACCACCACCAACCCCATCAGCGCCAGCCTGACAACCACCGGCCCCCAGGCATTTACTGTCACCGCCACCAGCATGGGCTGTTCGGCGACCTCCACCGTAAGCATAACCGGCATAGCCAAACCCGTTCCCCCCAACCTGACCAGCACCACCATCGCCCAGGGAACCGCCCTGCTACTGACCGCCAGCAATTGTACCGGAACACACAGCTGGAACGGCCCCGGCAGTAGCTCCGGCACCGGACCCATTCCCGTGAATACCACCACACCAGGCGCCTTCGCCTACCAGGCCACCTGCTCCAGCGACGCCTGCACCAGCGAACCCTCCCACTTCACCATCACCGTCATGGCTCCCACCGTCACCGGCTCCTTTGAAGGCTACCTCTACGGCGCCGATTGCCAGACCTTCCGCGGCTGGGTCTGGGACCGAAACAAAGCCAATACCCCCATCACCGTCGATCTGCTCGACAACGAGCAACTCATTGCCTCCCTGCCCGCCGACGTGTTCCGCCAGGATCTGCTCGAGGCCGGCAAAGGTAACGGATGCCATGCCTTCGTCTGGGCCATCCCCGACCAGCTCAAGGATGGACTGCCCCACCAGCTCTCCGCCCGCGTCGCCGGCAACAGCTTTGTCTTGAAAAACGCTCCCAAGGCCATCCTCTGTCAGCCCAACCCCCTGCCGGGCAATCAGCCCCCCAAACCGCCCACCCCTACCTCGCTAATCAAACCCCTCAGTGCCCGGGTCGGCGTTCCCTTCCAGGTCACCCTGCCCCCCTTCGCCGATCCAGAGAGTCAAACGCTCACCTATTCGCAAAGTGGCCTGCCCACCAGTTTGACGCTCAATGCCCAAACCCGCGTCCTGGCCGGAACCCCCACCCAGACCGGCGAGTTTCTCATTACCTACATCGCCACCGACCCGCTGGGGGCCGCCAACAGCGTCAGCTTCCTGCTGACGATCACCCCCGCCGTCGCCGTAACGGGTAACTTCGAGGGCTTTCTCGATAAAGTCGAGTGTGGCACCATCCGTGGCTGGGCCTGGGACCGCAACCAGCCCAACAGCCCGCTCACCGTCGAGTTCTACACCGGCAGCACCGTCTGGGGCACAACCCTGGCCGACATCTACCGGGTGGATCTGAAGAATGCGGGAAAAGGCAACGGGGCCCACGCCTACAGCTTTCCGGTACCCCAGGAACTGAAAGGAACCGGTACAAACCTGATTTAAGCCCGGGTGCTGGGTTCCAGTTACGTACTCAAGGAATCGGGGAAACCCCTGAACTGTCCTGATGGTAGTCGCCTGTCGGCCGAAACCGCTGCGGGTTTGCAGGTAGTGGTGCTGGGCAATCCGATTGGGGAGGTGGTCCGGCTGGAGATCCGGGGAGCCGAAGGCCAGCGAGTGCAGTTGCAACTGGTGGATGGGCAGGGGCGACGGGTGAATGAGCAGCAGATCGTACAGGCCGCCGAGGTGGAACGGCCCAGCCTGTCGACGCGCCACGCGGCCCCGGGGCTGTTGCTGCTGCAGGTCCGCAGCGGCAGCCAGAACGTGACGCTAAAGTTGCTCAAACCCTAAAACCGGACGCCTTCTCTGGTTGTGTATACCGCCCGGCTTTGCACAAGTTGGGCGGTATTTTTTGTGGGTATTACCGCTTATGGCTGGCCGTTGTTACACCAGAACTACCTCCTCCGTCGGGTCGATGCGGAGCCAGAGCAGGCAGCTACACAACAGCAGAAACGCAATCAGAAACAGCGGCAGGTTGAAGTCGCCGGTCAGGTTGACAATATAACCAAACAGTACGCCCAGAAAAACCGCCCCGAGTTGCCCGAAAGTATTCATGGCGCCCGATACCACCCCCGACTTACTCCGGCCCACATCGTTGCAAACCGCAAACGAAACGGGCAGCGTCAGGTCTTTGAAGCCCATGCCCATCGACAGAAAAATGGCCGCGGTCTGGTTGTCTTTCGTCAGCGCCGAGAGCAGAATCATGGCCGACGACAATCCAAGGCCCACAATGCCAACGACCCGCCGGCCGGTTTTCAAACCGTAGCGTTTGGCCAGCCAGTCGCTCAGATAACCACCCGTAAAGCAGCCGATAGCCCCCAGAAAAAACGGCAGGGTAGCAAACAACTGCATGTCTTCTTTTCCGAAATGGCGGCCTTCGCGGAGGTAGGTCGGAAGCCAGCCCGTGAAGAAATACGCGCCATACATATAAAAATGGAACATTAGCATAATTGCCCACATGTTTGGACTGCGCAAAACCGCCCCCCACGGAACGTGATGGCCCGCAACCCGAAACCGCCGGTTTTCTTCAATATATTCCCGCTCTTCGGCGGTGATTGCGCGTTTTTCGCGCGGGAAATCGCGAAACCAGATGTACCAGCACACGGCCCAAATGATCCCCAGCAACCCCATGGCGTAGAAGGATGCCCGCCAGCCAAAATGCGTCGCGACCGGCACCACCATCCACGGGGCCAGCATCCCGCCCACGCGTCCGGCCGCCCAGATGTAGGCCTGCGCGCGGCCCGTTTCCTGCCGGGGAAACCAGCGGGAAACCACAATTGACGCATTCGGATAAGCCCCGGCTTCGCCCGCGCCGAACAAAAACCGGACAATGACCAGGTAAAGCCAGTTGGTGGCTGTGCCGGTCAGCGCCGTAAACGCCGACCACCAGGCCACGACGCGCGTCAGCACCCGCCGGGGCCCCAGCCGGTCGCCCAGCGCACCCGTCGGGAGTTCGAACAGGGCGTAGGATAGGGCGAACGCGCTCAGAATCCAGCCCCACTGATCGTTCTCGATCTGAAGGTCTTTTTTGATATCCGACGCCACCAGCGAAATGCAGGTCCGGTCGATGTAGGTAATGGCAGAAAGGGCAAATAAAAACGAGAGAACCCGGGAACGGTACGTCATGAAAGGGCCGAAAGTCAATTTCGGCTCAAAATAATGAAATATCAGACACGAGTACGGTTTATAGTTTTCGGTTTATAATTTACGGGACTTGGTGCTCGGTATGCAGGCTCCTGCGAAGCCCACTATAAACCGAAAACCGTACCCCGACACTTGTAACCTTACACAAAATCCTCCCGCATCGGCGTAAACACATCCACCAGCACACCCGCTTCCAGCGCCACGGCACCGTGGGGCACATCCGGCGGAATATGATACACATCACCGGCTTTCAGCTCGCGGGTTTCGTTGCCAATGGTAATGGCAAACCGGCCGCTTTCGACATAGCTCATTTGCGTGTGATAGTGGTGATGAATCGCTCCGACACCGCCGGTTTCAAAGGCGACTTTGACCAGCATCAGGCCGGCGTCGTACGCCATGATTTTCCGTCGAACCCCGGGGCCGACGCTCTCCCAGGTGCGGTCGGTGTCGTGGATAAAAAGATCGGTCGGTGTTGCCATGCGGTAAGGAGAGGGGGTCAGGGTTCTGGCACAAAAATACCCAAATGCGTCGAATGAAAAACCGGTTGCGAAATGGCCGGACAATAGTTTTTAGCGAGAAAGGCGTAAATTCAACAATTAAGCTGTTATTTTAGTTGGTTGAAGCGGAGAGGTTGTTTGTCCACTTCCGTGCTTGCAATGAATAACTCCCGGTTGGATTCAATTAGTAATCCGTTACAGACAGAAAACTACCACTTGCGGGCGCTGTTAGACAGCTCGCAAACAGCACTGTATCTGTTACAACCGGTTTACGACGAACAAAACGAAATCACGGATTTCACCTTCCTGATTGCCAATAAAAACCTGGCCGCGCTCGTCAACCAGGAGCCCCAGGCACTGGTTGGAGAACTGCACAGCCGCTGGTTTCCGCAGTACAAAACCAACGGTATTTTCGAGCATTACTGCCGGGCTTTTGCCCAGCAGGATTCGCTTCCGTATGAACACCATTACAAAAGCGACGGCATCGACCGCTGGCTGACGCTGGTGGCCGACCGCCTTGGCGAGAATCTCCGCGTTACGTTTCTGGATATTACCGAAAACAAGCGAATCCAGCATCAACTGGAAGCCACCATTCACCAGATCCGCAGCTCTAACGAAAACCTGGAACAGTTTGCCTACATTGCCTCGCACGACCTGCAGGAACCGCTGCGGAAATTACAGGCTTTTGGTGACGTGCTGCAAAGCCAGTTTGCCGACAGTCTGGTGGATGGCGAAGTGGATCTGGTGCGCCGGATTCAGAATTCGGCCAAACGGATGCAGGTGCTCGTCCGCGATTTGCTGACGTATTCACGGCTGTCGACGCAAACCGAGCCGTTTGAAACGGTTCCGCTCGCGCGCCTGATCAAAGAAGTGCTGAGTGACCTGGACGTGTCGATTTCGGAGCAGAAAGCCACGATTCGGGTGGGACCGCTGCCCAGTATTCCCGGCAACTCGCTGCGGTTGCGGCAGTTATTTCAGAATCTGCTGGCCAATGCCATCAAGTTCCAGAAACCGGATCAAAAACCGCTTATTCAGATCAGTGCCCGCAACCCCGCCACCGACGAACTGCCGAAGGAACTGACGAACCAAGCGCAGCGGCTGTTTCTGCTGATCGAAATTACGGACAATGGGATCGGTTTTGACGAGAAATACAAAGACCGCATTTTCCAGCCGTTTCAGCGCCTGGAAAGCCGCTCGACCTATAGCGGCACCGGAATCGGCCTCGCGATTTGCAAGAAAGTAGCGGAAATCCACGGCGGAACCATCGACGTCGCCAGCCAGCTCGGGCAGGGTTCCACCTTCAAAGTGTTCCTGCCGGTTTACAACCAGACCGACTAACCGACCGCTGGTTTCTCGGTCAGGGTAAGCCGGAAAAGCTTCTGGTACGTCCGGAAAGTCCATTTGGCCGCTTCGACAACGGTATCGTGCTCGGCTTCGGGCCGGGCAGCCAGCAGCACTCCGAATGCTTTCCATTTGTCCATCATGCCGGGGCCGTATCCGCGGTAAAACCGGGCATTTTGCAGGAGCGGCTGCAAGGCCGGGCTTTTCTGCAAATGGTGAAAGACCACTTTTCCACCCAGCATCGAGCCTTCACCCACGTAAGCCGCGCCCAGGAGTTCGACAGGCGACCAATCCGCAAACAAATCCGGTCGTAGGTCGGGCAGCGAAGCGTCCAACGCAGCCAGATCGGTCGCCAACCAGGCGGATTTCCGGCGCTCGTCCGGCTGGTATCCTTCAAAAAAAACCGGGTGTCGGTCAATGGCGGTTTCCAGCGCGTGATGAAACAAGCCGTGAATCTGCATTAAGTGGGTGTATTGCTCCGGGGCTAATGTACCCGACCGTAAAGGTTCGGTATACAGCAACTGCTCGGTTTCTTCGTGTAACGCACGGGTTTCGTGCCGCAATCGTTCCGCTAATGACATGCAATTAGTTTACTACGTTGTTATCGATCAGCCAGAAATCACAAAGGCGACGCAACAACTGATTGATTGACTGATAACTACCGGGTTTGACCACATAGGCATTGGCGCCCAGTTCAAAGGACTGGCTGATATCCTGCGGATTATCGGACGTGCTGAACACCACGATGGGCAGCAGCTTCGTTCGGGCTATCGACCGCGCTTTCTGAATAATTTCAAAACCGCTGTATTCCGACAAATCCAGGTCGAGCAGAAGCAACCGGGGCAGCGGTGCCGTATCCTTCCGGTATTTTCCTTCGGCCGTCAGATAATCGAGGGCTTCAGACCCTATATTGATCACTTTATAGGAGATGGTCTTCTCCATTTTTCGGATGACCCGGCTAAATACGTCGGCGTCGTCCGGGTTATCCTCCACATACAATACGTCTAACATCATCGTACAAGTTTATAGGATAGAGTCGTTATTCGCTGGACTCTTTTGGAAATGAAACAAAGAAAACCGTCTCGCGGTTGGGTTCGCTATGGAACCAGATCTTGCCTTTGTGCCGGCCTATAATCCGTTTCACAATGGCCAGTCCGACCCCGGTTCCGTCAAAACCGGCTGCATTATCCAAACGTTTGAACAGCTCGAACATTTTACCGGCATGCTTCATATCAAAGCCGATTCCGTTGTCCTTCACGCTGTAAATCACCTCCGTGTCGGTTTCCCGCCCGTCTACCTGCACCACCGCTTCGCTGGCCCGTTGCGTGTATTTGGCTGCATTCGACATCAGGTTGGTGAAAACCTGATTGACCATCGTTGGGTCGCCATAAACCGGGGGCAGGGTCCCGAATTCGATCCGCAGATGCCGGTTTTTCTTTTTCTCCGTCACCAGAATCTCATCCCGAATCACCTCCAGCATCTTCGGCATATCCAGTTGTCTGAAATTCAGCTCCGTACGCCCCATCCTTGAATAATACAAAATATGCCGAATCAATGACCGCATCCGTTCCGTCGAGTCCAGAATCTTCTGGAACATCACCCGCGTGTCGTCATCCATCGTACCGCCCTGCTCCTCCATGATGATCTCGGCATAACACCGGATGGACGACAGGGGTGTCCGCAGATCGTGCGAAACCGTATAGCTGAACGCATCCAGCTCTTCGTAGGCGACCCGCAGCCGTTCGTTCAACTGCCGGACTTCGTTGGCCTTGCGCGCCACCACCTGCAACACATCTTCCCGCAGCTTGATGGCAACCGAAATTTCGCTTTCTTTCCACGGCTCCGAGGTATTGCGAACGGTTTGCGACCAGGCTTCAAAACTTTTGCGGGGATGCAAAAACGGCTTCCCATTCTCCGAAACCGTTACCGGTTTATCCGGGTTACCGGCCCAGGTTACCTGCCGAACCCGCTCCGGTTTGAACCAGAGAATATACTCATTCAATTCCTTCGACAATGCAATTGCCAGCAGGCCCGACGCCACATCGCGGAAGGCTTCCGCCACCGGATACAACTCAGGCAACTGATTGGTTTCCAGGAAAGTATCAAACGGTTGCGTCCCCAGCCAATTGGCAATACCGGCAATGGCCGACTCGCCTGGCACCGTTCCCAGTGAATAAACCTTAGTGTCGTACACCAAAACCGCCCCCGTCGCACCGGTGATGTCCAGGGCCGTCACCGGATGCCGGGTCAAACCGGCTACTACATCCCAGTCGGTCAGTATCTGGCTATTGAGCCGCTGCCCGTTCTGCTGAATCTGAAACAGGAACGACTGATCTTCTTCGTCTTTCCGAAACTCCAGGGCCGACGACAGCAACTGGCTCACAAACATGGCCGCCTGACGTGCCGAAAAATCGACAAATTTGGGCGTCGAATGGTGGCAGGAAATCAGCCCCCATAACTCGCCCCGGTAGAGCAGCGAAATACTCATCGAGGCCTGAACGCCCATATTTTTCAGGTATTCAATGTGAACCGGCGACACCGCCCGCAGTACGGAATGGGTCAGATCGAGGGGCTGATCCGTTGTCGAAAAAACGGGCGAAGGCGTGCTGCCCACATCGGCAATCAGCCGCACCAGATTGGTTTTGTACAATTCACGGGCCTGCCGTGGAATATCCGAAGCCGGATAATGCAACCCCAGATACGGTTCCAGCCCCGGTTCCAGGGCTTCGGCAATGACTTCGCCGTGCCAGTCGGGACCAAACCGGTAGACCATCACGCGGTCGTAGCCAATCAGCTGTTTCACCCGGCGGGTGGTATTCTGAATCAGTTCCGCCAGCGTCCGGTTCGACTGCACTTCGGTCAGTGCTTCCGCGATCAGTTGCTGGTCCAGATTGCTCCGGCCCGACACCGTCGATTCCCATTCGAGCAAAATCAGTGCCCCGTTCTGGTGAACGATCAGGTTGTAGGCACTCCCGTTTATCCGGAACCGGTGCGGGTTCATCCGCGACCAGGCATTATCCCGCTTGCCAACGTTCAGAATGGCCACCAGCTCAGCCGTGGACAGGTCGGTTTGGGTTAACAGGGCTTCGAGCGGTTTTCCGAGCAAATCCGAAGCTGGTTGCTTCACCAGTTCCCGGATATTCTCGCTGGCGTACCGAATAACAAAATCATCGGCAGAAAGTGCCACTAAATATCCATGAGCCTGGATGTAACCGGGAATGTGGATCGGTTCGGTTTCGCAATTCGTCAGATCAAATCCCGAATTTGGTATGGTGGCAGTGGAAACAGGCATTGGCTATAGGTTACAGACCAATCGGGCCTGTTCGTCACAAGAAACAAATCTTAAAAGGTAATAATGACAATGGAAACCAAGCAAATAAAACCGTAAAAACTTAGTATAGGTTTTGAAAAAAGTTAAAAACCGGGCAGCTTGTGCAGTAAACCTTTCGGTTTGAAAGGGAAATGCAGCCCGGCTACCAACCGGATATTGGTGTTGACACTACGCAGGATGCTGGGGCCGTCCAGGTTCCCCGACAGAAACACCACGGCATAGGTCGCCCCGGCAAAATAGCGCCCGTTGTTGTAACCGACCGTCACCCGCGAATCGCCCTGCCAACCCACCCGCACGGGCAGCGACCGGCTGTTTTCGCCGGCCGAAACGCTGCTGGCATTCAGCAGCGCTACGCCCGGGCACCCCAGCAGGGTGGCAAAAAAGTAGTTCCGGAACACGAACGTCCGGATGTAACCCGCATTGATGCTGTAACCGAACGACCGGTATTGGATCAGCTCGGAAGTCGTGGGAAAAAGCGGCTGGACGGCCCGCGGAAACAGCGACGAATCGCCCTTGACCTGGGTAAAGAGCATCGAAGCCCCCACCAGAAACGAACCGGCGCTTTTCTTCTGACGCTCGCGCTGCATCAGCGAGGCCGGGTTGGAAAACCGCTCGTGGTTAAAACAGTAATAGATCGAAGTATACCAGGTATAAATTGCAACATCCGGCCGCTGCGGATACTTCGAATGAAGCACAAACCAGTCTTTGTCGAGAATATCCGGATTATTCAGGTACAGGCCCCGGTACGACTGGTAATTGGTGTTGAACCAGACCCGCCGACCGTTGTAACTCAGGCTGGTGCCAAACTGCCGGGTTTTGCCTTTCGCCACCCGGGAATTTCGGGTAATCAACGGAAGGCGGGTGGTTAGCTCGGCGCTGAGCCACGAATAGCTGGCTCCCACTCCCACCGACGAGGCTCCGTTGGGCCGGTAGGTGAGGTGGTTGGTTTTATCCACAAGTTGCAGAAAATGGTCCCGCCCCTGCCCGATCAACCGAAGATGCAGGTGTTCGTAATAGCTGGCGATGTAGTTGGTATCGACTTTCGGGCTGCGGATGGCCAGCAACGTATCCAGCGAAAGGCCCAGCACCTTGATTTCTTTTCGGGTGGTATCCGACTGCGCCCGCACGAACGACGAAAAACCGCCCGGCAGGACGAAGCCCAGCAGAACCATCTTCGCAAAAAACCGGCTCAGCCGTATCCAGTTATCACTCATTCTCAAGACAGTGACGCTTGTTTTCTCCTATAACTGCTGAGCGCTCTCTTCGGTTAGATGACCAGTTTATTATCTTTTTGTGCTTTGATCGATTAGACCCCAACCGTATTTTTCAATTCTGGTACGAACGTTTACATTTACGGCTCTATTCCAAGCCCGATCCGTTATGCAGCCGTTTCTTTGCCTGTTCCTGTGGCTACTCGTTCCGAAAACCGTTCCACCGGCGGCCGACTGGAAGCTGGTCTGGGCTGATGAATTCAACAAACCGGGGCCACCCGACCCCAACAACTGGGCCTTCGAGCGTGGCTTTGTCCGCAACAACGAACGCCAGTGGTACCAGCCCGACAACGCCCGCTGCGAGAACGGGTTGCTGATCATTGAAGGTCGGCGCGAACGACGTCCCAACCCTACCTACCAGCCCGGCAGCACCAGTTGGCGAACCCAGCGTGACTCGATTCACTACACGGCAGCGAGCCTGATGACCAAGGGGCTACACCAGTGGCGGTTTGGCCGGTTCGAGATGCGGGGCCGCATCGACACCCGCCCGGGCCTGTGGCCAGCGTTCTGGTCGCTGGGCGTATCGGGAGAATGGCCGTCGAACGGCGAAATTGATATCATGGAATATTACCGGGAGATGCTCCTGGCCAATGCCGCCTGGGGCACCGACAAGCCATACGTCGCGGCCTGGAGCACCACCAAGAAGAATCTCAGCACCTTCAACGACCCGCAGTGGTCAGCCCACTTCCACGTCTGGCGGATGGACTGGGACCAGGACTTTATTCGGTTGTATGTAGACGACCAGTTGCTCAACGAAGTCGATCTGTCGAAAACCGTCAACGGCGACGGCAGCGGCAAAAACCCGTTTCACCAACCGCACTACCTCCTGCTGAACCTCGCGATCGGCGGACAGAACGGCGGGGACCCGTCGGCGACAAAATTCCCGGCCCGGTTCGAAGTCGATTACGTGCGGGTTTATCAGCAGCCATAAAGAAGTTAGTTGTTACGCGGAGTTGAGCAGAGAATATCCATCCCCTATGAAAAGACCTTATCTACTTGTTTTCCTGACGCTTATCCAACTCGCCAGTCACGCCCAGCAGGTCGGCCAGCCGCTCCCGGTCTGGCAGGAAGGGTATCTCGACATTCACCAGATCAATACCGGGCGGGGAAATGCGGCTTTTCTGATTCTGCCCGACGGCACCACGGCCCTGATCGATGCCGGCCAACTGGACCCCACCGCCCCACGCACGCTGAGTCCGCGCAATACGCCCGCCAAACCCAATGCCGACCGCCATGCCGGGGAGTGGATTGCCCGCTACGCCCGCAAAGCCCTGAGTTTCCGCTCAGATCCGGCTATCGATTATGCCATCATGACCCACTTCCACGACGATCACATGGGAGCGCCTTCGGCGACGTCCAAAAAAGCGGCCGCCGGTACGTACGTGCTGACCGGCGTTACGGAAGTGGCCGAACACATCCCATTCCGTAAAATCATCGACCGGGGCTGGCCGGATTATAACTATCCCCGCTCCTTTGACCAGGACCCGCTCGTAAAAAATTACCGCCTGTTTCTGGACTGGCAAACGAAGCAAAAGGGCGTCAGCGTGGAGCGCCTGCAACCGGGCCGCAACGACCAGATTCAGTTGCTGCGAAAACCGGCCCCATACCGGGACAAGTTCGAAATCCGGAACCTGGCCGTCAACGGCGAAATCTGGACGGGCGTCGGGACGGTCACGCGGCAACATTTTCCGGACCTCAACTCACTGCCGCCCAACCAGTATCCGAACGAAAATATGTGCAGCATGGCCCTGCGGCTGAGCTACGGCAAATTCGATTATTTTTCGGGGGGCGACATTCCGGGAGTTGTGCCCTTCGGCGCGCCTTCGTGGCACGATGTCGAAACACCGGTGGCGCAGGCAGTCGGGCCGGTGGAAGTCCAGCTCCTGGATCACCACGGCAATCGCGATTCGCAGAATGGTTTTCTGCTCGGCAGCCTGCGGCCCCGGGTGCTGGTGATCCCGGTCTGGTCCTCCGACCATCCGGGGCATGACGTGCTGGCCCGGATTTACTCGCAGCAGGTCTATCCCGGCGAGCGCGATGTGTTTGCGACGCATATGCTGGAAGCCAATAAACTGGTGATCGGCGAGTTATTAAACCGCCTGAAAAGCGATTCCGGGCACGTGCTGGTGCGGGTCGATCCGGGGGGCGACACCTACCGGGTGATCATTCTGGAGGATAATGACGAGTCGTTCCGGGTCAAAGCCGTACACGGCCCGTACCAGTCGCGGTAAACAAAACCGTTTCCAGTCCGTTTTGCTAGTGTCGAGGAGCATATGAGCATTCACATTGGCACATCGGGCTGGAGTTACGACCACTGGCAGGGCGTTCTGTATCCGCCCAATACCCCGGTTCACGACCGGCTGGCCTATTATGTCCAGGCCTTTCAAACCGTCGAACTGAACAGCAGTTTTTACCGCTGGCCCCAGCTCAGCACCTTTGCCGGCTGGCGTGCCCGCCTGCCCGACGGTTTCCGGCTGACCGTCAAAGCCCCGCGCGGCCTCACGCACGCCAAAAAGCTCTACGCACCGGAAGCCTGGCTTGAGCGCATTAAAACCTGCTGGCATGCGTTGCGGGAGAAACAGGCGGTTTTGCTGGTGCAACTGTCACCCCATCTGGCCTATGATTACGAGCGCCTGGCCTACTTTCTGGAACAGGTTCCCGACTGGCTGAAAATCGCGGTCGAATTCCGGCACCTGAGCTGGCACAACGACGAAACGTTCCGGTTGCTGGAAAAACACGGGGCCGCTTACTGCATCATGAGTGGTGCTAATTTGCCCTGTATTCTGCGGGCTACGGCCCCGTTTGTGTATGTCCGGATGCACGGTCCCGACCCACACCATCTGTACGGCGGTTCGTATTCCGATGCCGACCTTCACTGGTGGGCCAACCGCATCGGCGAATGGACCGGCATGGGCAAGGAAGTGTATGTCTACTTCAACAACGATGGCGACGGCAATGCGGTACGCAATGCCTTGAAATTAAAGGAAATAGCACACTAACCTTTACTCCACCAAAGTATTCAAGCTACCCCGAACCGGTTCTGCCAACCAAAAATATTCATCGCTAGTTTGATGCTATTTTCCCAAAATCAGCCTTATTTACAGGTGCCGAAAACCGGCTTTAGTTGACGACCTTTTCCATTCCAACCTTGAAACACCTGCTACTTTTTCTGTTCCTGGGCATCGCTTTTCTGACCAGCGCCCAGCCCAAAGCTGAGGCCTTTCTGCCCGGTGATTTGTTACCCGATGCACCCGAACTGGCCCCCCGGGGTGCGTATGCCGTGGGTGTTCAGACGCTGAAAGTGGTTCATCCGGCCCAGGTGGATGTCCTCCACACCAAAGACGGAAAAAGCCCGCTGTACGACCGCCCGCTGACACTCGAGGTCTGGTATCCGGTCCAAGTCCGGACGGGACAAACGCAGCTCGTTACCTACGAAGAGGTGCTGGGCCGCGCCAACGACCCCAAACGACCGCTAGTGCCGTTTACATTCGACGGTCGGGCCCTGCGTAACGCCGAACCCGACCGCAGCGGAGGCCCCTATCCGCTGGTGATTGTCTCCCACGGCTATCCCGGTTCCCGGTTGTTACTGACTTACCTGACCGAAAACCTGGCGTCGAAAGGCTACGTGGTCGTGGCCATCGACCATACCGAATCGACCTACCGCGACCTGAGCGGTTTTCCGAGTACGCTGCTCAACCGGTCGCTCGATGATTTGTTCGTGCTGAATGAACTAGCGCGGCTGAGCGCCAAAACCGCCAACGGTTTTCTGGCCGGACTGGTCGATACCGATAAAACCGGGCTGATTGGCTATTCGATGGGTGGTTACGGAGCCCTCAATGTGATCGGAGCGGGGTACAGTGCCCAGGCTGTTAAATTTTTCGGCCAGTTGACGGGCGGAAGTACGGCCCTACAAAGCCGGACCAGCAGCGCCCCCGACTACAAGGCTTCGCAGGACCCGCGCATCAAAGCCGTGGTGGCCTTTGCGCCCTGGGGCATGGAACGGGGCGTTTGGGATGCCGAAGGACTCCTGGGACTGACCCGCCCGATTCTGTTGGTGGCCGGCAGCCAGGATGATGTATCGGGCTACGAAAAAGGAATTAAAGCTATTTACGACGGGGCTGTCAACGCCGACCGGTATTTGCTGACGTATGTGAATGCCCGGCACAACGTGGCCCCCAATCCGCCCCCGGCGGCTACGCTGAAACCCGGTTTTCTCGACGATTACCAGCATTTTTCGGAACCCGCCTGGAACGAGCGCCGGATCAACAACATCAACCAGCATTTTGTCACCGCCTTTCTGGGCATTCACCTGAAAGGGCTGGACTACGGCAAGTACCTGGATGTTCCGGAAAACGCCAACGCTGCCCCCTGGGCGGGCTTTAAACCCCGAACGTCGGTGGGGCTGGAAATGCGACACGCCAAACCGTAATACTGGTCAGGATTTGTCTACCGCTGGACCGCTGGTCTGGATTTGAAATCCAGACCACAACTGTCGCGGATTTAAAATCCGCAGCAGGTTCGATCGGGATTCAGAAAGCCCGATCAGCGACCGAAAATCCCGATCAGCGGCCAGGCTATTTCGTCAATTCCGTTTCATACAGCATAGCGCCCAACTGGTTGATCGCTTTCACATTCAGGCGTTTGCTATCCAGCGAAAAATACATAAAACCGTTCTCGGCGGCCTGAAACCGGCTGTATGAAACTCCGGCCGTTACCGAGGAGATTTCCGATCCGGCCCCGGAAATAAATTGGTGCGTATGCCCCGACGGTTTTAAATGCTGGAGCGAATGTTCGTGCCCGGAAAGGTAGACATCCACCTTTTGCTCCTCGAAGATGGTGGATAGTGCGCCCCGGATCGCCATCGTTTCGTAATTCTGAATCCGGGGACCGACGGTATAGTACGGATGGTGACCGACCACTATTTTCCATTTGACCTCCGGCGAAGCCTGCTGTAAAGTCGTTTTGAGCCACGTGAGTTGCTGGTCGGCTTCGGCTTTGTCGGCTTCGAAAATCAGCTTGTTGGTATCGATCATGACGAGCAGCAATTTCCCGTTTTCCTTCCCCAGGCGTAGCTCCTTCGAATAATACCGGGCGGGCATCTGCCACCGGCGACTAATCTTGCTGTACCGGATCTGGGCATCGGGATCGGCCATGTAATCATGGTTACCCAGAATGGAATACCA
Organism: Larkinella bovis; assembly: GCF_042655385.1. Taxonomy (NCBI): domain Bacteria; kingdom Pseudomonadati; phylum Bacteroidota; class Cytophagia; order Cytophagales; family Spirosomataceae; genus Larkinella; species Larkinella bovis. Next base: position 278,931 of record NZ_JBHSMA010000003.1, on the reverse strand, counting down.
GTCACATTGCAGATCATGAGCGGTATACACGTTTTCAAAGGAGTAATGCCACAGCGGATCGTGTTCACTGATCACCCCCTTGGGATAAAAGTTGTCGCCGACCGAAATGACAAAGTTGGTCCGGTGCTCGCTCGCCCATTTTCCCATTTGCTGGGCCACCTCCCGTTGCAGGTATTCGCCGTTCCGTCCCCAATCGCCCAGCGCCATAAAATGCAGCGCGTACCCATCGGCCAGAGCCGCCTGTCTACTGAGGTCCTCGCTTTCAAGATAGGTTACCGGCTCGGCCGCCAGCGTTTCCAGCGGATTAAGCAAGGATACGCCCAGCGTTGTTCTGACAAAATCTCTACGCTTCATGGTGGTTTTTTGGGTTACGGTGTCCGGTCAGGAAAGGAGTTGTAAAACCGTTCTGACCTGTGGTTCTTCCTGGTAAAGCCGGGGTTTATTTTGCGCTGGTCAGCACGAACAACTGCAAAAACCGCCCTTTTTCCGTCGTGACATAGCGGTTATAGCCAATCATGTCGCCCTTATTCGACCAGACGATGCCGTTACGGGGCTGTTCGTCGTCCGATGAGCGGGGCGTCAACCGTCGGAATTCTCCCGTGGCCACTTCCGTGATAAACACACTATTGTCGGCAGCATAGGCCACCCAGCGGCCATCTGGACTAAAGTTGAAGGTGGTTTGAATCGAAAACGGCTGTTTGGTAAGCTGGCGAATGGAACCACCGTTGGGCGAGACGCTAAAAAGTTGAATCGTTCCGGTGGCGTCTTTCGCCAGAAAACCGATCTGCGAACCGTCGGGCGTGGTTCGGAGCCAGTGACGCGGCCCCTCGGCACCGTGTTCCGTGAAGGTAATCCGCCGTTGCTGCACGCCTTTCGGCGGGTTGGGCCGGGTGGTTTCGGTGCCTTCCAGCGGCTGGCCCTCAACGGCCTGCGTCAGGTCGCCGGGCAGATCAGCCACAAAGATTTCGGCTACGGTTTTGCCGTCTTTGTTTCGCACGTTGCCCTGAAACGCCAGCGCCCGTTTCTGCCAGCTGCCGTCCGGTTTTTGATAGCCGTTGGTGCCAATCCAGCCTTCGTCAAACGCTTTGTCGATCTCGTCGCTGCCCGGTTTGGGCGACTCCGTCACGCGGGTTACCACGGCCGAAAACAGTTCGCCCGCGTTGTTTTCCTGCGATCCGTCGTCGGCAACCGCTACGTTTCTGAACGGTGCCATCACCCCCACCACGCGCAGATCCTGCACCGCCGGGTTGGTTTTGCTCAACTGATCGAGCACGTAATCGTTGTACGTAAAGCTGATCCACTGGCCGTCGGCGCTCCAGCCGTGCGCGTGCGTTCCCCCGCGCAAAGCGCCCGGCGTAAAGGGCGGAGTAACATCACGGGCATCCAGAAAAATGGGTTTGCCGGGCTGATCGATGTCGATGGCAACGCCCGTCCGGCGGGCGAAACCGTACGGTTTTTCCGGGTTCGCATTCCGGACGCCGTGGATGAACAATACCCGGTTTTGAACGGGCGAAAACGAAACCGCCCCCACACCGGGGCCAAATTCGGTCTGGTTTTCGGTTCGGTACAGCACCCGGTTTTCACCGGTTTTGACGTTCACCATCTCAATCGACCCGGTGCTCCCGATGCCCGTATCCACATTCCGGGTATCATAAACGAGCCATTCATCGTTGGGCGAAAACGCCTGTGCATTGTGAATGGTGTGTCCTTTCGTGTCAAACGTGAGCTGGTGTTCGGTAAAATGCATGGTTAAGGGCGGTTTGGGGGCGCAGGTTTGCAGGCCCGCACCCAGAATGAGCCAGCCGAATCGGGCGTTCATTAAAGGGGCTTCGGTTTAGGGTTTTGGAATCCAGTATTCGGTGTACAGTATACGGTTTACGGTCATTTCGGGCTATTCCCCTGCGAAGAATCCCCGTAAACTTTATCCGGTTTACTGAAGATAATTTCGTTTGTATTCGAGGGGGGTGACGCCTTTGACGCGCTTGAAATGGCGGTAGAAATTTGACAGGTTATTGAAACCGCTCTCCGAACAGACCATCTCGACGCTCAACTTGTTTTCGACCAGCGCCCGGCACGCGTGACTGACCCGCACCTCGGTCAGAAATTCGTGGTAGGTTTTGTGCGTCATTAGCTTGAAATACCGGCAAAATGAGGTCACACTCAGGCTGGCAATCGACGCGATTTCGTCGAGTGTAATTTCCTTGGCGTAATTCGAAAGCGTATAACTGCACACTTTGTTGAGCCGCACGGTTTCCAGTTCGTTCGACTGGTAGAAAACCTGTTCCGAAGTAATCGTCTCCAGTTCGTCGGACTGCGCCAGAATTTCCAGAATCGACAGCAGGATAATCAGCCGTTGCAGCGGGCGGGCTTCCACGGCGCTGTAGAGCAGGTCCGCTACTTTTTCACTGGTTTTCCCTTTGATCAGCAAGCCCCGCAACGCCCGTTCGTACAAGCGCCGGATGGACTGCGTTTCGGCCAGATTCAGGAAATCACGACCGAAACAATCAGGCCGGAACTGCATCAGAATCGCTTCCACTTTCAGGTCCGCATTTTCCTGTAAATACGCTTCGTTGCACCGCCAGGTATGCGGCAGGTTTTCACCCACCAGCAGAATCTCGCCCGCCGAAAAATTACTAACGTTATCACCGATAAAACGCACGCCTTCGCCCCGGATCACATAGTGCAATTCCAGCTCCGGATGATAGTGCCAGATGTTGCCAAAATTGGGTTTGATATCGTGCCGGACCGTGAACGAATCCTGCGCATTGATGGGTACTTTATGAAAATGGGGCTTCATCGGCCAGCAATTCGATTATGATAAATTCGTACATTAATTAGCAAAGACTACACAACAAAACGGAGCCTTTATGTATTACTTTTGCCCTTAAAATGACATAAAATAACTGTCCCGTTATAAAATCTCGGTTGCAAGCTAAGAAAGAAGCCGTTATTTTCGTTGCGTGACTTGAAATAATTCTGATAATTTAGCGTAATTCCCCGAATGAAAAACCTGCCCGTTATCGACTTACTCGTGATTGCTGCCTACCTCGTCGGGATGGTGGCTGTGGGGGTTTATTTCTCGCGGAACAACAAAAGTGCCGACCAGTTTACGAAGGCTTCGGGCAAGATTCCGGGCTGGGCGATCGGCCTGTCGATTTACGCAACGTTTCTGAGCAGCAACACCTTCCTGGGAGTTCCCGGCAAGGCGTTCGGCAGCAACTGGAACTCCTTTGTGTTCAGTCTGGCCATGCCGCTCTCGGCCTGGGTAGCCGCCCGGTTTTTCGTTCCTTTCTACCGCCATACCGGCGAAGTATCGGCCTACACCCACCTCGAACACCGCTTTGGGGCCTGGGCCCGGACCTACGCCGTCGTTTGTTTTCTGCTCACCCAACTGGCCCGCATGGGGTCCATCTTTTTCGGCATAGCCCTGAGTTTACAGGCGTTGACGGGTTATCCGATGGCGACGATCATGATCGTTGTCGGGATCTGCATTATCCTGTACACCGTGATGGGCGGCATGGAAGCCGTCATCTGGACGGAGGTGGTGCAGGGTGTCATCAAAACCGCCGGGGCGCTCATCATTCTCTACCTGGTTATCGACGGAATGCCCGGTGGCGTCAGCAAAATCATCGAAGTTGGCCAGGCCGACGATAAATTCAGCCTGGGGAGCTACGCCCCCGACTTTACCCAATCGACCTTCTGGGTGGTCTTGCTCTACGGTTTTTTCATGAACCTGAACAACTTCGGGATGGATCAGAATTACGTACAACGGTATCATACCACGACCTCGATCAAGGAAGCTACCCGCTCGATCTGGCTCTGCGTGTACCTCTACGTACCCGTTTCGCTGATGTTTTTTGTCCTCGGTTCGTGCCTGTACGCCTACTACCAGAATACCCCGGAACTGCTCGATGCCATTCGGATGCAGGTGGCCGGGGAGCGACTGCCCAACGGTAGCCCGGAAGCCATTCGGCAACTGGCCAATACGCTAACCCCCGCTGAGTTTGGCGATAAGGTAATGCCGCATTTCATGGTGAATAAAGTCCCGGCGGGACTGGTGGGCCTGATCGTTGCGGCCATTTTGTCGGCGGCCATGAGTACCATCAGCTCCAGCATGAACGCGTCGGCGACGGTTTTCTCGGTCGATATTTACCAACGGTACCTGAAACCCGATGTAACCGATAAACAATCCCTGCGGTTGCTCTACATCGCCACCACGGTTTTTGGGGTACTCGGCATGACCACCGGGATTGCCATGATCGGCGTCAAGAGCGTACTCGACATCTGGTGGATGCTCTCCGGTATTTTCGCCGGCGGTATGCTGGGACTGTTCCTGTTGGGCATTATCTCCCGGAAAACCCGTAATACCGAAGCCTGGACGGCCACGGTCATCGGTTTGGTCGTGATTGTCTGGATGACCTTTTCGCCCCAGATTCCGGACGAGTTTGCGGCTCTCCGTAGCCCATTTCATCAGAACATGATCATGGTGGTCGGCACACTGACGATTTTCCTCGTTGGCTTACTGTTTACCAAACTTCGCGGAAACAAACCTACTGCTATTCCTAAACCCCATAATACTGTTACTCAACCCTAACCCAATTTTTATTCCTAAACCCTTGCTTTCGTTTCACAGAGTTAATCAGAGAATAGCAGAGTTGATCTGAGTTTTCTCTGATTAACTCTACTGTTCTCCGATCAACTCTGTGTAAAAACCAAATCTCCCTTTCACCATGCCTTCCTCCTCGCCCTCCGTCGGATCGTTACCCCGTGGCTTCATCCCCGTCATGCTTACCCCGTTTCAGGAAACCGGTGCCGTCGATTACCCGGCGCTCGCCCAACTGATCGATTTCTACATCGAAGCCGGGGCCGCCGGTCTGTTTGCCAACTGTTTGTCCAGCGAAATGTATGAACTAACCGAGCAGGAACGGCTGGATGTTACCCAATTTGTCGTTGATCAGGTGGCCGGACGCGTGCCTGTGGTTGCCACGGGAACGTTCGGTGGCCCCATCGAACAGCAGGCCGATTTTGTGAAGCGTATATACCAAACCGGCATCCAGGCGGTTATCGTGATTACGGGGTTGATTGCCAATGAAGACGAATCCGACGCGGTTTTTCTGGAGCGGATGCATCAGTTGATCAACCTGACCAACGAAGTCCCCCTCGGTTTTTATGAATGTCCGGTGCCGTACAAACGCCTGATCAGCACCGCTATTCTGAACGATTTACTGCCCACCGGACGGCTGATTTACCACAAAGATACCTGCCTGGACGCTGCCGAAGTGGCCCGCCGGATTGCCGCCGGAGCAAACTACCAGTTTGGGTTGTACGATGCCTACATGGTCAATGCGATCTCGTCACTGCGCGAAGGTGCAGCCGGTTTGTCGTGCATCCAGGGCAATGAATTTCCGGAACTGGTCGTCTGGCTTTGCAATAACTTCAATAATACCGAGCGTCAGGCCGACATTGACCGGGTGCAGCAATTTTTCGTCGATTGCATGGATCTGGTGCACACCGCTTACCCGACCATTGCCAAATACACCCTGCAAAAACGCGGCTTGCCGATTTCGCTCTACACCCGCCGGGATGTCGGTCTGCTGACGCCCGAGTTACAAAACGCTATGGATGCCCTGATCGAAACCGCCAATCAGCTTCAGCTGGAGCTGGGCATTGAGCCGGTTCTGGCGGGGAAATTAATCGAGTAATATAAAAAGGCTGGAAACGCGGGTGACGCGGATTGGGCGGATTAATACGGATACGAATCCGTGCCTATCTGTTCAGTCTGTATCATCCGCGTTGCCATTTCTTATCAACCATTCCATTGTATGAAATACACATTCTGGCTACTGTTCGCGGTTTTTGGATCTATAACCGCTTTCGCCCAGGAAACCAATTCGCTGGGTATGAAGCTTGTAACCGTTCCGGCGGGCCGGTTTTACATGGGTTCCGAGGGCGAAGGAGAAGATTACGACGAAGCGCCGGTTCACCGTGTTACCATTTCCAAACCGTTCCGGATGGCGGCCACGGAAGTAACCAACGCCCAGTACGAAGCCTTCGACCCGGAGCATAAAAAACTGCGCGGAAAAGCCGGGTTTTCGAAGGAAGATGACGAAGCGGTGGTGTTTGTGAGTTACGCCGAAGCCGTGGCTTTCTGCGAATGGCTCAGCAAAAAAGAAGGAAAACCCTACCGGCTCCCGACCGAAGCCGAGTGGGAATACGCCTGCCATGCCGGCACCGTCACGCCCTTTTCGACGGGACGGTTTTTGCCCCCAAGCTACCAGAAAAGCCAGAAAACCGACCGCATTCCGGTGGTCGTTCCGCTGAAAGTCGGACAAACGCCCGCCAACGCCTGGGGCTTGCAGGATATGCACGGCAACGTGGAAGAATGGTGTTCCGACTGGTATGGCCCCTACGAAGCCAATGAGCAACGCGATCCGGTGGGTCGGGCCTCCGGCCTGTTTCGGGTGACGCGCGGAGGCAGTCACGGGACGCCGGTGCAGTACCTGCGCACGACCAACCGGCTGGGTATGATTCCCGAAGATAAAAACTGGCTGGTGGGTTTCCGCGTGGTTCAGGCCGAAAAACCGGCTACGCAACCCCTGCCACCCACCCCGCCGAAAGCCTACGCCCAGAACGTTTCGCAAAAACCGTTCAACTGGAAAACCGTTTCGGCCACGCAGCCGGTTTTTATGGAACCCGTACGGTACGCCAACCGACCGGACTGCAATGCCGGGGTGCCGTATTACTCGCACAACCACCAGCCCGCCATTGCCTGGATGCCCAACGGCGATTTGATGGCGATCTGGTTCTCAACCGAAAAAGAAGCCGGACGCGAAATGACCGTGGTGACCAGCCGGTTGCGGGCGGGGCAAACCCGTTGGGATATGCCTTCCGAGTTTTTCAAAGTACCGGACCGCAACATGACGGGCAGCTCGCTTTTCCACGACGGTAAAGGCACGATTTTCCACATGAACGGCGTCGAAGCCAGCGGAGACTGGAATAACCTGGCGATGTCGTTGCGCACCAGCCGCGACAACGGTGCCACCTGGTCGGCCCCGAAACTGGTGGCCCCCGAGCACGAAAAGCGGCATCAGGTGATCGCCGGGATGTTTCAGACCAGGGAAGGCTGGCTGGTGCAGGCCTGCGACGCCGACCCCAGCGCATCGGGCGGCTCGGCGGTTCATATCAGTAAAGATGGCGGCAAAACCTGGTACGCGCCGTATACCGACCCCCAAAAACCAGACTATAAAAATGGCGCAACCGGCGGTTTGATTGCCGGAATCCACGCGGGTGTGACCCAGCTCAAGGACGGTAGCCTGCTGGCCTTTGGTCGCAACGATAACATTGCCAATGCAGAGGGTATACTACGGATGCCAATGAGCCTGTCGCGCGATATGGGCAAGACCTGGACGTATTCACCCTCCGAATTTCCACCGATTGGAGGTGGTCAACGGCTGATTCTGCACCGGCTGAACGAAGGTCCGATCATGCTGATTGGTTTTACCCACCATCCCGAAGAACCGGACGAAGCCAAGAAAGGCATGCTATTTACCGACGCCAACGGCAAATCGTTCCGCGGCTACGGCATGTACGCGGCCCTGTCGTTTGACGACGGCAAAACCTGGCCGGTCAAAAAACTGCTGACCGACGGCCACTATCGCTACCTCAACGGGGGTGCCTGGACCGGAGCGTTTGAGATGGATGCCACCCACGCCGAACCACGCGGTTATCTGGCCCTCACGCAAACGCCGGATAACCTGATCCATCTGATCAGCAGCAGCATTCATTACCGGTTTAACCTGGCGTGGCTGCAACAGAAGCTGGCCGTCGAAGCCACCAGACGATAGACTCTAAACTAGTTGATTATCCTACGGCTTTATCGCAATGGCGAACCCGTCTGTGGGTTTACAGAAACAAAACGGAATGGTAAAAACCGTTAAAACGGTTACTAAAACAGTTCATCATTCGCACTGAGCCCACGGTTTGAACCGTGGGCTATTATTACAAAACCGTTCTGCAATCTGTCGCTTTCCATTAGCTGAAACCGGATTCTATCTCTATTTTTATGACATGGAACCGCTTCGCATTGCCACTGCCCAGTTTGAACATCACAATGGCGACAAAGCCCGAAATCTGGCCATCATCCGCCAACTAGCCGCCCAGGCCGCCCAACAAGGTGCGGAGGTGATTGCCTTTCATGAATGCTCAATTACGGGCTATACACACGCCCGACACCTGTCGCGCGAGCAGATGCTCGACCTCGCCGAGCGTATTCCGGACGGCGATAGCATTCAATTCCTGACCGATATTGCCCGGGAAAACCGTATCGTCGTGCTGGCCGGTTTGTTTGAAAAAGACGAGCAGGACCGGCTGTTCAAGGCCTATGTTTGCGTCGATGAAAACGGACTGGTGGCCAAATACCGCAAGCTGCATCCGTTTATAAACCCGCACCTGCTGCCGGGCGATCAATACGTGGTTTTCGACCTGAAAGGCTGGAAATGCGGCATCCTGATCTGCTACGATAACAACATCATCGAAAACGTCCGGGCCACCACGCTGCTGGGTGCCGATATCATTTTCATGCCCCACGTGACCATGTGTACGCCCTCCACCCGGCCCGGAGCCGGTTTTGTCGATCCGGCGCTCTGGGAAAACCGCGAACACGATCCGACCTCGCTCCGGCTCGAATTTGACGGGATGAAAGGCCGGGCCTGGTTGATGAAATGGCTCCCGGCCCGAGCCTATGACAACGGCATTTACGTGGTTTTCTCCAATCCGATCGGCATGGACGACGACCAGCTCAAGAATGGCTGCTCGATGATTCTCGACCCGTTTGGCGATGTACTGGCCGAATGTCGAACGCTGGGGAATGATTTCGTTATAGCTACCTGCACCCCGGAAAAGCTGACGATGGCGGGCGGTTATCGCTACAAAAAAGCCCGGCGACCGGATTTGTACCGCGACATTATCGGACAGGAACACCAGCCCGAACAAAAAGTGGTCTGGCTGAATTCCGAAATTGATCCGTCGGCGTAGCTTGGCATCCTACTCCTTAACCAGCCAGTCGTACGAAAACGATTGGTAGACAATCTTGGCGTATTTGTCTTTCTCGTATAAAATCCCAATCTGCCCATCCTGCTGAATCACCAGATCGGAATAAGCAGACGGACCGCTGTAAACCGTTTTGCCCCCCGACCAGCGTTGGCCGTCATCGGTGCTGACCCGGATGGTCAGGTTTTCGCGGCTGGTCTGGTGGTTGAGGTTCGAAAACAACAGCACCCGTTTGCCCCGGCGGGGCTGGTAGTCGATCAGGCTGCCCTGACAAACCGGATCGGGTAGATCCGTCGCCACCCGCACCGGCTCCCAGCGTTCGCCGGCGGTTTTTGAAAACGACAGCAGGCGATTTTTTACGTCCCCCGACTGGTTACGGCTGTTCAGCAGCACACGGCCATCCGAGGTTTCGGCGGCTGTACTTTCGTTACTGCCGGGATAGGCTACGTCGGGCGTCAGCTTCCAGGTTTTCCCGTGGTCGTCGGAATAAAAACCGTGCGCCCGGCCATCCTGAAACCGCGGTTGAAGCGGCCCGGCGGTATGGTTGGCGGCCACAAAAATCCGGCCTTTGTAACGACCTTTCTGAAGTTGCAGGGCGTGGCCCGGCGTATTGGCATACCAGCGCCAGTCATCCGAAAAGGTGTAGGCCGGGTTAATGTCGGGTTTGTTCGGGCGGTTTACCTGCGTTGTGATGTTGACGGCTTCCGACCAGGTTTGGCCGCCATCGGTGCTGGTTTTGTACCAAACCTCCCGAATGCCCAGCCCTTTCCGAATGTCATTTTCCGAAACCGTGCTGGTATTGTACAGTAGAAAAAGCCGTCCCTTCGCCAACGCCCGGTCGGTCAGGTCAAAAACCGGAGCCGGATTTCCGGCCAGAAACGCCCCGTTATCCACCACCACCCGCATCGGCCCCCACGTCTGGCCATTGTCCGTACTCATTCGCATGACCAGATCGATGTCGCCAAAATCGTTGCAACCCGTTTTCCGCGCTTCCGCAAACGCCAGCAAATGACCGTCAGGAGCTTTTACAATCGCCGGAATCCGGAAACACTGGTAACCGTTTTCTCCATTCTGAAAAACCGTTGTTTCCGCTGTAGCGGTTTTCGTCAAAATGATTCCACCGGTTGAAGCCAACAGAATAAGTAGAAAACCGGTGAACTGCAACAGGAGTCGGCGCATGGCGGGAAGCATCAAAAGAGGGTTAGGAAATCACGAAAATAGACATATTTTGCCGGAAATGATGAAAAAGTGTTTCCTTTGACGCATGAGTAACTGGTATTTCATTGACCTGGTTGGCACCAGCATCTTTGCCATTTCCGGGGCACTTTCGGCGCTGAATAAAAAAATGTACCACGATCTGTTCGGGATCTCGTTTATCGGCTTTCTCACGGCGGTCGGGGGCGGCACGACCCGCGATATCATTATGGGCGCTCATCCCATTTTCTGGATTCGGGACCCGAATTACATCATCGTGATCATGCTGGGCGTGGGCATCGCCATCGTCGGTCGGCGCTGGTGGTTTAATCAGTTGCGCCGGCCCCTGCTTTTTTTCGATACCCTCGGAATCGGCATTTACACCATCTTCGGACTACAAAAAGCGTTGAGTCTGGAGGTCAATAACTGGGCCGCCGTTTTAATGGGGTTGATGACGGCGTTGTTTGGCGGTGTGATTCGCGATACACTGGTGAATGATATTCCGTTGATTTTCGAAAAACACGTATATGCCACGGCCTGCCTGGCCGGCGCGCTGTTGTACGTGCTGGGGCGTACCCTAGAGATCGACCCCAATGTCAATTTTCTGGTTTCAGCCGCCAGCATCACCCTTCTGCGCCTGTGCGCCATCCGCTACAACTGGACGCTGCCGCGCATCGGCAATCAATGAATGACGTAGCCCAGGTTGTGCTTGATTTCTTTCAGGACAAAGGTGCTGTTTAGCACGCCAATATTCTCGATCTCAGACAGTTTGTACTTCACAAAGTTGTGATAACCGTCCAGACTGCTGACGTGAATCTTCAGCAGAAAATCGACCTGTCCGGCCATGTGGTAGCATTCCTGCACCTCTTCCAGCTTCTTGATTTCTTCCTCAAACTTGTCGATGAACGCTTTGTCGTGGTAGCGCATCGATACCTGACAAAACGCCGTGATGGGTTGACCCAGCAGATTTTTGTCCAGAACCGCCACGTACTGTTTAATAAAGCCGAGCCCTTCCAGCCGCTTGATCCGTTCGTAAATGGGCGAGAGCGTTAACCCCAGTTGGGCCGCTAACTCCTTTGTGGTCAGCTTCGCATCTTCCTGCAAAAGCCGCAGCAGCTTCTTGTCCGTTTCGTCCAGTTGTTCCATGCCGAAAATTTTTCTAAAACCGTTTTGGAGACTTATTCCCAATCAGAAATATTATCTACGCAATACCACATATACAACAATATTAACGGATTTAATAAACAACTACAAAAAAATAGCCGGTTGAGGTAAATTTGTACCATAAAACAACTCTTGCATCAGCGTTGTTAAGCTTACACTTCAACTGACTAAAAAATGAAGCGCGAAACCATTTTAGTGATCGGGGCCAATGGCCAGATCGGTACAGCCCTTCTCCCCCGGCTTCAGGCCCTTTACGGGACGAATTCGGTGATCGGTGCGGACCTGCGCCAACCCGAACACCCGGCCGGTCTATTTGAATTACTGGATGCCACGAAAGCCGACGCGCTAGCCGAACTGGTTCGTCGCTACCGCGTCACCCAGATTTACCACCTGGCAGCCATTCTTTCGGCCAAGGGCGAAAGTGATCCAATCTGGGCGTGGAATCTGAACATGCAGACGCTGCTGAACGTGCTGGAAGTGGCCCGCCTTCACCACGTCCGGAAAGTGTTCATTCCGAGTTCGATTGCGGCTTTTGGCGAACACGCGCCCAAGTTCGAAACCCCGCAAACCGCGTCGCTCGACCCGGCTACGGTGTACGGCATCAGCAAGGTAGCCGCCGAAAACTGGTCGCTCTACTACCACAAACGCTACGGGCTGGATGTGCGCTCGCTGCGGTATCCGGGCATCATCAGCTACCAGTCGATGCCGGGGGGCGGCACCACCGACTACGCCGTCGCCATTTTCCACGCGGCCGTTCAGGGCCAGCCCTTCGATTGTTTTCTGGCCGAAGACACGCTGCTGCCGATGATGTACATGGACGATGCGCTCCGGGCCACCCTCGAATTGATGGAAGCACCCGAAAACCGGATCAGCGTCCGGACGTCGTATAACCTGGCCGGCATGAGTTTTACGCCCGCCGAACTGACGGCGTCCATCCAGACGTATTTCCCCGACTTCGTGGTCCGGTATAAACCGGATTTCCGGCAGGCCATCGCCGATTCCTGGCCCCGAACCATCGACGATTCGGTAGCCCGGCAGGACTGGGGCTGGAAACCGGAATACGACCTGCCGCACATGACGCAGGAAATGATCACCCAGCTTTCGACTATTTATCACACCCTCATTCCAACGCATTAACGGTATGTACGCCATCAGAGAAGAACTCCAGCAGGAACTCGATTCGATCCGGGAAGCCGGTTTGTACAAATCCGAACGGATCATTGTTTCGCCCCAATCATCGGTGATCGCCATTCACGGCGGACGTGAAGTGCTGAACTTCTGCGCCAACAACTACCTCGGCCTGTCGTCGCACCCGGACGTAATCAAAGCCGCGCACGAGACGCTCGAGAGCCACGGTTTTGGGATGTCGTCGGTGCGGTTTATCTGCGGCACGCAGGACATTCACAAGGAACTGGAACGCAAGACCGCCGAGTTTGTCGGAGCGGAGGATTGCATCCTGTACGCGGCTGCCTTCGACGCCAACGGCGGGGTTTTCGAACCGCTGCTGAACGAAGAAGATGCCATTATTTCCGACGAACTGAACCACGCATCGATCATCGACGGCATTCGGTTGTGCAAAGCCAGGCGGTTCCGCTACAAACACAACGACATGGCCGATCTGGAAGCCCAGTTGCAGGCGGCTGCGGGCAGTCGGCGCAAACTGATCGTGACCGATGGCGCGTTTTCGATGGACGGCACGATTGCCCAGCTCGATAAAATCTGCGATCTGGCCGATCAATACGGCGCGATGGTGATGGTGGACGAATGCCACGCCAGCGGTTTTCTGGGTAAAACCGGTCGCGGAACGCCGGAATACCGGAATGTGTTCGGGCGGATCGACATCATTACCGGCACCTACGGCAAAGCCCTCGGCGGGGCGTCGGGCGGTTTTACGGCGGCCCGGAAAGAGATTGTGGATCTGCTGCGGCAACGGTCACGGCCTTATCTGTTCTCGAACACGCTGGCTCCGGCCATTGTCGGTGCCTCACTGAAGGTGCTGGAAATTCTGGAGTCATCCACCGCCCTGCGCGACAAACTGGAAGCCAACACGCGGTATTTCCGGGAAGCCATGACCAAAGCCGGTTTTGATATTCTGCCGGGCGAACACCCCATTGTTCCGATCATGTTGTATGACGCGCCATTGGCGCAGGAATTTGCGGCCAAACTGCTCGAAGAAGGCATTTACGTCATCGGTTTCTTTTACCCGGTGGTGCCCAAAGGCAAAGCCCGGATTCGGGTGCAGATTTCGGCGGGCCACGAACCCAAGCACCTGGAAAAAGCCGTGGCCGCCTTTACGAAAATCGGCCTCGAACTGGGCGTCATTCCGGCGGAGCAGCCGGTAGCAACCACCACCGAATAACACCACTAGCAACAGGGTTTCATAAAACAAACCGGTTCAGGGCTTCCTGAACCGGTTTTTTGTGAACTGTACGTTTGGCTCAGTGCTTACCGAGCCAGTCCAGAATGTAATCGGCGTCTTCTTTCCAGGTCGGCTGGCCCAGCACGAAGTGGTTGCGGCCCGGAAATTCTTTGTAATCCAGCACCGAACCATTCTGCTTATACGCGTTGTAATTCCGGCGATTCAGGTGGGCGGGAATGATGGTGTCCTGGTCACCGGCCGTGATCAGCAGCGGAGCGTGCGGTTTGTCAAAATCCACTTTGGCGGCAGCGGTCAACCCACCCCGGGCGACGGTTTTCGATTCGGGAATGGTGTTTTCTTCGTACGCTTTTTTCTGGTCTTCCAGCGACATGCCGTTCACGAATGCGTACTGCCAGTCTTTGAACGACATCAGGTAGGTTTTCTTCAGCGAGGTAAACAGTCCGAGCACTTTCCAACCGGCTTTCAGAAACGAGAATTCGTACGGAATAATGCCCTGCGGAGCCACCGGGTGAATGGCCACCCCGGCCACGCCCAGCCCCCGGTTAATCAGAATCTGGGTAATCAAACCGCCCAGTGAGTGGCCGATGATAATCGGTTTTTCGGGTAATTTTTTGGCAAAATCGGCGTAGTGATCGACCACTTCCGTTAAGGTCAGGGTGGCTAAATCGGTATCGTTCGGCTGGCGGTTGCGGAGTTCGGCTGCGGTTCCGTTTTTATACGGCCAGGCCGGGGCGTAGGTGGTGTACCCTTTGCTTTCAAAGTAAGCCTGCCATTCTTTCCAACTGGTGTTGACAACGAAGGCTCCGGTGACGAAGAGGACGGTTTTTGTGCTACTGGCTTTCATGATCGTATCGTTTAAAGGTTTGTGTTTTTATCTGTTGTTCAGCGACTTGAACGAGACAAAGGTCCGTACGACGGCAATCAAAAAGTTTAACCCAGGTTAATAAAAGCGAAGAGCGTATAAAATTTTACACGTGAAAAAGCAGTAGCCATCATCGGCCCGCCATCCGTTTCCGAATCCGGCTCAGCGACGGTCCCTGAATGCCGAGATAGGACGAAATATGGTAGAGTGGGATTGCGTTATACAGGTCGGGGTGTTGCTCCATCAGTTCCTGATACCGTTGTTCGGGCGTTTTAAACAGGAAATCTTCGGCCCGTTCCATTGCCAGGTTGAAAGCCCGTTCGGCCACCAGCCGACCGAAATGCTCCCACTGTTTGGACTCCTGATAAAGCCGGCTGATGTGGTTGATGTGAATGTACAGAATCGTGGAATCCACCATCGATTCCGTGTAGTAATTGCAGGGCGTCTGGTTAACAAAACTCTTGTAGGAAACCACCATCTGGTTTTTGGAGAAGAAGAAAACGTTCTTCTCTTCGGCGGTTTCGCCGTTGACGTAATAAGTGCGGAAAACACCATCCAGAATGAAGCCGAGGTGTTTACAGACGTTTTTGTATTCATTGTAAAACTCGCCTTTTCGGTACTGCTTTTTTTCCCAGTACGGAATGGACAAGGCAAACGCGTCCTTGTCCATTCCGGCAAACTGGTTCAGGGCATAGCCTAATACGTCGAGTTCATTCATAAAACCGTTATTTCCCTTTCGGTTCCTTGTCTTTCATCAACTCCGCCCGCTGGTCGTCGCGCAGGGTTGGGTATTTGATGCCCAGTTGCTCCAGATAGGTTTTGTATTTCGTCGGGTCGTAGTAGTACTTCTTCAGTTCCGGTTTGAATTTGGTCATGATCTCCTTGTTCAGATACACCGCCGGATACTCTTTCGGCGAAATCAAGGGGGTGTATTTGATCTCTTTCGTTTGCTCTTTGGTGTAATATTCCCAGGCATTTTTGATGATTTCCGGTTTCATCAGCATGTCCAGCAGGGTCATGGCTTCGGCTTTAGCACCGGCCACCACGCCCTTGTGCGCAATCGGCGTCGCCATCGAAATGGCATTGGCCCAGTGGTGCCCCGGCAGGCCCGGAATGTTCGACGGATACCGCAGCACCACCGTCGGCAGCGACCACGAGATGTCGGCAATGTCATCGGAACCGCCCCCCATCGAGGTCATCATCTGACCGCCCATCATCGCCGTTGGGGCCGAGGGCGCTTTCATACTGTCCAGCTTCATTGCCAGCCCTTCCACCTTTGGAGCCTGCAACTCCTTCTGCGACGCTTTCGCCAGCATCTGGTCCTCTTCCGACCAAACCGGCAGTCCGACTTTCCGGATGTTGGCGTCCATCGCTTCGGCAATCGGTTTGTTGAAGTGCCCCGGCCAGGCCGATCCAAGAATTTCGTAGGTAAACTTCGTATCCGTCATGATAGCCGCTCCTTCGGCCATTTTGATCCCGGTTTCATACAGTTTCTTGATTTTGGGGTACGAGCGTTCCCGGAAATAATACCAGACCGACGCTTTCGACGGCACCACGTTCGGTTGGTCGCCCCCGTCGGGAATCACGTAGTGCGAGCGCTGCGTCAGTTCGAGGTGTTCGCGCCGGTAATTCCAGCCAATGTTCATCAATTCAACGGCATCCAGCGCACTCTTGCCGCGCCAGGGCGCCCCGGCGGCATGGGCCGCCTGTCCTTCAAACGTAAACTTGACCGACACCAGCCCGTTGTTGCCCGCATCGCCGTGCGAGACGCCAAGGTTGTTGCCGACGTGCGTGAAAATGCAGGCATCGACGTCCTTGAAATACCCGTCGCGGACGTAAAACGCCTTCGCGCCGACCAGTTCTTCGGCTACGCCCGGCCAGAGCATCAGCGTACCCGACAGTTTTTCACGCTCCATGATCTGCTTCACCGTCAGCGCGGCCACGATGTTCAGCGCCTGCCCGGAGTTGTGGCCCTCGCCGTGGCCCGGGGCACCCTCCACCAGCGGATCGTGGTAGGCCACACCCGGTTTCTGGCTGGCTTTCGGAATGCAATCCACGTCGGAACCAATCGCAATGACCGGTTTGCCGCTGCCCCAGGTGGCGATCCAGGCCGTGGGCATATTCGCAATTCCTTTCTGGACCTTGAAGCCTTCTTTTTCGAGCAGCGTCGTCAGATAGTTGAACGTTTCTTCTTCCTGAAAACCAAGTTCGGAGAAGCTAAACAGCATGTCGTTGATCTGCTGCGCCTGATCTTTCCGCTTGTCAATTTCGGCGACAGCTTCTTGTTTGAGCTTCTCCAGCTTGTCGGGAGCCTTCACTTTTTTCGATTGCGCCAGCAGTAAGGAAGGCGTTAGCAGCAGCGCAAAAATGATTTTTGTAAAGTCTTTCATGGAAAAGCCAAATTTTATTTGATGAAGAGGCAATAAAACTGCTTAAATATACGGCATAAATGCATATATACCTGTCGATCAGTTCGTAAACTTTCATTTCCCGTTACGGCCAGAATTATTACCTTTGCGGCTGATTTCCTGTATCGTTTCACTGATTGATATCTAACAAATGGAGAAAATTAAAGTAGCTAATCCGGTGGTCGAACTGGACGGCGACGAAATGACCCGCATTATCTGGAAGTTTATCAAAGACAAGCTGATCCTCCCTTACATCGACGTTGACATAAAATACTATGACCTGGGCGTCGAATACCGCGACGAAACCAACGATCAGGTGACCATTGATGCTGCCAACGCCATCAAAGAATACGGTGTTGGTATCAAATGCGCCACCATCACTCCGGACGAAGATCGCGTGAAAGAATTCAACCTGAAACAGATGTGGAAATCGCCGAATGGTACGATCCGGAACATTCTGGATGGTACGGTTTTCCGCGAGCCGATCGTGATCAACAACGTGCCGCGTCTGGTAACGAACTGGTCGGCCCCGATCATCGTGGGTCGTCACGCGTTCGGTGACCAGTACCGAGCAACGGATTTCTTGGTGCCGGGCAAAGGCAAGCTGACGATGAAGTTCGAAGGCGAAGACGGAACCGTTCAGGAATACGAAGTATACCAGTTCAAAGGCCCGGGTGTCGCGATGGGCATGTACAACGTCGACGAGTCGATCCGCGGGTTTGCGCAGGCCTGTTTCAACATGGCGCTGCAAAAAGGCTGGCCGTTGTACCTGTCGACCAAAAACACGATTCTGAAGAAATACGACGGTCGTTTCAAGGATATTTTCCAGGAAATTTACGAAAACGAGTTCAAGGCGAAGGGCGTTCATTACGAACACCGCCTGATCGACGACATGGTGGCCTCGGCCCTGAAATGGGAAGGCAACTTTGTCTGGGCGTGTAAAAACTACGACGGTGACGTTCAGTCGGATACCGTGGCGCAGGGTTTTGGTTCCCTAGGCCTGATGACGTCGGTACTCGTTACGCCCGATGGCAAAACGATGGAAGCCGAAGCGGCCCACGGTACGGTAACGCGCCACTACCGCGAACACCAGAAAGGTAACCCGACTTCGACCAACCCGATTGCCTCGATTTTTGCCTGGACGCGTGGTCTGGCATTCCGGGGTAAACTGGATGGCAACCAGCCTCTGATCGACTTCTGCAACGCGCTGGAAGCGGTTTGTATCGAAACCGTGGAAAGTGGCAAAATGACGAAGGACCTGGCACTGTCGGCATTCCCGGCGGGCACGAAACTGGTGGCGGGTGAGCATTACCTCAACACCGAGGACTTCCTGGAAGCCCTGGACCAGAACCTGAAAGTGAAACTGGGTTAATTCCTCGTTTTCAATAGTACAGCGGCCCCGCCCGGTTTCAAACCGGGCGGGGCTTTTTTAGGGGCGGTTTCAAACCGGGCGTTTCTCGTGCACCCGGTTTTCGGCCCCGGCTCCAGGCCCAAATTAACCCCAAAACCGGCCAGGGGCTACGACCGTGTTGAAGCCCTGTTCCCCATCAAACTTTTCAAATCCGATTTCAGGGTATTCACATAAGCTATCAAACGGTTGGCATAAAGGGGCTGAACAGGACGCGGGTCCGTGACTATTTTCACGGCGAACATAAACAACGTACTAATGTCATCCTTGCCTTCTCAACCGCCGGTTCGGACGGTTCAACTGGCTATTGCCGGTTTGAGTAGTTACGTCGCCGACCCCACACCCATTGCCGACTGGGCGGAATCGTTCCAGATTCCCGACCGAAAAGACCCTTCTAAATTTCTGGATGGCCCCATGGTCGAAAAAGTGCTGGGGGTGCGGTCGAAAAGCTGGGCGCCGGAGGTGTTCCAGAATCAGGAAGTCGTTACGCAGGTGGCCCGGGAAGCGCTGGCCAACGCCCAGGTTTCGGCCCGCCAGGTCGATGCGGTTCTGGTGGTCACCTGTTCGCCCTACCAGGTGCTCCTCGATCAGGATGCCTTTTATTTTCTGAAAAGTTTACAAATTCCGGATTCGGTCGTCCCGCTGCAATTGGGTGCGGGCTGCGCCGGAATGGCCCGCGCCATGCAACTGGCGACGCAACTGGCGGCCGAAAATATTCTGATTGTTGCCTACAGCCTGAGCAGCCTTTACACCCAGACCCCGCTTTACAAACAGAATCCGGTGCATCCGCTGGGACGGTCGCTGTGGATGTCGTCGGCTCTTTTCTCGGACGGCGCGTCGGCGGTTTTACTGCGCAAAACCGGGTACCGGGGTGGGCTGGCCTTTTATTCCCGCGATTCGCTGGCGTTCGGCGCTGAAGGCGGTTTTGACGATCCCCTGATTCATTACATGGGCGGTGGTGCCCTGAATCCGCCGGGTCAGGAGAACTCCGAGGAGCTTTCCTGTTTCGGAATGGCCGGCGACCGCGTGAAGGAATACTACATGAAAGGCATGCTGCTGAATCATCAGACGCTGCTCCAAAACCGCCCCAATTACCTGACCGAGGTCCGGAAGATTTATACGCACCAGGCCAGCCCCGTGCTGACCAACGGTTTTTTGAATCACCTGATGGAATCCTGCGCCATTCCCCGGTCCAAGTTTGGGGTTAACGTGGAGACGTACGGCAACCTGGTTGCCACCAGCACGGTGAAGCTGCTGCACGACGATATGACCAGCGGGGCAGCCCAAACGGGCGACGAAATCTGTATTTCAGTCGTGGGCGCTGGCCCCGAGCGGGGCGCGTTTATTACCCGCCTTGCCTGAGTAGGTTCAACCTATGAGAATGAAAAAAGCGGCTGGCTTTGTATTAACCCCTGAACACCAAACGTCCCGACCGGTTTTTGAAAGCTGGTCGGGACGTTTGGTATGTATTTTTTCGCTTACCGTTTCTTCTTGCCGGAATATTTCCCCGAGAAATGCGGTTTTCCGGTCGTTCCTTTCTTCTGGCTCCCCAGCAGTCGCTCGAGCAAATCCGGGCGATTGAGCTTGGTCAGGCGGTTTCGAATCCAGTCCTTGTATTCCGGTTTGTACCAGAAAAAGTAGCGGTTTTGCGCCTGCTTCTCGTCCCGGGTTTTAGCGGTTTTGACGGGTTTCAGCGTATACGGATGCACCCCGGAGTAATAAATGACTTCGGCCACCGTCATCGGCGTGGGCGTGAAATCCTGCACCTGTTCGAGCTGAAAACCGAGGTCCTTGGTTTCGGCGGCCAGGTTGGCCATATCCTGTTCCTCGCAACCGGGGTGCGACGAAATAAAGTATGGAATCAGCGGTTGATTCAGATTGTGCTTCTGCTGAATCAGGTCATACTTCTGCTTGAATGTCTTGAAGTATTTAAACGACGGTTTGCGCATGATCCGCAGCGTATCGTCCGACGTATGCTCGGGTGCCACCTTCAACCGGCCCGACACGTGGCGCGTAATCAGTTGCTCCATGTATTCGTCGTGGTTGCCGTCCTGGTTGTTTTTGTTGAAATCATCAACCAGCAGGTCGTAGCGCACGCCCGAACCGACAAACGCTTTTTTGATCCGGGGGTCGGCATCCACCTTGCGGTAGAGTTCAGTCAGCGGTTTGTGCGAGGTATCGAGGTTCGAGCAGATCACCGGGTGAATGCAACTCGGGCTCTGGCAGCGGGCGCAGATCGATTCATCCTTGCCTTTCATCTGGTACATATTCGCCGACGGGCCGCCCAGATCCGAAATATAGCCCTTGAACTCCGGGTGTTTCGTGATTTCGTCGACCTCTTTCAAGACCGATTTTTCGCTTCGCGACGCAATGAACTTGCCCTGGTGCGCCGAAATGGTGCAGAAACTACACCCCCCGAAACAGCCCCGGTGCATGTTGACCGAGAACTTAATCATTTCGTAGGCCGGAATCGGTCCCCGTTTTTTGTATTTCGGGTGCGGCAGTCGCGTGTATGGCAGATCAAACGATTTATCAATTTCGGCTTCCTCCATCGTCTTGAACGGCGGGTTGATCACCAGCACCTGGTCGCCAACCTGCTGCGTAATCCGGTTCGCCTGCCACTTATTCGACTCTACCTCCACGATCTTGAAGTTGGCCGCATACTTGATTTTATCTTCCAGGCATTCCTCATGGCTCGCCAGCGACACGGTATTCCAGTTGTTGTAATCCCGCAGTTCGGTGCGGTTATCGTGCAGAAAAGACACCTGATTGATGTTGCGCATCGACGAAAACGGCACGCCTTTCTGTACCAGTTTCAGGATTTCGCGCAGGGGCTGCTCGCCCATCCCGTAGACCAGCATATCGGCCCCGGAATCGACCAGAATGGACGGCATGAGCCGGTCCTGCCAGTAGTCGTAATGCGTGACCCGGCGCAACGAAGCCTCGATGCCGCCGAGCAAAACCGGCACATCGGGAAACAGTTGTTTCAGGATTTTGGTGTAAACAATCGTTGCGTAATCGGGCCGGAAACCGGCTTCGCCACCGGGCGTGTAGGAGTCGTTGGAGCGCAGGCGTTTGTTGGCGGTGTAATGGTTCACCATCGAATCCATACAGCCTGCCGTGACGCCAAAGAAATATTTCGGTTTGCCAAATTTTTTAAAATCGCGCAAATCGTCTTTCCAGTTCGGTTGGGCAATAATGGCCACCCGAAACCCTTCGCTCTCCATGATCCGGCCGATCACGGCGGTGCCAAACGCCGGATGATCCACGTACGCATCCCCGGACACCAGCACAATATCCACTTCGTCCCAGCCGCGTTTCTCCACTTCCTGTTTCGTCAGCGGCAACCAGTCGGTCAGGGGTCTTTCCATCATTCTCTCCATAAGTAGTTCCTTGAGAACCATCGAAATTACGAAATAATTCAATGGATGCACCAAATGACGGAGGCAGGTCCCCCTCAAGGGTTGCCGGTATTTTAAAAATTTCCAAAATCAGGAAAAATCTTGGTACATTGTGCACACTCCATTCCCTCAAACGCATTAACAGTCAAAGACTTGAACGATTCCCTTTGACTTTTTGTACTAGATTCATATCTTTCATTGTTATCAAGTAAAGAAAGGCACTTTTTGTCATGACCGAACAAACACGATATAACAGCTTCGACGAACTGAAAAACAGTTCAACAGCGGTAGCGCAAGACCCTGCCGTGGCGGCTGAGCGTTATGCGCGATTTGCTGAAGCCATGACGGTTCTACGAAACGAATATCTCCAGTCAAAATCCTCAGCTAACAATTCATCCGTAGGCAAGGCCGCTGTCCATGGATTATCTTAGTACCATCCGCAACGTTTGCAGGACATTCAATGAAAATGCGGTTGACTACCTGATCGTAGGCGGCACCGCTGTTGCCCTTCACGGCTATATAAGACCGACAATTGGCAAAAATGGGCAGCCGGCAGCGAAGGCCGATTTAGATTTTTGGTACAGAACTACCCCCGAAAATCATGCCCGGTTGCTCAAGGCCGTGGAACAACTCGGAAAAGATGTATCCGAGCATAGAAATGCAGAAGTGATAGACCTTACCCCCTTCCTGAGGTTTGAATTTGAAGAATACACGCTTGACCTTCTGCCAAAACTAAAAACTCCGCTGAGATTTTGGCAAGCCTACGAAAGGCGGCAATCGTTTAAATCCGAAGATATCGATATCGTGTTTATCAGCCTAGACGATTTGATCCAGGACAAGCAAGTCACAGGAAGGCAAAAGGATCTGGATGATATTGAGAATTTAAGGCGTACTAATTCTTCTTAGGTGAGATGAGCGATCCATGATTTTATGGACCGCTAAAATGGCTCATACATTATTTTAAGCGAATGTTTGATACGATTTTTGACGTCAGAATCTATCCAACGTGACAATAGGATTGTACGATGGCACGGAAACCAAGGTAGTCTACGCGCAGCGAGTTCTTATCCAGAGATGAACCAGTAAATGGCGTAAACAAGCGTTTGGCTGGAATAAACCTGGATCGTCTTTCGAAATTTGGCTTTGGGGCGGATGGACTGACCGCGTAAGGCATTCACTATTCCCTCATTCCTCCCAACCTTTTGCCCCGTTTCGGCGTCTTACTAGAAAAACCGCCCGCAGAGTTATGAAGACGTTTGGATTATTATTGCTTTTAGCTGCCTGCCAGACCGCTCCCTGGGAAAACGAAGTGGCGGTCAGCAACGATTGCCCGTCGTATGCGGAATGGAAAAAGGCCGCCGAACTGCGCCAAGTACCGGGGATCGTGATCAATGAAGCCGAAACATCGCAAACCAGCACCTGGCTTTATATTCTGACCAGTGACAGCACCCGGTATTTCCCCTGCAACCTCCCCGAAACTGTCCGAAAAACCGGCACGAAGGTGGTGTTCAACGCCGACGAGTTTGCGCCCCCGCCGAACGTGCGACTGGCCGGGGTACCGGTTAAATTGACGAAGCTCCGGCAGATTCCCTGATAGTCGTCCGGAACCTACTTTCCGGACGACCTTTATTCAATGGGTCCTGTGAGAAGAATGCTGGCGAGAGTAGATACACGAAAACTTATCTTGATAAATACGTTTAAACGCCCCTATTTTGGCCGGTGCATTTAACGGAATATGGTAGCTCATTTCGTTCAACCGATCACTAATTATATACTGAATACCTTTGCGGCTGGCCTGTTCGAAAAAAGAAGATAAGGGAATCTTCTCCCCTCGTTCTTCATAAAAAAAATAAGATGTAAGGCCCTGAATCTGATAACGGTCGGCCTGTCCAAAGAAAAAACTAATCGGCGCCAAAACTTTTGCCTGCCGCTGCGGCATATAGCGGGCCAGTTCTTCATTATAGGCTTCAACGTACGGTTTCGTATAATTCTCATGCAGCACGAACGACGTACTAACAAGGGCAAAAAGGTAATAACCGACTAGTGATACTTTTAAAATCCGTTTCTGCCTTAGCCTGGCATAGGTTTTATAGTTGACTAAATAACCGGCCGTTAAAAGCGATAACCAGGGTACAAAAAGAATATAATAAAAATCAAAATTGCTTTTCGATAACAACCAGAAACTACTAAAAAGGAACGTAAAGTAGATGCTTACGGGCTCCCATCGATAAAGTCGGCGTCTGATCAGCAACAGGCTTATTACGGCTAACGCACTCAGAGGGACTTCATGGATGCTATGAAAAAACAATTGATGGTAGTTGAGCATCACCATGGCTTTATCCAGCACGTTAAAACCGGATTGGGTGGCCGGATCGTTCAGAAACTGAACGATCATCTTATCGATATTTCCATCGACAAAAGCATCCAGGCCGTAGAAACTGAACGTCAGTCCTCCTACGATACTGAACGTGATCGTCGGGCGCCAGCCCGTTCGTACCAATAACCAACCCGCTCCAGCCGCCAGATAGATTAAGCCATTCAAGTGGGTCAGTGCCGCTAAACCCGCGAATACGCCCGCCAGAACCACCTTCGGTGCTGGCTTTTCATCGGACGAAGAATCAAGCGCACAATAAGAAGCAAACCCCAGCATCATACACATCATCTCCGGGCGATTCACACAGAAATACCGAATGATGGTACCGCAGCCAAAATAAAACAGTAGGCTTAGCCACTGCTGCTCGGGCGGGTTTCTACGACCGTAACGCCAGAGTAACCAGCCTGTTACGCTACCGCACAGAATCGTCAGCAGTTTACTGGCCGCTAACGAGAAGCCCGCTATATGCATAAATAAGGCTCCCGTATAAATAAAGAGTTTGTGGAAGACGTATATCTGGTCACCCCACCCATTGTAGCCATGAAACAATTCCGACCGCACCAGGCCATCCCGTACCAGCCAGTACGACTGTTCGGCAAACCAGGCATCATCAAAATGGGCAGTTCTACGATAAAAGGTTGTTAGGATAACACCAAGCAATAGCAGCAGGGCGAATCGGTACGTTCGCACTGAAAAAAAGAAAGGGGATAACATTAATGTATAGTAATAGAGATGTATCTCGGTTGTCGATCAATAGGCAACGAATCAGCCTTCGATTCCGCTTTGGCCTTTCACAGCCACAATCGATCCGACAAAGCTCACAAATTTTCCCGAAGAAGTTTCAAAACGTCGTCGAGTTTGGATGGCAGGGGTGCGTTCCGCTTCACAAATTTCCCATCGCGCCCCACCAGCCCGGCCGCCGGAACGAATTCGGTCCGGAGCTGGCCTAACAAACTGCCCAGCTGGTCGCTTTCGACATAGACGTGCAGCCCTTTCGGCTTGTTTTTGGCCACCCACTCCCGCCAATGCACCAGGGACGTTTCGTTACCGCACACGTAGGCAAACAACACATCCCGGCTGCCTACCCGCTCCTGCAACGCCCGGGCGGCCAGGGCTTCCTGCCGCGAAGGTTCCACGTCCGTCGACCAGGCCAGCAGGTAAACCAATCGCCCCTGAGCCTGTTTCCGAATCTGGTCGACAAGTTCCTTGCCGTATTGGGACGCCCGCAACAGCGTAACCTCCGGCAATACTTCCACGGGCTCGTTCAGCGACTGGTCGCCGAACTTCGCGGCCACTTCCCGGACGGTTGCGCTGTCCTTTACCTCCAGCCGGTAGAGTTCCTCCAGCGAAAGCTGGTAATGGTTGTCGCCCACCTGCGGCTGAATGTGCTGGTACAGCAACTCCTGATTTTTCAGTTCGATGCTGGAAAGATTCATCGCCAGAAACTGCGCTTTCAGGTAATCCAGACCAGTGCTGTCCACGGTTTTGCGGTATTGCGCCATGGTCGTTTCGTAGGTCAACAACTTGGTCAGCTTGTCCTCATGGCGCTGTAAAATCCGCTGTAACATCGGCATGTCGCGGTTGGCCCCGGCGCGGCCGGTTTTTAGTTCATCGATCCGCGCGCGTTCCGTTTCCGACAGGTCCGATACATAGCGATCAACCAGCCGCGCAAAGGTGGCCACCGGAATTCCGCGCCCCGAACCTGTCAATGACAACTCCGTCACGCGCGAACCGGCGTAGGTCGAAAACCGCTCCATAGCCGTTGCCCGCTGAACCGTCAGGAACAGATCGTCGGCGGGACGTAATTTCTCGCTCGACACATTGCTCTCTAGGCGGGTATCCTGCTCCGCCAGCGCTTTGTCGTACAGGAAAACCGCAACTTCGTACTGAACAGTCGACCTCAAATATTGATCCAGTAATGGCAACACCTCGTGAGTCTGGCGGTATTTCTCGTACGTAGCCATAAACTCGTTCGTCAGAATCTTCCGGCTGTCTTCCGCCGAGCGCCCATACAGCCGTCGGGAAAGCACCCGGTTATCGATTTTCGGTTTATTCTTAAACTCAAACGCCTTGTAACGCGTCAGTTGATTGTTTACCTGCCCATTGGTGCCGCTAAAGCGAAACGGCGCTTCGGACAAAAAGAGGGAATCGGCGTCGAGCGCAATCTCAACGGTGCCAGCCGACGCCAGAAAAGCCGTTGAAATCTGACCAAAATTGAAATAGAGTTCTTCGTAGGGATAGACCAGCGGCAGCGTCACCCGGAACGAACCATCGGGTTCGAGCGGAGCCGGACGGGCCATTTCACGGCTGGCCTGCAGGATATTGTTCCGCGAAATCGTGACGTTGGGACTTTGGCGGTAGAGTTGAACCGTCAGGTTTTTGATGCGCCCTTGCACCGTCACCGAATCGGCTTTCGACTGGCCGAAAGCCTCCGGCTGTTGACCGCAAAACAGGATCAAAAGAAGGCAGAAAACCGGCATGGTGACACAACGCAGCGTTGGCATGGAAACAATGGCTCAGGTCTACTCGGAAAAAGGCACAAGTTAACGGGCCTGCTGCATTATACCAAATGATACCGAGTCGGCGAACTACTTCACCCGGATGCCGTGGTAGGTTTCCATATCCCGGTAATCTTTCCGCAGCGGGTGGCCTTCCCAGTCGGTCGGCAGCAGAATCCGGCGCAGATCCGGGTGATTCGCGAACCGGACGCCAACCAGATCGTAGATTTCGCGCTCGTGCCAGTCGGCGGTCCGCCAGATGGCAGAAACCGTCGGCACCACCGGCAAGGGCTCACCTTCCGCGTTGCGCGGCACCACCACTTTCAGCGTCAGATTGTGTTCGTACGGAATGGACGTCAGGTTATACACCACCTCCATCGTGGCCGCCTGCGGGCCGTTGTCGATGCCGGTCATGCAGGCCAGAAAATCGAAAAATAACCGATCATCGTCGCGCAGAAAACCGCATACCTCCGCAACCGCGTCGGTCCGGATAACCAGAAAAGGCTGCGGATTGGTGGTGTTGGTTTGCAGTATAACGTCAGGCCCAAACCGGGCGACGAGCAGATCGGTGATTTCAGAAAAAGTCATTCCGTACGTTAGCGAATCGAGACAATCGTAATCTCGTCGGCTTCAAATTTCGACCCCCAGCCGCACTGGACGGTTCGCTTATGGCCCGTAAATTTATAAATGATGTTTCCCTGCTTCTGCGGCTCATTGCCCAGAAAACTCTCCACCAGACCGACCGATTCGGCATCGGGGGCGTAGCGAATTACTTTGTTCGGATCGTTCCAGTTCAAGGCCACATGGTGTTCGCAACCGTCGTAGGCCAGCCCATTGGCGTACAGCATCGCATCATTGCGGAGCTCCGGACCGGTCGGATCGTCGTTCTCGCGGCACATGGCCAGACCAAATATAGTCATCAGGGTGATCAGGATCGTCTTCATCTCGTTTTGTTGGGTTTGATTAGTAAGGACCCCAGCTTGCGTTCATGGGTTGGAAACCGGCCTTGTTTCAGGCCACGGCTTCGTCTGCCGTGGCGGTTTCAGCCGCTTCCAGCGCCAGCAGGGCCGTGGGAGCCGGTTCGTCGGTAAGCCGGGTATTGCGGATTTTTTCCTGCAATTTCAGAAAACCGCCAATCAGGGCTTCGGGGCGCGGAGGACAGCCCGGCACGTAGACATCCACCGGAATGATCCGATCGACGCCCTTCACCACGTGATAGCCATGCTGCCAGTAGGGGCCTCCGCAGTTGGAGCAGGAACCCATCGAAATGACATAACGTGGCTCCGGCATCTGTTCGTATAACCGCCGGATGCGGTCGGCCATTTTAAACGTAACGGTTCCCGAAACAATCATCACGTCCGACTGCCGGGGCGAAGGACGCGGAAAAATCCCGAACCGTTCCAGGTCATAGCCCGACGCGAAGGTCTGCATCATTTCGATGGCGCAGCAGGCCAGCCCGAAGCCCATCGGCCATAGCGACGACAGCCGCGCCCAGTTCAGGAGGTCTTCGGCGGTGGTCAGCAACACGCCCCCCTCGCCGGATTTGAATCGTTGATCGAGTAATCCACTCATGTAGTTATGGGGTATACGGTTTTTGGTTTACGGTTGCTCCGCAGGATGGCATAATAGATGCGTCAGCCCACTGTAAACCGTACTCTGAAAACCGTGAACCGTAAACCGTTCACCCTCTTTTGTATTTCTGATTCACTTTTTCGTACAACGAAGCCGGGACGCGGGTTTTCAGTTCCGGCACTTTCGGTTCCGGTTTTACCCAATCCAGAAAGCCTTTCGCCCAGGCATAAGCCAGGCCGAGTGCCAGCAGGGCAACGAAGAGCAGCATTTCCGTCAGCGCCACCCAGCCCCATAAGCCGTCCGTTTCTTCAATTAACAGTTTCTGACCGAAAACCGTTGCCCACGGAAACAGGAAAACCAGTTCGACATCGAACAGAACGAAAATAATGGCGATGATGTAAAACCGCACATTGAACTGCACATTGGCGTTCCCGACGGGTTCTTCGCCGGATTCGTAGGTCGTCAGTTTTTCCAGGTTAGGGCGGTTGGGCCGGAGCAGCCCCCCGACAAACAAAATCAGCCCAACGAACGCCAGGCCGATAATGATGAACAATAAAATAATACCGAAGTCGGAGAGCATGTCTAAACTGGGATTCCCGATTATTTCATATAGGTTCCAAACACGTAGTCCCAGAGGGGCGACGAAACCCCGTAGTTCCGGTCGTGGCTTTTGTAGTGGTGAACCGAGTGATTGATCCACAGTTTCTTGAAGAAATTTTTGGGCGGAGCGTACGCATGGACAATAAAGTGCACGAACAGATAGCCCGAATAGCCCACTAAAAAACCGGGAAAAAAGGCGTACGAAGCTTCACCCAGCAACAGAAACATAACGCCAAACAACGTGGCACCCACAAGCACAGCCGCAGCCGGCGGCATCGCCAGCCGGGTTTTGTCTTTCGGGTATTCGTGGTGAATGCCGTGGAAGGTATACTGAATTTTCGCTTTCGTCGGGGTGTCGGTTTCCATATGGAATACCCCCCGGTGAACCGCGTACTCAACCAGCGAAAATACCAGCATCCCCGCAAAAAACAGAAAGCCGATCCAAGCCGCCGACATGTCGGTATACGTAAACGCATACCAGCAAAAGAAGGTGGAGGTCACCAGGTAAATCGTAATGGGTACGGAGATGTGGGTACGGGACAAACGTTCCAGAATCGGGTTCTCGAACAACGGCTTGGTGCCACTATTTTTGGGTTTAATTTTGGTTTTGGTTATCGTTTCTTCCATGGTGATAAACAATTTATGTCCGCCAAACGTTGGGGAACGCACAAGCGTTCGTTGGTTGGATACTGAAAAACGCAAATTTAAACTTCAATTCCAGAGATAGTCAAAAAAGTTGACTAATTTCTATTTGGTCACTAGCTGGTCTTCTACTTTCTGTTTAATAGCTTCCAGATTGCCTTTTGGCAGTTTAGGCTTGATAATCAGCCGCAACGATTGATCATCGCTCAGGTAATTCCAGGCCCAGTTGATTAAAATCAGTAAGCGGTTTTTGACGCCCACGATAGCCATCAGGTGAACAAACAGCCAGACCATCCAGGCAAAAACCCCCTGAAAACTCCAGAACGGCAGATCGACCACCGCCTTGCCCCGGCCAATGGTCGCCATTGTTCCCAGGTCCTTGTATTGAAACTCCTGCATCGGTTCGCCTTTCAGGAGTCGAACCAGGTTTTTGGCTAAATGACTCCCCTGCTGAATGGCCGGTTGCGCAATCTGCGGATGGCCGTCCGGGTATTTCTCCTCCGTCATCAGCGCAATATCGCCAATGGCAAAAATATCCGTGAAGCCCTGCACCTGGCTAAACCGGTTGACCAGCAGCCGACCCGCCCGCCCGATCGATTCGGTCGGTAAACCGTTGAGCGCATTGGCCCGGACCCCCGCGGCCCAGACCAGGTTATTCGTCCGGATGGTGGTCCCATCGTTCATGTACACAAACCGTCCGTCGAAGTCCTGAACGCGGGTATTCAGCCGCACAACCACGCCGAGTTTCTCGAGGTATTCCTGCGATTTGACCTGCGATTCTTTCGACATGGGCCCGAGCAGTTCTCCCCCGGATTCGACCAGATAAATCTGCATCATCCGGAAATCCAGTTCAGGATAGTCGCTCGGCAACACGGTTTTCCGCATTTCAGCAAACGTTCCGCATAACTCGACACCTGTAGGGCCTCCTCCCACTACGACCACATTCAAAAGACCTTCTTTTTCGTCAATATTGTCGACCGACAGCGCATCTTCGAAGCACTGAAGCATCCGGTTCCGGAGCGTAATAGCCTCCGCAACCGACTTCATGGACAATGCCCGTTCGATGATGTTTTTCATCCCGAAAAAATTCGTATCCGCCCCCGTAGCAACCACCAAATAGTCATATTCGATCGGACCAAGCTCTGTATCAATGGTTTTGGTATCGGGATGCACCGCCGTAACCGTGGTCACGCGGATATGAACATTTTTGCAGTTCTGAAAAACCGCCCGGAGGGGAAAAAGAATGGAACTGGCTTCCAGGCCCGAGGTAGCTACCTGGTAATACAGCGGCTGGAATTCGTGGAAATTATTCTTATTGATCAGAACAACCTGAAGGTCCTTCCGGCTTGAGAGTTTGCGGGCTAATCGCAGCCCTCCGAACCCTGCCCCCACAATCACTACGCGCTTCCGGTCAGTCCGTGGAATATTTGGGTTCATATTCTATCGAGTTAGGCTCCTTGCCTGCATAACTCGATTCATTCCCGTAAGGTTTCAAACGGTTCGGGTAAACGTTTGATTTTAGCGCAAAACCCGGCTATTCTCCCTCACGACCTGACCTCAACCGGTTTGGCGTCGTTCGTTTGTTTCACCTTTCCCTGTTCGAATATCAGATCGATACGGCCCAGGTAAATCCCGGCAAAACCGACCTGATTGATCAAAACCGGCAAACCGTCCTGGTTCAGCACATGGACGGGAGCCTCCAGAAACGTGTGCGTATGGCCACCGATGATCAGATCAACATTTCTGCTTTTTGATGCCAGCACCCGGTCCGAAACGGTTTTGTCGGTATACTGATACCCGAGGTGCGACAGACAGATCACATAATCGCATTTTTTCTCGTTACGCAACGTTGCCGCTACGGCATTGGCGGTTTCGATGGGATCGAGATACCGGGTTTCCAGGTATAAATCTTTGGCAATCAACCCTTCCGGCTGGATTCCCAGCCCGAACACGCCAATCTTTAAACCGTCTTTTTTGAAAATCCGGTACGGTTCGGTCCGGCCGTTCATGGTCGTATTTTTGAAATCATAATTAGCGATCAGAAACGGAAATTGGGCTTTCCCGAACTGCACCACCATGTTGTCCATCCCCCCGTCGAAGTCGTGGTTGCCGATCGTGCTGGCATCGTACCGCATCAGGTTCATCGCCTGAATTTCGGGCTCGCCTTTGTATAGATTAAAATACGGCGTTCCCTGAAACAGATCGCCCGCGTCGAACAGCAGCACGTTGGGCTGTTCTTTCCGGATTTGTTCGATCAGCGTGGCCCGGCGCGCAATTCCACCCCGACCGGCGTTGCGGCTGCCGTCCATCGGAAACGGTTCCAGGCGGCTGTGCACGTCGTTGGTATGCAGGATGGTCAGGTGAGTCGATTTCGGTTTGGCCCAACCGTCAGGAGCCAGACTGCCGATCACGGCAGCCGTCCCGAAGAGCTTCAGAAACTGGCGTCTATTGGATTGAAATGCGTCCATCAATCGTAGGATTTATGGGTTGGCCGGATTTACCCAGTTGCCGAAAATAATCAATAAAAACGTCCCGGATCGTCACGGCGAAATCCTTCCGGGCCACGGCGTCTTTCAGGAAAGCCGTTCCGCCCCCCCGGCTGGCGATGTAATCACTCATCAAAACCGTGTACGTCTGGTTGGGGTCAAATGTTCTGCCGTTTGTAAACGTAATGGAGGTCAGCAGATTATTCTTCACCACCACCCGCACTCCACCCACAATCAGGGCGTTTTCTTCGGCCTGATTCCCGATAAAATATTCGAAAAACTCACGCAGCATCGAGCCTTTCATCGTCATCAGCGTCAGTTGGTTATCAAACGGCATCACTTCGTAAATATGCCCGATCCGGATGGGGCCTTTGGGCAGACTGGTCCGAATACCGCCGTAGTTGAGGTGCGAACAATCGACGGCTACCCCTAGCGTCTGTCTCCCGTATTGCAGAATGGCGTCGGCCAGCATATTGTTCAGCGCAGACTCGGGTTTGGCTTTGTCGAGCGGCACCGCCGACTCCACCAGTACCTCGTTCATGGTCTGGCCGAGCTTCTGTTTGTAGGGTTCCAGAAACCGGGTCATTGCGGTATTGCCCGGAGCGGCCACCGAATCCACCTGAATGCGTTGATACGTCTGGTTCGTCAGGTGATAGCCGGATTTCTGGCAGGCCACCATCAGCAGCACCAGCACCGGAAGAAGCACTGTTTTTTGAACTCGCATAGAATCTTAATTGTCCATTTTCTCGGGTTCCGGCAGGACCCGGGCCCCAAAATATTGCAGTTCGTACCCAAAATTCAGCCAGCCATTCGACCGCCGGATGAGCGTCGTCTGCCATTCCCGCGTGGTATAGAGCGTGTGCCAGGGACCGAAGCCAAACCGGTATTTCAGGGGCATATTAAATCCGTAGGCATCAGCAATCCAGCGGTGCTGCACTTCCACGTAATCGCCCTTTTCAACCACCCGGTATTCAACAACCGGCGGAGCCGCGTAATTCAGAAACTGGTTAAAAACCGGCCGCAGGTCCTTATCGGTTTCCCGGCACAAAATATCGATGACCTGCTTGGTCGTTATAAACTTATGCTTCCGCTCCTTTGCCACTTTCCGCAGCGCCATAAACCAGATGTTATCGTCGTCGACCACGCAGCGCAGCGAATGCAGCAACCAGGCGCCTTTGTAATAAATATCCGTATCCTTGTGTTCGTAATTGACGCCCCGCGGCCCGATCAGGGGATATTGGTTTTTAATGAGCGGTTTTTGTGTCATGAGGTACTTGATCATTTTCGGATACCCGTCCGTATTCTCCACGTAAATCGATTCCATGTACGTGGCAAAGGCCTCGTGAATCCACATTTCGGCCGGATCGGTGCAGGTCATGCTGTTGCCGAAGTATTCGTGGGCGCTTTCGTGAATCAAAATCGGATCGAAGCCGAACGCGTTGTTCTGATACTTATTCCCGTAGGCAATCGCGCTCTGGTGCTCCATGCCCAGATACGGGGTTTCCACCACCGAATAGCCATCGCGCCAGAACGGAAAGTGACCGAAATACCATTCGTAGCAATCCAGCATGCCGATGACCTGCTCAAAATGCTTCCGGGCTTTTTCTTCGTTGTAGCGTAAGACGTGGTAATTCAGATCGAGGTATTCGTAATCCCGGCTGCGATACTGGTCTTTAATCGTCACATAGTCGCCCAGGTTGAAGGTAACATTGTAGGTATTAATGGAATACGAAACCGCCCAGACAAATTCGGTCTGGTTGTTTCCCACATCCTGCTGCTGCAAAAGCCGCCCGTTGGAAACCGCTTTCAACCCGCGCGGCACCCGGAAGGTCATCCGCATGGAATCCGGTTCGTCGGACAGATGGTCTTTGCAGGGCCACCACGAACTCGCGCCCAGTCCCTGGCACGAGACACCCACCCAGTCTTTGCCGGTGCTGTCCTTGCTCCACGAAAAACCGCCCTCCCAGGGTGGATTCACCGCTTCGCGGGGTTGGCCCTGGTAGGTGACTTTGATGGATCGTACCTCCCCGGTTTCCTGCGCTTCTTTCATCGTCACAAAAACCGCATGGCCCTCGCGGGTATAAGCCAGAGGCTCTCCGCCCTGCGTAATCGACTGGATGGTCAGGTTGTCAAACAGGTCGATCTGCATGCGTTTGAAGGGCGTCCGGACCCGGTACCGGATCGTGTTGCTCCCGGCAATCGACTTGGTGGCCGGATCGACGGTTAAATCCAGGTGATAAAAACCGACATTATAACACGTCCGCTCGGGGCGGAGCGATCCGCGGAGCGAGTCCTGCCGGGTATATCGTTCGGGTTGGGAAGGTTGCTGCGGTTGTTGAGCAAATACGGAAAGGGAAAGAAAAAAAGCCGAAACGGCCACCAACCATTGTTTCATGAATGCACGTCCAAAATCTACACAATAATAAGAAATTATGGGCCGCCAACCAGCATCGGCCCCTCGCGTAGATGGGAATAATTCCGTGATTCAGTCCCCACGGGCTTAAGCCCGTGAAGGTCCGCTTTAGCTATAACAGGGGATTAAAGCCCTGAGGGCCTAATTCATCCGGTTTTGTTCGTCTTCGGAAACCGTCCGGCGCGGGCGGATGACCTTCATTTCTTTATTGCCGAAATTGTACGTAAATGTTAGCCGGGCCACCCGGGTTTCGGTGTAAGTCGCAAAACGGAAATCCATATTCTGAAAACGGACTTTGCCGTAGAACCGATGCGTTTGCAGTAAATCGCTCCAATTGAACCGGAGAACAGCTTTTTTCCGCCAGAAGCTTTTCTGCATCCCGATCGACAGTTGCCCGAATCCCTGCATACGGTTCTGGCTGTATATGTAGGGCGAATTGTAGGAAGCCGTCAGTTCCACGCTCAGGCCGTGGGGCAGCACGAAGGTGTGATTGCTGGTCAGACTGGCCGACAACTGACTATAATTCAATGGCGTATCGCCTACGCTGGCCCGGTAGGTATTGTGAAAAATACTCGCCGATTGCCGCGACGACCACCAGCGGGTGAAGGCGTAGGGCGCACTCAGATTCAGGCTCAGATTCTGGAGTTCCGACAGGTTGACGAACGTAATCCGGGTCACGCCGGTCTGGTCGTTTTGCTCGTTGATGTCCACAATGACCCCACGGGTTCGGGTGTAGCCCACACTCACCGTCGTTTCCTCCTGGTAGCTGTAGCCCACCTGAAAGGCATCGGTAAATTGCGGTTTCAGGTACGGATTGCCCTGCTGGTAGGCATAAGGATCAAAAACGCGAATGAACGGATTCAGGGACTGGTAATTCGGTCGATCGATCCGGCGGCTGAAGGTGTACTGAAACTGGTGTTTTTGGCCCACTTTTCGGGTCAGGGTTACGCTCGGAAAGAGGTTGAGGTAGCTGCGGGAAACCGTGCTGTGGGTGGTCACCGACCGCGCATCGGTCTGCGTTTGCTCCGCCCGAAGACCCACCTGCAACGTCCACTCGCCCCAGATCCGGCGCCCGGTCAGATAGGCCGCGTGAATCCGTTCGCGGTATTCAAACTGGTTGGTCCGGCCACTGTCCAGCCGCCAGGGAACCGGCTGGCCCGCTTCGGCCTGCCCGGTTTCGGCCATTAAATCGTTGCTGAGGGTTACCAGGCTGCTTTTCCAGCCCGCTTCCAGTGTCGTCCGCCGGTCGAACGGATAGCGATAATCGGCTTTAACGGCCCGAATGATGGCTTTCGAAAGCGTGTTCAGCCGCTGTAACGAGCGCGGACCGGTTTCGGTCTGCGACGGAGCCAGATACCGGGTTTCAAATTTCTCGATGGGATGAAACGACGCATCCGAATAATCCAGATCGACCAGCAATTCGTGGCCATTCCCTCCCCGGCGGGTCGTGTCGAACTGGTGCCGGAGGTTCGCGTTGACAGCCAGCCGCTCGATGCTGCGCCGGTGGTCATTGTCGGTTTTCTGGGACGACACAAGCCTGTCGGATTCGTACAGATCACTTTCGGCCCCACCCTGCGATTTCCCGGCGGTGTTCAGGCCGTTGGCCATCAGCCCGAGCGTGGTGCGGCTGGTCAGCGCATAATCCGCCCCGAACCGGAAGGTGTGCGTGGTATTCTGAATGGGCCGGTCGTTATGCTGACGAATCAGGGTCGTCGGTAATCGGCGGTCAATTGCCGCAACCGACCAGTAGTCGCGCTGATCGAAGGCGTAATTCCCGAATAAACTCCAGCGCCCCGGCCGGGCGTTCAGCGTCAGGGCGGTATTGTATTTGGGAAAACGACCGTAACCGACCCCAGCGCTGAAGGTGCCGTTCAGCGGCTGGCCGGACGCGTTACGTTTCAGCCGGATGTTGATGATGCCCGCCGTTCCAGCCGCATCGTAGCGGGCCGACGGATTGGTGATCAGTTCAATACTTTCGATGGTATTGCTGAGCGTATTGCGCAGTAACTCCAGCACCTGAGCCGCCGACAGGTAGGTGGGCTTGCCATCGAACATGACGAGAACATTTTCGCGGCCCTGCAGACTGATTCGTTCCGATTGCAGATCGACCACCACGCCGGGCGCTTTTTCGAGCACTTCGAGCGCCGTTCCTCCACTGGCTACCAGGCTGTTTTCGACGTTGAGAACGGTTTTATCAATCTGCTGTTCAATGAACGGTTTCCGGGCTTTGACCGTCACATGGGTGAGTTGCCGGGCTTCTTCCTGAAGCATCAGGGGCGGCAGGGCGTGCGGCCGCTGTTGATCGGCAAGCGTAAACGGCTCGGAATAGGTTTTCTGAGAACCCACCCGGGTGGCGGCCACCCGGTAGGTCCCCGCCGGAATGGATTCAAAGCTATACAGGCCGAGGGAAGTGGTAACCGCACCTTTCACGAGCGGCTCTGCCCGCCCGGTTGAATCACCGGCCCTGACCAGCAGCACATTCACCAGCTCCAGCGGTTTGCCACCCGCATCCTGCACCGAGCCGGTAATCGTCCCGCCGGATTCGCTTTGGGCGGACAAACGCAGGAAAAGAAAGAACAGGGCAATGGTCAGACAACCGGTTTTCAGACAGAATCTCACAGGCTCATGGCGTATTTTCAACGAAAATATTGCCTATCGAAGACCGGCAAAGCGGCTTTTAGACCAAATGAGTTATTTTCAGTCTCAACTGTTAGTTACGCGTCCTGAATTGCAGGCGTTATTTCCTGAAACCGGGTAAAACCGTTGCCCGGGCAGTCCTATTAAACGTAACGATACAACGCAAAAAGCGCGGCCCCGTTCCCGAAACCGCGCTTTGTAAAATGATGAATGATGAATTGCTGTCGCGTTTTAATTCATCATTCATAACTCATCATTTAATTAATACCGGTACAGTTCCGATTTGAACGGTCCTTCGACGGTGACGCCGATGTATTCCGCCTGATCCTGATCCAGTTTTTCCAGTTTTGCCCCGACATGCGCCAGGTGCAGGGCCGCTACCTTCTCGTCGAGGTGTTTCGGCAGGATATACACCTTGTTTTCGTATTTGTCGGAATTGATCCACAGCTCGATCTGGGCCAGCGTCTGGTTCGAGAATGAGCATGACATGACGAACGACGGGTGCCCCATCGCCACGCCCAGGTTCACCAGACGGCCTTCAGCCAGCACGATGATTTCCTTGCCGTCGATGTCGTACAGATCCACCTGCGGTTTGATCTGGCTCTTGGTCGAACCGTAGTTTTTGTTCAGCCACGCCATGTCGATTTCGTTGTCGAAGTGACCGATGTTACACACCACGGCTTTGTCCTTCATTGCCTTGAAGTGACGGTCTTTTACGATGTTGATGTTACCGGTAGCCGTCACGAAGATGTTCGCGCGGGTAGCGGCTTCGTCCATCGTGACTACCTCATAACCGTCCATGGCGGCCTGTAACGCACAGATCGGATCGATTTCCGTCACCAGCACGCGGCAACCGGCGCCCCGCAGCGATTCCGCCGAGCCCTTGCCTACATCCCCGTAACCGGCCACAACGGCCACTTTACCGGCCAGCATCAGGTCCGTTCCGCGCCGGATGGCATCCACCAGCGACTCGCGGCAACCGTATTTGTTATCGAATTTCGATTTTGTTACCGAGTCATTCACGTTGATCGCGGGCAGGTGCAGGGTGCCGTTTTTCATGCGCTCGTACAGCCGGTGAACCCCCGTGGTGGTTTCCTCCGACAAGCCTTTGATGCCCGAAATCAGTTCCGGATAAACATCAAAAACCATGTTGGTCAGGTCACCGCCGTCGTCCAGAATCATGTTCAGCGGCTTCTTTTCTTCGCCGAAAAACAGCGTCTGTTCGATGCACCAGTTAAACTCTTCTTCGTTCATTCCTTTCCAGGCGTAGACCGAAATCCCAGCGGCTGCGATGGCGGCTGCGGCATGGTCCTGCGTGGAGAAGATGTTACACGACGACCAGGTTACTTCGGCCCCCAGCTCCACCAGCGTTTCGATCAGCACGGCGGTTTGGATCGTCATGTGCAGACAGCCCGCAATGCGCGCACCGGCCAGCGGTTTCGACGGTCCGAACTCCTGCCGAAGCGCCATCAAACCCGGCATTTCGGCTTCGGCCAACTTGATTTCCTTGCGGCCCCACTCGGCCAATGCGATGTCCTTAACTTTGTAGGGAACGTAGGTGGATGTTTCTGTAGACATAAGAAGTGTAAGTTAATGCTTGATGAATGAGCAAAGATGACAGACGTAAGACAAGAGAAAAACGACCCCACCCGTTGGCCGTGTGGTCGTTTCTCTCTTGTCTATCCTCTTTTTCTAAAATTACTTCAAGGTCGCCACGGCATCCTTGATCCGCTGCACGGCTTCGGCCAGGGCTTCGTCGGAAGCAGCCGTCGAAATCCGTAAACCGTAGGGAGCTCCAAAACCGGAACCGGCTACCGTCGCCACGTAGGCTTTGTTCAGCAGCCAGAGTGCAAAATCATCGGAATTGTTGATGGTCGTTTCACCATCCGATTTGCCGTAATAATAACTGATATCCGGGAAGGCGTAAAACGCTCCTTCCGGCACGTTTACCTTGAAACCGGGAATTTCTTTCAGCAGTTTCACGACCAGATCCCGGCGACGCTGGTAGGCTTTCGACATTTCGTACGTCGGTTCCATCGGGCCGTTCAGGGCGGCAATGGTCGCCCGCTGGGAGATCGAGCCGGTTCCGGATGTCACCTGTCCCTGCAATTTTTCAACGCCGTCGGCAATCCATTTGGCGGCACCGATGTAACCGATCCGCCAGCCCGTCATCGCAAAACCTTTCGCAACCCCGTTAACGGTAATGACGCGGTCCTTGATCTCCGGGATGGACCCGATGCTGAAATGTCCCTTATCCGTAAAATTGATGTGTTCGTAAATTTCGTCGGCCAGCACAAACACGTTTTCGTGTTTGGCCACTACGGCGCCAATGGCCCGCAGTTCTTCCTCGCTGTAGACCGAGCCCGTCGGGTTGTTCGGCGACGCGTACATGATGATTTTCGTGCGATCGGTAATGGCCTCCTCAAGTTGCCGGGCGGTTACTTTGAAATCGTTTTCAAAGGCCCCGTTCAGAATCACCGACTTCCCTTCGGCCAGCTTCACCATTTCGGAATAGCTCACCCAGTACGGGGCCAGAATGATGACTTCGTCGCCGGGGTTGACCAGCACCTGAATCACGTTCGCCAGCGAGTGTTTGGCACCCGTCGAAACCACGATGTTTTCCGGTTTCCAGTCGATCTTATTCTCCCGTTTAAACTTATCTGCAATGGCTTTCCGCAGATCGGCATAACCCGCTACGGGCGAATAACCGTGGTAGCCTTCGTCGATGGCTTGCTTGGCGGCTTCGCAAATGTGTTTCGGCGTTTTGAAATCAGGCTCGCCAACGCTGAGACTGATCACTTTGTGGCCCTGAGCGGCCAGTTCGCGGGCTTTTTTGGTCATCGCCAGGGTCGACGATTCCTCCAGCGCGACAATGCGGTCTGCCAATAAACTGGCAGTTTCTACCGATGCAGACATGAGATATAAGGTGATTAATTCAAAAACCGGGCTTTGCTGCCCAGTCACAAAATTACTAACTATCGAACGATAAGTGCGTATTATTTAAATATTTATACGGAACGGCGGGAAATTCCGGCGGTTTTTGCAGCGGTTTCAGAAAATAATCTGAAAGTCATCGGCATCCCGATGGGCCGGAAACCGCTCCCGGTACGCCCGCAATTCGTCCAGCGACAGCGTGGTTTGAAAAACCGCTTCGCTCTGATCCTGCCGGAAAAGAACCTCTCCTTTCGGATCGATCAGCGACGAATCGCCCGCGTACGCATGCCCGTTGCCGTCTTCCCCGACCCGGTTTACGCCCGCGACATACGCCAGATTTTCGATGGCCCGGGCCTGGAGCAGGGCGTTCCAGGCCGTACGGCGGGGCGCGGGCCAGTTGGCAACGTAGAGCAGCAAGTCATACGCTAACCCGGTATTACGGCTCCAGACCGGAAACCGCAGGTCGTAGCAAATGAGCGGGCAGATGTTCCAGCCTTTCCAGGATTTGATCAGCCGTTTCGTGCCGGCGGTATAGGTCCGGTCTTCGTCCGCCATCCGGAACAGGTGGCGTTTGTCGTAGGTATCGAACGAACCATCGGGTTCCATCCAGATCAGCCGGTTGTAGAACTGCCCTTTTTCCTGCACCATGTAACTGCCCGTCACGACCGCGCCGGTTTGGGCCGCCATCTGTTTCAGCCAGCGAAACGTCGTCAGGTTCATGGGTTCGGCCAGCGACCGGGCGTTCATCGTAAAACCGGTCGTAAACATTTCCGGCAGCACAATGAGGTCGGTTTTTTCGGGCAGCGCGAAGACTTTCTCTTCCAGCATCGCCCGATTGGCCGTCGGATTTTCCCAGTGAAGAACGGTTTGAATCAGCGTGAGGTGGAGCATGGAGAAGGGAGAACGGGAAGAAGGGAGTTGGTATCGTTCCTCCTTTCTTCCTGTTCAAAACAACTATTTCGGAAACTTCATTTTATAATCGGCCTTCACGTTTCCTTTCGTGATATCGGCCAGTTTTTTCTTCAGCAACTGGCGTTTCAGCGGGGGCAGGTAATCGGTAAAAAGTTTCCCTTCGAGGTGATCGTATTCGTGCTGGATGATGCGGGCGGCCATGCCATCGTATTCTTCGATATGCTCGTTCCAGTCGGTATCGTAATACTTGATTTTGACGATTTCGGGCCGAAACACCTCCCCCCGGATTTGCGGAATACTCAGACAGCCTTCTTCAAATCCCCATTCATCACCGTCTTCTTCCAGGATTTCGGGGTTCACAAACACCTTCTTGAAGCCGTCCAGACTAGGGTCTTTGTCATCCTCTTCTTCGTCGTCGTTCAGGGCCGTGCCGTCAACAACGAACATGCGGATGCTTTTGCCAACCTGGGGAGCCGCCAGCCCGATGCCCGATGCGTTGTACATCGTCTCGAACAGATCTTCGCTGAATTTTTTGACATCGATACTTCCTTTCTCAATGTCCTGCGCCCGTTTCCGCAAAACCGAGTCGCCGTACGCTATTATGGGGTAAATCATCACCGTTGGGATTCCATAAAGGATTGTAAAATAATGACTGCACTCACTTTGTCGATATTGCCTTTTTCGCGCCGGTCTTTCTTTTTCGTACCGCCCGCAATCATCGCCTGCAACGCCATCGAAGAGGTAAACCGTTCGTCATGCCAGTGTACCGGAATGGCCGGGAAAGCGGTTTTCAGCTTTTCGACAAACGCCTTCACCCGGGGGGTGTTGTCGGTGTCCGAGCCGTCCAGGCGCGTGGGCAACCCCACCACAAATGCTTCCACCGGTTCACGGGCCACATACTGCTTCAGGTAGTCCAGCAACTGGTGCGTCGGCACGGTTTCCAGGGCCGTCGCAATGAGTTGCAGGGGATCCGTCACCGCCAGACCGGTGCGTTTTGTTCCGTAATCAAGGGCCAGCAATCTCGGCAAAGTAACTTTTATTAAATGAGTTGCAAATATACGGAAATCCGAACGGGGCTGTTTATCTTCACCGCAAATCCTTGTAGGATCCTCATGCCAAAAATGAATTTTTGCCCCCAATGCGGCCAGTCCCTGACCAAAGGCGTTGCGGGTGGGCGCGAACGACTGCTTTGTTCGGCGACCTGTGGTTACATTTTCTGGAACAACCCGCTGCCGGTTGTCGGTGCCATTGTCGAATACGAAAACGATACCGTGGTTCTGATCCAGAACCGGGGCTGGCCTGCCGACTGGTTTGGCCTGGTAACCGGTTTTCTGGAACCGGGCGAAGAACCCAATCAGGCGGTTTTGCGGGAAATCAAGGAAGAGATCGGACTGGAAGCCGAGATTGTCGAGCGGCTCGGCGTCTACACGTTTTATCAGCGCAACGAAGTGATCATTGCCTACCACGTGCGGGCGTGGGGCGAAATCCAAATCGACGAAGAAGAACTTCAGGCCTATAAACTCGTGCCCATCAACGAGTTAAAACCGTGGCCGTTTGGGACCGGCCCGGCGGTGAAAGACTGGCTCAAAAAAAGGTCAGAATCGCAGTAAAAGCTAAAAAGGACATTACCAATTCCACAGATTAGTCCCGTACACTACCCGGATCAGTTTCCGGTTTTTCTTATACCGGGCAAAATCGTCCGGATCGTCCAGGTTTAGTTTCTCGCCGTTGCAATGGTATTGATGTTGGTTGGTCGAGCTGGCCAAACCATTTTGCACTTCAATCACTGCTTTATTCTCGTAGCGATAAAAAATTATTCCATTGATGGAGGGGCCGCCCATGAATAACTTAAACTGGTCATTCAGCCATTTTAACTCATTAATTGGGTCTTCCATCCCACAAGGCAATTCCGGATTGAGATCTTTATCCTTACGACAAGCGCCCGCCATCAATAGGACCATGGTAAGTAACGCCAGATAATAAGTAGATTTTTTCATGAGCGCGTCAATCGATTCTTTTAACGAAGACCTCAAAAAACCGGCGCAGGTTGGAATCACTGACCATCAGAAAGATATAAAAATGAATCGTAAGCTTACCCCATAAAGATAAACTTACGATTATTCTATCCTGGAATCCCCTTGACTCTTCCCGGATTTCGGTTCACGGCGCGCAATGGCAGAATTTCTGAAAACATTGGCACCCAAACACTCTCATTCCGGAATCGAATACGTCACCAGGTCAATCCCGATTCCGTTCGGGTCCACGATGGCAAAATGGCGGTCGCCCCAGGGTTCGTCGCGCAGTTCGATGGAAACCGGAACGTTCAGCGAGCGGATGCGTTCGTATTCGGCGTCGATATCGTCCACTTCAATCGTCAGGTATACGCCTTCACCCGCAAATGGTTTCTGAAAGATCGGGCGTTGCGTCGGGTGGTTGGGTAGCAGAAAACTCAGTTCGGCCTGTTGATTCGGCGTGTGCAGCAACAGGTAAAAGTCATTTTCGAACGTCACGCCGAAGTTCAGCACGGTTTGGTAAAACGCTTTGGTTTCGGCCAGTTTGTTGGTAATAATGCCTGCGTTCAGTTTCATGGCGGATGATTTTTAAAGAACTTGCACCTGAATTTCGGTTACATTATTAGCCGGATTGTCAAAATCCATATTGATGTAAACCTCCCGGCTCAATGCGCCTTGCTGATAGCCTTTCTGCACCAATCGGCTCCGCAGGGAAGGATAAACGATCACTAGTTCATCCCAGGGCCCCAGATGCTCGACCGAAGCACAGGAAAAGGCCGCTACTTGCTTAAACGCGAGATTATCTGCCGGTTCGCCCTGGGCGGATTGAATCGGCAATAGAATATCCAGCGCAAAAATCGTGTCTGGTTTTCCGTCAACGCCCTCATATTGCCAGATAATCGGACCGGTAACTTCGAGATCCAGCCGGGCCGCTTCGCGGTATAATTGCCGCGCCACCGTTCGGACGAACGCATTTAACTCAGGGAGAGTTGTCCGGGTTGAAAAAGCCAGTGTGGTGAGCGATGGAGCATTTTTGAGTTGCATCGTGAAAAGATAGTTGGTCGATGCCCCAAAGTAAATGCCCGGTAGTGACAACGGTGTGTCAGCAGTCAAGACAGTTGGAGATAATGCTCCTGCACCTCCAGCGCCAGCTCTTTCATGGTTTCGCGGAGCGAAGCCGGGCTTTCCACGCGCACCTGGTTGCCAAACATCAGCAGCCAGTGCGCCACTCCCCTGACGAATTGCGTCATGAACCGCATCCGAACTTCGTCGCCAACGACCTCTTCCGACACGTAGCCGTAGCTGTACTTCATTTCCTGAATATGCCGGACAACGTTTTTGTGAAACCGGATCACCACCTCCTCCAGATTCTGCGTCTGCTGGATTTGTTCGAGGTAAGCCGGTAAGGAAAGCAGGTTCTGACT
Source organism: Larkinella bovis (assembly GCF_042655385.1). NCBI lineage: Bacteria > Pseudomonadati > Bacteroidota > Cytophagia > Cytophagales > Spirosomataceae > Larkinella > Larkinella bovis. Next base: position 234,562 of record NZ_JBHSMA010000003.1, on the reverse strand, counting down.
CGAATACGTATGGCCGGTATGGGTCAGTTTCCGGATGCGATCCACCCGAAAATCGCGGTAATCCTGCCGAAGCCGGCAAAAGGCAATCAGGTGCCAGCCCGAACCGTAGTGATAGAGCCCCACGGGTTCGACCTCCCGATCGGTAGTTTCTCCTTTATAGGCCGAATGATAATCCAGTTTCAACACCTGCCGCATCCCGATGGCCCGCTGAATATCCGCCAGCAGCATGTCCGAAAACGGGGGTGTTGCGGGCCGTTTGGCCACCTGAACTCGCGGCTCCAGGGCCTCGAGGTGTTCCTGGTCCGTCCGTTTCAGTACGGATTTGATTTTATACAAGGCGGATTCAAACTCCGCCCGAATCGACTCATCTGCGAATTTTTCAATCACTTTGGCCCCAAACAGCAAAGCCGACGCTTCTTCGCGGGTCAGCATCACCGGCGGCAAATGGTAATCTTCCAGAAAATACCCGATACCGGCTTCGGCACCAATCGGCACGCCCGCTTCCTCCAGCGACCGGATGTCCCGATAAATCGTCCGCAAACTGGTCCCAAAACGCTTGGCCAGCTCCTGCGCTTTCACTACACGCTTGGTTTGAAGATGAATCAGAATGGCGGTCAGTCGATCGATGCGGTTCATGGGCGGAGCGGTATTTCACCGCAAAGGTAAGCCCCCGGCGTGTTTTGGGTAAAGATTTTTTTTCGGAGCCGGATGGGGGTATTGCCCGGGATAGCGGTCATACGGGCAGATTCGGGGAAAACCGGATCACCAACGCTATCCGATACAACAGTAAACACAAACCAGTGAACAACATGAAAAAGTTAGTTTTATTAACAGCCTCACTTTTTTATTCCTTCTCATCCGCTTTCTCGCAGGATTCGGATTCACTCCGGACGCAACTGAGTGAAGCCCGGCAAAACCGTTATCCCAAACGTCCGATCCAGATCGGTTTTGTGCCGCCCCTGAGCACGAATGGGCTGGCGGCCGGTCTGTTCAGTAACCGGGTGTCCATCAACGCCATCGGCGGTTACGCGGCCGCGCTGGACGGTGCGGAGTTCAGCGGTATCTTCAGTTTGGAAAAAGATTATGCGAAGGGGGCCCAGTTTTCGGGGATTCTGAACGGGGTTCGGAATGAAGTGGACGGTGCGCAGTTTGCCGGTATTGTCAACGTAGTCGGCGGCCCCCTATACGGTGCGCAGTTCGGTGGCATCGCCAACGTGGTCGGAAAAACCGTCAACGGTGCCCAGTTTGCCGGTATTGCCAATATTAGCGGGACGCACGTCAAAGGGGCGCAGATTGCCGGCATTACCAATATCGCCGAATCCGTAGAGGGCATCCAGATTGCCGGCATTGCCAACGTTGCCAAACGGGTCAAAGGCACCCAGATCGGTCTGATCAACATTGCCGAGAACGTCGATGGCGCGCAGATCGGTTTTCTGAACCTCGCCAAAAACGGTTACCACCGGTTTGAAGCCTGGGGCGGAGAAGCCTTGCACGCCAACATCGGCTACAAAATGGGCGGAAACCGCAAATTTTACAACATCTTCGCCCTCGGCGCGGCCTGGCCCAAAGGCGGAAATGCCCGCTGGGAAAACCTCCGCTGGGGCTACGGCTACGGGATCGGGACCAACCAGTTTATCGGCCAACGCAATCAGCTCAGCATCGAAGCGATGACCTACCAGATCCAGGAAGAAGGCAACTACTGGGACGAACTCAACCTGCTGAACCAGGTCCGGCTGAGTTTTATCTTCCCGCTGCACAACCGCATTGCCCTGACCGTCACGCCTACCTTCAACGTGCAGGTGACCGGGTTTGAAACCAACGAGGGCGTCGGGACGGAATGGGTTAGCTGGGACGTATTTGACCGAACCTACCACCGCCGGTGGGACGACGAGCAGGTACGGGTACGGATGTGGCCGGGCCTGAACGTAGGGATTCAGTTTTAAAACAAACTGTTGTAGCAAACCCCCAAACCGGGTAGAATCCGATCGGTTGAAGGCTGTGCTTTCAACCGATTTTATTTCAATCCGTCCAGAATGCCATCGTAGGCCGGTTTTTTGGCGTAGGCTTTGTCAAACGGCAGCGGGTAATCCGGACACTGGCAGAAATTGGGAATCCAGCTGTCGCCGTCGCCGATGTTCCAGATCGTAATGCCATGTTGCTGCGCTTTCGGCACGGCGGTTTTATAAAGCCGGACAATGGTGGCAAATTTCTGCTTCTGTTTGTCCAGAAGGGCGTCGGTCGGCACCAGGGCCGGTTTTTTCTCCGGGTTGATCCGAACGTCCAGCTCCGAAATATGGACCCGCAAGCCCGTGGCTGCCGTTTGCCGGACCGCCGTTTCAATCCGGTCATCCGACTGGTTCGTATTCGTGTGCATCTGCAAACCGATTCCGTCGATCGGAACACCCCGGTTTTTAAAATCCGCTACCATCGCCAGGATAGCCGCCAGTTTTTTCGGGCTGCTTTCCTGGTTATAATCATTGTAAAACAGCTGAACCGCCGGATCCGCTTCGCGGGCGTACCGGAAACAGCGGGCGATATAATCCGGGCCGAGGTGCTCGAGCCAGATGCTTTTTCGCAGCGTTCCGTCTTCGTCAAAGGCTTCGTTGACCACATCCCAGGCCGCAATCCGGCCTTTATAATGCTGCACAACGGTCTGGATGTGCGTTTTGATTAGCTGTTCCCAGGCCGTTGAATCACCCTGAAACGCTCGCACCCACTTCGGTACGGCCTGATGCCAGAGCAGCGTATGACCGTGTATTCGTTGCCCGTTTCGTTCCGCAAAAACCACCAGCGTATCCCCGCCCGACCAGTTATACCGGTCCTGTTCGGGATGAACGACGTGCATTTTCAAATGATTCTCGGCCGTGACGCTGCTGAATTCGCGGGCGGCAATCTGGCGATATACCGTATTGGCTTTCAACAAATTCGGGTTCAGGGCGGCCCCGAACGGAAAGGGAGCTGCGGCCCGCAACGTGATCGTTGACGGCTGAGCGAGGCTGCCGGAAAAAACCGCCAGCATGAAATAAACCAAGATCCAAAACCGGCGCATCTGCAAACGCTTTCTGATTAAAATACCCACCCCAACCCCTCATCCCGGTCATTCAACCGACTAACCAGCTTGAGGCCCAACCACTGTTCACCGACCAGACCGGGGGCCAATGCGGTGGTTCGGCCTAGCCGCTCATAGGCCTATAACATTTTGACTCCCTGACCGATAAGACTTAATTTACGGCCGTATACTTAGAATATGTGAAGAAAGTTATTCAATTTTGCATTATTGCGAACGGACTCATGGGCCGTTATGTAGTACTACCAAGACCCCGTATACCAAACCGGACCCTCGGGTCCGAATTCGAATGGACTGTAAATTCATTGAAAAGGCTTCCGGTGCCATTGCTGATAAATACCGGCTGCAAATTTTAGTAGCTCTTTCCGAAAAAGGCACATTGAACAATTCAGATATTCAGGAGATGACCGGACTCTCGCAACCGTGCGTATCCCACCACGTCAAAACGCTGATTGACAGTGGACTGGTCAACTCCCAGAAAGAAGGTCGCAACCAGAAACTCAGTTTAAATAAAGATGGATTGAAAGACCTGTCAGGCTTTCTGAATAAACTGGCTTAAAAAATTTCCACCGATACATCCAAACTTTTAAATGTATGGATACGTTACACAGCCGGACCAAAACAAAAAATTAAAATGAGTCATCTACTCTTTTCACCCGTTCAGTTCGGCTCTTTAACGCTTACCAACCGCATTGCCATGGCGCCGATGACGCGCAGCCGGGCGTTTAATAATCTTCCGAACAAGCTGATCGCCCAATACTACGGCCAACGGGCAACGGCGGGCCTGATCATTACCGAAGGGGTGGCTCCCTCGCCGAATGGGCTGGGTTACAGCCGGATTCCGGGACTCTTCAGCGCCGAACAGGTCGAAGCCTGGAAACCGGTGACGCAGGCCGTTCATGAAAAAGGTGGGCGTATTTTTGCGCAGTTGATGCATACCGGCCGCATTGGTCACGCCCTCAACTTACCCGCCGGCGCTGAGGTAGTAGCGCCTTCGGCCATTGTCGCCAAAGGCCCTATCTGGACGGATCAGGAAGGATTGCAGGATAACGATCGCCCCCGCGAAATGACCAACGCCGACGTGAAGCAGGCCGTTCAGGAGTTTGTACAGGCCGCTAAAAATGCCGTTGAAGCCGGTTTTGACGGTATTGAGTTACACGGCGCCAACGGCTACCTGATTGAGCAGTTTCTGAATCCGAACAGCAATGAGCGTACCGACGAATACGGCGGCAGCGTTGAAAACCGCGCCCGTTTTGTGCTGGAAGTGGCGGAGCAAGCCGCGCAGGCCATCGGGAACGACCGGGTCGGAATCCGGCTTTCCCCGTACAACGTCTACAACGATATGGGGCTGTATCCGGAAATCGTCGAGACGTATACCTATCTGGCCGACAAGCTGAATAGCCTCGGCCTTGTGTACCTCCACCTTGTCGATACGGCCGCGCCGGATGGAGCCGAAACCACCCGTCCCTTAATCCGGACCATTCGGGAAAAATTCAGCAATACCCTGATTTTGAACAACAAATACGATATAGTCCGGGCCACAGCCGATCTGGAAAGCGGTTTGGCTGACCTGATTGCGTTTGGAAGTCCGTTTATTTCAAACCCGGATTTGGTCGAACGGCTGAGCACCGGGGCCGAACTGGCCCAACCCGACCCCTCGACGTTCTTCGTCGGCGGAGAAAAAGGATTTATCGATTACCCGGCCCTGGTTGCCACTACGGTGTAAATCGAAAAAGACAAGAGAGGAAAGACAAGAGACAGGAGACCAAGCAAACCGTTATCTCATCTCCTTTGTCTTTTCTCTCTTGTCTGTTCTCCCTTGTCTTTCCTCCCTATTGCGCTTTCCGAAACTGTTTATCGGCAAAATCGATGAATTGCTCCCAGTCGTAGCGTTTGACGTCGTGTTCACCGGCGCGGATGTGGTAGCGAACCGTCTCGCCAACGGGCGAATGAATTGCCGGCCAGGTGTCCGTACCGATTCCTTTTTTGCCGTACAACTGATACACCGGGTCGGTTAGCCGGGCGCTGATAAATTCGCCTTTGGGATCGGCCCACCGGTCGCCCTCGGCACTGGCCACGTACAGCGGACGGGGCGCAATCAGAGCCAGCAGTTGGTGCTGATCAACGGGTAAAGCATCGGGCCGATTGTTATACGTCCGGTATTTTGGGCAAAACCAGTGCGGAAAGCTGCGGTTTAACCGTTCTATGGTTTCGCCAAAATTCCGCTTCGACAAAGCGGCTCCCCCTTCGCCCGACTCATTGGCAATCACGATGGCAAAACGCGGGTCCTGTGCCCCAGCCCAGAGTGCGGCCTTACCCTGCCGCGAATGCCCCATCACAACCGCCCGTTTGGCATCCACCAGGTTATCAGTTTCCAGGTAATCCAGCATCCGGCTCATGCCCCAGGCCCAGACGCCAATGGCCTGCCAGCCGTCGCTCTTCTGGTTTGTTGGCGGGTCCAGCACGGACCGGATACCGGATTTCCAGCCTTCCGGATGGTCCGGTTCCAGGTCGCCGTAATAGGCCGTGGCCACGCTATAGCCTTTGGCGATAATCAGCTCGAGCGGCCAGCGTGATTGCTGCACCCCACGGGCGGCTTCCGTAGCGCGGTTGTTCACCACTTTTCCGTCGGGTCGGTTGGGCAGCCAACGGGTCGAAAGGGCAATACCGGGTTCAGGGCTGATGCTGTGATTACCCATGTAATTCAGTCCGACAAAAACCGGCGGTTTTCCAGTACCCGATTTATTTTTAGGAACATACAGCAAAATATCCAGCGACGGTAAATCCGGGTACTCCGTCCAGATAACGGAAATCTGTTTCCGGATCGCCGTTCCGCCCAGGGCTGACGAATCCACTGAGCGCAGTTCGTAGCGAGTCGCCAGCCGACGGCTGGGGGTGGTTCCGTAAACCTCCGAGGCAAACTTTTTCAGCAATTCCGGCCGCCGTTCGTTTTCCCACCGTTGTACGGTTTTCACCCGTTTGGCGCTGTAGGTAATGAGCGGGTCCAGGAAGGCAAAAGGCTGAACTTTGCTTTCGTCGTAATTGATATCGGGGTTCTGGGCATTCAGCGTAACCGGGCCCAGAAGCAGCCCGGCGAGCATAACGGATTTGAATCGATAAGACATGGCTTTGCTTTGTACCAACCTGATCAAACTGGTATCTTCTAAAGCCCGCTTTGGCGTTTATTTACCGTTATTACTTCCGAATGGTATCCACTTTCATTGCCCCACCGCGCCGAAGCGAATCGGTGCGCAACTGTCGGGGGTTGGGGTCGCCCGTTGGCCGGCGGTCTTCGATTTGCCCCCGGCGCATCCGGTTGCTTTGCCGAAGTCGGTTCGTGTCTTTCCGGGTCGTATCCTGCGACACCGTTTGCCCGGCCTGCTGACCCGCCTGATTGGCTGGATTGGGCTTGAAACCAGTCAAACCGCAAACCACGATCAGGCTGGCAATAACGAATGTTTTCATGGTTGGTAGAAGGAAAAAAAGCAGATACCGGGTCGATATCTGCTTTTCATAGGGTTACCTAACGAATTCCTGTATAAACATTAGAGCGTATCGCGCTTCATTTTCGCATCGTTCCGGTTTTTTCTCCGGTTTTTCCGGTCGTTCGTCTGCGGATTGGTCGAGTTCATACTTGGATTGGTCGAAGTCGAACTTGAGCCTTGGACCGAGTCGGTTTGGTTAGAAGTCGGATCGGTTGAACGGCGTTCGCGGTTCATCTGGCCCTGCGAGTCCTGTGTCTGCGGGAAGGTCGTCGTTCCCGTTGCGGGGGGCTGGGTGGTCTGGGGCATCTGCGATTGCGGCGTTTGCAATTGCGGATTCGCCGTTGAACCCGTGCTCGACTGCGTTCCGAGCGGAGTTTGTCCCTGCGGATAGGTAGTGGTTCCGGTCGTACCCGTCGGTGGTTGCGTCGCCGGGCTCGTCGCCTGCGTTTGCGTTTGCGGGTTTACAGTTGATCCGGTTGTCCCGGTCGTGTTCTGTGCTTTGGCATTGAGGGCAACCGCCACGAACATAGCCCCCATCATCACTAGCTTCTTCATCGTTGAGTTTGTTTTATGATGGTTGTTTAATCAAACCAATTAGAAAACAAACTCCCCTCAGAATGAAGTTGTTCAAGAAAAAGTTGACTTATTGAGCCAATGGGACGAGGGTTTCTTCATATATCAGGCTGCCAGCGTAGCCCCACAACCAGGCCATAACTGTACGGCCGAACGCTGAAACAGCGCGAATGATCGTTAATTGCGCTCAGGTTATAAACGATTCCAGGCTCGACCTGCAACCGCAGGTTTTCGGTTAGCCGGCGCTCAATTCCGTACGAAGCCTGCAGAAGAGGCTGCCAGTTTTGCCGGGAGCGTCCATCGATCAGATACCCCAGGCTCCCGCCGGCAGAAAAGTAATGCCGCAAACCGGCCCGGCCCGGATTCAACTGCAACCGCCCCTCGGCGCTCAGCGCCACATGTTGCCAGGTCGTTTTCACGTGCCGTTCCTGCGACTTATACAAAGGCGTCAATTTAATCGTCTGGTTATCTACCCACTCGATCTTCGACGAATCGGACCGCAGGGCCCGAGCCGTGTACGTCATCTGTTGCTGCAACTGCTGATACACAACGCTTACCCGCAAACCGAATACCCGATTGAGTTGCCACTCCGCCCCGGCCTGCAACCGCCAGCCGGTGCGGGCCGATAACGACTTGGCCAGCCGAATCTTTTCCATCACGACTTCATCCTGCCGGGTTGGCAGCACCTGCCGAAACGTGTACAATGGCATGAAGCTGGCCACTACCGAAGGCCGTGCCACCTGACGCTTCGGCTCGATGACGGGCGCTACATACTGGTCGTCAGACGGCGGCACCTGGACCTCCGGCAAAACCGCTTTGGGGAACGAAAGCCGGATTGGCCGGGTCGCTACGGGAGATACTACGAAGGACGAAGAAACTTCCGGGCTGACCGGCGAAAAAATAGAAGATTGAATCGTAGAGTTTATTGCATAGGCTGGGTTGCGTTCTGGTACGGGGTTTCTTTGGGCCATCAACGGGCGGTTTTGGTTCACCGACCGGCTCAGTCGTACCGGGTCCGCTTCTGAAAAATCCGGCCTTCCAATAGCTGACCGGGTGAAGGCAGTCCGTTGGCTGGTGGGAGCTATTGCCCTCTTTACGGCCCGAACCGCTTCCTGCTTTATCGTTCCTTCAGTCCGTCTGGCGCTGGTCGCAACAGGTGGTGCGGCAACTGTATCCGGCGAGACGGTTATTATTGCCGGTTTTGGATCGGTTTTCAGGCTGGTCACGGCCCCCGGATCGGCGGTTTTTCCGAATACTGGTTCTTCCGTATCCTGCCAGACCCCTACGGTAAGCACACCCAAAATACCAAATAACGCCAGGTTCAGTCCCAGCCGCTGCCTGGCAAAACCGCCCGGTTTTTCAACAACCGGCGCTTTTACTTTCCCTAAAATTTGCGACAAAGCGTCATCCTCCGGTTCGGACTCGAAATCATCGAATCGTTCCCGAAAAAGCCGCTCCCATTCGTCATCAGTAGCTGCCATAGCTGACAATACCCATTTTTTTCAATTTTTGCTTCAAAACATCTTTGGCCCGCGCCAGCTGCGACTTCGAGGTCCCTTCCGAAATGCCCATCAGGCGGCTAATTTCGAGGTGACTGTAGCCGTCGATGACGTACAGGTTGAAAACCATCCGATAGCCATCGGCCAGGTCCTGAATCAGGATCAGCAACTCTTCCGTTGAGATACGGGCCAAAATGTCGGTATGTTCGGTATTACTAGCCTCCCAGGCTTCTTCGTAATCGGTTTCGGATTGTTCGTGGTGGTGTTTGTGATACCAGTTGATGGCGGTATTGACCATGACCCGCTTCATCCAGTTCAACAACCGTTCGGGTTGCTCAATGGTATGAATCTGCTGAAAGATGCGAATAAACCCCTCCTGGAACATGTCTTCCGCTTCCTGGCGCGAATGAGCGTAGCGACGACAAAGCCCCATCATGCGGCTTCTGTGACGTTCGTACAAAGCCGTCTGCGCCCGAGCGTCGTGACGCTGGCATGCCTGCAACAGTTCTATTTCTGACAAAGGGTATCTAAGGGGGCGACTGTATCTTACGAATTTCGTTTTTTTCGTTGAGTGAACAAATGCGCAGTGCGTAATTTATTTTATGGCAAGACTTACAGTCGCCGATGACTTATTATTTTTCACGTCTGTCAATTCATAGACAAAATTGATCTCCCCTTTAAAATCCGCCGGCGGCCGATAGGCGATTACACCGTTCGGCAACACCTGCAAATCGGCCACGGCTGGATTATCGAGCACCCGCATCTGCCGTAAAGGCGCACAAACCCGGTCATTACCAAGCGGATAGATATAAACAACCCGCTTCGCCGGGTCGGTTGGCAACACCGCTGCCGAGATCTGGCCGTTATCATTCCGGGCCAATAAACGGCAGTCGGCTTCCGGGCTGCTGATCGAAATGCGGGCCGTTGCTTCCAGACATTCCCCGCTTTCGCACCGCTGGTAGGTAAACTCATCGTCGCCCGTAAATCCGTTGGTCGGAAAATACGTTACCACGTTATGTTTCGACACTTTGGCAAGGCCATTTACCGGGGCTTTAATGATCGTAATGGGCAGGTCGGTCCGCGAACGGCACAGCTGATCGTTGGTCAAAACCGGCAGTCGCAGCGAATCACTGATGAACCATTGCTTCCAGTACACATCGTCGTCGCGCAGCAGCAGCTTACAGTCTTTGTACGGATCACCCACCCCGATTTTTACCGGGGATAAAAATGTCCGTTCCTTATGCGGAAAAACCGCCTTCACCTTGTAAAAGAAATAATCGAAACCGTTGAAACCGGGATTGGGCGTATACGTAACCTTTCCTTTTTCGACGACCAGCTTCCCGTTTTGGGGCTGCTGCTCTACTTCCAGACTCGCCAGATCGACCCTGGCATCACAAAACCGGTCGTTTTTCAGCACATCCATCGTAATCGGCTGGTTCTCCGCAATCCGGTACCAGTCCGGAATCGGCCCCGCGTTGCACGGAATCCGGCTGCTGTCGGCGGCCATATTGATCCGAAACGAGCGCGCAATCTTCGACTCCTGAGCCGCACTAACGACAAACTGATCTTCGCCAACCACAAACGTAGCATGGGGTGTATACACCAGTAAACCGCTGCCGCTGAAGGTTGCCCATCCCAGGCGGGGTGTCTGCGTAATGTGCAGGGTCGTCACGGCGCTCAGGCCGGAGATGGACTTAAGATCGATCGCTACCTGCTGGTCGGGCAGGGTGTAATATTCTATTTCTTCGGTATTGATAGAGTCCGGGCCAGGCGCACCATCCTGGGCAATCCGGTCGCAGGCTACCGTGCTCAGTAACAGGACTGTCAATACTGTCGTATAGAATCTGGGGTTAATCATACCACTGTCGGAGTCTCGCTCTGTCAGCTATGACAAAGCTGAAAACGAAAGGGTTGCAAAATAGAGTTAATAATTAGGAGTTAAGAGTGATGAGTTGGCTGCCGCCAGAAATCCATCCCCCTTAACTCCCAATTTATTAACCTTTAACTCTTAATTTTTAACTCCTCACAGGTTCTGGCGCTTCAATTCCTGTACGGCGTAGTTGGCCGCGCGGGCCGTCATGGCCATGTAGGTCAGCGACGGGTTGACGCACGAAGCCGACACCATAAAACCGCCGTCGGTATTGAACACGTTCTTCACCGCATGGACCTGGTTGAATTTATTCAGGACCGACTGTTTCGGGTCATTGCCCATCCGGATGGTGCCCATTTCGTGAATTCCCAACCCCGGCCACGAACCGTTGTCGTTGATCGTGATGTTTTTCAGGCCAGCGGCTTCGAGCATTTCGGCCGCATCGTTGCCCATGTCTTTCCGCATCTTCATTTCGTTGTCCTTGAACTCGGCATCGAACCGCAGCACCGGCAGACCGTAGATGTCTTTTTTCGACTTATCGATCACGACCTTGTTTTCGAAATACGGCAGACATTCGCCAAAACCGCCCAGGTTCATCGTCCACGGACCCGGTTTGGTCAGTTCGTCCTTGAAGGAAGCGCCGAAGCCCTCCGTGGCCGTACCACGGCCCCAGTTCATGCGGGAGGCCCCGCCCTGGTAACCAAAACCGCGCAGGTAATCGCGTTTTTCCTGGCCAGGCAGGTTCCGGAAACGGGGCACGTAAATCCCGTTCGCCCGGCGTCCGTAGTAATATTTATCGGCAAATCCTTCGTACATGCCACTGGCTCCCACCCGGAAGTGGTGATCCATGACGTAATGGCCCAGCACCCCGCTATCGTTGCCCAGCCCGTTCGGAAAACGGCTGGAAATCGAATTCATCAGAATGTAGGTCGAGGCCATCGACGACGCACACAGGAAGATAATCTTGGCGTTGAACGTCAGTTCTTCCCGCGTCACCTGATCCAGGACACGCACGCCGGTCGCTTTTTTCTTCGCATCATCGTAAATGATGGAAGTCACGATGGAGTGCGGCCGCAGCGTCAGGCGCTTGGTTTTCATGGCCGCCGGCAAGGTCGCCGACTGCGTGCTGAAATACGCCCCGAACGGACAGCCCCGGCTACACAGGTTCCGGTACTGGCACTGCGCCCGGCCCAGCGCGGTTTGCTGCGGGGTCGGCTTGGTGAGGTGCGCGACGCGGCCAATCGTAATGGCGCGATTGAATTTTTTCGCTACGGCATCTTTGACGTGCTTTTCGAGACAGTACATGTCCATCGGCGGCTGAAACTGCCCGTCGGGCAACTGGGGCAATCCGTCGCGCGAGCCGCTGACGCCGATGAATTTTTCGACGTAATCGTACCAGGGGGAAATATCCTTGTAGCGAATCGGCCAGTCGGCGCCCACGCCTTCTTTGAGGTTGGCTTCAAAATCCAGATCGCCCAGCCGGTAGCTCTGCCGCCCCCACATCAGCGAGCGTCCGCCCGTGTGGTAGCCCCGCATCCAGTCGAACCGTTTGTCTTCCAGGTACGGATTTTCTTTATCATTCACGAACAGGTATTCCGTTCCTTCCGAAATGGTATAGCCCGTCCGGGCCTGAACCGCCTTTTCTTCCGCAATTTCGGACGTCACCCGGCCCCGGTGCGGAAACTGCCAGGGATCGGTCATCGCGGTCTTGTAGCCCTCGATATGTTTAATGTCTTCGCCCCGTTCGAGCATCAGCACTTTCAGCCCCTTCTCGGTCAGTTCTTTGGCTGCCCATCCTCCGCTGATCCCGGATCCTACCACAATGGCGTCGTAGGTCGTCGCTTTTATACTGTCAATATTGAGATTCATGATGTCGTTAAATGAATGATGAACAATTAAGCGCTACGTTGCCCACGCTTTCTGGCCCGGTTTCAGGTCGATACAACCTTCGAACCGGCCCGGAACGGCGATGTACGACAGCGCCTGCGTTGCGCCGATTTCGGAGGTAAAATACCCGTTCAGGGTCAGTGATTTCAGCGTGTTGAAGAAGGGCGTATACCGTTTTTCGGCGGGCAGCGACGCCATCGCCTTGCGTTGCTCGGCGGCCTCCGACTGAAGTTTGGTCATGATCTCGTGACGCTGCTTTTCATCAAGGGCGACGAAATTCTTGCTGTAGGCAGCCTGACTCAGTTCGTTGGTATGCGCGAGTCCGTCCAAAAACAGTTTCTGCTCTTTCTGGGGATAACACTCTTTCAGGATAATATCAATGATTTCATTGACCTTGGCGGCTTTCGCGCCGGGAGTGCTGGTTGTCGGGATAATGACTTCGGTCATTTCAGCCACCATCGTATCCTGGTCGGCCGTAAACAACAGAGGCTTTCCGCTGAGGGCGCGCCGGGCTGCCGATGCTTCGAGCGTATCCGCGAGTGCAGGCAGCGTCAGGGTGGTCCCCACCAGAGCAGCAACCCGCATCAAGGCATCTCTTCTGTTCATGCTTGAGCTAGTAAAAAATAGTGAGATTCAAAAAACTATCGGAATAATCCATATTACAAATATACACAATCGATCAGGTATTTGTATGGCTGTTAGCAGGTTTTGCCATAAAAAGGGCGGCAAAAACCGGCTCCCGCCATATTGATCGGTTTTCAATCGCTGAATTGCTTCAAAAGCCGGTTCTTTTTAGGGATGCTCAGCCGATCCCCCATCGCTTCCTCTCACCTTTCAGAAAGCGAATCATGCCATTCATCCTTTTTTGGCACCCGGCGGCACGGGTTACACAATATCCGGTGTTTTCATCCGACTTCCCTAGTGTATGAGAAACATTGCGCTGTCTGTTCCCCTGAATCCGGAGGAAATCGAAAAACCGGGTTCAAACCCGGATCGTTCCGAAGGAGCCGCCCGGATGGTGCAGCGCGAACGGCCCCGGCTGTTCGACTTCATCCGTCGTCGGCTCCCGACCCGCGAGGATGCCGAAGATTTGTTGCAGGACGTGCTGATGGATTGGGCCGAAATCGACCGCCGAACGCAGCTGCCCCCGGCAACCGATCAGCTGACGCAACCCATCGAACACCTGGCCGGATGGCTGTTTGCGGTGGCCCGCCGGAAAATCATCGACTGGTACCGAAAAAAACGGACGGTTTCGCTGGAAGAACAACATAGCGGCTACGCCGACGACGAGGGAGAACCGCTGCTGCTGGCGGCTTTGCTGCCTGCCAACGAGCTCACCGCCGACGAAAATCTGATGCGCGAAGCGGCAATGGAGGCCGTCATGGAGGCCGTGGCCGACCTTCCCGCCGACCAGCGCGAGGTGTTTGTCCGCCACGAACTCGACGGGCAGGGCTTCCGCGAAATGTCCGACGAAACCGGAATTCCGATCAATACACTGCTGTCGCGCAAACGCTACGCGGTTTTGTATCTCCGGGAACGACTCCGGGGCTTATACGACGAATGGATTACTAACTAACAACGACAATAATGGAACCGATTTGGATTTTGAAAGGAATGGGCTTTGCTGCCCTTGGAATGGCGCTCTTTTTACTCGTGACGTTCGTTGTCATGCGGCTCTGGAACTGGCTGATCCCTCCGGTTTTCAACGGCCCCCGCATCCGGTTTATCCAGGCCTTGGGGCTGTTGTTTCTGACCCGGCTCCTGGTAGGCGGTTTTGGCGGCTACCACGGTGGCCACTGGCATGGTCATTCCGGTTTTGACCGGCACCGGGCGGCTGTTTGCCAGCCCGACCACAAAACCCCGGAGGTCTACAAAACCGCCAGCCGCCTTGACTACTAACGGTTGAAAAGAATTCTTCAACGATCAAACCACAACAATCCATCAAATTATGAAACTATTCTGGATTAAACGCGGGCTGGGTTTTCTGGCGTTCGGCCTGCTCTTTGTTGCCTTAGCCGGTTTTGTCGTCATGCACCTCTGGAACTGGCTGGTGCCGGTTTTATTCGCCGGACCGGTCATCTCGTTCGGGCAGGCGCTGGGTTTGCTGCTCCTGAGCCGGATTCTGGTCGGTTTTCGGGGAGGAGGCTGGCGCGGCCCCGGCTGGGGTCGATCCGGCCACCCGGGTCACCCCTACTGGCGGGAGAAACTATCGGCCCGCTGGCAGGACATGACACCCGAAGAACGCCAGCAGTTTAAACAGCAAATGAAAGAACAATGGCGGAGTTACTGCGGCCCCCGCGGGTTTGGTCACGGCCGTCGCTGGAGCCAGGAGCCGGAACAACCGGCCAACCCGCCGGAACCGACAGCGACCCAGTTCTGAGGTTCATTTCTATGTATGCCCAGTCGGCAGCGAATCCCCTGCCGACTTTTTTTCGGCTTACCGCCATCGTTCCACCTGCCCCCGTCTCTACGGAAAAGGCTGATCGCCCCGACCCGTCAGGACCGTTGTTCGTTCGGGTCGGGGTTTGAATTACTGCACCGTCAGGTCGAACGCCAGATTGACATCGTCGGAACCGGGCGTGGGGGTTCCATCCTTCGCACCCGGTTGGTGACGCAGTTGAACGCGCAGCGTTCCGGAACCGGCGGCATTTGTTTTGAGGGTTCCTTTCAGGCCAATCGGCCGGTTGTTCGGATCTTTGTCGCCGTAGGCATAGGTCGCCAGCGTCGCCGGGTTCACGGTGTAAACCAGCAAATGCTCGTCACTTTCGGCCTGCACCTCCTTCGAAATATCGGTGGCCGGGGTTTTGCTTTCATCGAGCAACTCCACCACCAGATCGTAGGTTGTGCTCGGTTTCAGCGCGATTTTGTCAAATCGGGTCGGCGCCTGTCCCCCATCGCCATCGGGGTCGCGGAACGAAAAGGTTTGCACAGTGGTGGTCCCCTGTTCCGTGAATTTCAGATTCACCGTCGTAATCAATTCATTTTCATCGGCGGGTGTGGGTTCGTCGGCGTTGTCGTTACAGGCACTCAGCAGCGCCATCGAAGCACTTACCGCCAGCACCCACAGTCCTTTGTGGACGTGTTGTCCCTTCGTTTTCATCGCATTCTGGTTGTTTCGATGGCAAAAGTATTTATTTGCAACAACGATGCAAAAATAAATGCAACTTTATTGCAAAAACCTTGTTCGATAGAAAACCGTGCGTTTATTTTGCAAAGCCAAGTGAGGGAAACCGGAAAGAGATTATGAAATTAGAAGTTCTCAATAGAAAGGCCGATTATATCGGCATCAGTGGGTCGGTTCTGTGCATCATTCACTGCCTGATCACGCCGGTTTTGCTGGTATCTTCTTCATTTTTAACCAATGACACGGTTCGGGTCGGCTTTCTGAGTCTCGATTACCTGTTTATTGGCGTCAATATGCTGGCGATTTATTTCACGACGCGGCATTTCACCACGCCCACAATTAAATACAGCCTGTGGTTTTTCCTGAGCGTTTTTGCCGTCGCCATTCTGCTCGAAGACGTCAGCGAGAGTTTTGAATACCTGGGTTATGCGGCTTCTCTCGGGTTGATTCTCACCCATTTGACCAACATCCGGCTGCACCGGCTGCGGCACACGCACTAAAAACCGGTTTGGTTCAATCCGGCTGGAAACGACGGTCGCTCAGGAATTCCGTATCGGTGAGGGTTTTCAGAAAGGCGATCAGATCCGATTTGTCTTCCTGCGTCAGGGGAATACCCGGTTTGCCATTTTTCTTCAGCAGCGGATCCAGTTGGGGCGTATCCTGCACATCGTTCGTGTAATGGTCCAGCACCTGCTCCAGCGTCTGGAAACGACCATCGTGCATGTACGGAAACGTCCGCTCTACATTCCGCAGGCTCGGCACTCGAAACTTGTTGTAATCGTCGAGATTCAGCGTAATCTGGTACCGCCCAAGGTCGTAATCCTTGCTGTTGGCCAGTTGCATGCGCAACCCGTTGTTGCGGTAACTCTGGTCGGTAAACTGCTCGCCTGTGTGGCAACCCGCGCAATGCTGATTGAACAGATTCAGCCCGTGTACTTCGTGTTCACCCAGCATCGCCCCGGCTTCTTTCCGGGCGTATTTATCGTATTTCGACGTGCCCGACACCATCGTCAGCATAAACTGCGACAGGGCTTTCAGAAACCGCTCGGTGGTCACTTCGTCCGTTCCGAAAGCCGCTTTGAACATGGCCGGATACTGGCCGCTGGCCCGGACTTTCTTCAGCACATTTCCCAGCGAATCGCCCATTTCGACCGGGTTTTGAATCGGGGAAATGGGCAGTAAATCCAGATCGGCAATGCCGCCATCCCAGAAAAAAGCCTGTTTCCAGGCCACATTCTGAATAGCGGGCACGTTGCGTGTCCCGATTTTGTCGCCAATGCCGTGGCTCAGCGGGTGATCGGTATGCGCAAAGGCAGCCGCCGGCTGGTGGCAAAATGCGCAGCTGATGCTCCCGTCTTTCGATAAAATACCGTCGTAAAACAACGCCTTGCCCAGCGTTACACCCTCCACCGTCAGCGGGTTTTTGCTGAAATGATAGTGCGGATCGCTGAAATTGGCCGGTTTTTTCCAGGCATAGGGCGTCGGCTTGAACTCCACGGGCTTGGTTCCCGGGTCCGGCTCAATCGGCCCGCCCTTGCCCGAATCGTTCTGACAAGCGACGGTGAAGCCGTAAAAAACAATGGCACCTATTATTCCGGCGTGTTGCCAACGTGTCATATCAATCAACCTGAATCGTCCCTACACTAAACATCGTCGCGTAATTATTCGCGATATCCGCCGACACCGGCGATACCATGACATCCGGATTGGCGGCAATACTGAGCGGTTTTACACCGTCGAACAGCTTCAGCACATCGGCCTTGATCTGAACGCCCACCGTTCCCTTTTCGGCCACCCGGGCGGGTGCCGAGCCGAACATTAACTGAATGGTTTTCAGATTATTAATAGTTCTGGCTTTATACCCCCCAAACAACCCGACATGGTACATGAAATTCTGTCTGCTCGTTGCGTTGGTAGGTGCCTTGGGCGACGTTCCTTCCAGCTTCAGGAAAATATACCCCGAATTCCAGTCCCAGTACATACCGGCAGCTGTTCCGGCGGGGTCCAATGCCCCCGTGCGCTTCTCGATGCCCATCGTATTCCGCAAACTGTCTACGCCGACGACAAAGGTAATACCCGTATAATTATCCACCGGAATATGGTGAAGCGAAACCGTCTGCGAACTCAATTGACCTTCCGAAATTAAAAAATAACTGCTGTCCTGCGGCACCACATAGGCCGATCCGTCGGCTTTTTGCAGCTTTATGTTGCTGACAAAATAATCAAATTTAGTCACTGAAAACGCTTCTCCGCTGCCGTTGGTGTAGGTGGTATTGTCCATTTTGAGATCCTGCGCCCCAACGATATTGTCAAATTTCAGCTGAACGGTGCCATATTTGGGCTCCACGGCCTCTTTTTGACAAGCGACCAGGACACACACACAAAAAAGTAAACTCATCATCGAAAGAGGAAGGTAATTTCTCATAACGCTCGCTGCTTAAAACGACTCCACCCATCTGCTCACTATAACGCTGTTTTGCTGGCTTTTCTGCTGTTCATACGCTACCAAAAGCCCTTTTTTTGTTGCCAGCAACACCGGAAAACTGGCATTGACGTCCGTAGGCGTCAGGTAGGTGATGGGCTGCGCCTTACCACCGACAATTTTCCGCATCCCAATCCGCTGAATAAACCGGCTTTCTCCGCCCGGGCTTTTCAGTTCCATCGACTCATCCCAGACCCAGATCAACTGCCCGTCGACGGCCGCCACCTGCGGGTGTTTGGTGCGGACCGACACAATTCCGGCCACCAGTTCCGTTGCCCCCAGCTTCGCCAGTTTGATACCCGGGGCTTTATCGCCACCCGAAAACCAGGTTACAAACAGCTCATTGCCAACCTGCGCGATGTCGGGGCCGGTATGCGGACAGGCGTTGACTTTCCACTGATCGTTGTAGACTACTTTGGGGCGGGTGAATGTCCGGCCCCCATCTGTCGAAACCGCGTGGCTGATATCGCGGGCACCGTTGTCCAGCAGATCGCGGTACGCCAAATGAATCCGGTTCTGGGTATCGACAAACACCCTGGTCCGGCAGCACTGGCAGGCATTGTCGTCTACCAGCACCTCGCGGTCAAAACCGCCCCCGGCCACGGTCTGGACGAATTTCACGGTTCGGCCTTCTTGGCCCGGCGCTTTTTCGTCCAGCCAGACAATACCGATTTCGCCGTTGGGTAGCCGACTGAGGTTGCTGAAGGAATGGCCTTTGCCCGGCGTGGTGTCGCGGTGAACGGCTTTCGGCTCGGTCCAGGTCTGACCGCCATCCGTCGACGTCACGAACAGCAGATCACCCGCGCGGGGCGCTTCCGCCGTGGGTCGTGACACCTCAAACGTTGCCAGAACCGTCCCATCTTTTTTAAACGCCACCTTTGGCATTCCTTCGGCATGGGTCGAAAAAACCGTGGGCGACTTGACCCGGATTTTTTCGCCGAACGTCCGTCCGCCATCTTCCGAAACGGCATAATAAAAATGGACCTTCTCACCCGCTTTCTCGGTCCAGCTCAGCACCGGATTGTTCCGGTGATCGGTGGTCAACCGGGGCGTCGCACCCGCAAACTGCGGATTCGAAAACCGGGTTTCATTCGTCGGTTTCTCGACAAAACCCAGGAGCAGTGCGGCAACAATCAGAATAATGTTTTTCATGGTTGCTATCAGGTATCGGTTTACGGTTTTCCGTTCATTATTAGTTTGAAAAATTGTACTGAATACCGCCGACCAGCGTCCGGGGAGCCGCCGGGGTAAAGGTGGTCCGATCGGTCGGACTGTTGCCCCGCGTCGCCGAAGTAGCATACAGTTCGTCAGTCGCATTCAGCAGGTTGGCGAACACTTCAAACCGCCGGAACGGATACCCGGCCCGCAGGTTAACCACGCTGACGCCCCGCGCCCCGAACGCGCCCCGGTCGTTGTACGAAACCGTGTTGATCTGGTTCTGGTACCACGAACTGATCCGCTGCCACTCGGCCGACAGCCGCAATCCTTTCGCCCAGCGCGGCCTGTAAGTCAGTTCGGTATTGGCCACCCAGCGCGGAGCCTGCGGCATATCGAAACCGTTCACGTTTTTCACCGCATCCGACGTCCGGGTACTGAGGGCAAAATCCACAAACCGGTGAACGGCATTGGTCCCGCCAAACCGGAGAAACCACTGACTCGAAGGCCGGTAGGTCAGGCTGTATTCAACACCCCGGTGCAGTGTTTGCCCCGCCGACTGGTAATCCGTGCTGTTGTCGGGCTGCCGGATGTTGAGCAGTTCGTTCCGGCCATCCATCCGGTACAGCGCCACATCGATGTACAGTTTCCGATCCAGCAGCGAGGCCCAGCCGCCGATTTCGTAATTGTTGAAATAGGCCGGTTGCAGGTTGTAATAAAACAGCGGTTCGCCGGGTTGCACGTTGACGCGTTTTGTAAAAATCCAGGTCAGGCCCGGCGGAGAAAAGCCCCGGCTGTAATTGGCATACAAGCCCCGGTCGCGGCCCAGATCATACGTCACGCCCACTTTCGGTGTCAGTTGCCGGTATCCTTTCCGGCCCGAACTCTGATCGAGGTAATTGTCGTAATCAAATGCCATTTGATCATACCGACCACCCAGCGAGACCCGTAAGGCGGGTACCGGATTTACGTCAAGCTGCGCATAAACCGCCGAATTAACCATGCCCGCGCGATAGTCGGCCAGTGGAAGATCCGGTCGTTCCTTCACCAGTCTATACCGCTCTACCGATTTTTTATCGGGTCGTACCTGCGCTTCCAGATCAATCTGGTACGCCCTATAGGTCGTGGGCGAAACATCCAGCAAGACTCCGGCCAGGAGTTTGCTCTGCCAGAAGGGCAATCGCTGGCTGTGCTGGGCGATCAGCCCGTAACTCTGGAACGCATTGACGTTGATCTGGCCGGTTGCTTTCGTAGAGCCACTGGTCCAGCGAATACCGTAACTCGGGTTCTGCCCAATGGAATTATCGCGGTAAAACGCCGTCAGGTAGCTATCAGATCCGTTTTTCCACTGGTGATCGAGCGTCAGCCGCGACCGAACGGCCTTGACTTTCCGGTACGTAAAATCAGCGGTTGCGGTGTATTCCCGGTTGTAAAACGCCAGGCTGTCGACGCTGCCACCGGTTTGTGAATCGTAATCGTTGTACGAAACCGTCCCGGTCAGCCGGGTTCGGTGGGTGAATGCGTATTCGGCCCGGCCATTGAACGATACCTTATCGTAATCGGAGCGGGTTTGCCAACTGTTGCGCTGCCGGGCCAGAAAACCGCCCGCGTAAACGCCCAGCTTTTTGGTCAGCATACCGCCCCCGCCGTATTGAATCCGGCCATAGCCCCACTGATCGCCCTGAATCCCCAGCCGAAATGTCGGCACCGCCGTGGGGCGCTGGGTGATAAAATTGATGGCACCCCCGACAGCCTCCGGCCCGTAGAGCGACGAAGCCGGCCCTTTGATCACCTCCACCGAGCTGACGGCAAAGACGTTCATTTCGATGAGTGCATTGTGGTTGAAAACGCCCATGGGTCGAAGGGGCAAGCCATCTTCGAGGTATAGGAAGTACGCATTCGTGCCGAAAGGCTGCCGGATGCCCATGCCGTGTTGCTCGTTATTGTAATTGAGCATCACCACCCCCGGCGTTTTGTTGATGAGTTCGGCGAGCAGGCTGGGCTTCGTTTCGTCGATCAGCGTGGGCGACAGGCGTGAAATCGCCACGGGGGCCTCGGTTCGCTTCTGCGCTTCCCGATTGGCCGTTACCACAATTGTTTGCAGGTTTTCGACGCTGGGTTCCAGCGCAATCCGGACCGGTTTTTCGGAAAGAAGAATGGTTTGTGACTGATACCCAACGCCCGAAATCAGAACCTGATCGGTGGAGGGCTGAAACGAAAACCGGCCATTGGCGTCGGTTTGCGTACCGGTTTTACGGTCTTCCGTCGAAATGGTAATTCCCGCCAGGGGTTCTTTGGTTCGGGAATCAAAAATGATGCCCTGAAGGATCGTCTGGGCTAGAGCCGCAAACGGGGCCATTGCCGCAAAAACCGCAGCAATCGACCGGTATGGAAACGTCATGCAATAACGAGCTTGATGGAATTGAAAACGGCCGGTCGGCTCGATTTAAAATCGACGAACGGTCTTAATCGCAAGGTGCCCCAAAGGCTTAGTCCTTACGGATTCATTATCAAAACCTTAGGCTCGCGGGGGCTGGAAAAAGGAAGACAGCGGAGAAGAATACGATGCAAACGAGTAATCCGGTTGTCGGGTGGCCAAACCGGCTATGGCAGGCTGAAAAGCAAATGGCACCAGGAGCTGGCAAAACAATTGAAAATCAGGCGTTTTCTGAACGCGCTCCGTCGTTTCCTGATCCTGCTGCTCCTGTTGCGCATTCAATTTTTTCGCTAAGTAACAGTGACCGTCGCAATGCAGTTGCGGTTTGGCGCGATTTTCGCATAGCACTTTAGCGATATAGTCCTTGTTGGCATGGTAATACGCGATTGTCCCCCACTGACTAACCGTCGGCAGGAGTGTAGCAATCAACAAAATGTAAGCCAGAAGGATGCGCATACCATTCCAAATGCTGCGCAATAGTACGAAAAAATAGTGAGTCCTACCACCTGTTACTCATTGATTAAATCAGTAACAATTTGTTAATTTACATAGCCAACCGTAGATTCTATCGTAACTGCCTTAACCAGTATGAAGTTATTGCGTAATGCACTGACTTATGGTGCATTTTCTTTGTTCTCAGTTAGCGGTTTTGCGCAGTTGGCCCCTGCCGAACCCAGTGGGAATCTGGCTCATGTTTCGGTTTCGTCACCTGCCACCGCCCGGGCTAACCGGCAGCGGGTTTCGGTGATGGTGGGTATGGAACAGCAACTTTTCCCCTCCTATCTGCTGGCGCGGGCTACCCTGTCCGAGAAAAGCAAAAATTACCGACTGGGCGATGGCGACGGTAACGTCTCGGTTTCGTTCCACAATCCGGGCTTGAATACCCAGGTCCGGGTCGAAGTGGGCGCGACACCGTTCAGCGAAGCGGCTTTTTTTGAGGGCGTTTTGCAGGAAGCCGATAAGGATTACGTCATTACCCCGCGCATTCTCTGGAACTACGAAAAGCTGCGCGGACTGCTCCAGCCCACGCCCGTCAACTTCACGGTAACCACGTACATCGACAACGAAAAAATCAGCCACCGGACCATTGTAGCTACCATGCGGTCGGTCAATGACTGCCCGTATTATTGGGAAGATGACGAATCTGGCACCGGCGATCTGGATTTGAATTATATGTACGTAGCCTACATCAACGAAGACGATCCGGTGGTCGATGATGTGCTGGCACAGGCCCTGCAAACCGATATTGTGGATGCCTTCGATGGCTACCAGACCGGCGACAAAAAGCGGGTCGACGATCAGGTTTTTTCCATCTGGTACGCCCTCCAGAAGCGCGGTATCAAATACAGTTCGATTTCAACGAATTCCAGTACGGGCGTTTCGTCCAACCTTTTTAGCCAACGCATCCGAACCATCGACCAGACCTGGAACAACCGCCAGGCCAACTGCGTCGACGGGATGGTGCTCATGGCGTCGGTACTGCGCTCCATCCATATTGATCCGGTTTTGGTGCTGATGGCCGATCACTGCGTGTTGGGTTATTACCGCGATGCCGAACACAAGGATCTGGCCTGCCTGGAAACGTCGATGATCGGGGATGTGGATTTGCGGAAAGTGATGTCGGTGCGACGCCGGAAAACCTCGCGTAAACTGTTTACCGAAGCCCGCCAGCGCGCCCAGCGGCATTACCGGGCCTCCAAAGACGAATTCGATAAAGATCCCCGCTACCGGTTTATCGTCGTTGCCGACGTTCGGAAGTCGGGTATTCGCCCCATTGGCCGGTAACGGTTTCCGGTTTTGCAATACAGTTTTTAGCACGGTGATTCGTAAACGAACGGCACTAAAAACCGTATTGCAAAACCGCTCTCTTTCCTAATCGGCCTGCTCCAGCCTGTTGTGGAGCAATGTTTCAATCTTCGCCAATAGATTTTGCAGGTCGAACGGTTTGACCATAAAGGCATCCGGTACCAATTGATTGACGCTATGGCGTACGATGGGCCATTCAGCTGCGGACATGAGAATGACGGGCAGTTTGCTGGACGATGCCTTCAGCATTTCCAGGACATCCAGTCCGCTAAAACGAGGCATCAATAGATCCAGCAGAACCAGATCGGGCCGGGGTTGGGGCGATCGCAGCCAATTGATGGCTTCCAGCCCATTGCTGGCAATCAGCACCTTATACCCGATTTTCGTTAATTCATAGGTCAATAATTTACGCTGCGTTGGATCATCATCGGCGATTAAAATAGTTTGCTTGCTTCTCATCTGAACGTATTTCTGCCTAAACAGAAGACTAATTACGGATCATTCTAACTGATTTATAAGTACGGACAGAAGAGCGTATTCCGGAAGGTAGCTATGGCAGGTAACGATAAGCGATCCCGTGAATTAGTATTGCATAAATAGTGCCAACCACGCGTTTATTGTAATAAATCCACAAAAAACTTATCGAATTATCAGACAAAATGCAACTGCTGCATTTGGCTACGCAGCTCCTGTAGGCCCTAAAAACAACAAATAAATGAAAACCCAAAAACGCTACATACCTAGAAATTTTACTCATTCTATCTAAAATAAATTACAAAAATAAAACGAGCCTGCCGAATCTTCGGCAGGCTCGTTTTAGCAGCGTTTGTCCAACGGTTTACTGAACCGTAAATTGTTGATCATCCAGCCCCGTATTGACAACGAGTGACTGGGTTTCCATCTTCATCACCATCGGGCCAAAGTTCTGGCTCAGGGTATACGGAAATTTTACGCCATTGACTTCTTTGTAATTGCTTAAACCGGTGTTGACGGCCATTTCGCCCTGCGGTCCCTGCTCAATCGACGTATATTGGGTTTTCAAACCGGTTTCGACATCGTAGAAGATGGTAATGGTTTTTGAGCCAATCGACGCGTCAATTTTGTACGCATCTTTTCCATTGATTTTCTCCGTGCCGGCAAGGGCGGTTTTTACCCCCAGCGTCGAAAACAGCAGTTCGGGGAAAGCCGCGTTTTTCAGGATTTCTACCTTGGCTTCGTCGTTGATCAGACTCTTCGACTGACCGCCCCCTTCCATTTTGACTTTCTCGCCATCGGACGTTACTTTTTGCACCACCTGCCCCATCGCCGTCACGGCCAGGCTAAATTTCGTCAGCCCTTTCTGTTTGCTTTCCACTTCGACTTTGGTGCCCTGCACTTCGGTCGTCATTTTCTGCGTAATGTCGTTGATCTTTGCAATAGCATCCTTACCGCCCACCGCCGTGAGGTATTTGGCCACCACCTGATCCGCCGTCAGACCGGCGGGGACGGCCGAGGTCGTCAATTTCCCCGCAACGGGAGCCTCAACTTTGTTGCCGTTGACATCGTAGTAGGTCACCTCGCCAAACCGCTTCAGTTTTTCGGCCACTTCCGACGCTTTACCCACCACCACAATGTAGGCATGCTCCGGGTCGATCAGCTTCGTTGCCGTTTCCTGTACCTGCGCGTCCGTGACGGCATCGACATTTTTCAGGTAATTGGTAAAAAAGTCTTCCGGCAGGTTATACCGGGCGGTATTGATCGCGAAATCGGCAATCGTTTCCGGGTCTTCCAGCGTGAAAATGAAATTACCGGTAAAGGTATTTTTGGTTTTGCTCAGTTCGGCCGCCGACGGTTTTGAATCGCGGATAGCTTTCAGTTCATTCATGAATTCGGCCACCGCGCTGTCGGTCACGGCATTGCGGACATTGGCATTGGCGCGGAACCGGCCCACCAGCCGATCGCTCGTCAGCGACGAATAGGCTCCGTACGTATACCCACGTTTTTCGCGCAGGTTATTGTACAGGCGGGCATCGCCCCCGCCACCACCCAGGATGTCGTTGGTCAGACTCGCCTGAATCGATTCGGGTGTATACGGTTTTAGCTGAACCGGGTGCGTAATATACACCACCGACTGCACCGAACCAGGCCGGTCCACCAGCGCAATCGTGGTTTTGGCAGGCGGTTTTGGCATCTCGTAATTCGGTTTCGGTACGTTGCCCGGCTGCCATTTACCGAAATACTTCTCAATCATCGGCCGCGCTTCTTCGGGCGTGATATCCCCGACAACGGCCAGGTAGCCGATGTTGGGCCGGAAATACGTTTCGTAGAACTTCCGGCAATCCTCCAGCGTAATGCGGTCAACCGTCTCCTCCGAATCCGGTTCGCCGTACGGGTGATCCTTGCCGTATACTAGAATGCTGCTGACCCGCGTGGCAATGGCACCCGGGTTATCTTTCTGAGCCGCCAGCCCCGACTTGGTCTGCTTTTTCAGCTTGTCGAGTTCGGCCTGCGTAAACTTCGGATTCAGCACCACGTCCGACATCAGTTCGAGCATTTTGGGCGTGTGTTTCTTCAATGACATCGCATAAACACCCGTGGGCGACGTGGCCAGGCTCCCGCCGATGAAGTCAACGGCCTCGTCGATCTGGTCTTTCGTCCGGGTTTTCGTACCGGTTTTGATCAACTGGCTGGCAATGCTCACATAGCCCGCCTTGTCGCCTTCCCGGATCGGGAGGTAATCGAACAACAGGCTGAACGCGACCCGTGGCAACTTATTATTTTGTACCACAAACACTTTCAGGCCATTTGCCAGGGTAAACGAAACGGGCTTGCCCACTTTGATGGCGGGCGCAGGGCCATCGACCGGCAGCTTCGATCGGTCCAGTGTTTGCGCCTGGATCGACAGACCGAGGGCCATCAGGCCCGCGGTTAATATATATTTCATTTTCATCATTCGTCTTTTATCTCTGGTCTATCTTCTCGAATCGGATTATTCGCCTTTGCCTTCTTTTTTCGGTTCCATGGCCTTCGGCAGGTAATAGAGCACCACCCGGTTTTCTTTCGTCAGGTACTTGTTGGCCACCCGACGCAGATCTTCTTTCGTGACCTTGTTGTAACGTTCCAGTTCCGTATTGATCAGGTTGGCGTCGCCCAGATACATCTTGTAGTTGGCCAGGCTTTCGGCAATTCCGGCCACACCCGCGTTTCTATTCACAAAATTGGTTTCGATCTGGTTTTTCACTTTCTGGAATTCCGCATCGGTCACCAGTTCTTTCTTCACCCGCTCGATCTCGGCGTTCATTCCGGCTTCGAGGTCTTCGGCTTTCACGCCCATGTTGGCAATCCCGATCGAAATGAACAAACCGGGGTCTTCGGTCGACAGCGGAAACACCCCGGTTTGCACCGCTTTCTGCTGCTTATCCACCAGTTCCTTGTTCATCCGGGAACTCTCACCGCCCGCCAGCAAGGTTTGCAGCACATCCAGGGCGTAATAGTCCGGATCACCCTGCGCCGGCATGTGATACGCCTGGAACACGCCCGGCAGCGAGACATTGTCGTACACAATATCGCGAACTTCGGCTTTCTGCGCCGGTTCTTTCACGTTGGGCCGATACGGCTCTTTAGCGCCCCTCGGAATCTCGCCGAAATATTTGTCGATCAGCTTCTTCGTTTCATCGGGATTGATATCACCGGCGATGGAAAGAATGGCGTTGTTCGGAATATAAAACTCTTTATAAAAGCTCCGAAACTCGTCGATTTTGGCCGCATTCAGGTCTTCCATGGACCCGATCGGCGCCCATTTGTAGGGGTGTACCTTGTAGGCATGGGCCAGCACCTGCGGAAAAAACGTGCCGTATGGCTGGTTTTCGTACCGCTGCCGCCGTTCTTCTTTCACCACTTCCCGCTGGGTTTCAACGCCCTGTTCGTCAACCTTCGCGTGCAGCAGCCGCTCCGATTCCATGTACAGCCCCAATTCCAGTTTGTTGGACGGCAGAATTTCGAAGTAAAAAGTCCGGTCGTTGGACGTGTTGGCGTTCAACTGCCCACCCGCCCCTTTAATAATCTTCATGTATTCGCCCCGCTTGATGTTGTCGGACCCTTCAAACATCAAATGCTCGAAGAAGTGCGCAAAGCCCGACCGGCCCGGTTGTTCGTTTTTCGAACCCACGTGGTACATCATCGTGACGGCCACCAGCGGGGTCGTATTGTCCTGGTGCAGAATAACATGCAAGCCATTCGGCAGATCGTATTCCGTAAATTTGATGCGCGGTGCCGACTGGTCAGCCGGTTTGGGAGCCGTTGAAGCCGCTGCCGCCGGTTTGGACGCGGGCTTCGGAGCGGTCGGTTTCTTGGGCGTTTGCGCCACCGCCGACCAAAGCAGACACTGGCTTAACGCAACATAAAGCACGGTTTTTTTCATATAATGTTTACTAAAATGTAAATTGATTAACACCGGAAATCCGGTCTTTTTCAAAGATACAATTGTTTTTGAGGGCGGAAACAATCTGGTCGGAAGCGGCACGGCAAAGTTTGTCAAAAGGCTGTAAATGAGTGGTGAACGGCAAATTAGCTTGATTTCTCAACCGAATCGGCGGCCCGATCATCCCGAAACGGTATTTTTGCAAACGCTCCTTATCAACCTCTTGCCAAACCGGTTATGATTGTGGTTCGTGTACCGTTTTTATGGGTCAGTGGAATGGCCCTGTTTCCGTTCGTCTTAGTCCGAACGAAACAGCCGGATGCCGTCTTGCTCCACCACGAGCGCATTCACCTGCGCCAGCAACTTGAGTTGGGGATTGTCCCCTTTTACCTTTGGTACCTGCTGGAATACCTGCTCCGGCGCTGGCAGTACGGTGATCATTATACGGCTTATCGCAACATCAGTTTCGAGCGCGAAGCCTTTGAAAATGAAGCCCATCTAACCTACTGGAAAACCCGGAGATGGTACGGTTTCCGGGCCTACCTCCGGCCCCACGGGCTTTAGATCCGGCGAAGGATAGGGTTTATAAAGAGCCTTGTCCTTATGGACTGAAGTCCGAGGGAGCGTCGTCGCGGTAGCTGATCACACCAGCCATCATTATCAGAGCCGTCAGCAACACCACCGCCATCAGAATACCGTCGCGAAAACCGACCAGTTTCAGGTTATCCGGAATACTCAGGTAGAGCAAAACCGTAATCAGACCGCGCGGAGCAATAAAAACGACCGGATTGATGCTCCCCGGCAGCGACACCCGCAACACCACCGCCCGCACAGTGTACAGAACAATCAGCAACAAAACACTGACAATCAGTGCATCCGGCTCAACCAGGGTATAAAAATCGGAAGCGTACCCGAACAACAAAAAGAAAAACGTCCGGACAATGAAAGCGCCTTCCGCCGTCAGGCTTTTGAATTGATCGAGCTCTTTTTCAAATAAATCGTTTTTGAAAATCTGGTCGAGTCGCCCCCGGATAAAGAGTTCGGTATTGTTCAGAAACAGACCAAAGACCAGGATCAGCAGCAAGGGTGAAAGCTGGTAAATCCGGCTGACGGCATAGACGAGAAACAGCACGGAAATGATCGGCAGAAATTTGATCCGGTGACTGATTTTACTGATCAGATACAGCAGAAAAAAGCAGCAGATCAGCGAAATAATCACCATGATCAGCGTATCCTTCGCAAACGACAGGACAGAAAGAATCCCCCCTGATGCGTTATAAACCAGGAAGTTAAAGATCATAACCCCGAGAATATCCGATAACGAGGACTCGTAGACGACAAACTCCCGGTTGGCCGGACTGAGGTTCGTGCTACCAGGAACCGCCACGGCACTACTGATGACGGCAAAGGGCATGGCGGTCACCAGACACTTGAAAAATGAGGCCTCCATCAGCACGTAAAACAAGGACGCCATGAGCAGGGATGTTACCAGAATCGATGACAGCGACGCCCAGAAGGCCCGCCGGATCATCCCGAGTTTTTCGTCGGTCAGTTCCAGTTCCAGCGCCCCTTCCAGCACGATCAGAATCAGGCCCAACGTACCGAGCGTGGGCAAAATGGTATCGACGTACGGCAGTTGAAAGGAAAAATAATTCGTAACCTGGCGCATCAGCATCCCCGATGCCAGCAACAAAATCACCGACGGCGTTTTGTACCGGCTACTGAGCAGGTCAAAAACGTAGGAAATCAGTACCGATAAACTGAAAATAATAATCAGGTATGAGGTATCCATGCCGTCAAGTTTCGGTCAAAAAACGCAATATACGGTTTTCAGCCTTTCGGTAGGCAGCCACCGGCCCAGGTCAGGCATCGGCAATCAGGTCCGTAGCAATTTTGGCCGACAACAGACAGAGCGGAATCCCGCCCCCCGGATGGACACTGCCGCCGACAAAGTACAGGTTCTGGAACTGGTGCGAGAAATTGGCATGGCGCAGAAAAGCCGCAAACCGGTTGTTTGAACTATTGCCGTACAGCGCTCCCTGCGCGCTGGAAGTCCGGCTTTCGATGCTGCGCGGATCCAGCACCGACTCGCAAACAATCAGCGGTGCGATATCGACACCGAGTTGCTGACTCAGTTTCCGAATCACATTCCGACGGGTTCGGGCGATCAGGTTGTCCCAATCCTGCCCGGAATTGTTCGGGGCGTTGATCAGCAGAAACCAGTTTTCGCCGTTCGCCGGGGCATCGTCCGGTTTGTGTTTGGAGGTAATGTTGAGGTATACCGTCGGATCGTCGGACAGGGTTTGCTGGCGGAACATCGCGTCAAACTCGGCCCGATAGTCCTGGCTAAAAAAGATGTTATGTAATCCCAGTTCCGGAAACGTCTGACTGATGCCCCAGTAAAAAATCAGCCCGGAACTGGATTTGGGCTGTCGCAGAATCCGCTCCGGCTGCCGGGCGTTCGGCAACAACCTCCGAAACGTACTGACAATGTCCATGTTGGAAATCACCAGGTCGTAGGGCAACGGGGCCGGCGACGCGTCCTGCCCGTTGGTTTGCGTCACCACGCCCACCACCCGGTTTCCGGTCGTCCGCAATTCGGTCACGCGGGTGTTGAAATGAAACCGCACCCCGAGGTCTTTGGCCAGCTGGACGAGGCTGTTGGTAATACCAATCATTCCGTCTTTCGGGAAAAAGGCCCCGATGTTGTATTCCAGGTGCGGAATGATGTTCAGCGTGGCTGGTGTCTGGTACGGATCGGAGCCGTTGTAGGTTGCGTACCGGTTGAAAAGCTGCACCAGTTTCGGGTGCTGAAACCGCTGTTCGTTGGCCCGGTTCATGGTTTTGAATACCTCCAGCTTCGGTAAATTCAGGTAACCGAACAACGCATCGCGGTTGCACCAGGTCGATAGTTTATGGAGCGAACGATGCAGAAACAGTTTTTCGGTAATGCGGTATTTGGTGGCACTGTCTTCCAGATGCGCTACCAGGTGGCTGGCCGATTCGCCCAGCACGGTTTCGACTTCACGGGCAAACGCCTGACGGTCGGCCCAGGCCGTCAGGCGTGTACCGTCGTCCCAGAAATACCGGCAGGTTTCATCCAGCCGAATGTAATCGAAATACGGTTTGGGATCGCGCCCCGCCAGTTGAAACAGTTCATCCACCAACTGCGGCAGGGTGAACAGCGACGGGCCAGCATCGAACCGAAAACCGTCCTGCGTAAAACCGGATAACTTCCCGCCGGGATAGGCGTTAGCCTCGAATACATCAACCTGAAACCCTTTGACTGACAGCCGGATAGCGGCTGCAATGCCGGCAATCCCGGACCCAATGATAGCAGCGGTTCTGGACAAAATAAGTGGTATTTAAACAGTTAGCGTCGACCTCTCCGGCCTGCTTCGCCTTCGCTGCCGCACGCCCTATAACCGTTTGTAGTAGTTCAAGGTTACGGAAGCCTGGTTGCCTTTTTCGGGCAGGGTGTAATACCCGTTGGCGTTTTTATCGAAGCAAATGGCTTCGCTCTGCGTTCCCACCGGATCGGTCGCTAAGGATTTGTAACTGTTCTTCTGCATCGCGTCCGCCAGCGACTGCCCGCTTTTCCGACGCCAGTGGAAAGCTCCCAGGTACGACATCAGCAGAATTTCGTCCCCATCCGCCGAAACGCTGCCACCGGTGATGAGGCTCAGTGGCAACTCGCCCTGGTAATCGGCTTTGATGGTCTGCGAGGTACTTTGCGGATACGGCAATCGATAAATCCGCACTTTTTCTTCGGCTTTCGTTACAATCCAGAGGTCGCGGGTCTGCGGATCGAGCAACACCGCTTCGGCATCACGCGGGCCGTCCGGATACTGAAACGTAATCCGCTCGATCCCGCTGATCGATTCGTCCACATTCTTTGGTTCCGGGAAGCGGTAGATATAACTGACCTCATTCTGCTTGAAATTATCGCCGATGTCGGCCAGGTACAGGTACGAAACGCCCTCCTGCGGCCCCGGCCCGATGGCCAGATCTTCCCAGTCGCGATTGACGATCCCCGACAACGCAAACCGCTTCTCCAGTTGGCCGCTGGTAGTCATCAGACTGATTTCGGCGGGATTTCCCCCATCCTGCTCCACCCACAACCGGTCGTCCATCGTCCGGCTGGCGACCATGCCGGAAGCTTCATCAACCACCCCCGGCTGAACCGGAAATTTTTGCGGGCTACCCGAAAACCGGTCGGACTTGGACGAACCGGGGGAAATCAGATCGCAGGAAAACAGGAGGAACAGCAGGCTCGCGGCCAGACAACGGGATTGCATGTGAGACATTTCAAGGTTGTATGCCACAAATAACGTCAAAACCGGGTCTTTTGATTGGCCTACTCCTGAAATTTTGAGCAAACGTCGTTATTACGAACCGGTTCGTGGGGACCTCAGGCGGTTTTGGAATGGAAGTTTTCGCGGTAGAGTTGAAGGTAGGTTACGGTATACAAAAGGAAAGCAAAAACCAGGACCATCAAAATAACAGGATGCTTCACCAGAAAGGGCGTTGTCTTATCCTCATCTGTCAATAAGAGATTCAGTGTCTGATTTCACTTTCTGCATGATCTAGTACCCGGCCCGCAATTTCAGAAGTATGACGAAAAGACACCCATTAAGTAACGGTTGCGTGCGGCTCATCATCCTACGTTTACGCATCCTACCCTTCCAGGAAATCTTCGGGAACATGTCTCCAATTGTTCCGCTGTCAGAAGGGTAATCATAGTTAATCCTATTCATCACCGGAAACCTGATTCTGCGCCGTATCTTTGCCCCCGATGAAAACTTATTTCCGGTTACTTTCATACGCCCGGCCGCTGGGCCGTTTTCTGACGCCGTTTCTGCTTACGTCGTTGTTAGCCAGTGTTTTCGGGGTACTGAACTTTACGCTCCTGATTCCGCTGCTGGACGTTCTGTTTGATAAAG
Organism: Larkinella bovis; assembly: GCF_042655385.1. NCBI lineage: Bacteria > Pseudomonadati > Bacteroidota > Cytophagia > Cytophagales > Spirosomataceae > Larkinella > Larkinella bovis. The sequence goes on along the minus strand of NZ_JBHSMA010000003.1, from coordinate 201,835 downwards.
TCGATACAACCCAATTGCAGACGCTCCTGAGTCAGCCCGCTCCAAAACTATCGTTGGAAACGTCGCCGAACGACATTTTTCAGTATTATTTCGCACTCTTTTTCCGGGAATACGGCAAGCTCGGTGCCCTGCAATTCGTCTGCGTCATCGTCGTTTTGTCGGTTTTGCTGAGCAATGTTTTCAAATATCTGTCGATCCGGCAACTGGAAGGATTCAAGGCCCGGATGGTCGCCCGTTTGCGCGAGGCCGTATTTACCAAATCCATTCAACTACACCTCGGTTTTTTCTCGAACGAACGCAAAGGCAACCTCATCGCCCGCATCCTGACCGACGTCCAGGAGGTTGAAAATTCGATTGCCAACAGTCTTTCGGCGGTTTCGAAAGAACTGTTTCTGCTGGTAGCCTACATCATCACGCTGTTTAACATTTCGGCCAACCTGACGTTTTTTGCGCTGCTGGTCATTCCGGTTTCGGGCGGTTTTATCGCCATGCTCGTCCGGCGGATGAAACGGGATGCGCAGGCCGGTCAACAGCGCCTGAGCGGCATGCTGAGCCTGCTCGACGAAACCTTCGGCGGGATGCGGGTCGTGAAAGGCTTCAACGCCGAACCCTTTGTCACCCGGAAATTCCGGGTCGAAAACGAAGGCTACCGGCATTCCGTACGGTCGCTGGCCAACCGGCGCGAGCTGGCGTCGCCCTTTTCCGAATTCATGGGTGTGCTGGTCGTTGCGATCATTCTGCTCTACGGTGGATCGCTGGTCTTAACCAAACAGTCTGACCTTTCGGCCTCGGACTTCATCACGTTCATCATCATTTTTTCGCAGGTCACGCGTCCGGCCAAGGAAATTTCCAACGCCTTCAGCGGGTCGCAGCGCGGCATTGCATCGGGCGAACGGATTCTGGAACTGATCGATACCGTACCGGCCATTCAGGACAAACCGAACGCTGCCGAGCTACCTGGTTTCCGGCAACATATTGAAGTACAAAACGTTTCGTTTGCCTACCACCCGGATCACCCGGTTTTGAAGAACATCAATTTTACGCTCGACAAAGGCAAAACCATCGCCCTGGTTGGCTCGTCGGGAAGCGGCAAATCGACCATCGCCGACCTGATTCCGCGCTTCTACGACCCCAGCGCCGGCCGGATTCTGATCGATGGCGTGGATTTGCGCGACTGCACCACGCATTCGCTCCGGAACCTGATGGGCATTGTCACGCAGGAGAGCATTCTGTTTAACGACACGATTTTCAACAACATTGCCTTTGGGAGCGACGCAACGGAAAACGAAGTGATGCGGGCCGCCGAAATCGCCAACGCCCACGATTTCATCATGGCGCAGCCGCAGGGGTACCAAACTGTCATCGGCGACCGGGGGGGCCGGTTGTCGGGCGGACAGCGGCAACGCATCAGCATCGCCCGGGCGGTTCTGAAAAACCCGCCGATTCTGATTCTGGACGAAGCCACATCGGCGCTGGATACCGAGTCGGAAAAGTTGGTTCAGGAAGCCCTCACCCGGCTCATGGCAAACCGTACCAGCCTGGTGATTGCGCACCGGCTCAGTACCATTCAGCACGCGGACGAGATTCTGGTGGTGCAGAACGGGGAGATCGTCGAGCGCGGCACGCACCAGGATCTGCTCGGACTGGAGGAAGGATTTTACCGGCGGTTAACGGTGTAAAACCGCCCGGTTTTACTTCCGGCGGGTCTGGTAACACACCTGATGAATAAAGCTTAGCTTTTCCATCACCCCGGCCGGAATGATAAACGGATACAGGTCGGAATGCCCCATGCTGCGGTTCAGGTTGTTCATCGCGAACGATAACGGTCCCCACAAATCCATCAGAGCCTTGAAATCCTCCGGATCGTACGGATCGGCTTTTTCGTTATTTGCCCCGCTCACCGGATCAATAACCGACTGGTACTGAACCGTTAAGCCAAAAGCATGGGCGGTTTCCAGCGTATCCAGAATGTGGAGGTAGTGCGCCCAGGTTTCGGCCCAGTCTTCCCAGGGGTGGGCGCTGGCGTAGGCGCTGATAAAGTTCAGATTCCAGCCGGCGGGCGGCCCCTGCTGGTAATGCCGCCTGAGGGCGTCTTTGTAACTCTGGCGTTCGTCGCCGAACAGCGCCCGGTACGCATCGATCCGGTCGGTTCCCCGAATCAACCGATCCCAGTAATAATGCCCGATTTCGTGCCGGAAATGCCCCAACACCGTGCGGTACGGTTCGTCCATCTTCTGGCGGGTCATTTCCCGTTCGATATCGTCCGCTTCCGCAATATTGATGGTAATCAGACCGCGCTTGTGGCCCGTCCGGACGTGGTTTTGGGTGCCGTCGGCCAGAAAATCAAAGGAAAGCCCATTATCCGGATCCACCGATTTACTCATCACCGGCAGATTCATGCGCCGAAGGGCGTAAATCAACCGGTGTTTGGCGGTTTCAATCACTTTCCAGCGTTGCAGGTATTCCGGTCGGCTCAGATTTGGAATCGTCCGGTTCAGTCGGCAGGCTTCGCAAAACCGTGATTTATGATCGTTTTCGACCAGCCAGTTACAAACACCGTACTGGTGATTGGCACAATAGCGGTAAACCGTTTCGTCTCCGCTCTCAATCTGAAACAGATCGGCATCCTGCGCAACCAGCGGCAGCAGTTCCAGGGTCCCGACCACAAATCCCAACGGGTAGTCACACTGGGGACAACGGCTGTTTTCGAAATAATTCGGTTCTCCGCAGTGCGTACATTTAAAAAGCTTCATACTCCGACCGATCAAGGAGGAAAACCCTTCATCGCAACTCCTAACGTTCAATCATTTCTCGTAGTAACGCCAGTATTCAGAAATGGTTCGCTCGCCGGTCTTTTCGAGCCAAACCGGCCAGGCCGGTTTGGCTCGTTCATTTGTACTGTCAGTACCAGATCTGAATGGCTTTGGGCGGGACGGTTCTTAGCAACACCCCTACCTGGGTTCCTCCGATCCCTTCCCCCCTAGCTCCCGCAGCTTGGCGTATTTCACGACGGGGTACATGGCCGAAAACAACGACCAGATAAAACCGGGATAACCGTTCAGGAAATTCTGTTTGATCAGGTACTCTTTCAGAAAGGTAATAGGCAGCCGGAAAACGATTTGGGCCACCGACCCCCGCTTGCCCTGGCCCAGCAGGTCGCGGGCACCGGCGGTGGTGTAGCGGTTGAACTTCTCAAAATACTCGTGCAGACTACCGTAGCTGTCGTGGAGCATGTGATGGGCTAATCGACCGACAGATCCCTCCAGCACGACATCTTCGTGCACCCGGGCCGTATTATAGTTGCCGAACCGTTTGTCGAAAAGCCGCAGGTGGGGCATTTTGTATTCGCCCCCGTACCGCATCAGCCGCCCCAGAAAAACGAGCGAAACCGGCACCTCAAACCCGCGAACCTTGCGCTTTCCGGTTTCCACCTCCGCCAGCCGGGTTTGGATCTCTAACCGGAGTTCGTCGGTCACGATTTCGTCGGCATCGACCACCAGCACCCAGGGGTTGCGGGCCTGCGTTACGGCGAATCCTTTCTGCAAACCAAAGCCGTCGAAATCCCGGTGCAAAATCCGGCAACCAGCCTGTTGGGCAATCGTCAGGGTCTGGTCGGTACTGCCCGAATCGACCACCACAATTTCGTCGCACCACGACAACGCTTTCAGGACGGCAGGCAAGATCCGGGCGGAGTTGAACGTAATCATTACGGCACTCACCGGCGGGGAACTGGACACGGGCAACAGGGACATACGCGAACTATAAAATCAAGATAGCGTTACAAATGACTGTTTTTCAATGCAAAAATCAAATTTTAGCAGATTTCAAAGAAGTTATTCTTTCATCCGCCCAACAACTGTTTGATAGTTATGTAGTTATTCCACAAGGAGTTGGTTTCTTACTTTCACCGGTTAATTTTTCGGTTGCATTCCTGCCTCAATCCGGTAACTTTGTTAGCTCGCTCTTTTGTTAAAAAGCACGTAATTCATATTCAATACGTCCCTAATATCATGGCTCAACCTGAAGCACTCGAACCGATCTTGCAAGAGGACCCGCTCCGGTTTGTTCTGTTCCCTATCCGGCACCACGACATCTGGAAAATGTACAAACAACACGAGGCCTCGTTCTGGACCGCCGAAGAAATCGACCTTTCGCAGGACCAGCGCGACTGGGAAAATCTGAACGATGGCGAACGGCATTTCATTTCCAACGTGCTGGCTTTTTTTGCCGCTTCCGACGGTATTGTGAATGAGAACCTGGCAGTCGGTTTTATCTCGCAGGTTCAGTACGCCGAGGCCAAGTGTTTCTACGGTTTCCAGATTATGATGGAAAACATTCACTCGGAAACCTATTCGTTATTGATCGATACGTACATTAAAAACCCGGTTGAAAAAGACAAAATGCTCCGGGCGGTCGACACCATTCCGTGCGTGAAGCGGAAAGCCGACTGGGCCATTCGCTGGATCGAAAACGGTTCGTTTGTGGAGCGTCTGCTGGCGTTTGCGGCCGTCGAAGGGATTTTCTTCTCTGGTTCGTTCTGTTCGATATTCTGGCTGAAAAAACGGGGGCTGATGCCCGGCCTGTCGTTCTCGAACGAGTTGATCTCGCGCGACGAAGGGTTGCACCGTGATTTTGCCTGCCTGCTTTACACGGATCACATCCAGAATAAACTGCCGGAAGCGGAAGTGTATGCGATGATCAAAGATGCCGTCAGCATCGAGCAGGAGTTCGTCAGCGAGTCATTACCGGTATCGCTTATTGGCATGAACGCCGATTTGATGAAACAATACATTGAGTTCGTCGCCGATCACCTGCTGGTTTCGCTGGGTCTGCAAAAAGTTTACAACTCGACGAATCCGTTCGATTTCATGGACATGATCTCCCTGCAGGGCAAGACCAACTTCTTCGAAAAACGCGTCGGCGAATACCAGAAAGCGGGTGTCATGGGATCCACGAAAGAAAAAGAAGATCAGAAGATTACGTTCGACGCGGATTTTTAGCCAAGTCCCAAACCGTCTTTTATCTTTGTCTGAGCCTACCAAAAAGTAGGCTCTTTTTTTTACAAGCACCTGAAAATAGATGAACCATACTACCACCACTCTAAACCGTCTGGACGTCATTGACGCGTTGATGGCCCAGAAAAAGTTGAAAAATTACCTGGAAATCGGTGTGGCCAACGGTCATATTTTTTTCCGAGTCCGGAGTCCGTTTAAAGTCGCGGTCGATCCGGCGTTTGCATTCGATACGCTCCGGCGCATCGGAAAAACCATTCTGAATCCGTCGAATCTGGCGAATCAGTATTTCGAAAAAACGAGTGATGCCTTTTTTGCCGAAGATGCCGGGCGGGTATTGACCGGAAAACCGCTGCAACTGGCCCTGATCGACGGCATGCACGAGTACCAGTTTGCCCTGCGCGACGTAGAAAATACGCTCCGTTACCTGAGCCACGACGGGGTAATCATCCTGCACGACTGCAACCCGCAGACGCCCGGCGCGGCCGTTCCGTACGAGGAGTGGGTGGAAGGCCAGTGGAACGGCGATGTCTGGAAAACCATCGTTCACCTGCGCAGCCAGCGCCCCGACCTGAATGTGTTTGTGCTGGATACGGATCAGGGCTTGGGCATCGTGACCCGCCGAAAACCGGAATCGCCCCTGGCTTTCACCCCCGCCCAAATTGCGCAATTGACCTACGACGATTTCGCCCAAAACCGGGTGCACTGGCTCAATCTGAAGTCACCGGACTATTTCTATGCGTATTTTGGCTTGGAAAAAGAATAAAGATCAAAGACAAGAGAATAAAGAATACGCCCGGCGAGCTTTATTCTCCTGGCTGTGCGTCTGCGCCCGCGTCTTTAATTCCTTTCCTCCTCGCCCAGCACCGACCAGATCAGGTCACTTTCATAGCCTTTGCTAATGGCGTAACGAACCAGTTTCTGTTTCACCACCAACGGGTTTTCGTCCCGCAGGCTGCGTTTTTTTTTGTCGAGCAACTCGATCAGCGTCTGCCGGTAATCGTCCGACTCGATTTCCTTCATGGCCTGATCGAGGTTATAACCCGTGATCCCGCGCTGTTTGAGGTGTTGCTTGATCTTGTGCTTTCCCCAGTGCTTCACCCGGAATTTGCTACCCGCAAATGTTTTGGCAAACCGTTCTTCGTTCAGGTAATTCTGCTCGATCAGCCAGGCAATGATTTCCTCCGCTTCGTCGCCCTCCACCTCCCATTCGCGCAATCGTTCGCGCACTTCCCGCTGCGTCCGCTCCTGGTAGGCGCAAAACGAGGCCGCCCGGCGCAGCACATCTTTCGTTTGATCAGTCATAACTGAGATCCAAGAAGAGAGAGCAGACAAGAGACAACCCGCAGGGCTGTACGGGATTTGCAATCCCGTACACAGACTGTCGCCGATTTAAAATCGGCAAGCTTCCATTCCGGATGACAACCGGCCGCCCGGCGATCCGTTGACGGTAGAACCGGGATCGAAAACCCTGATCAGTCAGCAGGTGTTGCTTCTGCCTCCCGTCTATCCTCCCTTGTCTATCTTCTCTTGTCTATCTTCTCTTGTCTATCTTCTCTTGTCTATCTTCCCTTGTCTATCTTCTCTTATCTATTCAATTACCAGGTTCGTTTGCTCATTACTTTATCGAGTTCCGCTCGCGTCATGGTCCCCAACTCAGGGTGTTGACTGAGCCACTTCAGAAACTCGGTTTTGATTTCGTCGGTCCACTGGCTGTCAATCTGACCGGTGGTGTAACGGGCGGATTTCACCATTTCAAAGCCAAACTGGTCTTTCCGCGTCACAAACTCGCAGGTTGTCACCACCTGCTCGGCCAGATGCGCCGGAACGAACAAAACACCTTCGCGCTGGGCAATCACCAGATCACCCGGTAGCACCATCGTACTGCCTATCCGAATCGGTGTGTTCAGGCCCATCAGCACCATTTCTTCCAGAAACGACGGGTGAAAATCGCGTACGAAAGCGTTAAAACCTTTAATATTCTGTAACTCTGCCAAATCGCGGGCAGCTCCGTTAAACACCACACCGTTGCCGGTTTTGCTGAAAATCGCATTGCCCAGCGTAGCCCCAACGAGCGTACCTCCGCCGATTTTTCCGAAACCGTCGGCCACGTAGACATCGCCCTTCGTCAGCGTTTCAATCGGCCAGGTGTTGGTATTTCCCTTGCGGCCCTGTTTGGTGATGCCCCGGTCTTTGATATTTTTTTCGATATCCGGCCGACTGGGCATAAACATCGCCGTCACGGCCCGACCCGTCACCACCACATCGTCATGAATGACTTTCCAGCCGCCTTCGAACTGGTTCAGATAGCCTTCGTTCTTCAACACCGTCCAGGCATCGTCGATCCCGATTTTTTTGGCCCGCTCGATCAGCGCATCCGGAATTTTAGGCCGTCCGTCGGGGAACCGTTCCCCTTTCCATTCCGACGTCAAAAACACCAGCTCGTCTTTCGCCATCGTTTGGGCGACGGCCATCTGCCTGCTAAAAAGAACGAAAATAAAAGTTACGAGAAAGGCAAAACGGGATTTCATGTGGACAAGTTTTGGTTTATGATTTAAAATTGGTGGTTGGCCAGCGAAACTAATCACAAACGGTAAACCAGAAACCGTCCCTCACGGAATTAATGTTCTTTGGCCAGATAGGCATCGAGATCTTTTTGCGTAATCGCCAGTTTTTTCGGGTATTTACCCACCCAGGCCCGGAACTCATCCTTGATTTTGGCCGACCAGGTGCCGTGGATTTCGCCCGAGGGGTATTTGCCCTGCTGCAACAAGACCCGCTCGAACTCATCGCGCAGGGCCGTCATTTCCGACGCCGACACCAACCCTTCAACCAGGTGGGCCGGAATGAACACCACGCCGTATTCATTCGCAAACACGACATCGCCCGGAAAAACCGTCACCTCGCCGATCCGGATCGGCGCGTTAATCGAAGTCGGCGTCATGTCTTTGATATACGACGGATCGTGTCCTTTTACCCAGGCGTTGAAGCCTTTCGTATCTTTCAGTTCCTGCATGTCGCGGATCGATCCGTAGAAAATGACGCCCTTTCCGGTTTTGCCGTAAATCGCATTGCCCAGGCTGGAACCAATCAGCGTGCCGTCTTTGACTTTGCCGTAGCCGTCGGCGACGTACACATCACCTTTGGTCAGAATATCGATCGGCCAGATGTTGATGCCGCCTTTCTGGGAGCGTCCTTCGGCCTTCCCCTGTTTCCGGACCAGGCTATCGAGGTCGGGGCGCGTCGGCATAAACTGCGCCGTCACGACGCGTCCGGTCATGGTTTCACCCGGTTTCAGAATCACCCAGTTTTTTTCGACCTGATTGCGGTAGCCTTTATTCCCCAGATACCCCCAGATTTGCTCCAGTGTGCAATTCTGCAGGCGTTCCAGCACCAGATCGGGGACTTTCGGGCGACCGTCGGAAAACCGCTCGCCTTTCCAGTTGGCCGTTAATTCCGTGACGTATTCCGGGGATGAGCCAATCCGTTGAGCCTGCGCGAAAAGGCTGCCCGAAAGGCAAAGGGTCAGTACGAGTAAGGTTTTCTTGATCATCGCTTTGTTTAGGAATAGATACGAATTGGCAAAAGTAAGCTGGAGCCCGGTTTTCCTTCAATACCAGCGGATTATGCCATAAGAAATCAGAACAACCCAGCGAACTGAACGACCGATCCCAAAAATAGAATCGTCAACCTATAAAGGCAACCGAACGGGTAAAATACTGACAAGGGCCAGCCTCAGAAAAAAAACGGCTACCGAAGGCAGAAAGTAAGCTTTTTCATTAACTTTCCCAATAAATTGAATTATATCCAGACTTAAGTTCCCTTTTCCGTTAACTGCCATCTCGGCGGATTATAGTCCCTAAATCCCGTTAAACGCATGAAAAAAGTTCAACAGTTACTAGAGTGGCTTAAGAAACATCCGGCCCCAGCTCTGGCCGCAGAGCCGACCCTCAACGCGGCTTCCGGTGTCGACCGGCGTAATTTCCTCCGAAATTCGGCCCTGGGCGGTTTGTCGCTCGGCTTGATGTTCGACGGAAAAACGGAACAGGAGATGGAATTCATCACCCAGAAAGTCAAGCGTGACTCAAAACCGTCGGAACTAAAAATCACCGATTTGCGGATTGCCGTTTTGCAGGGCGTCCCCTTTTCCAGCCCCATCATCCGGATCGATACCAACCAGGGTTTAGTCGGCTGGGGGGAAGTCCGCGACGGAGCCAGCCCCAATTACGCGCTGATGCTGAAAAGCCGCCTGCTGGGCAAAAACCCCTGCAACGTTGAGAAGATTTTTAAAGAAATCCGGCAATTTGCCGGTCATAGCCGGGCCGCCGGGGGGGTTTGTGGCGTTGAAATGGCGCTCTGGGATCTGGCCGGAAAAGCGTATAATGTCCCGGCTTACCAACTGCTTGGCGGCAAATACCGGGATCATGTCCGGCTGTATGCCGACACCCCCGAAGGCAAGGATTATACCGATTTTGCCAAAAATATGGAGCTGCGCCGGAAACAGGGTTACACCTGGTTAAAAATGGATTTCGGTATCCAGATGCTGGTCAACGAGCCCGGCGCCTTGGTAGGAGCCAATGGCTGGAATGTCAGAAATCAATGGAGTGACAATGGGGCGCAGAAATTAGGAAACTACGCGCAGACCAAGCACCCGTTTACCCGGATTCAGGTGACGCCCAAAGGCATCGACAAACTGGCGCAGCACGTCAGCAAAGTCCGGGAAATTGTTGGTTACGACACCCCGCTCTGCGCCGACCACTTCGGTCACTTCGATGTCAATACCGCCATCCAGATCGGAAGAGCGATGGACCCGTTCCGGCTGGCCTGGCTGGAAGACCTGGTTCCCTGGTTCTACCACGATCAGTGGAAGCAGATTTCGGACGCCATCGATACGCCTACCCTGACCGGCGAGGATATTTTCGGCAAGGAAGAATTCATCAAACTCATTGATGCCAAGGCGGTGGACATGATTCACCCCGACCTGGCGTCGTCGGGCGGTTTGCTCGAAACCAAAAAAATTGGCGATTATGCCGAAGAAAAAGGCATTCCGATGGCGATGCACTTCGCCGGATCACCAATCTGCATGATGGCCAATGTGCACTGCGCGGCTGCGACCGAAAACTTCGTAGCGCTCGAACACCACGGTGTCGATGTGGCGGGCTGGGAAGACATTGTCACGGGGATCAAACCGATCGTGGAGCAGGGCTTTGTCAAAGTGCCCGACAAGCCGGGTCTGGGCGTGGAGCTAAACGAAGAAGCGGCCAAGAAATTCCTCAAAAAAGGCGCGACCTGGTTCGCTCCGACCGATAGCTGGAACACCCGCGACTCCGCCGACCGTGAGTGGAGCTAAAAGAGTGATGAAGTAAGAGTGATGAGTTAAGAGTTGGCTGACGCATTCTATTCCTGCGGAGCCAACTCTTAATTCTTAATTCATAATAAACGACTCCATTTCCAATGATTAATGGATTTTGTCAAATTGTCGCTCACCAACCGGAATCGACACCGCCAAATGGTTTTCTTTCGGCGGAATGGGGCAGGCATAGCCGTCGCTGTAGGCGCAGTACGGATTATACGCTTTGTTGAAATCCAGGATCAGTTTCCCGTCTTTTATATCGCCCAGCCGCAGGTCCATATAGCGGCCTCCGCCATACGTTTCTTTCCCGTTGGTGGCGTCTTTAAAGGGTAAGAACAGATAATCCCGATACTGTGGCAAGCGGGCCAGTTGCAGGCTGCGGTAAACGGTCAGCTGGTGCGGTTTTCCGTGTAGCGTAAACGACAGAACGGCGTAGCTGACATACGTTTTTTTCTGCCCGTCGTAGGTGGGTAATTCAAACGGTTCGGCCTCGGGGGTCCGCCGAACGCTGGCTTCGATCCGGTAGGTAGAATCGGGCGCATAGAAGCGCAAATAAGCCAGTTCTTCTTTTTTTAGCGGGCTCTTCGCCGACTTTAAAAAGTCGGCCTTATAGGCTTCCCGATGCGCTGCAATCGACTGGTTATACAGCGTTTGGGAAAAGCCGGAAAGGCTCACCAGCCAGGCAAAAACCATTCCGGCTACTCGTAACTTACTCGTCCGATGCATCATCCGATCCGGCCGCGCGGGGCGTTGCCTGCTGATCTGAAACCAGTTCAAAACCGGAAACGCCATCGCCATAATCATACGGTTTGATGGTAAATGAGTATTCATGATCCTGAAAATTAAGACCTATTTTTTGGAATACTCCTTTCAACGGAATGGAATAACCACGGCCGGTTTTCGCCAATTCAAATGCTTCAGAATCACTGGAATCGGTCGGAATTAAATACAAGGCTTTTACCCCTTTCCGGCGATTAACCGTACCCACTTTATAGTGCGGTTTTGACGGATCAATATTCAGGCCTTCCATTAATTTTTGCGGAAAAGCCAGACGACCCGTTTTGGTTACGGAGGTTGTGAACGTGGTCTCTTTCGGTGCTACTTTGGGTGCTTCGTCCGTATTGTCAACAGGTGAGAAAAAACGGATCTTGTTCGGTTTTACTTTCATTTGGGTGTGTTAAAAAAAGTTTGCGTGCAAAACTATTGAATTCTCTTTAATTAAATAAACATTTTGTTCATTTAATAAATATAAAAATCCTCTTCAGAAGTAGCAACGTAAAAAATATGAGGCTTTAATCGGCATTTAACCATCCCAACTAGCAAACAAAATACCAATAAATAACCGCATTCAAATCATTTTCTTTTACGGTGTATTTACAAAAATTTTCATCATTATCGTAAGTAAAAACAGCAAAATATCGTTTAAATGCACCGACCAAAACAACACATTTAACGATGATTAGGTTAACAGGTTTTCATTGCTCGTGACGACTTATCGTCGATCCATTTTATCCCAAAACCGGGTGGAACTGGTGCATTATTTGATCCCGGAAACGTACCTCTTTCGAAAAAAAGTGTGGCCTTTGGATAATATTCAAGAACATTCGCTGTTACCTGCGGTTCTAAAAAGAGTCAATTTAAATTCAGCGATTATGAAGAAGATAAGCTTGTCCCTACTGCTGCTCTTGAGCGCTTGGACGTTTTCGTGCAACAGCACCAGCAACAAAGACAGTGCCGAACAGGCCGAAGAAGCGAATGAGATGAAAAATGCTCCCGAGGATGATTCCGAATTTATGGTAAAAGCCGCGAGCGGGGGGATGATGGAAGTGGAATTAGGCAATTTGGCGCAACAAAAGGCCCAGAGTAAAGCGGTGAAAGACTTTGGAGCCATGATGGTTTCCGACCATTCCAAAGCCAATGAAGAACTGAAAGCCCTGGCTGCTTCGAAGAATTTAACGATCCCGGCTACGCTCAGTGACGACCATCAACAACACGTTAATGACCTCAGCAAGCTGTCCGGAGCCGAGTTTGATAAAGAATATGTTAAAATGATGGTCGATGATCATAAGGAAGATATCGACCTGTTTAAAGAAGCTTCGTTTGACGCCAAAGATGCTGATATTAAAGCGTTCGCGGGCAAAACCCTGCCGACGCTACAGAAGCATTATGATGCCGTAAAAGCGATTCAGGATGGCATGAAATAAGCCCGAAAAACCGGCCGAAAAGGAACGCAGGCGTTGTCTGCGTTCCTTTTTATTTTTTATCGTATCTTGGCAATTATCCGAAACCGTGCAGTTGATAAAGCCGGTTTTCGGTCCGATTCGACGCTTTCCATTCCTTCCTAAACCTGCTGTTATGATGAGCAACTCTATTTTTCGAGCGCTGTTTTTTCTCGTTTTTCTTCCCCAATTCGCATTCACCCAAACCGGAAAAGTACTTGATAATCAGTTCTTAAAAAGTAAAATCCTAAAAAGCGACCGAAAGTTTGCGATCTATTTACCACCGGACTATGAGTCGTCCCAGCGGGCTTACCCCGTTTTGTACCTCCTGCACGGTGCCGGTGACGACCATACCGGCTGGGTGCAGTTTGGCGAGGTACTGCACATTGCTGATAAAGCCATTGCCGAAGGCAAAGCCACGCCGATGATTATCGTCATGCCCGATGCCAATACCGGTCGGCGCGGGTACGGCAACGACCCCAAAGGCGAGTGGCGATACGAGGATTTCTTCTTCGAAGAATTGATGCCATTCGTAGAAAAAAACTACCGGATTAAAGCGGAGAAGCGGTTTCGGGCCGTTTCTGGGCTATCGATGGGCGGGGGCGGCACGTTCACGTATGCCCTTCATCACCCGGAATTGTTCTCGTCGGCCTGCCCGCTCAGTGCCTCAACGGGTCCGCTCACGCTGGAAGCCGCCAAAGCCCAGCTCGCCCGGAGCAACCAGACCGTCACCGACGACGAATTGCAGACTTATTTCAACCGGCAAAGTGTGCTGGCACTGATTAACAACATGCCGGACGATCAGAAAAAAGCCGTTCGCTGGTACATCGACTGTGGGGACGACGATTTTCTGTATGAAGGTAACTCGCTGGTACACATTGCGATGCGCAAGAAAGAAATTCCGCACGAATTTCGCATCCGCGACGGTGGCCATACCTGGACGTACTGGCGGACGTCTCTTCCTGCTGTACTGGAATTCGTTTCGGCAGCTTTCCATCAATTCTGAACGGAAGCCCAAAGTGCTCCTTTTGCTTTAGAAAAGCCGGTCATCCAATCCGGCTTCACGGTTCTTCTTTCCGAGGAAACAGGCCGCCATCGGGCAACCAGATCGTTCGAAAAGGGCCGGGAACGTTACCTGTAAACCAGGGGTATAAACATAAAACCGTTTTCCTTTTCGGTTCCTATTACCCTGACCAGCCTGATCTTTCGGGAGCAGCCGCGCCAACACAGGTAATCTTTTATTTTTCATGGAAAAAACCTTACCAGTGAATCGGCTCGTTATAGTAAAAGACGTTCCCTACTATTTTTAGTAATATCTACTTAAGCAAAAAAAGTAGACGCGTAGATCATACTGATAATAGCAGGTTCCGGATTATTTTATTCATTTTTTTAAACACCGCTTCGTCCGGATTATGTCACATTCGAAGATTCGATATAACGAATCGCCGGTCCGTTTCCGAATGATTAATACGTAGTGGAGCTCAATGGGTCCTTCAAAATCAGGTTTCCCTAAAGTGATCAACTCAATTGCGGTAAAAGAGTCGTCTGAGTGGGTATCGAATAAACATAAACCGCTGATTGATCGGATAATTCAAAACCCATGTGATTAAAATACACCGATCAAAAACCGCCTGAAAGTCCCGTACTTATCTTTCTAAGGTCAGAAGGCTATATAACATCACCGGTATCCATATCGCCGTCATACCGTCTTTGTTCGTTAATGATACTAAGAAGTGAAGGAAAAGAAGACGCTTTTGGATCGATCCGGGAGCTGGAGGGTGATAGTAGCAGTGCGGTAAAAAAAAGCCCCACAAACTTATCAGGTAGAATTATCGGAAAAACCGGTGTAAGCCAGGCTTTTATAGCGAAAAAAAATAAAAGGAGCAGGCTGACCAAAAACCGTTTCGTTAAACGCATTGTTAAATGCGTTTAAAGGCGTCTGCTTATCAAAAAGTGTCCCTTCCATAAACCACTGCTTACAGAAGGTACCCTGTCTACACCGAAACAATCAGGGGTTCAGAACCGGCTGTTTATCAACCTCTTCAACGAACTCCTGCCGTACTATTTTAGCGGTTTTGTGGTCGCCGGTATGGCTCCAGCCCGGTGGCATAAAAATGTACAGGAATTTATTCTTCAGGCCGGGTGCCTTCCGAATGTCTTTGCCCAACGCGTAAAATTCACCGAAATACACATCCCAGAAATTGTTCGGGTTCATTTCGCGCGTAATCCCGTATTGCATCGGAACTTCTTTCTTCTCGTGTTGCAACGTTCCAAACACATGATCCCAGATATTCAGTAGGTTACAAAAATTCGTATCCATATACAGCGGATTCTTGGCGTGGTGAACGCGGTGGTGCGAAGGCGTCAGAATGACTTTTTGCAGAAAGCCCAACCGACCGTCTCGCAGCACATTTTCGCCGATATGAATCCAGGCCCCCCAGGTTCCGTCGATGAACATAATGAGAAACAGCAAAACCGGGTTGACGCCCAGCAGAATACAGATCGTAGTCCGGATAATATCGGCATAGGGGGCTTCCAGAAAAAAGTGGGCATAGGTCACCGAAAGATTCATGTCTTCCGGGGCGTGGTGTGTCGAATGCAGGCACCAGAACAACCGTACTTTATGGCCCAGATAATGGTAAACAAAGTGGGCCAGTTCCCAGACGACGTAGCCGTAAATGAACCAGTACCAGGTTGGCGTGGTGGTAATGATGGCGTATTTTTCAAACAAACCGATGCATAACGCTACCATCGCAAAGGAGATATACCGCCCGATGAACCGGTTAAAAACAATGATGAAAAAGGACATCTTGTAATGATCGACCTTGAATTTTTTATAAAAAAAGGCCCGGGCAATTTCAAACAGGAGCAGGAGCGGAATCAACGGCGACATGGCCGACCGAATCCCTTCCCAGGTGAGCAACGACGAATAATCGCCCGATTCAAACATGTTGAGCCAGGATCGGACGCCAAAAAAGGAGATTAGTTCGTGGTAAAGGGTTTGAAAAAATTCCATGATCGTCAAGTAATTTACAAATTTCAGGAATAACGCATCGGTATTTGAAATAATTTTCATCCAAAAATACAAATTTATCGAATGCAATCAAAGTGTGAAGGCTACCGACCGGGCCCTTCAGGACATTCGACGATTCGGGCAACCGGTTTTCCGTCAGTAATTGGCAATCAGGTCGAAAAGGGGCTGGCTGACGGGAAGCAAATCGCCGTTTTGGCGCAGCTTTTGCCTTGGATTTCTGTCAGAAAAAGTGTTATTTTGCGGGTCTGTAAATTTTTGTGTAACAAACAATGGCTTTAATTAACAAGATCAGAGAAAAATCAGGCCTGGCGGTAGGTATTATTGCTGTCAGTTTGATTTTATTTATTGTGGGAGGGGATTTGCTCGGTTCGCAGAGCTTGTTCAGTGGACAGGACCAGAACGTGGGCGAGATCGCCGGCCAAAAGATTTCCTATCAGGAGTTTAATGCCAAAGTGGACGAAGCCCGGGCTGGCTACGAGCAGCAAACCGGCCGGCCGGCATCCGAACAGGACCAGGTTCAACTCCGTGATCAGGCCTGGAATCAGTTTATTTTAGACATTGCTTACCAAAAAGAATACGACGCGCTCGGTTTGGCAGTCACCAAAGAAGAACTCGTCGATATGGTACAGGGTAACTACATCAGCCCGGCAATCCGGCAAACCTTCACCGACCCCAAAACCGGCGTATTTGACAAAAATGCGGTTATTAATTACCTCAAAAGCCTGAAAACGCTGCCGCCGGAACAACAAATGGCCTGGGCAAATTTTGAGAAAAACCTGAGCGCAGACCGCATGCGGACCAAGTATGAAAACCTGCTCCGTCTGTCGTCGTTTGTCACCACGGCCGAAGCCCAGAAAGAATACCAGGCACAGAACAGCCGCGCCGATGCCAAATTCCTGCTGGTTCCTTACTACTCGGTTGCCGATACGACTGTAAAAGTGACCGACAGCCAGTTGCAGGAATACCTGGATAAGCACAAAGATGAATACAAGAGCATTAACAGCCGCACGATTCAGTACGTGACGTTCCCGGTGGCGCCTTCGAAAGAAGACAGCACGGCGCTGTATGAACAAATCAAAACCCTCGCACGCGGGCTGGCCGCAGCCCCGAACGACTCGTCGTACGCCCGGATGAATTCCGATGTGCAGGCTCCGTTGTATATGACCCTCGGTGAAATGCCTGAGCAGCTGAAAGCCACGGTCGGGACATTCGCTCCGGGCGGTGTTTACGGACCGTACAAAGAAGGTAACACGTATTTTATCTACAAATACAGCGGACAGAAAAAAGATACCAGCTATACGGTTCGGGCCAGCCATATCCTGATCCGGTCGGCCGGTGGCGATTCGGCCAAAGCCGCAGCCCGCGCCCGCGCCGAAGGCATTCTGAAGCAAATTCAGGGCGGTGCCAGCTTCGAAGTGATGGCGCAGACGAACAGCGCCGATGGTTCATCGCAGCAAGGTGGCGATCTGGGGTATTTCAAGAATAACAACCAGATGGTGAAGCCCTTCCAGGATGCGGTTTTTGGATTCAACGGCACCGGCCTGATTCCGCGTCTGGTCGAAACGGACTTCGGTTTTCATATTATCAAAATAACGGAACCCAAAACGAACACCCTGTACCGGATTTCGACCATCGGTAAAACCATCATGCCGAGCCAGGCGACCCGCGACGAAGTGTACCGCAAAGCCGAACAGTTTGCCACAGAAAGCAAAACGAAGGCCGAATTCGACGAAAACGCCAAGAAAGATAAAACGCTGGTTATCGCTACTGCCGAACGTATTCCGGAAAACGCCACCAGCGTCAATGCCCTCGGCAGCGCTCGTGAACTGGTTCGTTGGGCGTTCAACGACGATACGGACCTCAACGATGTTTCATCGGCCATTGAGGTGGACGATCAATACGTCGTTGCCGTCTTGACCGGCGAAACCTCCGAAGACGAGTCAACGGTGGATGCCTTCCGCCAGGAGCTGACCACCAAAGTGCGCAATCAGGTGAAAGCGGAACAAATTATTGCCAAACTCAGCAATGCCTCCGGCACACTCGAGGCCATTGCGCAGAAATACGGCGCGGGTGCGCTGGTCGAGACCGTCCCCGATGTCAATCTGGCAAACGGTTTTCTGAAAAGTGCGGGCGTTGATCCGCTGGCAGTTGGTAAAATCTTTGGCCTGAAAGCCGGTAAACGATCGAAGCCTTTTGCGGGTGATGCCGGGGTTCTGATCGTGGAAACAACGACAACGACGCCCGCTCCGGCCGTAGCCGATTACACGATTTACAAGAACCAGTTGCAGCAAAATGCCAGCAGCCGGGTTGGTTTCATGATCAACGAAGCCATTCGGGATAATTCCAAAATCAAAGATCGTCGGGCCAAATTCTATTAAGAACCTGGCTACCCGAGCAACAAAAAAGCTTCCCGAAACCGGGAAGCTTTTTTGTGGGAATAGGTTTTCTTAGTTCTTCTTCAGGAAAGCCACCAGCTTTTCAAAAGCTTTCCCCCGGTGGCTGATCGCGCTTTTTTCGGCCATACTCATTTCAGCGAATGTGCGATCATAACCATCCGGTACAAAAACCGGGTCGTAACCAAAACCGCCGGTACCGCGCGGCCCGGTCAGGATTCTACCTTCCGCAATCCCTTCAAAAACCGCATAGTTTCCGTTGATAACCAGCGTAATTACCGTTCGGAACCGGGCGGTCCGGTCGGTAATGCCCGCCAGATTGGCCAGCAATTGGGTTAAATTTCGTTCGTAACTACGCGGATGGCCGCCGTAATAAGCGGAATGCACCCCCGGTTCGCCGTTCAGGGCATCAACTTCCAGGCCTGAATCATCGGCGAAGCAATTGACGCGGTAGTGATCCCAAACGTGCGCGGCTTTCTGACGCGAATTCCCCAAAATGGTGTCCTGCGTCTCGGGGATTTCTTCGAAACAGCCAATGTCTTTCAGCGTCTTCAGATCAAACTGATCGCCCAGCATGGCCGAAATTTCGGCGAGTTTGCTGGCATTATTCGTGGCAAAACAAAGCGTCATGGAGGGTATGAATTACAAAAAAGGCTGCCTCGTTGAAAGGCAGCCCAATTCCGTGAAAAACCAGCTTATTTGGCGCTGACAATCTCGATATCAAACGCCAGGGGGGCATACGCCGGAATGGGCGATTTGCCCAGCGGGCCGTAGCCAATGGAAGAAGGCAGGACAATAGTAGCTTTTTCACCGACGCGCATTTTGACCAGTGCTTCGTCCCAGGCCGCAATAACGGCTCCGGTACCGACGTTAAAATCCGCGCCGTCGGTACTGGCATCAAACTGATTTCCGTTCAGCAGTTTACCGGTATATTTGATTTTTGCCGACTGCCCCGCCTTCACCAGCGCAGAATCCGGATACGCTTTGGTTAGCAGAAACCGCAAACCAGAGGTAGTTTTCTCAGCCGCTGTCAGCTTATTAGCCACCAGATAATCCTGAATCTGTTCTTCCTCCGTCCGCACGCTGATCACCTTGATGTCGTAGCGAACGGGGGTATAGGCTGGCAACAGCAGGTTACCACTCTTGTTGTCGGTCGGATCGTAGGGAGCTAGTACGGTGGCTTCTTCGCCTTCTTTCAGCAATTGCAGGCTGTTGTAAAGCCGGGCCGTAATGGCACCCTGCGTGGGAGCCCCAATCGTTGCAACATTCGGCTTACCCGTTGTGGTTTCGGAGCTATCGACGATAACACCATCCAACCGGCTCTGCACAAAATAATACTTTACTTCGTCGCCTTCTGCGGGTGCCTGTCCATTCGGGACGGCCTTGGTTCGTATAATGTACAAACCGGTTGCCTCGTCCTTTTGCTCTTTCCCTCTCAGGTTATTTTTGTCGATATACTCATTTATCTCCTGTTCGTTCTCGCGTCGTTTCCGGTCGTTCAGCGCTTCTCCCGGATCGGGTTGGCAACCCAACTGCGAAACGAGGATCCCAATCAGCGAAACGGTAAGAGGCCATTTCTGCCAATTTTTCATCACCTTCATTTTACTCGTCTAGATAAAGTGGTTGTTGACACGGCGGTTTGGGGTGCCTGCCGCCCCTGTTTGTAAACAACGAACCCGATACAAATCTGGTATCGGGTTCGTCGATAGATTTTATCGCTCGGTTACCGGCCGCCGTTGGGCATCGTCGGCGGTGTTGGCGCAGCGCCTTTTTTGATATCAACCAGTTCGACGTCGAACAGCAGTACAGAATTCGGCGGAATCGCGCCCGGAGACCCTTCGGTTCCGTAGGCCAGGCCCGACGGAATAATCAGTGTTCCCTTGCTGCCTTTCTGCAATTTCTGAATGCCTTCATCCCAACCCGGAATCACCGCGCCCTGCCCCAGCGGGAAATCAATTCCGGCCTGCGTCTGCGGATTTTTATCCGAACTGTCGAACACCTTGCCATTCATCAGTTTACCGGTGTATTTCACCTTGACGACATCCCCCGCGCTGGCCGTCGGGCCGGTTCCGGGTTGCGTAATCACGTAATAAAGACCCGTGGCGGTTTTTTGCGCAGCCAGTTTATTTTTGGCCACGTAATCGGCTATGGTTTTTTCGTCCACGCCTTTCTGTTTTTCCCGCAGCGTAACCTGCGCCTTCTGGAACTCTTCCATCGACTGGATATCCAGGACTTTGATGGTGTAGGCAATATCCGAACCTTTCGGGATAAACGGCGGCAGTTGTTGCATCGACCGGGCCGCAATCGAATCGGCATTGACGTAAATCGTTGCACTATCGCCTTTGCTCAACAAGGCCAATCCTTCTTCCAGGCTGCCTTTGAAGGTCGAAGCCTGCAGGGGCTGTTTCACCGGGGAGCCGTTCTGGTAGCTACTGCCCAGTGTCGAGTCTTTACTATTTTTAACGGTTATATGAAATGTCATCACGTCGCCGACTTTCGCCTTAGGCGTATCTTCTGCATCTTCGTGAAACTTGTACTTCAGGCCGTTTTCGGTTACTTGGACCCGGTTGTTGTCGCAGGAGGCCAGTACCACGACCAGCAGAGCGAGTTTACTAATGGATTTGATTGTCATGAAATTAGAGTTTGTAGTCGGTAGTTTGGTTGTTGAAATTTGTGGCTAACTACACACCACAAACGGTTTCGTATTCAGTAAGCAAGTTTTCAGTTTACGGTATTCGGTTTACGGTTTTGGGTTGCTGATGGCTTCAATCGCTTGGCCGTGTATGGCCGCAACGGGAAACCAAAACCCTTACTTTATTTTCAAACCGTCTCCAGGAGTTGTTCCTGATAGGCCGGCAAGACATTCAACAGTTTTTCTTCGGTTTGCTTCAGCGTCAGGGTCGTTCGGCCTCCGGCGGCATTTTTGTGGCCTCCCCCGTTGAAATGCTGGCTGGCCAGGTCACGCACCGAGAAATCGCCCACCGACCGGAACGACATTTTCACTTCATCCCCCCGATCAATCAGAATCGCCGACATCACCACCCCTTCCACCGCCAGAGCCTGGTTAACCAGTCCTTCGGTATCACCCATTTTCGACCGAAACCGCTTGAGTTCAGCGTCTGTAATGGTAATGTAAGCAAACCGGTATTCGGGCAGAACCACTAACTTTTCGGCCAGTACATACCCCATAAACCGCAGTTTATCCAGCGAAATGTTGTCGTAAATCCGGCGGTGAATCGGACTGACGTTGATCCCGATATCGATCAATTCTGCCACGACGCGGTGCACATCGCCGGTCGTACTCGCGTGCCGGAACGAACCCGTATCAGTCATGATGCCCGCATACAGGCATTCGGCAATGGGAACATCCACCAGGTGTTTATCGCCCACCTGATCAATCAGTTGAAAAATAAGCTGGGCCGTTGCGGCCGCTTTGGTATCCCAGTACGTATAATCGGCAAACGCTTCCGGTTCCAGGTGATGATCGATCATGACTTTTTTGGCCCGCGACTGCCGCACCAGCGGTTCCAGGTCCCGGATGCGGTTCAGGACGGAAAAATCAAGGCAAAAAATCACATCGGCCTGTTCAACCAGTTGTGCAATCTCAACCCGCTTCTTCTCATCAAAAACCATTACGTCCTCATTCCCGCTCAGCCAAAACAGGTTTTCGGGGTAATCCGTCGGCGTTACCACCGTTACGCGATGATTGCGTTTTTTTAAATACCCCGCCAGCCCCAGCGACGACCCCATAGCGTCCGCATCGGGATTTAAATGGGTGGTAATCAGCACCGTCTGGGGCTTTTCAATCAGTTCACGGATGGCGTTAAAATCTTGCATTTACAAATAATCCCACAGAAGCGGGCAGGTATCAATTCGCAAAATTACGAAGAATTGTTATGTAATCTTTATACCTTTAGGGCCAAATAATATTTTGTTTCACAACCTGATGACGACGAACCGTACGTTCACGATGATTAAGCCCGACGCCGTTGCCGAGGGCCATTCCGGTGCTATCATTAAAATGATTGAAGAAGCCGGTTTTCGGATTGTAGCCGTAAAAAAAGTCCAACTGACCAGCGAGCGCGCCGGGCAGTTCTACGCCGTCCATAGCGAACGGCCTTTTTACCAGGGTCTGTGTGCTTATATGTCATCCGGCCCGATCATTCCCATGATTCTGGAAAAAGACAACGCTGTTGCCGATTTCCGGAAACTGATCGGCTCCACCAACCCCGCCCAGGCCGAGGAAGGCACGATTCGCAAGCGGTTTGCCAAGTCGATCGAATCCAACGCCATTCACGGTTCCGACTCCGACGAGAACGCCAAAATCGAAGGCGATTTCTTCTTCGCCGGAATCGAACAGTTCTAAGGTCTGAACCGGGATTCTGCCGGTGAAAAGAGCGCCTTTCACCGGCAGAATCCCGGTTCAAAACAGTTTAATGCTCTGATAGTACTTACAAAAGTGCGTCAAGGCGCATTCCGTGCATTTGGGCGCGCGGGCGATACAGACGTACCGTCCGTGCAGAATCAGCCAGTGATGCGCTTTGGGGACGTACTGCTCCGGAATATACTGCACCAGGGCTTTTTCGACGGCCAGGGGAGTGGTGGCGGTTTTGGGGACCAGTCCCAGCCGGTGTGACACGCGAAAAACGTGCGTATCAACGGCCATTGTCGGCTGGTTAAAAATCAGCGACGTAATGACGTGGGCGGTTTTGCGACCAACGCCGGGCATTTTCTGCAACTCCTCCACCTTCGCCGGAACTTCGGACCCAAACTCCTGCGTCAACACCTTGGCCATCCCGACCAGATGTTTGGCTTTATTGTTCGGGTAGGACACGCTCCGGATGTAGCTAAACACCTCCTCCACCGACGCAGCCGCCAGCGATTCCGGTTCCGGAAACCGCTCGAACAACCTGGGTGTCACCTGATTAATTCGCTTATCGGTACACTGCGCCGACAAAATAACCGCCACCAGCAATTCATACGGATTGCGGTAATGCAATTCGGTATTCGGCTCCGGAAAATTGGTAATGAAATAATCAAGGAACAGGCGAAAGCGTTCTTTCTTTTGCATAAAGCAACTATAACTCCTCCGCTCATCTCTGATTTTCTCTGCTTACCTCCGCGAAATAGTTTTTAAAGTTGTTTCGCGGAGGTGAGCAGAGGTAAAAGAGTTAAGCGGAGAAAACAGAAACCCGTCGGCCTGAAGGAATCAGACGGACGGGCTTGCCGTGTAATTTCTCGAAAAATTCAGGATGTTTTGAATGGTTGAGTCCGCCGGAGTCCGTTCGATCTTGTTCATCAGGAACTTGACCTCCAGCGTATCGAGGTAGAAACTCATTAATTCCGGTTCAGCCATTAAGGCGTCTTCGATCAGAAGGTTTTCCTCGGCAGAGGTTTCCTCGTACACATACCGGATTACGTCATCGTTGGTAAAAATTTGTATCATAGTATGGGGAACGTTTGCTTAGTTGCTTCCGCAAATTGATTAAAGCATAACGCATTCTCCCCAATGCCGTATTGATACTGACTCCGGTTGCGTCGGCAATTTCCTGGAAACTCATTTCCTCGTAATGCCGCATAATCAGAACCTGTCGTTGCTGCTCGGGCAGCCGTTGAATCAGCTCACGCAGATGTTCGTGTGTCTCCTGCCGGATCTGCACCGACTCGATCGAGTCTTCGGCAAATTCCAGCGAATTGAACACATTACTCCCATCTTCAAACACTACATTGGGGTAGCGTTTTTCCTTTCTAAAAAAGTCGATAGCCAGGTTGTGAGCGATCCGAATAATCCAGGGCAAAAATTTCCCCTCTTCGTTGTACTTACCGGATTTTAACGTTTCCACCGCCTTGATGAAGGTGTCCTGCATTAAATCTTCGGCAACGTACTGGTCCTTTACAATCAGATAAATCGTGGTATAAACTTTCGATTTATGGCGCTGGACCAACTTCTCGAAGGCTTTTTCACTACCGCGGATGTACAGGGATATAAGCTCACTGTCGCTAACCTGCAATTTGTCCATTTTCAGTAATCAGTTAGGTAACGTAGAGCTTTGTGTCGATAGTGTGTGAGCGTTGGGATTTTTAGTGAAAGATCTGATTGTATGTCTCAAAATAAACTATTTTCATTTTCTTTTGCAATAGGCGGAAAAATAAATTTCATAGAAAATAGTCAAAATATAACACTTTATTGTGCAAATTGTAAAAAAAACTTCCATTTGTAATCATTTCATTATTTTAGTCTTATTCGATGAATGATTTGCATTCTTTTGGCCGGCCCATGGGATAGACCCCATTCTCCCCTAAAGGGTTTAAATCCTCCCCATTATTTCGATAAATTTCAGAATCGTAGCCTGGGAATTTTACCGACCTTTGCAGCTCAATGACTATACGAAATTCATCGGCAATGGGTTTGAATGAACGTATGTTTTTTTGAGACTGTGTTCCAGGCATCTGCGTATGTATAAACATCTTTTTTTTGACCTCGATCATACCCTCTGGGATTTTGATCGAAACTCGGCGGAATCGATCCGGGAGTTATATGAGCAATTCCGGCTGGCGGAGATGGGCATCGAATCGGCGGACATATTCAATCAGCATTTCATCACAATCAACCGCCAGCTCTGGTCCGATTACGATAATAACCGGATCTCGCATACCGACATTCGCTACCGGCGGTTTCGGATGGTCATGGAAGCCATCGGTGTTTCGGACCATTCGCTCTGCGACGAAATGAACGAAATGTATCTGCAGCTCCTGCCCCGAAAACCGCACCTGATGGAGTCGGCCGTCGACCTGCTGGACTACCTGAGAAACCGCTATGTGCTGCACATCATCACCAACGGTTTCGACGAAATCCAGGCCACGAAAATGGCGAGTTCGGGCCTGACTGATTATTTTCAGCACGTTATCACCAACAACAAAGCCGACGCCAAAAAACCGGACCCGCGTATTTTCGAGTTTGCGCTGGCGACCTCGGGCGCGCGGGCCACGGAAAGTCTGATGATTGGCGACAATTACGAAGCCGATGTGCGCGGTGCCCAGAACGCGGGCCTGGATGTTGCTTATTACAACGTTTCCAGCCTACCCATCGACGGCCCCGCTCCCACCTTCGAAATCCGACACCTGAAAGAATTAATGGCTATTCTGTAGACCTTTTATGCAACTGACCAATTCTACAGCCCTGATTACCGGCGGTGCTTCCGGCCTGGGTGAAGCAACGGTTCGTCTGTTCCATTCGCTGGGGGCGAACGTTGTGATTCTGGATCTTAACGAAGACAAGGGCGAAGCCCTGGCGGCCAATCTGCTGGACCGTGCCCGGTTTATCCGCACGGATGTTACCAGTGAAGCCGACGTCCAGGCCGCCGTCGATCTGGCGATTCAGGAATTTGGCAGTTTGCAGATTACCGTCAACTGCGCTGGAATTGCCGAAGCCCGCAAAACCCTCGGCAAAGTGGATGGCAACTACGGCCCGCACGCACTGGCGGTTTTCGAAAAAGTGGTCAAAATCAACCTTATCGGTACGTTCAACGTTATCCGGCTGGCGGCTTTTGCCATGGAGAAAAACGCCCCGAATGACGAAGGAGAACGGGGCGTGATCATCAACACGGCTTCGGTGGCGGCTTACGACGGCCAGATTGGGCAGGTCGCCTACGCAGCCTCCAAAGGGGGAATCGCCAGCCTGACCCTGCCCGTTGCCCGCGACCTGGCTAAAACCGGCATCCGGGTGATGACCATTGCCCCCGGTTTGTTCGAAACGCCCCTGCTGCTGGGCTTGCCCGAAGAGGCCCGGCTTTCGCTCGGCCAGCAGGTTCCTTTTCCGCCCCGATTGGGCCGCCCGCACGAATATGCGTTGCTGGCCAAAGCCATTGTGGAAAACCCCATGCTGAACGGGGAAGTGATTCGCCTGGACGGAGCGATTCGGATGGCCCCGAAATAGCGCTAAAATCTTATTGCAGGCTTATCAGCGCTCCAGCGGTTTTCCGAAAAACGTCCCTTCGCTACCTTCCACCGCAAACCGGGCGAACAGTTCTTCCGAATACCACCGGCGCTCGCGCGTTCGCCGGACCACCTCTTTGTGGCCGCTTTGCCGGTAGGCAAACTGCTCAACCGCTTTCTCGTTTCGCCAGATACTGATCGTGCACTGCTGCACCACCGGTTTTTCGCCCACACCCAGTGCCAGCAACAGATCGTCGGTCTGTGCTTTCAGTCGCTGCCGAACCTGCGGGATGTGTCGCCAGAAGTCGGGTAATGCCGCCAGCCGAATGGTGGCCCGGGTCAAAACCGCGACCGGAACATCGTCTGCCAGCGGACCCGGCGACGCCTGAAAGGGGTTCTGACCATCCCATGCCCCGTGCGACCGGATTGGTTGCAAATAAAGGGTTCCGGTTTCCTGCGTGCCTTCGGCGGTTTTGCTCCAGGCTTCGGAGTCAAAGAAAGACCGGGCGGCTTTTTCGTCGCTCCAGCCCCCCAGGAAAACGTAGGCCGACAGATCGGGAATCAAGCCAAAATTTCGGCCGACCCCCATCATTTTCTGGAACCGCAGTCCGTCGGCCCGAAACGGATGCATCGTCCAGCGGCCCATATTGGCAAAAGCCCGGTACCACCGACGGGGCGGATACCGTAACAACGTTATTGTCACAATCACTTTACAAACAACCGTTGGCTAGTTCCGGTCTGTACTCAAATACTTACAGAACCGGTGGGTTGTTTACCACCTGCCTGTTTTAGGACCAAAAAATAATTTCTTACTGCTGGCCTGAACAGAAAACTAGGAAGCGGTTTTTCAGGCGGAACTGTTCAGATAAGCCAACAAGTTGGGTAATATTTTCCACACAACAAAGCCGCTCCAAACCAGGGTGTTGGAGCGGCTTTGTAACTACCTAACTGAAAACTACTTATTGTCGTTGTCAAGCTTTTCACCGGCTTTGTCAAAGGCATCACCAATGTCTTTACCAGCTCGCTTAAAGCCTTTTTTTACGTCCTTCCAGGCCGATGCGGTCGCGTTCTGGGCATCTTTCAGATCCTGATTCAGTTCCTGCTTTTCTTCTTCCAGCTCCGCCAGTTTTTTGCGTGATTTAGCCTTGGCTTCAGCGCTTTCTTCTTTAATATCAGCCCGTAACTTGTCCATTTTCGCGTCGAGCTTCTGCTGTTGCTCCTTGATATTAGCAATAGCTTTATCGCGTTCCTCCCGGAAATCAGCAGCCGCTTCATCGCTTTTGGCTTCTATCTTATCACCCGCATCCCGGGCATCCGCTTCGACGGCTTCACCGGTATTTTCCATCGCATCTTCGGTGCGGGATTCATTTTTACCATCATTTTGACACGATGCCAGCCCCAGGGAAGCCACAACCACAGCGACTCCGGCCAGCATCCGAACCTGTTTAAACGTCATCATGACCTTTTTCATAGCAATATCGGATTAATTGGTTTGTAAAAGCCCGGTGGCAAAACCCGTGCCGAAGGAGGGAAAAGAGTTAAGAGTTATGAGTGAAGAGTTATGAGTTTTTCAGCTTGCGTCAGCCAACTCATAACTCTTCACTCATAACTCTTAACTCCCTTAAAGGCTTTTCCACTTGATGGCGCAGCCGATGGCTTTGGATGTGGTGGTAACGACCGGGCGGCTGGCCAGAAGGTTGTTGACGGCGTCTTCGACATACCGCCGTCTGACGCCTGATGCACTTTGCGGATTGTCGTCAATCGCACCCGCGTATTCGACCGTAAAATGATCGCCGGCCTGTTTCAGCACAAAGGCTTCCGGCGTCCGGGTGGCGCCAAACACCCGGGCTATGCTTTGGGTGTCATCGACCAGATAAGGGAACGGAAAATTCTTTTCCTGCGCCCGGATTTTCATGTTCTCGAAGGAGTCTTCGGCGTAGGCCGACGGATCGTTGGGCTGAATGGCCAGGAGCGGAAATCCAAAAGGAGCATATTTGCGGTCAAGGGCAATCAGCCGCTCTTCGTAGGCTTTGGCAAACGGACAGTGGTTGGTCGTAAAGACCACAATAACGCCCTTACCGTTTTTATAATCAGACAGCGAAACCATCCGCCCGTCGACGTTTTTAAGCTTAAAATCCTGCACGACATCGCCCAGGGCGTACACCCTGGGACCGTCGGAGCGGGATGCGGGATCAAAAGTAGCCGCGACGGCAATCATCATTACCGCCAGCAGGCCTATCAAGGTTTTCATAATCCTTTGTCTGTCAGCCAGAAAACCACCTCTTCGTAGGGTCGTGCGCAGCCGGAACCCATCCACTTCCTCCGGCAAGGTACAGGGCGGTTTCCCATTCCTACGAGCTAAAAAACCGCTTACCCGGAAATGGGAGCAAAATTCGTGCTAAGTCCCAAATAGCCAGGCTTTTTCATGCCAGAATAACATTTCCGCAGAATAGATGGTTCTGGTTTCTTTTTTCAAACAAAAACTTCTATATTTGCACCTCATTTCTGAGAAACAACATTTTCTGTATCAATCATGTATGCAATCGTAGAGATCGCAGGGCAGCAATTTAAAGTTGAGAAGGGCCGTTACGTCTACACCCACCGGTTGGAAGGCGACACGGACGCTGCACTTGTGTTCGACAAAGTTCTCCTTGTCGATAATGGCGGTTCTGTATCGGTAGGCGCCCCGACCGTCGCTGGCGCTCAGGTTTCCGGTAAAATCCTGGAACACCTGAAAGGCGAAAAAGTAATCGTCTTTAAAAAGAAACGTCGGAAAGGCTACAAGAAGAAAAACGGCCACCGTCAATACCTGACCAAAGTATTAATCGAAGACATTACAGTATAATGATCGTTTAAGGTCTAAAGTTTAAGGTTTAAGGTGTCCTGCTTTAAACGTTAAACGTCAAACCTTAAACCTTAAACTTTCTAACAAAATGGCACACAAGAAAGGTGTAGGTAGTTCTAAGAACGGCCGTGACTCGATCAGCAAACGTCTGGGTGTGAAACTGTTCGGTGGCCAGGCTGCAATTGCCGGTAACATCATCGTTCGTCAGCGGGGCACCAAACACCACCCTGACAAAAACGTCGGCATCGGTCGCGATCATACGCTGTTCGCCCTGGTCGATGGTTCGGTTCACTTCCGCAAAGGCCGGGATGGTCGCTCGTTCGTGAGCGTGATTCCCGCAACGGCAGCTGAGGCTCCCGCGGCTGAATAAGGCTTTCCGCTGCCCAGGCAGCAACCCCGTATAAAGACCTGTCTGGCATTCCCGGACAGGTTTTTTCGTGTTCGCAAACTAATCCCGACCGGCTGCTGTTTTCCCAATACCGGTTTCCTGACAGGACCGGTTTGATTAATCCTCAAGCACATGACTTCTACGCTGTATCCCGCAATAACGCTTTATACCGAAAGCAGTCCGAACCCCAACTCAATGAAGTTCGTCGTGAACTTTCCGCTGGTTCCGGAAGGGCTTTCGTTCGATTATGCCGATGCCTCCGAAGGGTTGCTGACCGGTAAAAACTCCCCGCTGGTGGTGGCCCTGTTTGGCTTCGATTACGTCAAACGGGTGTTTATTGCCAGCAACTTCATCACCGTTACCAAGGATGAAGAAACCGAATGGGAAGACGTGCTGTTCGAACTGAAGCAGTACATCCGGTCGTACTTCAACGATCAAAAACCGGTTTTTGCCCAGCAGACGATCGATTCCAATACCACCAAGGTAGAGGCTGACTCGCCGACGATTCAGAAAATCAAGGCGGTGCTGGACCAATACATCCGCCCGGCCGTCGAATCCGACGGCGGAGCCATCAGCTTTCACTCGTTCAATGACGAAACCGGAACCGTCAAAGTGTTGCTCCAGGGTTCGTGCAGCGGTTGCCCGTCCTCAACGCTCACGCTGAAAGCCGGAATTGAAAATCTCCTCACTCGTTTAGTGCCCGACGTAAAACAAGTCGAAGCCGAAGGCGTTTAAAGAGTTAAGAATTATGAGTTAAGAGTTAGGAGTTAAAAAGGCTTGCGATGATAGAGTGCGTCAGCCAACTTTTAACCCTTAACTCTTAATTCCTAACTCATAACCCTCGTCTAATGCGTTTCCTACTCTTTTTTTGTCTGGTAACAACCTCGGTTACAGCGCAAAATATGCTGGGCGTAGCGTCCAGTCCGTACGGCGGCACCCAAAGTATGTACCTCAATCCCGCGTTTGCGGCCGATTCGAAATACGGTTTTTACCTGAACCTTGTTTCCGGGAACGCCCATCTCAACAACGATTATTTCCGGTACCAGGCTCCGTACTCGCTGACCTCGCTCATCCTGAACCGGGTGCCGGGCCAATACAAGCTGGCCGACGGCACGGTTTTGTTCCGACCCGAATACCTGGGCGAAACGTCCAACGGCAAACCCAAATCTGCGACGGCCTGGACCGATTTTCGCGGTCCTTCCCTCCTGCTCCGGCTCGGCGAAGGGGGCGCCATCGGTTTAACGACACGGTTGCGGGCGGCTGCGCAGGTCAACAATGCCTCCGAATCGTTGCTGTCCGTGGTGCGGGCGGGGCTGGAAGACGCCCGGTTTTACAACATTCCCAGCCGGGATAATCAGTTTTCGGTCAACACGAACACCTACGCGGAAGTCGGGTTGACGCTGGCGGTCACCCTCCTGCAGGACGATTACCAGCAACTTTCGCTCGGCGCTACCGTAAAACGGTTGCAGGGTATCACCGCCGGTTTTCTGAAAAATAATGGCCTTTCCTACCGCATTCTGTCGGATACAGCCCAACAGGACACCTATTACCTGCAGGTCGATCAACTCAATGCCGATCTGGGCTACACCACGTATTTACAGGACAAAGGCCGCTCCGTTTCGGTGCGTCAATTTTTCGACGGGAACAACCCGGGCCGGGGCTGGGGCGCCGACATCGGCCTTTCGTACCAGCTTAAATCCGACGATCCGGATCATTACGCGCTCCGCCTGGGGGTTGCGTTGACCGATCTGGGGACGATTCGCTACCGAAGAAGTAGCTATGTCCGGCACTACGCCATCCAAACGACGAATCAGCGGTTTACGTCCACGGATTTTAACGAAGCACGCGGCAGTGAAGGCATTGCAAAAGTTCTCGAAAACCGGCTGGACCTGACCGAGGCCAACAATACCGGTCAATTCGACTCCGGGTTACCCACGGCGCTTTCGGTCAATGCGGACGTCCATCTCGGCAGCGGTTTTTACCTGACCGGCACCCTGCTGCAGGATGTACGGGGCAAAGAGGCCGTGGCCATTCGGCAACCGTCGCTCATTTCGGTTGGGCCCCGGCTGGAAACTTCGGCTGTTGGCGTCGCGGTGCCGCTTACGTTCATCAACAATTCCTTTGTCGCGGGGGTCTCCCTCCGGGTGGGGCCGGTTTTTCTGGGAACCGACAACCTGTTTGGCATGATTGGCAGTAATTCGAATAAATTGCGCCCGCGCGGGGCCGACATTTACGCCGGACTGGCCCTGGCCAGCCTGCGCCGAAAACCGTAAACCTGAGCGCATGAAAGGCTTAAGCATACTAACAGGCTTGTTTCTGATGCTCCGGACGATGGTTTGTGTTTCGCAAACCGATCCGGCTTCGGGCCCGGTGGATGAATACACCATTCGGATTGAAACGCGGGAACGCAACGGGCGTCCCATTCCGGCAACGCTGACCATCACGAACGAGAACACCCGAAAAGTGCAGCGCGGAACCCTGCAGTCGGGCTCGTATACCGTGGCGCTGGCGGCCGGGAGCGTTTACCGGCTCGATGCCAACCATACCGGTTACCGCCCGGCCCAGAAAGTGCTCCGGCTCGATCGCGTTTTCGACCCGAAGCAGTCCCAGCAAACCGTGCTTCTGGAAATGGACCGGGAAGTTTCCAGCGAATCCCCCATCAATGTTACCGTGGTGGATTATGACACCAAGCAGCGGATCCTGCAGACGCTCAATGTGCAGGTGCAGGAGTTCAACGGAAAGCGGGTGATCATGACCGGCCCTCCGCGCGAAGGTCGTTTTACGTTTCTGGCCGAATTTGGGCAAAGGATTCGTTTCACCGTTGAAGTGGCTGGCTATCAGCCGTATGAATACACGGTGGATGTAAAAGAACAGCACGACATTACCATCCGGCTCCAGCGCGCCCGACCGGTAGCCGCGCCGGAACTCCCCCGGACGGAGTCGGCCCCTGTACCACCCGCGTCCACGGCACCCGCAACCGTTGCTCCACCCGTTACGACCAGTCCGGCACCAGCCACCGCCCCGCCGGTTATTACGGAGACAAAACCGACAACGGGCCCTTCAACCCCGCCGGCCACTACGGATTTATCAACCCTGACCACCGGCAAGACCGTCACGCTTGACAACGTCTATTTTGACCAGAGCAGTTACCTCCTCCGGCCCGAGTCGCACCCGCAGCTCAACCAGTTGGTTGCCCTTCTGAAAAACCGGCCGGAATTGAAAATTGAGATTTCGGGCCATACCGACAACGTGGGCGACCCGCGGCTGAACCTGGCCCTTTCCGAAAACCGGGCCCGGGTCATCACGTCGTACCTGATCGGACAGGGAATTGCCGAAAACCGGCTCCGCTACAAAGGGTACGGCCAGACAAAGCCTATTACCCCAAACGATACGGAGGAAAATAAACGGAAAAACCGCCGTGTCGAGGTCCGGCTGCTGGAGTGAACCTTACTGCGCCGACGAAATGGAGGTGATGGTCAGCCAATGCTGATAAACTTCGCGCATTAATTCCTTAATGCCTTCAAAATAAAGGGGTTTATTGATGCAAACCGTCGCGCCCAGGTCGAGGCACATTTCGGTTTCACCCTGATTCTGGGTATTGACAAACAGCACCACCGGGATGCGTTGCCAGGCCGGATTGTCCTTGATCCGGCGTAGGGTATCAAATCCGCTCAACCCCGGCATATACTTATCCAGAATAACGATCCAGGAAGTCTGGGTTTCCAGCGAATCAAGGGAAGCTTCCTGC
Source organism: Larkinella bovis (assembly GCF_042655385.1). Classification (NCBI taxonomy): domain Bacteria; kingdom Pseudomonadati; phylum Bacteroidota; class Cytophagia; order Cytophagales; family Spirosomataceae; genus Larkinella; species Larkinella bovis. The sequence continues at coordinate 168,908 of NZ_JBHSMA010000003.1, read as the reverse complement.
ATATACTTCAGCAATTCGTCCCCACTGGCAAACTCCCGGATGGGAGCGACAAGTTCCGATTCCACCGCCATTCGCATCAACAATCGGTCTTCCTCATCGTCATCGACCAAGAGGACGGTCGGTTTCCGGTCAGCGTTCGTAGACTGTGTTTCCATACGATCCGTTTTTTCAACAAGAATCGCTAATCAGCGCCAATCTATAAACCCATTCAATAGGAAAACAAAAAATATTCGGAGGGCAGCCGCCGAAGCCAACCCGAAAGACCGGCTTTAGTGTAAGAATACCGGATCATCAAAGTCACCGGAGCCCGACGGCAAGCAGGAAGTCACCGGGTAATCAGGACACTACCGCTCCGGTGTGGCTGTGCATCGCCGGGTTTAATGACATACTGGTAAACGGCGGGCGGCAACGCCTGCCCGTTGCTCCGGCCATCCCAGGGCTCGGTATAGCCTTTGGAGACAAAAACCGGGTTGCCCCAGCGGTTATACACTTCTACCGTACAGTCCGGGTAGTCACCGATGCCACGGATCACCCAGCTGTCATTCAGTCCGTCGTTATTGGGCGAAAAGGCATCCGGAATGTAAAGAGCCGTCATCACGGTTACGCGAAGCCGGGCCGTGAATTCGCAGCCCTGGGGCGACGTAACCCGCACCTGATACGTCGTGCTGGTGTCGGGACTGGCATACGGCTGCGCCACCACCGGGCTGCTCAACCCGAGGGAGGGCGTCCAGTAATACGTAAGCGTATCGTTTCGGGTGACGTTCAAGGGCGTTTCGCTGCCCCGCCGAACGATGGCATCGGCCACCTGAATGAAGGGCGCTGAATGCACCACGACGGTCTGCCGGGCGCGACCCGGGCACGTATTTCCGGGTACACTCAATGTATATGTAATTACAAATTGGCCCGGACCGGTTTTGCCCGGATCAAATTCCGTTCCGGCCACGGCCCCAGCCGCCCGGCCAACGCCCGCAAAGATGCCCCCACCCGGTTCGGCGCTCAGCGGCAGCCGGTTTCCGGCGTTTTCACAAACCGCTGGCAGGGGCGCCATTGAAACGGTTGGAGCGGTTTTAAAATCCAGTAAAACTTCTTCCGAAACGGCCTGGCACTGGTTGGTATCGGTCACGGTCAGCACGTAATGCCCGGGTAGCGTGACGGGCAAAGTTGCACTTACTTCGCCAGCCAGCGCCTGGCCGGTATTGCTCCACTGGTACTGGTACGTAGGGCGGGCCAGGGCATTCAGACGGATGGTATCGCCCGAACAGGCCGTCGTGCGCGTGGGGGGCAAAATCGAAGCCTGTGGTTTGGGATGAACCTGCACCCGTACGCTGTCGGTCGTTACGCAGCCGGTGGTTGCGCTGGTGATCTGGACTTTGAACGCCCCGGTTTCGTGGGGTTGGTACGTGTTTGCTTTCGAACCCGGAATCGAGCGATCGTCCTGGAACCAGGCGTAGGAATAATTGCCTTCGGGTGCCCTCAGAATCACGGATTTTCCGTCGCAGAACGTAGTCGGGCCGCTGGTGGTCAGCTTTAATGTTTCGGCATCGGCCAAATCCACCCGAACGCTGGTCTGCGCGGGACTCGGCTTGCCGCAGGTCGTCCGGAACTGCTTGATAACGGTATACTCCCCGGATGCACTGACCACCAGCGTGGCCGTTGTGTCGCCTTCCAGGTTCTGACCGTCGCGCTGCCACTGAAAGGTCCAGGCCGGCGACAATTCGGTTTTGAGCGTAATACGCTGCCCCTGACAGGCCGACACACTCGTTACCGCGCCATTTGCTGCCCTGGTAATTTTCGCATTTTCAGGTGCTTTTTCCAGCGCAATCACCGGCGCGGGGGGCGTGTTGGTGGGACAATCGACCACGGCCAGTTGAAAATCGCGCCGGACGGAACCGATCCGTTTCCCATCCCGAAACTCTTCGCACAAAACCGCAAAGGCAAACAGCCCGACCTGACTGGCCGTTACGCTCAACTGACCCGTTCCGGGATCGATTGTCAGCGCGGGCGAACCGGGCACGGAATTGGTTACGCTGAAACCCGGTTTCCAGGTCACTGCCGGATACGACGAACTGGGCTGATTATCAAAGGCAACCCCTTGATTAGTAAAGCCTTTATAGGGTGTAACGATCGAATATTTCAACTGATCGCCGTCGGCATCGGTGGCTTTGAAACTGAACGTGAAGGCTTGTCCTTTGCAGGCGTATTCGCCGGTTGGTACCGAAAAAGTCGGGGATGAGTTGGCAACGGTTTTAATGGCCGGAAAATCCAGGTAAAATACCATGCCCGATTCATCGGCCATCTGGATATTATCAATGGCTCCGCTCCGGCAACAAACGCCGTGAACGACATAATACCCGTCGGGATCATCAAACCGGTCGGGGTCCAGTTCAATATCCTTGCTGTAAATGATTTCGGCTAATTTCAACGGCCGAAGCTGGGCACAGGCCTGATTCGAAGCCGCCAGCGCCTTCTGACTCAGCAACGGCAGTTCAAACTCGCCCATCTTGAGGTTATCCCGCCGGCGGTAAATCGCTAGTTTAACGGTCGGTTTGATGTCGCCGGCACTGCTGTTCTGCTCGTCGATAAACAAATCGAGCGATAACGTATAGTGACCGGTTGTGCCCCGGTTTTTGAGCTGAATGTTTCCGCCGACGATGTGCGAAGCTGATACCCAGCCGCTTAAACCGAGAAAAAGTAAAATGAATAGAAAAGTATCCCGTTGAGCCATAGACTACGTGCTATCCCGACACTAATCTTACAAAAAGTAAGCCATTGTCTGATTATTCCCAAAATTTTACAAGAATAGTTGCAGCCGCCAGGTGCCGGTTTTAGGCCATCATTCGGGTTAAACGCGCGCTTCGGCTAGCAAATAATCCGAAAAACCGTATCTTTTAAGAAAATTTGTAGCTTTGGTAATTAGAGGAACCTGGCAACAGAACAATTCCGCAGCAACGAAATTGTTCTATAAACAGAGGTATGACGGAGCGCATCACGTTTTTCGACACAAAAATTGAATACCTGAAGGGCGTCGGCCCCCAGCGGGCGGCCCTGTTCAATACCGAACTCAATATTTTCACGTACCGGGACCTGCTGCAATACTACCCGTTCCGGCACGAAGATCGTACCCGGTTTTATACCATCAGCGAACTTTCCGACGCACTTCCGGCGGTTCAGATCATTGGCCGCGTTCGCGACTGGGCGGTGGTGGGCGAAGGTCCCAAGAAACGACTGGTCGCCAACTTCACGGACCATACCGGATCGATGGATCTGGTCTGGTTTCACGGCATTACGCATTTTGAGAAGTTTCTGCGGCCCGGTGCCGAATACGTGGCGTACGGCAAAGCCATTGCGTTTGGAAATACCTACAGCATCACGCATCCCGAACTGGACCCGCTCTCGCCCGAGATTGAGCAGAACACGACGTTTCACCCGGTTTACAATCTGACCGAGAAACTGCGCCGGATGCGGGTGGACAGCAAGATGATTGCCCGGATCATGCGGCAATTGCTCGAAATCGCCTATCCGCACATCCACGAGACCTTGCCCGCTTCGCTGCTGGAACAATACCGCCTGATCTCGAAAGCCGACGCCATCGAGAATATCCATTTGCCCCGCAGCCAGGCCTGGTTGAAGCAGGCCGAACGGCGACTGAAGTTCGAGGAGCTGTTTTATAACCAGTTACGATTGATTAAGAACAAACTGGTTCACAAAATCGAATACCCCGGACAGGTGTTTCGGAGCATGAGTCTGCTGACCCGGTTTTACAAGGAATTCATGCCCTTTGACCTGACCGGTGCCCAAAAGCGGGTATTACGCGAAATTCACGCCGACCTGGTCAGTGGCAAACAGATGAACCGCTTGCTCCAGGGCGATGTGGGCAGCGGCAAAACCATCGTGGCGTTCATTACGATGCTGATGGCGATCGACAACGGCGCGCAGGCCTGTATCATGGCTCCGACCGAAATTCTGGCCGATCAGCATTATTACGGCTTGAAAGTTTTTGCCGACCAGCTTGGCCTGACCATCGGACGCCTGACCGGTTCGACGCGCACGAAAGGCCGCCGGATCATCCACGACCAGTTGCAGAGCGGGATGATGCACATCATCGTCGGAACGCACGCGCTCCTGGAGGATTCGGTGCAGTTCAAGAACCTGGGCTTGTGCATCATCGACGAACAACACCGGTTTGGGGTGGCCCAGCGCGCCCGGCTCTGGAATAAAAACCAGGAGATTTACCCGCACATGATGGTGATGACGGCCACGCCCATTCCACGGACGCTGGCAATGACCCTCTACGGCAACCTCGATCTCTCGGTGATCGACGAGTTACCGGCGGGTCGGAAACCGATCAAAACCGTCCACCGCTACGACACCCACCGGCTCGAAGTCTTCGGGTTTATGCGGCAACAACTGGAGCAGGGACGGCAGGTGTACGTGGTGTATCCGTTGATCGAAGAATCGGAGAAACTGGATTTCAAGGACCTGATGGACGGTTACGAAAGCATTGTCCGGGCTTTTCCGAATTATCCCATCGGTATCCTCCACGGGCGAATGAATGGCTACGACAAGGATTTCGAGATGGAGCGGTTTGTGAAGGCCGAAACCAAAATCATGGTGGCGACCACGGTGATTGAGGTGGGCGTTAATGTCCCGAATGCCAGCGTGATGGTCGTCGAGAGTGCCGAACGGTTTGGCTTGGCGCAGTTGCACCAGTTGCGGGGGCGCGTGGGACGGGGGGCCGAGCAGTCGTACTGCGTGCTGATGACCGGGTATAAACTTAGCAAAGAAACCCGTACCCGCATCGAGACGCTGGTCAAAACCAACAACGGTTTCGAAATTGCCGATGTCGATCTGCAACTCCGTGGCCCCGGCGACCTTTCGGGGACGCAGCAAAGCGGCATTGCCGATCTGGTACTGGCCGATCTGGCCAAAGACGGCGCCATTCTGACGGCCGCCCGCGAATCGGCCCAGCACATTCTGGAAGAAGACCCGGATCTGGTGTTACCCCAGCACGCTCCCGTCCGGAATCAGGTGGACATTCAGCGGGAAGGAGAAACGAACTGGAGCCGGATTAGCTAATGCCCTATTCGACGGACCTTAAAAGAATCAAACCGCTTCTATCGTAATTGACAGGCCCATGAAGCTCTCCCGTCGCCACTTCCTGCACTCTTCGGCCTTGCTTACGGCAGGGCTGGCGCTCCCGGCTTTTAAAACTGCCCCCAAACCGCTGCGGCTCGGCGGGCCGATTTTCCTCAAAAGTGACGATCCGGATGACCTGGCGCGTGAACACCGTCGGTTGCAGTACAGTTCGGCCTACGTTCCGGTGGTTAGTCTGAAGGACTCCGCCAAAATTGCGGCCATTCGGCAAGCGTTTGCGGCCCAGAATGTCCTCATTGCCGAAGTGGGCGCCTGGGTAAACATGCTGGAGCAGGACGCCGAAAAACGGGCAAAAAACCTGGCGTACGTTTCGGAACGGCTGGCGCTGGCCGAGGAAGTCGGGGCGCTGACCTGCGTCAACATCGGCGGTTCTTACAACCCGAAACAGTGGGACGGCCCGGATGCGCGCAATCTGACGAAGGAATACTTCGACGCAACGGTGGAAAACTGCCGGAAGGTGATCGACGCGGTGAAGCCGAAAAAGGCCAAGTTTGCGCTGGAAATGATGGGCTGGAGCCTGCCCGATGGCCCGGATGCGTACCTGAAGTTCATCAAAGCCATCGACCGCCCGGCGTTTGCGGCCCACGTCGACATCGCCAACATCATCAACACGCCCGAACGGTTTTACCGGAATACCGCCCTCATCAACGAAACGTTCAAAAAACTGGGCCGCTGGATTGTGTCGGTACACGCCAAGGATGTGGTCGGGAAAGAAGTTCATTTTGCCGAAACCATGCCGGGGCGCGGGGCGCTCGATTACATTGCCTACATCCGGAATGTCACGGCCTTACCGCAGGAAACCCCTTTTCTGCTCGAACACCTGCGGACGCCGGAAGAATACGACGAAGCCCGGCAGTACGTCATCCGGAAAGCCGGGGAAGCGGGCGTGCCGCTGGCGTAAAACCGGGTTTCTGCCCAGCGAATAAGGGTTTAAAAATAAGCCCGACTAAAATTAGAATATTCGATATGCCAGCCCAGATTGCGCTGTTTGTCAATATACAAATACTTATAGCCGTCTTTTAACTTAAAATAAGTGCACTGGTTTGCCGTGCGAATCACCACTTTTTCCTGCGATTTAGCTCTAACGAATACTCTTCCCGCCAATCCGTTAGGACCCGTTAGAAGGTGTTGTCTGGCGATCACGGAATTACCTACCTGAATGGATACGGTATTATCAAACTGCGTCTCAAACAGGAACACCCGCAGAGAATCCGGATGAAATGTTTCCGCCCGGTCAGGAAAACGTTGATTGATATAAATACGCTCGGTAGCTGGTCGGCAACCTGAGGGGGCTGCTGACTCACATCCGGCCAGAATGCCCGTCACGACCAGAAAAAAAGCAAAAAGTCTCATCTACATACCGTTTGTGATGAGACCCGTTCAATAAGCTTATCGTTGGAAAACCGCCCGACTTACTTCAACTGATTCTGGAGCCGCCGGGCCAGTGAATGGCTTTTGAAAGAAGGGTTCAATTTATCGTACATCGCCCGGGCATCGGCTTTCGGGAACTGATTCCAGTACCAGTTCAGCAAGTACAGGCTCAGTTGCGAATCGGGCTTGGCGCGGATCTGCTGCGCTACCTTCTGGATCTGCTCCTGCTTCAGGCGTTTTTCTTCCCGCACCACCCGGCTGGCAACGGCGGTATCATTGCTGGCCCGCTGGCGCTCGTTGTACAAATCCATCAGCACATCGCGGTACGGACGATCCACTTCGTTCTGGAATTTCAGCCAGCTATCGGTCAGGGCCGACCCCTTGATTTCCGACTCCCGGAATGCATCGCGGGTACCCTCGAGCGTCAGATCGCCGTCCCAGATAAACTGCACCTGCCCCGGCAATCCGGCGGCCACCACATTGTAAAAATCAACTTCGGGAATGCTGCGGCTGAACGAAAACTTGCCATCGACCGCCCGGGTCGAATCCACAATCAGCGGTTTGCTATTGGAATTGTCGGTTTTCTTGAGGTAAATCATCGCCGTTCCCAGGCCGCTGACGTTGCCCTGCAACCGGACATTTTTCTGCGCCAGCGCCGACGGAAAAGCCCCCAAAACGGCCAGACAAAGGAGAATTAAAAAACTGTTTTTCATAGCCAAATGGTGCGATGGCCGAATTACCGTTCCCTAAAACGGTTTGAGTTCCGGCCAATAACTAATTATCTTACAAAGACATAACCAAAAAATCACCCTTCTGTCTACGGCGGTTTTTCGGATTGAGTGGTAAACTTATCCTCTGGCCTGATCAAATCAAAACAATCCTTCTTAACCGACACAATTTTACCGCATGGATGCCATTTCTACCACCGTACCCCTTGATTCCCCACTCATCGGCGAAGGCGCCCGGCCCACGACCAAGGCCGACCGGATTCAAACCATCGACCTGATCCGCGGATTTGCCTTGCTCGGCATTCTGATGATGAACATTCCGTTTTTCGGCCTTGCCCACACGGCCGGTCCCCGGTTTTTTACCGCCCCAACCGATTCGGCCGATTTCAAAACCCATCTGATTGTTTCAGTGCTCTTCGAAGGAACCATGCGCGGCCTGTTTTCGATGCTGTTCGGAGCGGGAATGCTGCTGTTTATGGCCAAAAAAGACACGCTGGCCGATGGGTACGGCATCGCCGATTACTACTATCGGCGGTTGTTCTGGCTCATTCTCTTCGGCGTTTTCAACGCGTTTGTACTTCTTTGGCCGGGCGACATTCTGTACACATACGGCGTTTGCGGGCTGTTTTTATTCCCGTTTCGAAAAATGTCCCCCCGAACTTATTTACTGATCGCGCTTTTCTGCGTGGCGGTTTTGGGAGCCAAAGGCTTTTTCAGGGCAATGGAAACCAAAGAAAGACGGGAAGGTTACCTCAAGGCGATTCAGCTCGAAAAACAGAAAAAACCGCTCACTGACGAGCAGAAGAAAGCCAAAGAAGCCTGGCTGTCGCAGGAAAAGAACATCAAATACGACAAAAAGAAGGAAGATGATCTCAATAAAACCATGCAGGAAGGCAGCTACGCAACTATTTTTTCCTCCTATGTACCCATCAACACCAAACTTGAATCGACCAAATTCTACCAAAGTTACGTCTGGGACGCCTGGGCGCTGATGTTTCTCGGCATGGCCCTGTTCAAATGGGGTTTCTTTTCGAACAACTTACCAACCCGCACCTACGTCCTGACGCTGCTGGCCGGCTACGGAATCGGCCTGTCGCTCGGCTGGCTCAGCTTCTGGGACGGTGTAGCCTGGTTCACCGATCCGGGCAAGGTCCTCGATAGCAATTCGTTTCCATTTCAGTCGCTGTACCACGTTCGCCGGGCGGCTTCCGCCATGGGTCACGCCAGTTTGCTGCTGCTGGTTTACCGCTCGGGCGTTGTCCCCTGGCTGATGAAAGCCCTATCGAACGTCGGCCAGATGGCGTTTACGAACTACCTGATGCAGAGTATCATCTGCACCCTGATTTTCTACGGATACGGTTTTAGTTACTTCGGCAAGCTGGCCTTATATGAACTCTATTACGTCGTAGCCGCCATCTGGCTCTTCCAGCTTATTTTCTCGACCCTCTGGCTCCGGTTTTTCCGCTTCGGCCCCTTCGAATGGCTCTGGCGCTCCCTCACCTACTGGAAACCGCAACCGATGAGAGTGAAGAGTTAAAAATGAAGAGTTATGAGTTAAGAGTTGGCTGACGCATGCTATTTCTGCAGAGCCAACTCTTAACTCATAACTCTTCACTCATAACTCCTTACAGCGCGCCCAGTTCCTTCAGGATCGCTTCCGTGATTTCCCGGCGGGCGGGAGCAAAGGTGTTGGGTACTGGTTGGGGACTTTCGATGTTGGTCGCGAAGTAATAGACCTTGTCGCCCTTTTCGACGTAACCGACAAACCAGCCGATGTTCGGATTGGCATTGCCACCCGCCCAGCCGGTTTTCCCGTACAGTCTGATCCCCGGTTTTTCGTCGAGAAGCATGATTTTTTTCAAAACCGCCAGGTTTCTCTTCGAGAACGGCACGTTGCCCTCGTGAATCCGGCATAACACATCGACCTGTTCCTCCTGCGAAATCGCCGATTTACCTTCCAGCCAGAACATGTCCAGGTTGTCGGCGTTGATGTCCATTGTCCCATAGCCGGTTTTGGCCACCCATTCCTGCATCCGTTTCAGGCCCACTTTCCGGGCGACGGCCTGATAACAGGGTACGCAGGATGCTTTAAAGGCGGTTTCGAGCGTGTGGTCGCGGTTCCAGGCGTCGATTTCGCGCGTGACGCTGTCCCACTTCATGACGGTAGTTTCGTTCTGGATCACCCCGGTTTCGAGTCCGATCAGGGTGTTCAGGATCTTGAAGGTCGAAGCGGGCAGAAACCGCTGGCGGGCCCGTTCAAAGTGGTAAGCCGTATAATGATCGCGCTGCGGATCGTAGAAAAGGAAGGAGCCTTTGAGCTGCTTTTCGGCAAAAAACCGTTCAAAATCCGGCCGTTCCGTAATGGACGCCGGACGATAGCTGAACCACAGAAGGGCGGTCAGCGTAACCAGGATTTTCATAGGACAGATCGTTACGGTTTGAACGAGATGGATTGAATTTTGGCAAATTTACCGGCACCGCCTTTCTCCCCCAGGGCCGGTTCGAGTCCCAGTTGCGTAATGGTCCCTTTCCAGTTCGGAACGTTGGTCATATCGATTTCATACGTCCGGTATTCGCCGTCGCCAATGATCGGAAAGTCAACCAGGTGGCCCGCCACGAACTCGGGGTCGCCCGGAATTTTCCAGCGAAACCGGGCCTGGGTGGCATCGGTTTTGAAAGCCGCCCGGATATAGACCTTTGGCATGTCAGTAGCCTGAAACAATTCGCCCGGCCCCAGCATCAGGAAATTTCCTTTATCGAGCGGAATATTCAATTCGTTCTTGATGGGCCAGCCGCTGTCTGTCCCCTGGTAATACCACCACGACTGCCGGTCGGCCACAAAGCGGTAATCCGGGGCCGGATTCGGGCGCGGTTGCGAATAAACATACTGCCTGATCTGGCTCACGGTGCCCAGCACCAGGGTATATTCGTATTCGTACTGGATGTTATGATCGAGAATTTCGTAGACGGAAGGTGTAATATACGCCGTCGTGAAGTCGTATTCACCCCCGGTGATGGCTGTCCCGAAACTTCCGCCGATGAAGTAAACGTGCTTGCGTTTGTAAACGCCCAGCCCCCAGTCCGAACTGTTCACCATTGCCATCCAGTTTTCAGCCGATGAAAGCCCTTTTCCGCCAAAGATTTCGTTGACGGTTTCGCTGGTGGTTTTGGTCAGGGCACCATTGGTAAAGGGCCGGGAACCGGTATAAGTCACAATATTCCGGTAGGGCGCATTCAGAAAAACAGCCGGCAGTTCCTGCGGTTTGGCGCCGTATTGCTTCGTATCCGAGCGGTTGTTGTTCAGCCGGTGGCGGATTTTGACGGTATTTTTATCGAGCGTAATCCAGGTTTCAATCGTGCATTCGGCTGGGACGTTATCGTTGGGATAAATCATCGGGGCGGTTCGGATGTAAATCTCCCGACCGTCGTTGCGGCTTTCGAGGATTTTGGACCGGTTTCCGTACACGTCGCCCGACATGATCGGGTTCCAGCCCAGGTCTTTCCAGAGCGGGTGGGGCTGTTTCCCATTCGGCGCAAACGGCGTCGGATCGGCATAAAACGACGCCTGAATCTGCCGGCCGGCATCCCAGTTGTTCACCAGATTCTGGCCGTTGGCCGAAGCCGCCAGGTAGGTGATGGCCCCGCCCATGTTCAGATCGACACTCAGCCGGATCGAACCATTATCGATATACGATGGCCGGGCCGGGGGATTTGGTAAACCGGTGATCGGTGAGGTGCCGGGCCCTCCCGAGCCGGGATTATTGGGCGAACCGGGGTTGTTGGGATCCGTCGATGTGCCGCCCGGCTGGTTGGACGGCGTGCGCCAAACCCGTTCCTCGTACTTGTAACAGCCTGTAAACGTCAGCCCAACCGCCCAAATCACTATCCATGCCCGTCGACGTATCCTCATAGTCATGCCCAATTAAGTCCTTTGTTGCTTCTCCGGTCCCTCAACTCCTCATTCCTCCGAACGTCAAATTGGGGATAAGTTTACAAAATAATGACTTTAATGTTTAACTTGCTGGCTATTTAAACCAAAAGCCTTTCCATAATGGGTCTGAAAAGCTTGATTCCCAACCCGATAAAAACGGCGTTAAAAAACATTATTCCCATTTCAGTAATTGATCAGCTGGAAATTATAACCGGTGAACGTGACGTGCTTACCCCGCCTTCCCGGATGATTTTCATTGGTGATGGTGATTTCAAAAAAGTAGGTGAGCTTACCGTGAGTCACATCCAGGAGCTGGTCGGTCTGAAGGCGTCGGACCGGGTGCTGGACGTAGGCAGCGGCATCGGTCGGGTGGCCATTCCCCTGACCAAACACATCAATCCGCCGGGTGGTTATGACGGGATCGAGATCGTGAAAGAGGGCGTCGATTGGTGCAACAAGGAAGTTAACAAACGGTTTCCGCATTTCAGATTTCACCATCTGAACGTTTATAACAAGATGTATAACCCGAACGGGACCATGCAGGGCCACGAACTGCGGTTTCCGTTCGATGCGTCGACCTTCGATCTGGTCATTCTGAACTCCGTGTTCACCCACATGCTCGAAGCGGATTTTGAGCGCTATCTGGCCGAAATAGCGCGGGTGTTGAAGCCCGGAGCCCGGGGGTACATTACCATGTTTTTGCTCAACGAGGAATCCCGTAAGCTGAATGCCGCCGGGAAAAATAAATACGACCGCCGTCTGACTCCGTTTACGGAAAAAACGATGGTCCATTTGCAGGATTTACCCGAAAGCATGATCGCTTTCGACGAAACCTACGCCCGGGAATCCTTCGCCAAAGCCGGTTTAACCATCAAGGATATTAAGTTCGGCAACTGGTGCGGCCGGTCAAACACGGTCGACTACCAGGATTTGCTGTATATTACCAAGAAATAGTATTTTTTGCCGTTGCGTGGCGGCTTTCGCGCGCAATGGCAAAAACATTTAAAAATTTTCTTCCGAATTCGTCGGCATCCACTAATTTTGTGGGATTTTTGACCATACCGAAACAGATTGGCTTAGAAAGTAATAAAACGGGTCGCACTGTGTCTGCGTTCCGGTTGCTGTGCCAACCTGTTTTCGCTTCGGGCCAGTACGTTTCAGGGGGTCAGGAATAGTGATTTTTTGTCGATACGGTTTTCCGTAACGATTCATTATTCATTAGCTCCATTGTAATGCCCAAAGACTCCTCCATCCGTTCGGTTCTCATTATCGGTTCCGGCCCCATCATCATCGGTCAGGCGTGTGAATTCGATTATTCCGGTTCACAGGCAGCCCGCTCCCTGCGCGAAGAAGGTATTGAGGTCTCGTTGATCAACTCGAATCCGGCCACCATCATGACCGATCCGATCAACGCCGATTATGTGTATCTGAAACCGCTTGAGAAGAAATCCATTGTCGAAATTCTCAAAAAGCATCAGGAAGAAGGTCACCCCATCGACGCGGTTCTGCCGACGATGGGTGGTCAGACAGCCCTGAACCTGGCCATCGAATGCGACAAAGCCGGTATCTGGAAAAAATACGGCGTTCGCATTATCGGGGTGGATATCAAAGCCATTGAGACGACCGAAGACCGCGAGAAATTCCGTCTGAAAATGCTCGAACTAGGCGTTGGCGTCTGCCAGGGCCGCACGGCCCGCTCCTTCCTGGAAGGCAAGGAAATTGCCCAGGAAATCGGTTTTCCGCTCGTCATCCGGCCCTCGTTCACGCTGGGCGGAACCGGGGGCGGTTTTGTCGATAAACCCGAAGATTTCGATAAGGCCCTGAACAACGGTTTGCACGCATCGCCCGTTCATGAAGTATTGATCGAGCAGTCGGTGATGGGCTGGAAAGAATACGAACTGGAATTGCTGCGCGACGGTGCCGGTAACTTCATCATCATCTGCTCCATCGAGAACTTCGACCCGATGGGCATTCATACGGGCGACAGCATTACGGTGGCTCCGGCCATGACGCTGCCCGACACGCTCTACCAGAAAATGCGCGATCTGTCCATCAAGATGATGGACGGCATCGGAAAATTTGCGGGCGGTTGTAACGTCCAGTTCTCCGTCAATCCGGAAACCGACGATATTATTGCCATCGAAATCAACCCGCGCGTGAGCCGCTCGTCGGCGCTGGCATCCAAGGCAACCGGTTATCCGATTGCCAAAATTGCCGCCAAAATGGCCATTGGCTATAACCTCGACGAACTGACCAACCCGATCACCGGCTCGACCTCGGCGTTCTTTGAACCGGCCATCGACTACGTAATCGTGAAAGTGCCGCGCTGGAACTTCGATAAATTCCCGGGCGCAGACCGGTCGCTGGGCCTGCAAATGAAGTCGGTGGGCGAAGCGATGGGCATTGGCCGGAACTTCCAGGAAGCGTTGCAGAAGGCTTGCCAGTCGCTCGAAATCCGGCGCAATGGTCTGGGGGCCGACGGCCGGGAACTGACCGATCAGGCGGCTCTCAAACAAAGCCTGGCCCATCCGAGCTGGAACCGCCTGTTCCACATTTACGACGCGTTCAAAGCCGGTTTGTCGTTCAAAACCATCCAGAACCTCACCAAAATTGACAAATGGTTTTTGTACCAGATTGAAGAACTGGTGGAACTGGAGCGTGAGATCGGCCATTATGACCTCGAAGACGTCCCCCCCGCTTTGATCCTGAAAGCCAAGCAGAAAGGCTATGCCGACCGCCAGCTGGCGCACCTGCTGGGCGTGAAGGAAAGCAGAATTTATAACTTCCGGCAGGAACACAACATCCGGCGCGTTTTCAAGTGCGTCGATACCTGTGCCGCCGAGTTTGAAGCCCAGACGCCCTACTATTATTCGACCTTCAACAGCCCGCAATTGCCGGTGGAAGGCGTTGCCGCCCCCGAAAAAGGCGCGTTTCCGGTAGGCGATCTGGCCGGGAACGAATCGATTACCAGTGAACGGAAAAAAGTGGTCATTCTGGGCTCCGGCCCGAACCGAATCGGCCAGGGTATCGAATTTGATTACTCCTGCGTCCACGGGGTGCTGGCGGCCAAGGAGGCTGGTTACGAGACGATCATGATCAACTGTAACCCCGAAACCGTTTCGACCGACCCAGATATTGCCGACAAACTCTACTTCGAGCCGGTTTTCTGGGAGCACGTTCACGCCATCATCATGCACGAAAATCCCGTGGGGGTCATTGTGCAGCTCGGAGGTCAGACGGCCTTGAAAATGGCCGAAAAGCTGACGCGCTACGGCATCAAAATCATCGGTACGGATTACGAATCGCTCGATCTGGCCGAAGACCGGGGCCGGTTCTCGGCGCTGCTGCGGGATCATGACATTCCGTATCCGAAATTCGGCACGGTACGCGGTTCCGACGAAGCCGTTGAGCTTTCGCGCGAACTCGGTTTTCCGCTGCTGGTGCGCCCCAGCTATGTGCTCGGCGGTCAAAGCATGAAGATTGTCCTGAACGAACAGGAACTGGAGCAGCATGTTGTCAAGATTCTGCACGATATTCCCGACAACAACATCCTGCTCGATCACTTCCTGGAGAATGCCATCGAAGCCGAAGCCGACGCCATCTGCGACGGAGAGGATGTCTACATCATCGGAATCATGGAGCACATCGAACCGGCGGGTATTCACTCCGGCGATTCGTACGCGGTTCTGCCGACCTTCGACCTGAGCGAGAACGTGATCAAACAGATTGAAGACCACACCCGCACCATCGCCAAGGCGCTGAAAACCGTCGGGTTGATCAACATTCAGTTTGCGATCAAGGACGAGAAGGTGTACATCATCGAAGCAAACCCCCGGGCGTCGCGGACGGTACCGTTCATCTGCAAGGCGTACCAGGAACCGTATGTCAACTACGCGACGAAGGTGATGCTGGGCGACAAAAAAGTGAAGGATTTCGACTTCAAACCGGTGAAGAAAGGCTACGCGATCAAGATTCCGGTGTTCTCGTTCAACAAATTCCCGAACGTCAACAAGGAGCTCGGTCCGGAAATGAAATCGACCGGCGAAGGCATTTACTTCATCGACGATCTGGAAGACGAATTTTTCCAGAAAGTTTACTCCGAGCGGAATCTGTATCTGAGCCGGTAAGAACCGCTTAAAAACCGTACCGCCACCGCTGATCAAGGTCTACGACCGCTGACGGGGGTGGCGGTGCATTTTAAGTATTTTATAATAGCAGTAGAGCAACTGTTTTTCCGGCTTTTACGTTATACTTGTATTACCGACACCGAATTGTCGCGCCCATGATCTTTAAATTCTTATTTGTTCTTCTGCTTCTGATTGCGTTCGTACCGCCGGTACGCCGGTTTTTCTTCTGGTTGCTGGTAGGTCGGCAGCTGGCTAAAGAGCAGCGCAGAGCCAATGAGCACTTCAACCGGGGAACCCGCGAAGGCGAAACCCGCGTTCATTCCACCACCCCCGGCGCCACCGAATCGAAACTGAAAGGGGGCGAATACGTGAACTACGAGGAAGTCAACTAAAGCTTACTGCCCTACTTCCCGTTCTTTCTGGTACTTAACGGCCAGCCCCCGCATCGAATACCCGTTGACGGTGGCCGAACTGTAGTACTGATACCGCACCGCCACCAGCGCGTCGGCTCCCATCTTTTTAGCCTGCATTGTCAACCGTGCCAGCAGCAATTCCTTCTGTTCGACGTTGTTGCCCCGCTTCACCATCCGGCCTTTCTGCGGTTGCTGCTGCTCGGCCAGCGGAACTTCCTCCTTGTATTCCAGCCATTCCAGCTCCGTAAACGGCCGGTCGGGCTGCTGATGTTCATAAAATACATCGACCGGGTAGTTGGGCGTCATCGAAATGGGAATGGCCGGACGAAAACACCCCGCCAAAACCGCCAGCAAAGCGGCCAGAACTGCCCAGGCCGACCGGTTTAAGCGCCCGGTTTTTACTTCATCGTTCATCAGTCATCGTTTTTAACACCTGCTCCACCACTTCCGGAAAATACCGGTGTTCCAGTACCTGCACTTTCCGGGCCACCTCATCCGGCGTGTCCTGCGGATCAAGCGCACAGGAAGCCTGAAAAATAATGTTTCCTTCGTCGTACCGCTCGTTCACGTAGTGGATCGTGATGCCGGACTCCGGTTCCCCGGATGCCACCACGGCTTCGTGCACAAAATGACCGTACATCCCTTTCCCGCCGTATTTCGGTAACAAAGCCGGGTGAATGTTGATCATCCGTTGAGGAAACGCTTTGACGAGACTTTCCGGTATGAGCCACATAAAACCGGCCAGCACAATCAGGTCAACCGCCTGTTTCTGAAGCAACTGCACGATGCGCTCACTCTCATAAAAAGTCTTCCGGTCGAACACCAGAACCGGCACGTGCAGTTTCCGGTCGGGCCCGAAACCCCGGCGCGCCCGCTCGATCACGCCCGCTTTCGGGTTGTTGGACAGAATCAGCGTCACCTCCACCTCGGGATGATCGGTGAAATAGTCGGCTATTTTCTCCGCATTCGTCCCGGAGCCGGACGCAAAAATCGCAATTCGCTTCATGGATTGATTAAGATGGAACGCAATAACGCTACAAACCTACGTATCTTTAGCAAAAATTGATGATATTAGCCGTATGCTTCAATCGCGTCAACTGACCTTTTCCTACTCTCCGACCAAGCGGTTTTCTTTTCCGGACATTCGCTGTAACGATCGCGAAGCGGTGTTGATTCTGGGCAAATCCGGTAGCGGCAAAACCACCTTACTGCATTTGCTGGCTTTGCTGCTGCAACCGGAGAGCGGTTCGGTTACCATCGACCAAACCGATTTGACCCAACTGTCGGTTTCCCAAACGGCTGCGTTTCGGGCCGGCCACGTCGGAATCATTTACCAGAAACCCCATTTCGTCAGTTCGTTGTCGGTCATGGATAACCTCCTGATGGCGAATTATCTGGCTAAAAAACCGCAGGATAAAAACCGCGCCCGCGAACTGGCGACGCACCTCGGGTTTGCCGATCACCTCCACAAACGGACAAACCAGATGAGCCAGGGCGAACAGCAGCGGGTCAGCATTGCGCGGGCCGTCATGAACAAACCGGGCGTGATTCTGGCTGACGAACCAACCTCGAGTCTCGACGATGTGAACTGCGCCCGGGTCGTTGCCCTGCTGCGCGAGCAGTCCGAGCAAATTGGAGCCAGTCTGGTGGTGGTTACCCATGATCAGCGGTTGAAAGACGAATTTTCGAATCAGGTGATTTTGTAAATGAGTAGCGGGATTGATAAAATGAAGATGCTGAATACGGGATGCTGGAAAATGGATAGAATTCTGATCATCTGCCATTCAATATCCAGCATCTAATATCTGCCATCCAGCCTCCATCAAACCGATCCCGGTAGGTATAACACGGACCAACTACGAGTATGAATCTTCTAAAAATAAGCTGGGCCAACCTGAAAGACAAACCGCTCAGCAGCTTTTTGAGTGGCCTGCTGATGACGCTGGGCATTACCATTATCTCGCTGTTGCTGCTTCTGAACAAGCAGCTGGACGAACAGTTTTCCCGCAATGTGAAAGGCATCGACATGGTGTTGGGTGCCAAAGGCAGCCCGTTGCAACTGATTCTATCGAGCATTTACCAGATCGACGCGCCAACGGGCAACATCCCGCTGGAAGAAGCCGAGCGCCTGACGCGCAACCCGATGATCCAGACGGCCATTCCGCTGTCGATGGGCGACAGTTACCAGACGTTCCGCATTGTGGGAACGAACCAGAAATACGTCGATCATTTCGGCGCTACCGTCGGGCAGGGAGCTTTGTTTCAGAAGGAGTTGGAAGTCACCATTGGGGCCCGCGTGGCCGACGTAACCGGTTTGAAAATTGGGGATAGCTTCGCCGGTTCACACGGCCTGGACGGGGAAGGCGAAGAGCACGGCGACACCCAATACAAAGTCGTCGGTATCTTCGACCCGAGCAATACCGTTGTCGATCAACTCATTCTAACGCCCCTCTCGAGCGTCTGGGCCATTCATAACCACCACGAAGAGCACGATGAGGAGCACAAAAGCGAAGGCGTTGAGGCCCTGGCCGACGAGCACGACCATGAGGAGCACGACCATGAGCACGACCACGAAGTCGAAGAAACCCGCGAAATCACCAGCATGCTCATCAAGTTCCGGAATCCGCTGGGGATGATGATTGCCCGGGGCATCAACAACAACTCCAAGCTGCAGGCGGCTTTGCCCTCCATCGAAATCAACCGGCTGTTTTCGTTGCTCGGGATTGGGGTCGATACGCTGCGCGGTCTGGCCGTCGCCATTATGCTGATTGCGGGCATCAGCGTGTTTGTCTCGCTTTATAACTCGCTGAAAGAACGAAAATACGAAATGGCCCTCATGCTGTCGATGGGCGCCCGACGAACGCAGTTGTTTGGCATGCTGCTGCTGGAAGGGCTGGTGCTATCGCTCATCGGCTTTGTGCTGGGCCTGCTTTTAAGCCGCGTCGGACTGCTGCTTTTTTCGATGCGGGCCGAACAGAATTTTCATTATAGCCTGAACAACATCAGCATCCTGCCCGAAGAATGGCTCGTTCTGGGCGTGGCGGTTCTGATCGGCATTGTCGCAGCCGCTCTTCCTGCCCTGGGCGTTTACCGCATGAACATCTCCCGGACGCTGGCGGAGGAATAGCGGACAATAAACGGTTTGCGGTTTTCGATAGACGATTTTCAGTGCGGCTCCCCGCCGGGACTGATGCATTCATCCTGTGCCTGCATCAGCTACCGAAAACGGAAAACCGTCTATCGAAAACCGCAAAACCGGCCTCGGTTTAGCCCGTCGAAGATCCCTTCTGACAGCCTCCTGCTTTCCCGGTTATACGCAAAACCGGAACTTTCATCATTAGATTACATAAGTCCGGGCCTTATTTATACCGAGCCCACCTATCCCCTTTCCTATGAACCTTACCTTGCGGCCCCTCTTTCTGGCCTTATTGCTTTTTCCGCTTTCCTTTGTAAAACCTGCCAATGGCCAGACGGCCAATCCCGGTTTTGCGCCAAAGGATGGAGACCGTATCATTCTGCTCGGTAACACGTTTGCGGATCGAATGCGCCACTTCGGCTCTTTTGAGACCCTGCTTCAGACGAGCTTTCCCGGCAAACGGCTGACCCTGCGCAATATGGGATGGAGCGCCGACGAAGTGGGCCTGCAACCCCGGCCGCTCAACTTTCCGGGTTTTGGCGAAAAGACCAAACGACTCACCGAGGGACAGACCGAAATAAAATTCCAGCGGTATACGCACGAAGGCGAACGCATTGTCATGCCGGTTGCCCTCAATTTCGCCGGACTGAATCAGGATCTGCATGACCAAAAAGCCGACATTATTTTCCTTTGCTTCGGGATGAACGAAGCATTTAAAGGTCCCGCCGGACTCCCGCAGTTTGAAAAGGACCTTCGGGTGTTTATCCAAAACCTGCAGGACAATCAATACAATGGCCGTTCGGCACCGGTCCTGGTACTGGTGTCGCCCATTGCGCATGAGAACCTGGGCGGACATTATCCCAACCCCGACGAGCATAATAAAAATCTCGCCCTCTATACCCAAACCATGCAGAAAACCGCTGCGGACAAAGGGTTGTATTTCATCGATCTGTTTGCGCCTTCGCTGGCAAAAATGAAGCAACAAGGATCGAAAAAACTGACCATCAACGGGATTCACCTGACCGATGCGGGCTATAAACTGGCGGCAACCTGGATGGGGCAGTCGCTGGGATTTGGGAAAATGACGGACCTGAACACCGAATACAGCAACAAGCTGCGCGCAGTGATCAAGATGAAAGACGATCATTTTTTTTACCGCTGGCGGGCGGTCAACGGCGAATACATTTACGGTCGCCGACGGGAGCCGTTTGGGGTGATTGCTTTTCCGCCCGAGCTTCGGAAGCTGAACCAAATGACGGCTGCGCTTGATTCGGTCATTTGGGACATGGGGAAGAGCAACACGGCGGACGCCTACCGGAAAGCCCTTGCGATTGTGGACCAACGAGGAAAACCGGTTGATCCGGCGCTGCTGCCCACTATTTCCATGACGGGTCGGCAAGGGGATGCCGCCAAAGCGCATGCGCATCATCAAAAAATGGGATCGACCTCCACCGAAACCTTCAAGTTACCGGAGGGCTACGCCATCAACCTGTTTGCCTCCGAAAAGGATTTCCCAATTGAGAAGCCCGTCGCCATGAATTTTGACGCGCGCGGGCGGCTCTGGGTCGCAACGATGCCCACCTATCCCCAGTATTTTCCCGGCATCCCCGTGCACGACAAGATTGTGATTCTGGAAGATACCGATGCCGATGGAAAAGCCGACAAGCATACGGTTTTTGCCGACGATCTATACCTTCCGCTGGGCTTTGAATTTGGCGACGGCGGGGTGTATGTTTCGCAGGAGCCGGATATTCTGTTTCTGAAAGACACGGATGGCGACGACAAAGCTGATTTGCGCGAAATTGTGCTGACCGGTTTTGGTTCGGAAGACAGCCACCACGCCACGCACGCGTTCACGTTCGGGCAGGATGGCGCCCTGTATTTCAACGAAGGCACGTTCCTGAACTCACAGGTTGAAACCCCGTATGGCCCCGTCCGGTCCTACGCCGGGGCGACCTATCGGTACGAACCACGCACCGGGCAGCTCTCCTCATACATTTCCTATCCGTATTATAATCCCTGGGGCAGTGTTTTTGATAAATGGGGCATGCACCTGATCGGTGATGCGTCCGACGGTTCCAATTATTTTGCCCCCCCCATGACCGGTAACGTAACCTATCCGGACAAACGCCCCCGCATTGAGATGTTTACCGAAACGCGCGTCAGACCCACGGCGGGCATCGAGATCGTTTCCAGCCGACAGTTCCCGGATGAGGTGCAGGGTAATTTCCTGGTCAACAACAACATCGGTTTTCAGGGAACGAAGCAGCACCGCATCATACCGCGCGGTTCGGGCATCGGCAGCCAGGAGGTGGAGCCCATCCTGCAATCGTCCGACCCCAATTTTCGCCCCATCGATCTTAAATTCGGTCCGGATGGTGGCTTATACATCGTCGACTGGTACAACCCGCTGATCTCGCACGGCGAAAATCCACCCCGCGACCCAGCCCGGGATAAGTCGCACGGCCGGATCTGGCGCATCACGTATAAAAACAAACCGGTGCTGAAAGTCACCGATGTTTCCCGCCAAACCGTGCCCGCGCTTCTCAATAACCTGAAAGTCCACGAAGACCGGTTTCGCTACCGATCGCGGGCGCAGATCCGGGAAAAGAAAGCCGACGAAGTGCTGCCCGAACTGAAAAAGTGGGTGGCTTCGCTAGACAAAAAGGATCCGCAGTATGAACACCAGCTGCTGGAAGGGCTGTGGTTGTATCAGGATTTTAATGTGGTGGAGCCCACCCTGCTGAAAACCCTGCTTCAGGCGAAAGAACCCCAGGCCCGGGCCGCAGCCACCAAAGTGCTGCTGCATTGGCGCGACCGCATTCCCGGTTCGCTGGAACTGATGCGGGCCAGGCTCAACGACGCATCGCCCCGCGTGCGGCTTGAAGCGGTGGTTGCCCTGAGTTTTTTCAACAACGAGCAGGCGGTAACGGCGGCCCTGGATGTATTCAAGTACCCCACGGACTATTATCTGGATTATGCGATTCGGGAAACGTTCCGGTTTATGAAACCGATCTGGCTGGCCGGGATGAAACAAAACAAAAATGTGACGGGTAGTCAAAAATCGGCAAACCGCTTTCTGCTGAGTCTGGCAACGGCCCAGGAACTGGTGGCCTTGCCGCAGACCTCCGATGTGCTGACGGCCATGCTGACCCGCCCCGACATCGATCCGGCTCAAAAGCAGGACGCGGTCAGCAAGCTTGCCAAAGAACAAAAAACCGGCACGATCGCTGTGTTGCTGACGGCCATCCGGGAGGAAGAACGAAGCCGGAAGACCGGACAGCCTACTGCGACGCAAAACGAGCTAATTCGTCTTTTGCTGGGCTCCAATCCGACCGAGTTGAAACAACAAGAGGCCGCTTTTACGCAACTGATCAGCCAGGATACAAGCCGAATCATGCAGGCAACCGCCGTTGCTGCCCTTATCACCGCGACCCAATCTGACCAGTCGCTGCTAATGGCAAGCCAGAAAAACCCAGATGCGTACCTGACCGGCATTGCGCTGTTGACCAATCCGTCTCTCAAGGCTTCGTTTTATGGGAAAATAAAAGAGCTGGCCGCCAGGACGCCGGCCACTGCCTATCCGCTGCTGATGCAGATAAGTCTGGAGAATGAGTCAAAAACCGAATCCATCAACCATTTGCTGGCTTCAATGACCCGCCTGCCCGAATCGCTGCAACATTCGGAGGGCTTTGCCAAGGCCCTTCGGACGATGAAAAGCAGGATCAATACCGTTCCGCAATCGAACCGGCAGGCCGTGCTTTCCTTACTGGAAACAATGGGAAGTATTGAACTGAAGCTTGTGGCAGTAGAAGCCAAAATGGCTTTCGATAAAAAGGAGCTTACCGTACCTGCGGGAAGAGCCGTCACCCTGGTTTTTGAAAATCCGGATCTGATGCCGCATAACGTCGTCATCGTGAAACCCGGCACGGCCGAAAAAGTGGGCGAAGCCGCCGACGCCATGGCGACGCTGAAAGATGGTTTTGAAAAACACTTCGTTCCCTCCACGCCGGATGTCTTGTTTGCCACGCCCCTGGTCAATGCCGGAAAGAGCTTCCGCCTGGATTTCAAAGCTCCGACGCAACCCGGTGCGTATCCGTTTATCTGCTCATTCCCTGGCCACTGGCGTGTCATGCAGGGGATATTGACGGTAACGGATACCAAAACGCCCTGACATGAAAACACGCTTGTTACTGCTGGCCTTTGTCATCCAGTTTTGCGCGCGGAATGCCCGCGCGCAAAACTTTCAAAAACTATATCCCGGTGCCATTCCCAACGCCATTCCCGGTCCTAATGAAGAGATTTCTAAGGCCAATGAGCTGGTGGATTCACTCACCTCGAAAGTTTCGGTTCCGGGCCTGGCCGTGTTTTTACCGTCCCGGGAACGGGCAACCGGGACCGCGGTTATCATTTGTCCGGGTGGTGGCTATGGCATGTTACTCACCAAACGCGAAGGCACGGATGTGGCCAAAGCCTTTACGAAGCTGGGCATAGCCGCCTTCGTCCTGAAATACCGCTTGCCCAGCCCCAGCACGATGAAAGACCCGTCCATCGGGCCAGTTCAGGATGCCCAGCAGGCGATTAAAACCGTTCGGGAACGCGCCACCGAATTCGGCATCGACCCCGCCAGAATTGGCATCATGGGTTTTTCCGCCGGAGGGCATCTGGCCTCTACCGCTGGCACGCATTTCAACACCCGTTACATTGATGAAACCGGCCAAACGAGTTTGCGACCCGACTTCATGATTTTGGTCAATCCGGTCATCAGCTTCAACGACAGCACGGGTCATATCGGATCGCGGAACAATCTGCTCGGGAAACAAGCCAGCGCCGAAAAGATCCTTCGCTTTTCCAATGAACGGCAAGTCGGCAAGTCTACCCCGCCGGCCTTTCTGGTGCATTCCGGGGCTGATATCGTTGTCCCGGTCGCCAATAGCATCCAATTTTATGAAGCGCTCAACAGAAATGGTGTGAGCGGAGCCATGCACATTTACTCGAAAGGTGAACACGGCTTTTTGACGTACCCATCTTTTCAGGAATGGTTTGACCGGTGTGTGGAGTGGATGAAGGTATCCGGATTTAAGTAGCCGACAGTTTTCGGTATACGGTTTTCGGGATGCGGTAGCTGACGCATTCCTTTTTTGCCTGTGTCAGTCCCAGCGGGGAGCCGCACCGAAAACTGAAAACTGTATACCGTATACTGTCAAACGAACCTCAATTCGTCCCGCCGGTTTCTTTCAGCATTTCCACCCACCCTTTGTAGACTTCGGGTGGGGCTTCGCAGTGGAGTCGCCGGAACTTCACTTTGACTTGGTAGTAGTAGAGTCCACCGGGCAAATCCTGCCCCCGATCGGTTTTGCCTTCCCATTGCAGGCGAACATCGCTGCTGGCACTGCTGACCTGGTATACGTTCATCCCCCAACGGTTGATAATGGTTAGTTCCGCCGATTCAATAAACCGGGGGCAGCGCGTGGGCTCGAAAACGTCGTTTTTGCCATCGCCGTTGGGTGTAAATACATTCGGCATCTTCAAGACCGGGCAGTTGTCCTTACAAACCCGGTTGCTAGTCGCGCTTTCCACCCCGCTCCGACTGACCGCCGTAATGTAATAGCAACCCGCCATCGACGTCAGATTCTCGTGCCGGTACGTCATCGTGCCCGCATCGATGGCTGTCAACAATTTTGGCTCATCGCCCGCGCAGGGTGTGTAATACAGGTTATATTTTGCCACGTTCCGGTCGCAGGTCCCCGTCGCGGAAGTGCGCCAGTTTACGGTATTGGCAAACGTGGTCTGGTTGCAAAAAGCATCATCGGTCAGGCTGGCACAATTCAGCGTATCCATTGCCAAAACCGGGGCACACGGTTTGGTGGTATCAATCGGCGTGACGCAAATCCCCTGGGAATAGTTGCACAGCAAGGTCGTCGGCAGTGGTGACGCGTACCGTCCAATGGTTTCGACCCGGTAACAATACTGGCTGTCGGTCGACATCGTAACCGTCCCAACCCCATCGGCGGCATAGGTATCCCCTCCGGTATCAGTGAAGACGTACGTATTGCTTCCCTGTACGGCGACCTCCGCAATGCGGTTAAACGGCCCGTTCGGACCGCTTGTGCTGCGGTAAACCCGGTGAACCTGATTATCGTTATTCCAGGGCGTACTGGCCTGCCAGCTTAGCTGTACGCGACGCATACCGCCCGTAGCCGCCAGCCGGACGGAGCTGGCATTCTCGGTCGCATCGAGCCGCTGAAGTTGGCCGGAAATCGGATCCGTCAGGTAAAACTCGATCCTGTACCGGTAGGCGTTGGCCCCCGTATTGAGCGCCCGGTCGGTATAAACCGTATCCGGCATACCCGGCTGAAGCGTTGTGTTGATGGTAGCCACCGGCGTAAAATTGGTCCCATCCAGACCCGTAGTGCGGAATAACCGGTATTGAAACGGCCCCGCACCATCCTGCGGATCGATGCCCAAAGGGCGGGTCCAGCGGACGGTAACGACACCCCGCACAGCATCGGTCGTATCGACGGTTACCTGCGTGATCAGCGGAACTTGCTGCGGTAAATTGACGCACGCTTCTTCGGAAACGACACTCTGACCACCGCCGGGCCGGGGGTACTGCACCACTATCCGGTAGCTGTAGGGCACCCCGCGCTGCAAGCCAGTCCCCCTGTTATTATCCGTAAACGTAGTCTGTCCAATCGGCACCCGCCCGACTTCCACATACCCCGACCCGGCCGGAAGGCCCGTTGCACACGCATCCGGGGTAAGGGTTGCGCAGCCTTCCCGGCGATAAATCACCATTTCCGCCGTGGCCGGTGGAGCCGCATTCCCGCAGGTGTAGAGCGACCAGCTCAGGGCAATGGCCCGACCCGCAGGGTCCACCGCGGGCCGGGCGGCCAGATTCTGCGGTCTGGGCGCATAAACCCGAATCCGGAACGTTGCCAGCGTCGCCAGTTGGGTCTGGCCGGTGCTGGGGTAATCGATCACGCGAAAAACAACGTCGTATGGTTCGTCACGGACGTGGACGCAGTTGGTTTCCCAGCGGAACGTGCCGGTAATGGGGCTATTCTGAAGGCCGGCAGGCGTCAGCGTAGCGGCTGGCGGGGGCACGAGTGAAATAGGTGTATTATCCGGTCCTTTGTTGAATGGCCCGCCAAAACCGGTTAGTTCAAGCCGGTTTCCGTCCGGGTCGGTGGCCGTAATCGTTTGCTGAATCAAGGTTCCCGCTTCCACGCAAATCGCATCCGGCCCCTTCAATTCCGGTCGTTTATTGATCGACGGCGTCACAATGATCTGCACATCCCGCACGATTTCGCCAATTTTAACCCCATCGCGCCATTCTTCCACGATAAAAGCGATATTGTACTGCCCCACTTCGGCCGGAGCATCCCAGCAGACATCCCCGGTGATCGGGTTGACGGTCAGCGTTGCCGGTCCGGTGCCCGCTTCGTTGACGCGGTTGGCCCCAATCGTACTCGGGTCGGAATAACCGGCCACAAAAACCGGGTTGCAGGGCGACTGGTCAGTTTCCTCGATCCGGCCGGAAGGGGTATACAGGCGGTACGCCAGACTATCGCCGTCGGCATCGAAAGCCGCCGGGTTGTGGCACCATTTCTGGCCGACCCGCGCCGAGTCCAGCGGGGGATTCAGCAAAACCGGGGTGCTGTTGAGTCCCAGATCGGCATTGACCACAATCGTTGTTCGGAGCTTAAAGCTGGTTCGGACTGAACTCGGGATGTTTCGGGTACCGTCGTTGCGGTTGGTAATCGTGCAACTGATTTCGTACGTTCCCGGTCCGGAGTAGGTATACGTTGTGCGGTAAATATTGATGCTCGTATAGGCATTGATGTTTCGGCTTTCCGCATCGATCCGTGGAACCCGGCGTGTCTGCTGGCCAGCACCAAAACAGAAACTCACGTCGTTTTGCGCGCGGGCAGCACCCTGCCCGCCATTGGGGCCGGGTCGTATGTCAAAATAAACCGTCAGGGTAATCTCGTACGTGAGTGAGTTCGACGAAATCCGGCGCGTGGTAATTTCACCCGCCCGCACGTGGGTTGCCCGTCCGTCTGAAACCGCCATCAGATTCAGTAACCCGCCCAAAACCAGTAGTAGATACGTTTTCATAGAGAATGGTAGTATGTCATATAAACGGCTCATCCTCTTATTTTTGCATACGAATGAATAGCTTTACGAAAAATAAAAACCGCTCGTTGTCAAATCGTTAGCGTGTTCAATTCCATACTGATTTTCAGCCACCTATACGTCGCATCCGAATCGTTTGATCTGACCATGAAACTCTTTCCGAAACCTGTTGTCTATTCCGTTTTGAGCGTTTTTTCCCTGCTGCTGACCGTTTCAACCCTGGCGCAGACCGGCAAAGGCGACCGGATCAACGGCCCCAATTTCGTCACTCGGAGTCCGGTGCTGGCCCGGCACGGGATGGTGGCCACGGCGCATCCACTGGCGTCGCAGGTCGGGCTGGCGATTTTAAAACAGGGCGGAACGGCGGTCGATGCCGCCATTGCGGCCAATGCAGCGCTGGGGGTGCTGGAACCGAACAACTGCGGAATCGGGGGCGATTTGTTCGCCATTGTCTGGTCGGCCAAAGACCGGAAACTGTACGGGTTAAACGCCAGCGGCCAGTCGCCCAAAAGTCTGACCATGGAAAAACTGAAAGCGGTTTTGGGTGACAGTAAATCGCTGCCCCTGTACGGCCCGTTGTCGGTGTCGGTGCCGGGAACCGTCGATGGCTGGTTCGAACTGCACCGCCGGTTTGGCAAATTGCCCATGAAACAACTGCTGGAGCCGGGCATTCAGTATGCCCGCGAAGGGGCGCCGGTTCCGGCCGTGATTGCGTATTCGTGGCAGGAAGCCGTGAAACGGCTGGAAGCGAATCAATCGATCATTCGGGAATTTGATAATTTTCGCCGAACGTTTCTAATTGATCAGAAGGCTCCGACCGAGGGCCAGGTGTTCAGGAATCCGGACCTAGCCCGGACCTACGAAAAACTAGCCGCCGGGGGCCGGGATGCGTTTTACAGGGGTGAACTGGCCGACCTCATGGATCAGTACGCGCGAAAAACCGGTCTGTTCCTACGCAAGGAAGATCTGGTTGCCCACCGCAGCAGCTGGGTCGAACCGGTTTCGGTCAATTACCGGGGGTACGATGTGTACGAATTGCCGCCCAACGGCCAGGGCATTGCGGTGCTTCAGATGCTGAATATGCTCAAATCCTACGATTTAAAGTCGTTGGGACACAACAGCGCCGATTACCTGCATTTACTCACGGAAGTGAAAAAGCTGGCGTTCGAAGACCGGGCGCGGTATTATGCCGATCCTGAATTTTCCAAAATACCGCTGACGTGGCTGCTGTCGGATGAATATGCCGCCCAGCGACGGAAGCTGATCGACCCGAAACAGGCCGCCCGACGCATCGACTCCAGCGCGCCGGTACTGAAAGAAGGCGATACCACCTACCTGACCGTGGCCGACGACGAAGGCAATGTCATTTCCCTGATTCAGAGCAACATGCTCGAATTTGGCAGCGGGATGGTGCCCGACGGTCTGGGGTTTGTGTTTCACAACCGGGGCACCAGTTTCAACCTGGAGGAAGGTCACGCCAACGCCTACAAATCGGGCAAACGGCCGTTCAACACCATCATTCCGGCTTTTGTGCTGAAAGACGGAAAACCGTTCCTGAGTTTTGGCGTCATGGGTGGGGCCATGCAGCCCCAGGGACACGTACAGATTCTATGTAACCTCATCGATTTCGGCATGAACGTGCAGGAAGCCGGTGACGCGGCCCGGTTTAGCCATTCGGGCAGCAGCGAGCCGGTGGGCACCATGATGCAGGATGGCGGGCATCTGGCACTGGAAAGCGGTATTCCAGCCGAAGTCCGGGCGGAACTCGAACGGCGGGGGCACCACCTGATTCCGAAGGATTTTTTCGGCGGTTATCAGGCGATTTTGATCGACATCCCCAACAAGGTTTACCACGGTGCCTCCGAAATGCGCAAGGACGGACAGGCCGTTGGGTACTGACGGTTTTGGCCGTTTGCCCTACCGGCCAAAAACCGCCTTCGTGTAATCCAGATCCTGCCGGTGCGCCGTCACGGCGTCGAGGGTTCTGGGCGACTGTTTTTCAATGCACTGTTCCAGGACAAGGTGCGGACGAATGCCGATCGTTTTCAATTCCTTCGCCAGCCGCGGGTAATCGATATCGCCTTCTCCGAAGGTTTCGGACCAGACGCCCCCCTTCGACTGGCGGAGGTGCAGTTCCGTAATCCGTTTGCCGTAGAGCTTGACAATGTCGAACAACGCCACCTGCGAATTGCCGGAACCCCGGTAAATCCAGTGGACATCGAGGCAAAGCGATACGTTCGCGGGGTCGGTCGCCAGGAGCATGTGGTGAAACTCGCGGGCCGAATGCCGCATTTCCACGTCGTGCGTGTGGTACGACAGCGTCATGCCCCGCTTCTTCAGTTCAGCCCCCAGCCGGTCCAGATTGGCCGCCTGCACCGCTAATTCGGTATCGGTTTTATCTTGTGCACTCCCCCACTTGATCGGGCTTGGGTTTGTCACTACAAGCTTGGTCCCCAGCGGACGGGCTGCATCGGCAATGGCCGTGACCGTCGCCAGGGCTTTATCAGCTTCGTCGGCCTTGTGCAGGGTCGTGCCCACATACAGCGAATGCATGTGCAGTCTGTGCTTTTTCAGCAAGGGCGCAAGGGTGCGGATTTCCTCCGCCGAACTGACCGACGGCTCGTACCCCACCAGCCCCGACTTCGCAAAATCGGCCAGCGACGCATCCAGGTTCGCCGACCAGTCGCGGCCCTCCCGCTGGTAGAACGTATGCCAGGTATACTGGTTGCAGGCAATGGGCGGTTGTTCGGCGGCTCCGGTTTGGGAATCGGCCCAAACATTCAGGTTCGTAAAATGAAGCAAACCGGCCAATCCCGCGAAGGATTGCAAAAACGTACGACGATCAGGAGTCATGTTTTCAGGAATCAGGATGGTTTTGTTGCAGCGGTATCAGCGTAAAACGTTCCGGCAATTTATCTAATTTAACGTGAACTAAGCTACCTGGCAAGCTCTGTTTTAAAGGACGCCTGCGCCAAAACCGCCCCCTTTACAGCCTCATTACGTTTCTTGTCGGGGATTGCTGCCAACAGCCGGCTAGTCAAAGCCAGCCTTGCAATGCGGAAAGCAAACGGCCACCGACCAGTCGTCAAAAAGCCGGTTTTTCCCGGGCACAGGAGTCCTAAAATGGGGCAAAGGATCGGCCTTAAGTCGTGTTTTCGCTTGCGTCGGATGGCCAAAAAAGGCGTAATTGCGTGCCCCTAAGCGTCCGCGGGGCGGTTGCCAGGGCGTTCAGCCCGGCTCAAGGCCGAAGATGTGCTCATACTAACCGATAAGAAGTTACAATCCATGTCAAAAAACACAACCTCCGCTACTGCATTTGCGGACACCAAACCGCATTACAATATATTGGACGGATTACGGGGCGTAGCGGCATTAACAGTTGTATGTTTTCACGTATTTGAAGCCTTCGCAACCAGTCATTTAGATCAGCAAATTAATCACGGCTATCTGGCCGTTGATTTCTTCTTTATGCTGTCCGGTTTTGTGGTCGGCTATGCGTATGATGACCGCTGGAAAACGATGACCCTTAAAGACTTTATCAAACGTCGCTTTATTCGCTTGCATCCGATGGTCGTGATCGGGGCTCTTATCGGAGCGAGTATCTTCTACCTTCAAGGATGCGCAGCCTGGGACGTTTCAAAAGTATCGGTAACGGCGCTATTGGTCGCCACCTTCCTAAATGCCTGCCTGATTCCGGCTACGCCGGGTTTCGAAATTCGGGGCGTCGGTGAAATGTACCCGCTGAATGGGCCGAGCTGGTCTTTATTTTATGAATATATTGCTACTTTACTCTATGCGTTCGTGCTCCGTAAGCTGTCAACCAAAGCCCTTGTGATCGTTGTTTTACTGGCCGCATGCGGATTGGCAGCATTCGCCATTGCGGGGCCATACGGCGATGTATGCGCCGGATTTTCGCTAACCGGAGAAAATATAACCGGCGGTTCGCTGCGGCTGTTATTTTCGTTCCCGGCCGGCCTGTTACTCTCCCGCGTATTCAAGCCGGTTCGTGTAAAAGGCGCTTTTTGGATTGGGAGCCTATCGATTATTCTTGTATCAGCAATACCCCGGATCGGCGGCAGTGACCAGTTATGGATGAACGGTTTATATGACACAATCTGTGTTGTTGTCATCTTTCCGCTGCTTGTTTACCTGGGCGCTTCAGGAAAGACCGTAGGCAAGGTAACGACATCCGTATGCCAGTTTTTAGGCGACATTTCTTACCCGCTCTACATGGTGCATTACCCTTTTATTTATTGGTATTACGCGTGGGTTAAAAATAAAAACCTCACCTTTGAACAATCATTACCCGGCGCTTTAGCCCTTGTTATCGGTTCCATCCTGTTGGCTTATCTATGCTTAAAACTATACGATGAACCCGTCCGGAAGTTTTTGACGAAGCGTCTTTTACGAGTACCCAAATAGGGTTCCGGTAATACCCCTGGCGGTTTCTTGGGTATTGGCTCATTCGCTAAGAAACCGACCTTTATTGATTCCCATTAACGAACCGCCGGAATGGTCCTTTATCAGCCCCGGTTTTAACCAGCGGCAACATTTTTTCCGAACTTGCTTTTTCCAGCGCAAACAACCGCTTTTTGTTTACCAGGGGCAGCTTGCCGGTTCGGGAAAATATTCTTCGCTGATAAATTTACCGGTTGGTCCGTCCTGACCGATTCGGGCATACCGCGCAATTCGTTGCCCGGCCTCTTCCGCCGTGCTCGTCCCCTGGTAGCCGGTAAAATCGGTTTTTGTCCAGCCCGGACAAACGGCATTGACTTTAAACGCCGTATCCCGGAGTTCATAGGCCAGGTTAACCGTGTACATATTGAGCGCCACTTTGCTCGACTGGTAGACGGCCAGTTTCGTGTTGTAACTGGGACTGGAAGGGTCGGCGGCCAGGGCCAGCGACGCCATGGCGGTGCTCACATTGACAATGCGCGGTTCCGTCGATTGTTTCAGCAGATCCATAAAAGCCTGCGTGACCCGAACCACACCGTACACGTTGGTTTCATACACGGTTTTAAATTGATCGATCGTGGCGTTGAGTGCCGATTGTGGAAATCCCCCGGAAATACCGGCGTTATTGACCAGCACATCGAGAACCTGCGTTTTGTCCCCGATTGTGGCGCGGGCGGCATCCACCGAATCCTGACTGGCGACATCCAATTCGATGGCTTCGACGGTATTGATCCCGTCGGCTTTGAGCTTTTCCACGGCGGCCAAACCGTTTTCCAGATTTCGGCTGCCTACATAAACGAAGAATCCGTTTTGGGCGAGGTCTTTCACCACTTCAAAGCCAATCCCTTTGTTGGCACCGGTTACGAATGCTATTTTCATTTTGCTTAATGGTTTAAAACCAACGCAGCAAAAGTAGCGGCCCCGAAATTGGGCGGGATGGACAAATCGTGTTAGTTGCTGGACGAATCGTGATGATCCGCTAAAAAGGCACTGATGCTCTTTCCGGTACTTTTTTTGAAGAGCCGTGAAAAATAATCCGGGTCATTAAACCCCAGTTCATACGCCAGTTCCTTGACCGAAAGGCTGGAATACTGCAACTTCCGCCGGGCTTCCAGCATGAGCCGGTTGGTGATCCATTCTTTGGGCGAAACGCCGGAAAAACCTTTCACAACGCCATACAGGCTACTGGGCGTCATGGCTAATTGCTCCGCAATCGTATGCACATCCTGCTGCTCGGTCAGGTGAGTTTCTACCGCCAGTTTAAAAGCAATGTATTTGGACAGCTTCGGGTTGGGCGGAGTTTCCCGATTGCTCTGCTCAAAATAAGCGCTGTTGACCTCGGTTAGAAGCGTATTCAAATGGGCTAAAAGAATATCGGTGTTTCTGGGCTTTTGCGTAACATGAAGCAACTGAAAGAGGTGCGAGAAAACCGACCTGACGCGCTCTTTGGCATCCGGAGCGAACGTGATGGTATTTGAATTCAGCGGATTCAGCAGGAACGGAAATGCATTGGGGAGCAGCGCCAGGGTATTTTCATCAAAGGCCATTTTATAATTCAGGTTGTGGGCGCTTTTACGGGGATTAGCGAATATCTGATTCGGCAGCCCAAAAATCATCTGACCACCCGTGATCGTACTATCCTGTAAATCCAGCTTATAGGTTTCTACCCCCTGATCCAGAAAAACAAAACAATAATGCGCCAGCCGGTGGGGATTAAGCAGTTTTTGTAAGATATCGTTCGGCAAACCGACCTTACAGTTCTCGTTTACCGTCATCGACAATTTATCGTGGTGTTTGATCTGTTCTAACAATCCTTTCGTTTCCTGCATCGGTCCGTATCCTTAAAAATATACCTGATTATAACCCATCCGTTGTCTGTATCCTCGCGCAACCAGTCGCAAATGACCTTCTTATTGTCGCAAAAGCCCCCGTGGTGGTAAACCCGTCAATCGTAACTTAGTTCAATCCATAAACAAACTAGCCCGTCATCAGTGAAGTGATCCATCCGATGGCGCGAATGGCTTTCTTCGACACCTACCAAACGCTGGGCGTTGCCACCGAAAGTATGGGTATTACGCCGGAAGGCTGGACCGCCATCAAGCAAATGCCGTAGCCCCGGACCTAGCCATTTTGTCGCGTTTGTATAAGCCAGCCCCGACTTCGCAAAACCGGCCACCAAGGATCGCAAATTTTAAAAAGTTAGCAACTGATTTACAGCGCTGTCAGCGTAACACTTTCCGGCAATTTTGTTAAATTTAGGTCTTTGCTCCCCAATCGGCTGCGGCAACCGCAGTTGCTATTTTGATGACTATGTATCAGGAAAAACAACAATTTCGTCAGCCCTGGCTATGGGCGCTCCTTATTGGTGTTTTAGGGATCTCGCTCTACCGTCAGGAGTTTGTTGCAATCGGCATTGTCGTGGCCGTACTGGTCCTGTTTGCTTTTTTACGCCTGGACACCCGTATTAATAACGAAGGAATTGCCTACCGCTGGTTTCCTTTTCAACCCCGTCCCCGACTGATAGCCTGGCATCAAATCGAGCAAGTCAAGGTTCGGGAATATTCCCCATTGGGTGAATTCGGCGGCTGGGGCATCCGGTTCGGGTGGAAAGCAACCGCGCATACGGTTTCCGGTAATGCAGGCATCGAGATCAGGCTAAAAAACAAAAAGCGGCTTGTTCTCATCGGAACCCAGCAGCCCGAAGAAGTTCGCCGGGTGATTGAGCAGGAAAGACAGCCCGTTGCCTAATGGATGGTCAGTCTCGGTACCTACTACTGAGGCTGACGGTTTGCCACAATTCGCAATCGTTTGTAATCCGCATACCAGCGCCCGTCGCGAAAAAGAGCGGGTTTCAAGGCTGTGTTTGTGTCTTCCAGCACGGCCGCCCGATCCTCGGCCGTCACTCCCGAAAAGAAGTTGGCCCCAAACTGCTCAATCCAGTCGGTTAAGCCCGTTTGCGGATCGTTCAACAGTGTGTCGCGGTCGTAATGTTGCGCCAGTTTTACCTCAAAACCGTGCTTTTCCAACAGCGACGTGTATTCGCCTATTGAGGGAAAATACCACCAGGAAACCGCCCGATCATAGCCGCGCTTCCGGAGCTGACGAGTGATTTCGTCCGTAATTTGTTGCACATTTCCTTTGCCGCCAAACTCGGCCACCAGACGGCCTCCCGGTTTCAAATGGTGCTTCATCCGGCGAATAACGGCTTCGTAGTCCGTCATCCAGTGCAGGGCTGCATTCGAAAAAATGGCATCAAAGTATTGCGGAACCTCAAACGTAGTGGCATCGGCCAGCCGAAAATCCAGCGCCGGAAACTGTTGCCGGGCCCTGGCGATCATGGTTTCTGACGAATCCAGGCCCACAACCGTGGCGCCCCGGTCGGCAATCTGTTGGGTTAACTCACCGGAACCACACCCCAGGTCGAGAATCAACTCACCGGACTGGGGGGCCAGCAAATCCAGTAAACCCGTTCCGTACTGAAAAACAAAAGCGTGTTTCTCGGTATACAAATCGCTATTCCAATGCATATTCTCGTAACGAAAATCAGTTTGTCCGGTGCAGAAACTCGTACGCATTCCCACAGGGATCTTCAAAATAAACGGAGTAATACGTTGGGCTGATAGGAAACAGACCGGGTCCCGCCGTGATCTTACCGCCGGCTTCCCGGACCAGCTTCGCAATGTAATCCACCTCCTGCTGGTCATGGGCCCAAAAACCAATTAAATTTTTGTTGGGCGTATGGTCAGGATCTTCCGCAATCGCAAAATACGACGCATCCGGAAGGTCGCCCTCGGCCACAAAAGCCTTCCAGTCCGACGAATCAAAACGTCGGGTGAAGCCCAGGGCGGGCAGTAGTTTTTCGTAAAAAGGCAGCGCTTTCTCCCAACTGGTAACCCGTAAATCGATGTGACTGAACGGCTTTGCTTTCTTTTCCATCAGAAAATAGAGTTTGGGTAACGATTGTGATGATAACCCCGTCCCCGAAAAGAAGGTTTATTCCACAGTCCATTCGAACCATGATGAACGAACAGCCGATGTTACAATGAGAAGTAAATCCGGATCGAAGGTTTTATCGGTTTTAGCTGGTTAGGTTCCTGATGGGTTCTACGTCTGAATAACGCCCACGTTGAACGGTTTGGTGATCGGCGCATGGTTGGCCGCTTCGATGCCCATCGAAAGCCAGATGCGGGTGTCGAGCGGGTCGATTACGGCATCGACCCACAGCCGGGAAGCCGCAAAATAGGGCGACAACTGCTCGTTGTACTGGCTGGTAATTTTCTGGAGTAATGCCTGCTCTTTTTCCGGCGTAATGGTTTCGCCTTTGGCCTTCAGTGAAGCCACCTGAATTTGCAGGAGCGTTTTGGCCGCTGACGCACCACTCATTACGGCCATCTGCGCCGTGGGCCAGGCCACGATGAGTCGGGGGTCATAGGCTTTGCCGCACATGGCGTAATTGCCCGCGCCGTAGGAATTGCCCACCACCACCGTAAATTTGGGCACCACCGAGTTCGCCATCGCGTTCACCATTTTCGCCCCGTCCTTGATAATGCCGCCCTGTTCCGACCGGCTGCCCACCATAAAACCGGTCACATCCTGCAAAAACACCAGCGGTATTTTTTTCTGATTGCAGTTCATGATAAACCGGGCGGCTTTGTCGGCCGAATCGGAATAAATGACTCCGCCCATCTGCATCTCACCCGGGCCGGCCGTGCCGCCCGCGCCCGTCCGCCCTTTGGCCTTCACCACTTTCCGCTGGTTGGCCACAATGCCAACCGCCCAACCATCGATCCGGGCGTAACCGCAGAGAATGGTCTGGCCGTAGAGTTCCTTGTATTCGTCAAATTCGGAATTATCCACCAGCCGGGCGATGATTTCGCGCATGTCGTACGGTTTAACGCGATCAGCCGGCAGCAGGTCGTAAATCTCCTGCGGGTTTTGCGCAGGCAAGGCGGGTTTGGCGCGGTTAAAACCGGCTTTTTCCGGTTCTCCGAGTTTATCAAAAATCTTCCGAATCGCATCCAGACAGCTTTTATCGTCGGGATATTTGTTGTCGGTCACGCCCGAAATCTCGCTGTGCGTGCTGGCTCCGCCGAGCGTTTCGGCATCGACGTCCTCGCCAATCGAGGCTTTCACCAGATACGGCCCGGCTAGAAAAATCGAACCGGTTCCTTCCACAATCAGGGCTTCGTCCGACATAATCGGCAAATAGGCTCCTCCGGCTACGCAACTCCCCATAATGGCCGCGACCTGCACAATGCCCATCGCCGACATTTGCGCGTTGTTCCGGAAAATCCGTCCGAAATGTTCCTTATCGGCAAACACCTCATCCTGAAGGGGCAGATAAACCCCCGCGCTATCGACCAGGTAAATGATCGGCAGGCGGTTTTCCATCGCAATTTCCTGCGCCCGCAGGTTTTTTTTGGCGGTTATCGGAAACCAGGCTCCGGCTTTTACCGTCGCATCATTCGCAACAATCACGCACTGCCGACCCGACACGGAGCCGATACCCACCACCACGCCCCCCGCCGGGCAGCCACCGTGTTCGGCGTACAGGCCTTCGCCCGCAAACAACCCGATTTCCAGCAAAGAAGAACCGGCATCGATCAGGTACTCCAGGCGTTCGCGGGCGGTGAGCTTGCCTTTGCGGTGCTGATCCTCGATTTTCTTCAGGCCACCACCGAGTTGAGTCTGGGCGGTTTTCCGGCTGAGTTCGTCTAAGAGTGGTATCATGGGCCAAGCGGGTTGAAATTGTTTACGGTTTTCGCTAGCTGACGCACGTTGATCTTAGCGTGTCAACTACCGTAACCTGAAAACCGTAAACTTTATTGCGTCGAATCCGGAAGGGGCACGACGATCGTAGCGCTCTGCGCCGGGCTTGTCGCGGCCGGTTTGTCCTTCTTGCCAAAGATCGAGAAATGAACGTAGCGTTTCGGATGTTCCCGGAAGTCGGTCAGCAGTTTATCCAGACTGGCGGTAGCGTTGTTGACATTCCGGTACAGGGCTTCGTCGCCCTTGAGTTTGCCCAGCGTGCCTTTCCCGCTGTTGATGTCGGCCAGCATTTGTTGCAAGGTACCGACGGATTGATTAACCGTTGCCAGGGTCTGGCTCAGTTTCAGCGCATTCAGCGAATCGGCAAAGGTTCCCGCTTTGGCCAGCAGCGGCTTGATCTCCTTCTCGGTTTCGGCGAGCGACGCCGACAGGGTGCCGAGGTTGGTCATCAGGCGACGGATGTTTGCCCGGTTTTCATCAATGGTCAGTTGCAGAGCACCGGTGGTCGCCTGCGCACCCTCCAGGGTTTTGTTCAGAATCAGGCCCGTCCGGTCGAACTGTTTGACAATCCGGTTAAGGTTGATGGTCAGCGAATCGACGTTGTTCAAAACCGGCAGCGCCTTTTCCTTGAGCACGGCCGTAATACCACCATCTTTTCCACTGAGCAGCGTATCCCCTATTCCGAGCGGTTCGCCGGTTTGATTGATTTGCAGAACGATCATCTTGCCACCCAATACGCCCGCATCGGACAGAATGGCTTTCGAACCCCGGCCCACTTCGATCCGTTTATCGATATCCAGCGTCACCAGCAGTTTGTTGTTCTGCTGCTGCAAAATATCGATCTTATCGACGCGCCCAACGCTCAGCCCGTTGAGTTGCACCGGATTGGACGGCGTCAGCCCATCGACAGTATCATAAACAACGACGTACTTATTCGAGCGGGAAAAAATATCGGAACCTTTGAGGTAATTAAATCCGAAATAGAGCATCGCCAGGGTTACCACAGCCAGAATGCCCACTTTTGCTTCTTTTGAAATTTTCATGCGTGGAGTGCGAATGGATGAATGGCGTTAAAGGTTCAAAATAGCCGCATGGTCAGATAAGTAATGGTTTAGGGTTCAAAATAGTTGCAGGGTTCTCTCCTATCTCCTCAACCATTTAACCCGTTTAGCCCTATACCATCAAAGCCATTTTAAGCGTCAACCCAATTATCCATTCAACAATAAATACCGTTGCGAAGTTAGCAACATCTGGCTACCCTTCCGCATCGACTTCGTCTTTATAGGCCCGAAAGGCCCGAAAAATGGCGTAGGCCATTTCATTTTGTCCTTCTTCCGAAGCCAGATACCGCTCTTCCTCGGGGTTGGTGATATACCCGGTTTCAACCAGTACGCTGGGCATGGTCGTCCGCCAGAGTACCAGAAAACCGGCCTGCTTCACTCCCCGGCTGGGCCGCTCGGCGTTTTTCTTGAAGCTCCATTCCACTTTCTGCGCAAAATTAACGCTGCTGTTCATGAAGGCATGCTGATAATTAGCCAGCATAATGTGCGCCAGCGGAGAATCCGGGTCGAAACCCTGGTAATTTTCCTTATAATTGCTTTCTTTCAGAATAACCGCATTTTCACGCTTGGCAACATCCAGGTTCCCGTTGGTTTTGTGTAACCCCATGGTGTAGGTTTCCGTCCCGTTAACTCTGCTGGACGACGGACTGGCGTTAACATGGATCGAAATGAACAAATCCGCCTTGTTGCGATTGGCAATGGCCGAGCGTTCATTCAGTTCGATAAACACGTCGGTCGAGCGGGTGAAAATAACTTTAACGTCGGGCAATTCTTCCTTGATGAGCCGGCCCAGTTCCAGCGCAATTTTCAGCACGATCCGCGATTCGCGGTTGCGCTTGGTCATCGTGCCGGGATCTTTCCCGCCGTGGCCGGGGTCCAGCACGACGGTGCGCAGACGAGCGGGCTTGGTTTCCGCGGGCTGGTCCTGCCTGGAATTATCCTGTGGCAAAACCGGTTTCATGCCGGGCAATACGAGCAAACAGAGCAGAGGAATCAACAACGAAGCACAAATCAGCAGGGCCCGACTGATCGGTTGAGCAACCGGATGCCATGCTTTAATAATTTTTAACAGGTTTAACCGTTTCAAGGCAGTGATAGAAATGATGTTAGCGACTAACTTTGTAATCCGGCTTTGGCTGGAAACCGATTGGCGACTCGGTTGGAACAACCGACAGCGTAAGCCAGCGCTGTGCTACGAGCAAATATAATTTTTTTGATAAAACTGAGAAACACATACTTTATTTTACGGACCCTGGTTAATTGCTTGGTTATTCTTTTTCCGTTGGTCGTACAGGCGCAGCAAAAACCAGCGCGCCGGACGATCCCGGCTTTTACACCCCGTTCCACCAGCCCCGGTTCAGCCACCGTTAGCGGTAATTCGGTGCTTGTTGATACCACGCGCCGGAGCGCAACCGGTGATTCGCTCCAGGTAGCACGCCCGGACACGGCCAATGCTAACGGTAATTTACAAACAACTGTCAACTATTCCGCGAAGGACTCAACGCTCTTCGACGCTACGGGACAAATTGTTGAACTTTTTGGCGATGCCAAAGTCGATTACGGTGATATTCACCTGACGGCTGCGTATATCAAGCTGAACTGGACGACCAACGAAGTGTTTGCGCAGGGCCGCTACGATTCGACCGCGCGAAAAACGATTGGACTGCCGGTTTTTCAGGATAATAGCGGCCGGTACGATACACAGGAAATCCGGTACAATTTCAAAACCCGCAAAGGCTTCATCAAGGGCGTCATTACCGCCCAGGGCGAGGGCAACGTGCGGGGCAAAACCGTTAAAAAGGACGCCGAAGATAACCTCTATATCCGGAACGCCATTTATACCACCTGTAACCTGACGACGCCCCACTTCCATATCAATGCCAGCAAGATCAAGATGGTGCATAATAAACAGCTCATCTCGGGGCCTTTCAATCTGGTGATCAATGATATTCCGACCCCCCTGGCGCTGCCGTTCGGTTTTTTCCCGATTCCGAAGAAAAGCGAAATCGGCACCTCGGGTCTGATCTTTCCACAGTATGGGGAAGAACCGAACGGACGCGGTTTTTACCTGCGCGACGGCGGTTATTATTTTGCCATCAACCAGTACGTCAACGCGAGTGTGCGGGGGCAGATTTACTCGAACGGAAGCTGGGGCCTCGGGCTGTCGTCGGAATACCTGAAACGCTACCGGTTTGGCGGCAACTTCGGCCTGACGTTCGCCCGAAACCGCACAACCTCGCTCGTAGACACGGTATCGAAACCGCGGAATGATTTCAGCATCGTCTGGTCGCACTCGCCCCGTCCGCGCGGCAATTCGCAGTTTTCGGCCAACGTCAACGTCAGCAGCAACAGCTACAACCAGTTGAACACCTCGATGAATTCGAGCCGCTACGTTTCCAACGCGGCCAACTCGGGGGTTAATTACAGCCGCAAATTCGGGCAATACGTGACGAGTTCGGCCAACCTGAACGTCAGCCAGAACTTCGGGCGGTATAATCCCGAAACCAACACCCG
The DNA here is from genome assembly GCF_042655385.1 of Larkinella bovis. Classification (NCBI taxonomy): domain Bacteria; kingdom Pseudomonadati; phylum Bacteroidota; class Cytophagia; order Cytophagales; family Spirosomataceae; genus Larkinella; species Larkinella bovis. The sequence continues at coordinate 128,110 of NZ_JBHSMA010000003.1, read as the reverse complement.
CGAGAGTGGCCAAACCAATATTTCGTCGGGTATCAACCTGGGCGTGACCCAGATTGCGCCGTTTGCAATGAAAGGCGGTTCGGGGCGCTGGTACGAAAGTTTCCGGCTGGGGATGGATTTCAACTCCCAGATTACCATCAACAACACAAAGCGGGTTGTGGATACGACGAACCTTGGCTTTCCGCTCGTCACCACCCTGGAGATTCGGGGGGATAGCACGCAACGGAAGCGGGATAGTCTGGCGGCTGTGGCCAGTCAACAGTATTTTACCTACTCCAACCTGATTCCGTTTAACGTAGCCAACCTGTCAACCATTCTCGGGAATGCCCAGATTGCCAGCCGGTATTCCATCCCCATTTCGCTCCCTAACTTCAAGATTGCCCGGTATTTGAACTTCACGCCCGGTATTTCCCTGAGCGGGGACGTGTACACCAAATCCCTGAACTACATTTACCAGGTAGATCGGAAAGCCGTCAAGGTCGATACCGTTAACGGGATTTCGGCCACCTATTTTCTGTCGTTCAGTGCTTCGATGAACACCCGGGCCTACGGGACGTTCTTCATGCGCATGGGCCGGCTGGAAGCCATCCGGCACACCATTGCGCCCTCGATTTCATTCAGTTATACGCCGGACCTGTCCAGCGCGTTTGTGACCACGCTCTCGCAGTTTCGTGATCCGTACGATACCACGAGGGCACTGCGGGTATCGCGCTACCGGGGGTTGGGCGGAACGGCGGGCTCTTCGGGTTTTTCGGGTCGGTCGGCGGCCATCAGCTTCAGCATTGTCAACCAGATCGAAATGAAAGTGCGGTCGCGCAGCGATTCGGCCAAGAGCGAGTTCGAGAAAGTTTCGCTGTTCGACAACATCAGTCTGGCAGGGTCCTATAATCCGTATGCGCCCCGGTTTAAAATGTCGCCCCTCAACCTGAGTGCCAATACGCAGATTCTGAAGAAGGTTAGCTTTAACTTTTCGGCGGTTTTCGATCCATACGCTTATTCCGGGGCTGACTCAACGGCAACGGGGGTGGCCTGGCTACCGGACCAATCCCAATATTACCAGCGGGGGCCTTATGCGCAGATCTGGCGGCTGAACAAAGTCAACAAGTACGCCCTGACGGAGGGACAGGGTTTGGCCCATTTGCAGAACCTGAACTTTTACCTGAGTACGCAATTCGCGCCGAAAGGTTCGCAGAAGCCCAAAGCCAACCCAAATCCCACTACCCAGACGCCCGGGGAAGCAGCCGAACTACGGCATATCAACAAAAATCCGGAAGATTACGTCGATTTCAATATTCCCTGGAGCATTAACCTCAGCTATACGTTCAGCCTGACCAAGTTCACCCCCAACGAAAGCCAGATCATCCAGACGCTGCAGGTCACGGGCGATCTGAGCCTGACCCCCAAATGGAAGATTTCGCTCCAGACAGGGTATGATGTGGCCGCCCGGGCTCCTTCGCTCACCACGATCACCGTTCACCGCGACCTGCACTGCTGGGACATGAACTTCAGCTACACCCCGTTTTCGGGTAACCGCTTCCGCTCCAATTTCTATTCGTTCGATCTGCGCGTTCGGTCAACCATTCTGCAAGACCTGAAGATTAGCCGTCGCCGGGGTGGTTCGCTGGGCGGATACGGTTATTGATCCGGAACCCGTAAAACCCATTTTTGCCGCCTTGTCAGTAGCACACCTTCATCGGTCAACGGCTACTTTTAACGATTGCCGGATGGGGAAAAGACTACAAGGGGTCCCGCTTCGGCCGCCGAAAAACTACGGGCGGATCGCCGGAGAGCAAAACAAAAAGCTCCCGGCGTTTGCCGGGAGCTTTTTTTATAGGTAGTCAACTGCGTTTTTACGCCTTAGCGGGACGTCTTGCCTTTTTTCTTGCCTTTTTCTACGGCCGGAGCAGCTGCCGGTGTTGCAGCGGCTGTCGACTGTCCCTCTTTCGCTATCACTTCTCCCGTCAGATTCAAGGGGATGGAGGCCCGTTCGGCATTGCTCACCACGGTTACATTCTTATTGAACGAACCCATTGCGGCTGCATTGTATGTCGCTTTCACAAATCCTTTTTGCCCCGGCAATACAGCACTCTTGGTCCAGTCGGGCGTTGTGCAACCACAGGAAGGCTGGGCACTGGAAATAACGACAGGATCCGTACCGGTATTGGTGAATTCAAACGTGTAGGTCACTGGCGTTCCCTGCGGAACCTTGCCGAAGTCATGCGACTCCTTGGTGAATTTAATAACGCCTTTCTGAGCGAAAGCAATGGTCGTAATGGCCAGAAAAACCACAATAAGCGAAAAAGCCTTTTTCATTTCTTTTTGAAAATTTAGTTACAAACAAACGGGTAGACTACTTTACAATCCTATTATGCTACAAAAGGTTTGCCAAATAAATGTTGGTGTGTGTTTCGCTTAACAAAGAAACTCAAAAAATCGTTTTTTTGAAAGCTGACAAACTTTATATTATTTTTACTCCGATCGCCGGAGTAACTTTGTTTGTTCAATGATCGGTCCTTTTCGGTATATCCCTGAAAGCCAACCACAACCATTGAACAGGCAATTCATCAGCAAACAAGAACCTCTAAAACTATGGCCGTTCTGTGATTGCAAACGAACAACTGAATATAACCGATACGCTAACGCAGGAAAAAATCCTGCAGGATTATCGCCTAGCCTGTGAAAGCCGCCACGCCAGTTTGTTGGGCCGACGCGAGGTGATGGGCGGACGAGCGAAATTCGGTATCTTCGGCGACGGCAAGGAAGTTGCCCAACTGGCAGCCGCTCACGCTTTTAAAGCCGGAGATTTCCGGTCGGGCTACTACCGCGATCAAACGTTTGTAGCCGCGCTCGGAGAACTCCGCTGGACGGAATTCTTCGCCCAGCTTTACGCCCATACCGACGTTGAAGCCGATCCCAATTCGGCCGGTCGCCAGATGAACGGGCATTATGCCACTCGCTGGCTCGACGAAAACGGGTTGTGGCGCAATCAAACCGAACTGTATAACTCGGTGGGCGATATTGCCCCGACGGCAGGCCAGATTCCAAGATCAATTGGGCTGGCCTACGCATCGCGGCTGTATCGTGAAAACCCCCATTTACATCTTTTGACGACGTTCTCCCGAAATGGTAACGAAATTATTTTCGGAACAATCGGGGACGCGTCTACAACGCAGGGCATGTTCCTGGAAACCATGAATGCCGCCGGGGTGTTGCAGGTCCCGCTGCTGATGTCGGTTTGGGACGACGGTTTTGGCATTTCGGTTCCAATTGAATATCAGACTACTAAAGGCAGCATTTCGAAAGCGCTGGCGGGTCTGCAACGAACCGAAACCGAAAAGGGTATTGAAATCCTGACGGTCAAAGGCTGGGATTACCCGGCGCTGGTCGAAACCTACCAGAAAGCCGCCCGTATTTGCCGGGAAGAACACGTTCCGGTTTTGGTTCACGTGCAGGAAGTGACGCAACCCCAGGGCCACTCGACCTCCGGTTCGCACGAACGGTATAAAACCCCCGAACGGCTCGAATGGGAACGCCAGTATGACTGCAACCGTCATTTCCGCCAGTGGATTCTGGAAAACGGCTACGCCAGCGATGACGAATTAGACGCCATCGAGCGGGAAGCCGCCCGGGTCACTAAAGCGGCCCGTCAGGAAGCCTGGAGTGCGTATCTGGCCTCGCTGAAACCGGATTACGACGACGCTCTGCTGCTGCTGCAACAGGCCGCCGAAACCGCCCGGGAGGGTCAGTCCATTGCCGCTATTCGGGAACAACTGCGGAAGACCCACGTCCCCATCCGCCGGGATGCGACAGCCGCCGTAAAGCGCGCCCTGCGGTTTTTGCGAACCGAGGAAAATGAAGCCAAACAGGAGCTGCTGGCGTGGCTCAACCGCACCAGCGCCGAAAATGAAGAACGCTACAGTTCGCACTTATACAGCCAGTCGCCGGAGTCGCCCCTGAAAGTTACCCCCGTTCCCCCCCGCTATTCCGACGATAGCCCCATCATCGACGGCTACCAACTGATGCAGCGGTATTTCGACTCGCTTTTTGACCGCGATCCGCGCGTGGTGGCGCTGGGTGAAGACGTTGGCCGGATTGGCGATGTCAACCAGGGATTTGCCGGTTTGCAGGAGAAGTACGGCGAACTGCGCATTACCGATACCGGGATTCGGGAAACCACCATTATCGGTCAGGGCATCGGCATGGCCATGCGCGGACTGAAACCGATTGTCGAGATTCAATACTTCGACTACGTTTTTTACACCCTGGCGACGCTTACCGACGACCTGGCCACGCTGCATTACCGCACCAAAGGCGGTCAGAAAGCGCCGGTGATCATCCGGACGCGCGGCCACCGGCTGGAAGGCATCTGGCACTCGGGCTCACCGATGAGCGCCATGGTCAACAGCCTGCGCGGTTTGCATATCCTGGTGCCGCGCAACATGACCCAGGCTGCTGGTTTTTACAATACCCTCATCAAAGGCGACGATCCGGCACTCCTCGTCGAATGCCTGAACGGCTACCGGCTGAAAGAACGCCTGCCGGACAATCTGGACGAATTTTGTGTACCGCTGGGCGTGCCGGAAATCCTGCGGGAAGGCACCGCTGTTACCATTGTAACCTACGGTTCCATGTGCCGGATTGTGCTGGAAGCCGCCGAACAACTCAGCGAGTTAAACATTGAAACGGAAGTCATCGATGTCCAGACCCTGCTGCCGTTCGATCTTTCGCATTCCATTGTCGAATCCATTAAAAAGACGAACCGGGTTATCTTCGCCGACGAAGATTTGCCTGGGGGTGGTTCGGCCTATATGATGCAGCAGGTCCTCGAAATCCAGAATGCGTACCGCTACCTGGACTCCGCCCCACGGACCCTCGCGGCCAAGGCGCACCGACCGGCATACGGTTCCGACGGCGATTATTTTTCCAAACCCAGCGTCGAAGATGTTTTTGAACTGGTGTACGAATTGATGAACGAGTCTGATCCGGCCCGTTTTCCGAAGCTGTATTCGTAAGAACCGGCCTTAGTTTCTTGGCTTCAGGCAAACCGCCTGCCCGCCGGAAGCGACGAGCGAAAGGGTCCATTTGTCACTGGCGGTTACAGTCCGGACGGTTTTTCGAACGTTACCGGCACCATCGTCTTCGTGGATTTCGGCGGTATACGATTTTCCCGGTTCCAGAAAGGTCAGCGGAAACGATACCGTCCGGGCTTCGGTGCTGGTGATCGTGCCCAGATACCAGTCGGCCCCCTTGCGCCGGGCCACCGCGACCCACTGCCCGGGCGTTCCATCGACCACCCGCGTATCATCCCAAACCGTCGGCAGGTGTTTCCAGAACGAAATTTCCGCCCGGTTTGGAAAATCCTGGGGTTTGCCATACCAGTACAGATATTGCAACGGGCTGAAGTAGATCACCGGCAGCGCGAGCTGGTGGCCTTTCGTGTTCTTCAGCCGGTCCTGGTTGAAACAGAAGGTGTAATCGGCCGCTCCGGCAATAAACCGCGTGAAGGGCAAAACCGTATTGTGGGTCGCATTCGGCCATTCTTCATTTCCCCGAACCCCTTCCTGCGTTAACAAATTGGGAAAAGTACGGCTGAAACCGGTGGGGCTGTATTCATCGTGAACATCGACGACCAATTGGTGTTGAGCGGCTTTCCGGATCGCTTCGTGCAGCCAGACCGTCCAGCGGTGCGAGCCGGTATGCACAAACCCGAACTTGATGCCACTCACTCCCCAGCTTTTATACAGCGGGAAAAGCGTATCCAGCTGCCGCTCGAGCGCCCGGTGATTGACGTACAGAATGACCTTTTTGCCTCTGGAGCGCGCGTAACGAATCGCCGTTGGCAAGTCCAGATCGCCCTTCGGATTCCGCCGGGGATCGACCGAAACCGTACTGGCATCAGATTTTACCTCGTATTCGTGCCCGTACCAGCCCGCGTCAAAGTGGATGTAATCGATGTTCTGTTCCACCGCAAAATCCACCAGTTTCTGCGCCCCGCTGGTCGATAACGTCACTTCCCGCATGACTTTCCCCGGCTGAATCCAGCTTACATCCGGGACCTGATTGGGCGGGTTCAGGTTCTGAATGAGGTAATTACGTTCCAGCAGATCGCCTGGCCGGTCGCCAACCAGCACGACCCGCCAGGGCAGCGCATACGGCGACGTCTCGGTTACCTCGCCGAACAACTGGCTTACCAACTGGTTTTCAGCCCCTATTTGCAACCGGATGCGGGGATAATTCGTCTGTTCAGCCTGCGCGATACAGGCCCAGGCATTGTTCGCCAGGTGAAGCGTGACGGGAAGTTCCGCCGGTTTGGTCCAGCCACTCGGCTCGCGGACTTCGTAGCTGCCCTGCGCATGATCGGTAAAATACGCTTTGGTGCCCGACGGCAGCGTAAAATGGGTTTTCTCCTGCCCAATATCCAGAACCTGTGTCCGCATGTTCTCCGGGAAAACATACCGAAACGCAATGCCTTCGTCGTAGGCCCGGGCAACGACCTGCAATTGGCCCCGGTCGGCGTTCCGGTGTTGCAGCGTGATTACCAGTTCGTGGTACCGATCCGGAATAACCGCCCGCTCTCCCCAAACCGGTTTCCAGCTGGTGTCGCGCCGGGCGCGGGCGACCGAAACGATCCGCAGGTTCCGATCCCAGCTCAGGTTGTTTCCGTTCGGGTTACTAACCAGTCCCAGCACCGACGGCAGAATAACGGGCCGGTTTCGGTCCCGGATTTCATACACCGGAACACCATCGGTTTGCACGGAAAAAGTAAATCGTAAACGGCCATTGGGCGAGCCGACAGTCAGCGAATCGGGTGCCTGAGCCCATAAAAGCGGACTCAACAGACTCAAAAAGGAAAGTAATAACCAGAAGGTACGCGTTGGAAGATTCATGTTCCCATAAGCTGAAAATCCGGCTTTTTTAATGTTTTCCAGGTTCTGAATCTTTCTTGGTAAGCCAGAAAAGATTCAGAACCTGGCCCGGGAAGGCTATAATTTGAATGTGCCGATCCGGCGTGCCAACGACCGGTGGGGAAAGATTCGGATCCGTTGAAACTTCTGTCTGTCTTTTTTCTTTATTCTTTAGGTTGGGTATTACTTTTGTTCTTCATGAGCCACTATTTTAAAGATATACAGGAGGGTATTCAAACGACACTGACGGGGCTGAAGCTAACGTTCCGCCACCTTTTGAATGCCCGCCAGAGTCGCAAACCGATCAATGTCCAGCAGCCGGAGTATTTCGGGCAGGAAACCGGGATTGTGACCCTTCAGTATCCGTTCGAGACAATTCCGATCCCGGACAACGGCCGCTACCGGCTCCACAACGAAATGGACGATTGCATCGTCTGTGATAAATGCGCCAAGGTTTGCCCGGTCGATTGCATTACGATTGATGCCATCAAGGCAACGGAAGAAGTTGGCAAGGCGTCGGACGGTTCGCCCATTCGGCTGTATGCGGGTAAGTTCGACATCGACATGGCCAAGTGCTGTTACTGCGGTCTCTGCACCACGGTTTGCCCAACCGAATGCCTGACGATGACCAAAACCTACGATTTCAGCGAGTTCGAGCTGGGCAACATGACGTACCATTACGCCAACCTGTCGCCCGAACAGGCCGACGAAAAGCGGGCGCTGTACGAACAGTTTGTGCGGGAGAAAGAAGAACTCAAAGCGCAGCAGGCAACCGCCAAAACCGCCCCGGCTCCCGCAGCAGACGCCCCGAAAAAACCGGTTTTCCGACCGGGGATGAAACCCGCTCCCAAACCGGCCGAACCAACCGAAGCCCCCCCGGCAGAAACAACTGAATCGGCGCCAGTGGCCGAAACGCCTGCTCCCAAACCACGACCGGTTTTCCGCCCGACTTTGAAAAAGCCGGGGAATCAACCGCCGAACGAGGAAAAACCCTTACCGGAACAAAATTCGGCCGGGTCGGCGGCTGAGCATCCGCTCACCGATGTGACGCCCGACGAAGCCGAACGCATTGCGATGGCGGGTCTGGAAAAACCGGCCGTTCCAACGCCCGCGCCCCGGCCCGCTTTCCGACCGACCTTACGACCCAAACCGGCGGCCCCAACCAACGAACCAACGCCCACCGAACAACCCGCTGCGGAAGCGCCAGAAGCAGCCCCCAAACCGGCTTTTCGCCCAACCCTGCGGCCCAAAACCGCCCCGGCACCGGAAGAACCCAAGCCGGCAGAAACCGCCCGGGCAACGGATGAAGGGCCGGTAGCCATACCCAAACCCGCTTTCCAGCCCACGATGCGACCCAAAACCGCTCCACCGATCGAAGAGGTAAAACCAGCGGCCGCCGTCGATCCGGCGGAAACCGCAGCAGAAACCCCAAAACCGGTTGCGGAAAAACCGGTAACCGGAGAAGGACAACCAGAAGCGCCTAAAAAACCGGCGTTCCGCCCGACGATGCGCCCAAAAACCGCCCCCGCTTCGGCTGCTGACGAACCAGCACCGACCGGGCCGGTGGCGGAAAAACCGGCCATGCCGGAAGCTGCGGCCCAACCCGAAGAGCCGCCTGCGGCTCCGGAAATCCCGAAAAAACCGGCCTTTCGGCCCACCATGCGGCCGAAAACGCCCCCAACAAACGAATCCGAGTAATCCGACAAACCAGCGAAACCGTGGTTCAGATTGTTTTTTATTTGTTTATTCTCTTCACGCTCGGATCAGCCCTGGCGGTTTTGGTAACGAAAAACGTGCTGTATGCGGCCTTTTTTCTGCTGCTGACCTTGCTGGGCGTAGCGGGGTTATTCGTGCTGGCGGGGGCCGATTTTCTGGCGGTTGCGCAGATCATGATTTACGTGGGCGGGGTGCTGGTGCTGATTATTTTCGGGGTGATGCTCACGCATAAATCCGAAACCAGTTCAACCGATTTTACCCAGCCCAACCAGATCCTGACCCGACACCGGAGCTGGTTGTGGGCTTTGCTGGTAGCGGGCGGTATTTTCAGTGTGTTATACCGGGCGCTGGTGCGGGGCAATTTTGTACTCCTGAATCAGGGCGAACCGATGTACCGTTCAACGGTTGATACAATTGGGCGACAATTGATGACCGAGTTTTTAATTCCGTTCGAAATAGCCGGGGTGTTGTTGCTGGTCGCGCTGATTGGGGCTGCGACCATTGCCGCTGCGTCCCGCCCTAAATGATTGTAGTATGGAAATCAATTCCGGTTTGTTTCTGCTCGTCGGGGCCGCGTTGTTCAGCATCGGGCTGGCCATTGTGCTGGTAAAACGGAACGCCATTATGGTGTTGATGGGTATCGAACTGATGCTGAATGCCGTCAACCTGAACCTGATCGCCTTCAGCCAGAACGACCCGGTTCGTCTGCAGGGCCAGATGTTCAGCCTTTTTGTGATGATTGTAGCGGCCGCCGAAGCAGCCATTGCGCTGGCCATCATTTTGCAGGTCTACCGGCACGTCAAAACCGTTCAACTGGACGAACTCAACGAGTTGAAGAAATAATTACCCGCCGGTCAGTGCGAACCGATTTCGCTCACCACCGGCACGCGACCAGCCTTTTTGATGGCCCCCATACCGCCTTCTACATTCACCAGATTGTCGAATCCCCGGGCTTTCAGGATCGAAGCGGCCACCATCGAACGATAGCCCCCCGCGCAGTGGATGTAAACCGGGCCGGTTTTCGGAACAGCCGCCATATGCTCGTTCAGGTTGTCCAACGGCAGGTTTTCGGCCTCCCTGACATGTTCTGCCGCAAATTCGTCCGGCCGACGAACATCCACCACCGTGCCCTTCCCGTAGTTCTGGGCGAACGTTTCCGCCGAAATCGACTCGACCGCATCCACTTCCTTGCCTGCCTGCTGCCAGGCCGCAAAACCGCCTGCCAGGTAGCCAATACTGTGGTCGTACCCCACGCGGGCCAGCCGCAGAACCGCTTCTTCTTCCAGGCCAGCGGGCGTCACCAGCGCAATGGGCTGTTTCAGATCCGGGATCAAGGCCCCTACCCAGGGCGCAAACTGACCGTGCAAACCAATATTGATCGAATTCGGAACAAACCCTTTGGCAAAATCGGCCGCGTCGCGCACGTCGAGAACCAGTGCCCCGGTTTCGTTGACAGCCGCTTCGAACGCTTCCGGCGACAGCGCCTGATGGCCGCGTTCCATGACCTCGTCGATGGCATCGTACCCTTCCTTGTTCAGCCGGGCATTTTCAGCAAAATAAGCGGGAGCCTGCGTCAATCCCTCAAGAACGGCTTTGATAAATTCTTCCTTTGATTGCGCCCGGAGCGCGTAATTAAACCGTTTCTGATTGCCGAGCGTATCCGTCGTTTCCTTGCTCATGTTCTTCCCGCAGGCCGATCCGGCACCGTGGGCGGGATACACAATAACCTCGTCTTCCAGCGGCATGATTTTCGAATGCAGGCTGTCATACAGCATACCGGCCAGATCGCGCTCGGTTAGGTCGCCTTTGATGGCCAGATCGGGACGGCCCACATCGCCAATAAACAGCGTATCGCCGGTGAAAATCGCGTGATTTTTCCCGGTTTCATCGATCAACAAATAGGTGGTCGATTCCGGCGTATGACCGGGCGTGTGCAGCACTTTGATGGTTAGTTTCCCAATCGGAAACGTCTCCCCATCCGTTGCCACCTGTGCTTCAAAGGTGGTTTGAGCGGTGGGGCCGTAGACGATCGTTGCCCCGGTTTTTTTCGCCAGATCGAGGTGGCCCGAGACAAAATCAGCGTGGAAATGCGTCTCGAAGACGTACTTGATCCGGGCCCCATTGCGTTCGGCTTTCTTCAGGTAGGGGGCGGTTTCGCGCAGCGGATCAATCACCGCAGCTTCGCCTTCGCTTTCAATATAATAGGCCCCCTGGGCCAGACAACCCGTATACAATTGTTCAATAATCATAATTTCCCAAGTTCTTTTACCAGCATATAAAGAGCAACGGCCAAAACGAGTCCGCCAAAACCGCGTTTCAGGTACGTCGGCGAAAAGAAGCGGGACAGGTTAATTCCAAGGAGAATTCCGCCGATGGAAAACGCCGTAAATTCCAGTAAAAACCGCCAATCGATGACATCACGGTGAACATCACCCATAAATCCGACAAACGAATTGACCGCAATGATCAGCACGGAGGTGGCCACTGCCCGGTGCATGGTCAACCCGGCCAGCAACACCAGCATCGGCACAATCAGAAACCCGCCCCCTGCCCCGATAGTTCCCGTCAGAACCCCAACGCCCAACCCGTCCAGGGCCAGCAGACCCAGCCGTGGCCGGCCGGAAGCGGGTTCTTCCAGGTTCGGTTGCCGGATCATCGCCAACCCGGCCATAATCATTACAAATGCAAAAAAATACAGAATCGCTTCGTTTCTCGGGATCGTAATGGATCGGAACTGAAAAAGCGGATCGGGCATGGCCGGTACCAAAAACCGCCGGGTGATGAATACCGAAAGAAACGACGGAATGGCAAACGCAGCAGTGACGGTGAAGTCAATCTGCCGCTTGAGGGCATACCCAACGGAGCCCACCAGCGAGGTGGCGCCCACCACGAACAGCGAATAGGTGGTGGCAATTAAGGGCGGAATCTGAAACAGGTAGACAAAAACCGGCACTGTCAGGATGGAGCCTCCCCCTCCTGCCAGCCCGATGACCAGCCCGGCAATGATAGCCGCTCCGTAACCTACTAGGTGATCGGTCGGGGTCATGGGATCAGAGGTTTATAACAATAGTCTATAGAATAAGCAGAAAAGCCCCCCGTATTCAAACGGGAGGCTTTTCGGTACGTTTTGGAAAGGACTATTTCGCTATAGATCATTCAGCTTACTGTGACGACGGCTGTAGGCAAAATAAACGATCATACCTAAAAGGAGCCAGACAACCGCCAGTTGCTGCGCCAGCCCGCTCAGGTTAAAAATCAGAATCGTATTCACTATAATTCCCAACGGAGCAATAATGTTTAGAGCCGGTGCTTTGAAAGGACGTTCGCGATCCGGATCACGACGACGCAGGATCCAGACGGCCAGGCACACCATCGCAAACGCAAACAGCGTTCCGAAGCTGGTCATATCACCCAGAAGGCTGATGGGAGTAAAAGCCGCGACAATCGACACAATGGTTCCCACCAAAATAGTGCTCTTCCAGGGCGTTTTGAACTTCGGGTGAATTTCGCGGAAGAAACCTGGCAGCAGACCGTCTTTGGCCATGCCCAGGAAAACCCGGGTTTGCCCCAGCATCATCACCAGCATCACCGACACCAGACCTACCGTAGCCGCCGTTGTAATAATGAATACGGCCCAGCCCTGTCCAGCTTTGTCGAAGGCATACGCTACCGGCGCTTTCAGGGCATCCCCAACGATATCCTGGTAATTGATCATCCCGGTCAGCACCAGCGAAACCAGAATGTAGAGAATCGTACAGACCAACAAGGAAGTAATGATGGCAAAGGGCATATCTTTCCGCGGATTCACGGCTTCACCGGCCTGGGTCGATACGGCATCAAAACCGATATAGGCAAAGAAAATGGCCGAAGCACCGCTCAAAACGCCCGACCAGCCATACGCCTGATGCGGTTTTCCGTCTTCGCCGGGAATGGTGGTAGGCTCGGGAATAAACGGTTTCCAGTTTTCGGGAATGACGTAAAAAACCCCCACCACAATCACAAAAATAACCGCCGTCACTTTCAAAATCACGATCAGGTTGTTGGTGTTAGCGGCTTCCTTGATGCCTTTGATAAGGATGTAGGTAACCAGCCAGACGATGAGAAAAGCGGGCAGGTTAATGGCAAAACCGGGGGCCTCCAGCCCATTCTGCTGGGCGTAATTCGCGGCCGAAACCGGGTCATTGCGTAGCCAGAACGGTATTTCGATCCCGAAGAGGTGAATCAGTTTATTGAAGTATCCCGACCAGCTGACGGCAACCGTCATAGCCCCCATGGCATATTCCAGAATCAGCCCCCAGCCAATGGCCCAGGCAAATAACTCCCCAATGGTTCCATACGCATACGCATAGGCCGATCCTTCGACGGGCAGCATGGAAGCAAATTCACCGTAACAGAGTGCCGCAAAGATACAGCCAATCCCGGCCACGATGAACGACAAAGCCAGCGCGGGACCGGCATGGTAGTGAGCGGCCGTTCCGGTTAACACGAAAATCCCCCCCCCGATAATAGCCCCGATTCCAATGGCGGTCAGGCTCCATTTGCCCAGAACGCGCTTTAACTCACTTTTTTGAATGTCCTGCTCAAACAGGTACATCGGCTTTTTACGCCAGACACTGCGATCACTGACTGCGGTTTTCGTTTCCATGCAGGAAAGAATGTTTAGGTAATATTTTAAAAGTTGACGAAAGATTAATTGGCGAATCAGGCAGTAATGCTACAAAATAATTCGCACAAAAACGAAAAAGCTGAACGGCCAGGTTCAGCTTTTTCACAGTACCAACTCCTTACGCTCGTGCTGTTTTGGTGGTTTTAGCCGGCGTTTCGGGCGTGACCGATGTGTCATTCAGTTGATCTCTGTTCAGGGCATCAACTACAATGGGCGTTGCCACAAACAGCGATGAATACGTACCGACAATGACCCCGATCAGCATCGCGAACGAGAACCCACGGATGGTTTCGCCCCCGAAGAAGAACAGAACGATCAGCACCAGCATCGTTGAAAGACCCGTTACCGCCGTCCGGCTCAGGGTGCTGTTCAAGGCGTTGTTGATGATGACGGCAATGCTTTCTTTCCGGCCTTTCGTGTCACGCAGGTACTCCCGAACCCGGTCGAAGACGACGACGGTATCGTTCATCGAATACCCCATGATGGTCAGCAAGGCACCAATAAAGGCCTGATCGATATCGAGCGAGAACGGCAGAAAACCGTTACCGATCGAGAAGATGGCCAGAATGATCAAGACATCGTGGAACAGGGCCACCACCGCGCCGTAGCCAAACGCCAGTTTCTTGAACCGGATCAGGATGTAGCCGAAAACAACCGCAACTGCCAGCAGAATGGACCACATGGCCGAGTAGATCAGGTCATTGGCAATCGCCGGCCCTACTTTCTGCGAGCTCTCCACCGACCCTTTATTACCCTGAATTTTGGCCAGACCCGCCAACAGTTTTTTCTCGGTTTCTTTATCTGATTCCGGATTGATGTCGTCCGCCAGATAGCTGGTTGTCACCCGAACCTGGCTGGCACCGCCCACGCCGGTTCCGCCATACGTTTTCACTTCCAGGGAGCCCGGCAGTTCGTTTTCCAGCGCGTTCCGCACGTCGTCGGTACTGACGCTTTTCTCAAAACGAACCACATACGACCGACCACCTTTGAAATCAACGCCCAAACCGAAGCCTTTGAAAATTACGGAAATGATCCCCAGGGCGATAATCGTCGATGAGATCGTGTAATACAGTTTCCGACGGGACACGAAATCGAAGGCCGAATCTTTGAAAAGGTTTTTCGACCAGTTGGTCCCGAACGCCAGCGTCCGGCCATTTTTCACGTACTGCTCCAGAATAATCCGGGTAATGAAGATAGCCGCGAACAGCGAGGTCAGGATCCCGATGACCAGCGTGGTGGCAAAGCCCAGAATCAGACCCGTTCCGAAGATGAACAGAATCACGCCCGTGAGCAGGGTCGTTACGTTGGAGTCGATAATTGAAGAGTAAGCATTCGTAAAACCGTCGGCAATCGCCTGTTTAAACGGTTTGCCCAACGCCAGCTCTTCCTTGATCCGCTCAAAAATCAGTACGTTCGCATCGACGGCCATACCAATCGTCAGGACGATACCGGCAATACCGGGCATGGTCAAAACCGCTCCCAGCGAAGCCATAATACCCAGCAGGAAGAACAGGTTAACAAACAGAGCAAGGTCCGCAATAAAACCGGCCCGACCATAATACACCACCACAAAAACCAGGACGATCACCAGACCGATCAGCGACGAAACCACCCCGGCCGAAACGGCTTCGGAACCCAGCGTAGCTCCAACAACGGCCTCTTCCACAATGTTGGTCGGCGCAGGCAGCTTACCGGCTTTCAGGATATTGGCCATATCCTTGGTTTCTTCGACGGTGAAGTTCCCCGAAATGCTGGAGCTCCCGTTGGGAATTTCGTTCTGCACCGTTGGGGCCGTATACACCAGGTTATCCAGGATGATCGCCACCGGACGGTTAATGTTGGCCGCCGTCAGCGTACGCCATTTACGGGCTCCTTCGGCATTCATCCGCATCGTTACTTCCGGACGCCCGCGATCATCGTAATCATTGGTAGCATCCACAATCACATCCCCTTCCAGCGGAGCTCTTCCGGCCGGTTTCCGGATGAAATATAACGGCAGAATTTCTTTGTTGTCGTTGGTAACGATCGGCTTACGATCCCACAGCAAAACCGCATCCACCGGAAACAGGGTTTTCACTGCCGGACGGCCCAGTATCTCGTTGGCCCGGGCGGTATCTTTCAGGTAAACCCCCAGCTGGTTCTGCGAAATCGGCACGAACAGACTCGTCAGGGCCGCATTTTGCGCGGCTGTTGCCGAGGTATCGGCTTTGGCGGTATCGCCTTTGGCCGGTTGGTTTTTCTGGGCCAGCTGAGCCGCCAGCGAATTATCTTTCTTCGTGGTATCCGTCGTGGCCGCCCCGGTTGTGCCGGTTTTTTGGGCAGCCGCCTGTTTGCGTTCGGCTTCCATCTGCACCAGGTAAGCGCCCAGTTGATCGAGGCCCCCGGCCACATCATTCAGCGTATATACTTCGGCAAACTCCAGTTTGGCCGCGCCCGACAACAGGCGACGAACGCGTTCGGGATTATCGACACCCGGCAGCTCGATCAGAATCCGGCCCGAACCCGGCAGCCGCTGGATGTTCGGGTTGGCTACCCCAAATTTATCGACCCGCGCCTGAATGATCTGGAACGCCCGGCTGAGTGACCCGTCGACTTCTTCGTTGATCATTTTCCGCACCTCGGCATCCGACGACTGGAAGTTGATTTTGCCCCGGTTGCCACTATTGGCGAAAATCGTTGCCAGTTTGGTATTCGGGGCAATGTCTTTGTACGCACTGATAAACAAATCCACAAATTTGGACTGGCTAGCCTTCTGATCTTCAGCAGCTTTCTTCAGCGCCTGTTCAAATTTGGGGTCACGCGTTCCGCCCGCCAGACCGCGCAGGATTTCGGCCGGAGAAACTTCCAGCACCACGTGCATACCGCCTTGCAAATCAAGCCCCAGACCCAGCTCGCGGGTGGTTACTTCTTCCAGCGTATTTCCCAGATAGACCGGCTCTTTCCAGAGCGAATCCATGTAGTGCTGTTTCCGGTCCAGATCAACGTTGCCGTTGGCCAGGGTTGCGTAGTTCGTCGCGTCTTGTTTAATGCTGTTCGACACGAACGTAAACGACAGGTAGTAAACGCATAAGAGCGTAATGACACCCGTCAGAATCAGTATTCCGACTCGGTTTTGCATTATTTATTAAAGAATAAAGAGAAAAGAGATGAGACAATAGAAAAAGAAACCGGGAAGAAGGAGAAGAAGGGCAAGCAGAGAACTGTTCCGAATGGCGGTTTTATCTTTGCTCTCTTGTCTAACTTCTCACTTCTAAAGAGAAATCAGGGCGCATTAATGGCAATGTGATGCCCGAAAACGTAGCAGAGGAACGAGAAATAAAAATACGGTATTTCAAAGAAGCGGGGAATTACCGTCTGTTTCAGTACAAAAAACAGTACTGGCGGGGGCAGCAGATAAACCGTTTGGGAGAAGCCGAACGACAGCGCGGGCGTCACTACCGCATCGAACGAGGTGGCCTGCACCACAACCTGCCGGTCCGGGTCCGCCTTTTTTTCGCTCTTCGGTGTTTGAACAGTTGGCCGGGCCGACAGTTTTTCAACAGGCAGCCACGCTGGTCCGCCCGATGCCACCAGCAGCAACAAACCGCTCAGAAAGAGGCTCATCAAACGAATCAGGTCCTTACGCTGTTGTTGCTTCATGGAGGTTAAATTCGACTCGCCGGAACGAGGGGAACAAATTTCGCAATAGTTCCGCAAGAAAGCAAATTGGTTTTTTTCAGGCATTTTTCAAGAAGTCCACTAACTTTCGCCGAAATAGTTCACAATGACATTACACGAGTTTATACAATTGGCCCTGGCCGAAGACGTTGGCGACGGTGACCACACCTCGCTTTCGACCATTCCGGCCGATGCGCAACGGCGCGCCCGGCTGCTGGTGAAGCAGGACGGAATTCTGGCGGGCGTCGCCGTAGCCGAAGCGGTTTTTCGGGAAGTTGACCCGGATCTGGAGGTTCATGTTCATCTTCAGGATGGTGCGGCTATTCATTACGGCGACATCGTCCTGACGGTCAATGGCCGGGCGCAGTCCATTCTGAAAGCGGAGCGGCTGGTGCTGAACTGCATGCAGCGCATGAGCGGCATTGCCACGCACACCCGGACGATGGTGACCCTGCTGGAAGGCACCAAAGCAAAACTACTCGACACCCGCAAAACAACCCCTAACTTCCGGGTTTGCGAAAAACTGGCGGTTCAAATCGGCGGAGCCCTCAATCACCGCTTTGGTTTGTTCGATATGATTCTGATCAAAGACAACCACATCGACTACGCGGGCGGGATCGAAGCCGCCGTGACCAAAGCCGTTGCGTACCTGCAAACCACCGGCCGTTCGTTACCGATTGAGGTGGAAGTCCGCAACCGGCGGGAAGTGGAAGAAGTGCTGCGGCTCGGCCACGTGGACCGGATGCTGCTGGATAACTTTGAACCCGCCGAACTGAAAAAAATGGTTGAACTGATCGACGGACGCGTTGTAACGGAAGCCTCGGGCGGCATTGACGAAACCAACCTGCGGGCCTACGCTGAAACCGGCGTCGATTACATCTCGTCCGGTGCCCTGACCCACCAGGTCAAAAGCCTCGACATGAGCCTAAAAGCATATTAACCGCTCTGATTGCCTCTGATATTCTCTGATCAGCTCTGTGTAATAAATTTAGGCTGTTACACAGAGCTGATCAGAGAAAACCGGAGTTTTATCAGAGTTTTTTAGCGTTTGTTTTTGTTTACTCACTATGGCAACGATCCCACTTACGTTAGAGGAAGAAATCCGGCAAATCGGCTACATCAGCCGCTCGACGCCGAAAGATAAACAGGTTTTGATGGACGAAATCCGGCGGATGAAGAAGGAGAAAAACGCCGTGATTCTGGCCCATTATTACGTCGATGGTGACATTCAGGACCTGGCCGATTACATCGGTGACAGCCTCGGTTTGTCGCAGCAGGCAGCCGCCACCGACGCCGAGATGATCGTATTCTGCGGGGTGCACTTCATGGGCGAAACCGCCAAGATTCTCTCGCCTGACAAAAAAGTCGTTATTCCCGACATGAACGCCGGTTGTTCGCTGGCGGATTCGGCCCCGGCGGATGAATTTGCGGCTTTCAAAGCGAAATACCCGGATCATATTGTGATCAGTTACATCAACTGCTCGGCCGAAATCAAGGCGTTGTCGGACATTATCTGCACCTCCTCCAATGCCGTGAAGATTGTCGAAAGTCTGCCGAAAGACCAGAAGATCATCTTCGCACCGGATGCCAACCTGGGGCGGTTTGTCGCGAAGAAAACCGGGCGGGATCTGGTGTTGTGGGATGGTGCCTGCATCGTCCACATCGACATTTCGCAGGAAAAACTGACGGCTTTGCGGCAGAAATACCCGACCGCCAAGTTCATCGCCCATCCCGAATGCCAGGAGCACATTCTAAGCCAGGCCGACTACGTGGGCTCGACCACGGCCTTGCTGAAATACGTGGTGGAGCAGCCCGACGAGGTGTTTATTGTGGGCACCGAAGCCGGGATCCTACACAAGATGAAGCAGGCAGTTCCGAACAAAAAAATCATTCCGGCCCCCGCCAGCGAAAACAACACCTGCGCCTGTTCGGAATGCCCGTACATGAAAATGAACACACTCGAAAAGCTGTACAACACGTTGTATTACGAAAAACCGGAAATCATCGTCCCGGAAGACATCCGCGTCAAAGCCGAAGCCTCGGTGTTGCGGATGCTGGAGATGAGTAAGGGGTTGTAAAACGATCTAATAATGAAAGACTTACTGGAAAAATACACACAGTTAAGTGATGATCATCAGAAAGAGGTGATTGATTTCATTAATTTCCTCCTGAATAAGCAGGTGAAAGCTAGCGTGTTTGATTTACAGGCTTACCAGCAGGAAATTCAAGCCGTATCGGTTTGGTCAGAGGACGATCTTGCTCCTATTTTGGAGGCAAAACAGAATATCAATAGCTGGAAATCTACAGAATGGTAATTGATACCAGCCTTTTTATTGAGCATCTGCGCGCTCCGGACAAGACTGTGACAACGTTGGCTACTCTTCCATCAGGAGTAGCTTTCTTTGTTTCCTCAATTACCATTTATGAACTGTACTGTGGCATCAGGCAACCCGCACACGCAGTCGATATTGAGTTATTAATCAAACGAATAACCGAATTACCTTTTGACAAGTTAGTGGCCATACAAGCGGGATTGATCTATTCTCAGTTAAAGAGAAAAAATAAAGTGATTGGCACTGGTGACATACTCATTGCTGCTACTGCGCTCGTATATAATCAGCCTGTCAAAACATTAAATTTAAAAGATTTTTCAAGAATTGACGGATTGAATTTGTTGTAATCTCCATGCCCCAACACTTCGATTTCCTTGTGATTGGTTCCGGAATTGCCGGACTGAGTTATGCCACCAAGCTGGCCATTCATTTTGAAGAAACCGGCCGGCCCGTCCGCATTGCCGTCATTACGAAGGTCCGGGCCGACGAGACCAATACCAAATACGCCCAGGGCGGGATTGCCGCCGTCTGGGCCGAAGAAGATTCCTTCGAGAAACATATCGAGGATACGATGATTGCGGGCGACTTCCTGAGCAACCGCGAGGTGGTCGAGATTGTGGTGCGGGAAGCTCCGGAGCGGATTCGCGAGTTGATCGACTACGGTACCCGCTTCGACAAGGAGGACGATGGGGACTACGACCTGGCGAAAGAAGGCGGCCATTCCGACCACCGGATTCTGCATTTCAAGGACATTACCGGGGCCGAAATCGAACGGGCGTTGCTCGAAAAAGCGCAGTCGCTGCCCGCCATCGAGATTTTTACGCACTATTACGCCGTCGATCTGATCACGCGGCACCACCTCGGCGAAACCGTCCACCGCTACGATACCGACAACCGCTGTTTCGGCGCTTATGTGCTGGATACGCAAACCGGGCGGGTGGAAATGTTTCTGGCGAAAACCACGCTGCTGGCGACGGGCGGTATTGGCAACGTTTACCAAAGCACCACCAATCCGACCATCGCGACCGGCGACGGCATTGCGATGGCCTACCGCGCCAAGTCGATCTGTAAGGACATGGAATTTATCCAGTTCCACCCGACGGCCTTATACGAGCCGGGCAAAAAACCGAGTTTTCTGATTTCGGAAGCCGTACGCGGTTTTGGCGGTATTCTGAAAAACATGAAGGGCGAAACGTTCATGGAAAACTACGACGCCCGGCTGTCGCTGGCCCCGCGCGACATTGTGGCCCGCGCCATCGACTCCGAAATGAAAAAATCCGGTGATCCGCACGTCTACCTGGACGTGACGCACTGCGATTACGAGAAATTCGTCGAGCATTTTCCCAACATCACCGCCTATTGCCTGGACAACCTGGGGATTGACATCCGGAAAGACTACATTCCGGTCGTTCCGGCGCAACATTATCTGTGCGGAGGGATTAAAGTCAACGAGTACGGCCAGACGAACATCCACTTCCTGTATGCCGCCGGCGAATGTTCCTGCACCGGTCTACACGGCGCCAACCGACTGGCATCCAATTCTTTACTCGAAGCGGTCGTCTTCGGCCACCGGGCTTTTTTGAAAACGATCGAGCATTTCCACGAAGCCGCCATTCCCAACAACCTGCCGGAATGGAACGATGCCGGAACGACACACCCCGAAGAGCTGGTTCTGGTCACCGAAATGCAGCGCGAACTGGAATCGATTATGTCGAATTACGTGGGCATTGTCCGGACCAACCGCCGGATGAAACGGGCGCTGGACCGGCTGGAACTCATTTACCTGGAGCACGAAGAACTCTACCGCCAGTCGAAAGTCTCAAACCGGATTTGCGAACTGCGCAACATGATCGAGGTGGCGTATCTGGTGATTAAAGCCGCCATGGCCCGGCACGACAACCGGGGACTGCATTACAACCTGGATATTGAAAAACCGCAAAGCAGTTAAATATCCACTTCGCCGGTTTCGGCTTCCGGTTCGGCATTCGACGGATGACCGTGCAGCACTTCGAGCAGTTCCTTGACCTGATACACCGATTTGTTGTAGCGGTTCCCCAGCAGAATGATCACAAAATCGTCTTTCGGGCTGAACCAGAACAGGCTGTTGTAGCCTTTCCACCAACCGGTATGGTAGATGTATTCCGGCTGCTTCTGCTCGTTGACGTACATCCGGAAACCGTACCCGTAATTCCGGGTGCCTTTCCGCTCAAAACTCCGGGGCAGGAAGGCTTCGGCCAGCATCGATTTCTTGAGCAGGCAGTCCCCGTTAAGGGCCTGGTACCACTTGAAAAGATCGCCCACGGTCGAGTAGATGCCCTTGTCGCCCACCACATTGTCGTAGTAATCCTTCGGAATCCGGCGGTTCCACTGATACCCCGCCGTGCGGTATTGGTTGATCGAATCGTTGCGGGTCGTCGCGACCCAGGTGTTTCGCATTCCCAGCGGTTCGAAAATATTCTTTTTGGCAAACTGGTCGAAAGGCACCCCCGTAATTTTCTCGATGATGGCCGCCAGCACGCAATAATTCGTGTTGCTGTAACTGAACGTGCGATCCGGAATGTTGTAGCGCGGGGGCGTCGGCCGCACATGGGCGAACCAGTGCATGATTTCGCCATTCGTCGGATACGGTTTTTCAAACTTGTAGAAGTTGATCCGCATACTGTCCTCAAACGCATAAGCGTAGTTGGGCAAACCGCTCCGGTGCGATAACAGGTTTTCGATGGAAATACCGTGGTACGGGAAGTCCGGGAAAAATTTCTGAACCGTATCCTTCAGGCTCAGCTTTCCGGCTTCGATCAGTTTGAGAGTGGCAACGGCGGTAAACGTTTTGGAGAGCGAGGCTAGCTGAAACTTGGAGTTTTCGTTCAGCGAATCGCGGGAGGAACGCTCAAAATGGGCCAGTCCGAACGAGCCTTTGTAGAGAACGACCCCTTTCTGCGCAATCAGAATGTTGCCATTGAAACCGGCCCGGACTTTTCCCCGAATAATTTCTTCAATTTTCCGGGTTTTCGCGTCGGCCCCGATTTCCTTCCGAATCGCCCGTTCCTCCGCAACGCTCAGCTTCTGCCCTTCGGCGCAATTGTACATTGCCTTCGCCGAACGCTTCAATTTTTTGTCCTCACTCGAATCGCACCCAACGATGATCAAAATGGCAATAATTCCCGCCCAGACTCCCGATACTCTCATTACTTTACAGTGATATGCACTCACACGAAACTGACTTACGGCTACGGTAACAAAAATACATTTTTTACCAGGACCGCAAAGGCTTTTTTATTGAACCGCCCTGACGGTAGAATCGTGGCCGGTTTTTAAGCATCGTCAGTATTTGTAATTGCTGAGTTCTTCCTTCTCCAGCTTCCCAAAGGCTTTGAGCATTTTCTGCCGGTCGAACTCCTTCTCATTGTTGGCAATAAAAATCGTCGCGACGGTATTGCCGATGATGTTCGTAATCGAGCGGGCTTCCGACATAAACCGGTCAACGCCTAGCAGCAACGCCAGCCCCTCCAGCGGAATCACATGAACCGCCGTCAGCGTGGAGGCCAGCACGATAAAACCGCTGCCCGTAACGCCCGCAGCCCCTTTCGACGTCACCATCAGAATCCCGATAATGGTCAACTCCTGCCCCAGCGTAAGATTGACATTGAACACCTGCGCCAGAAAAATCGTCGCCATCGACAGGTAAATCGTCGTACCATCGAGGTTAAACGAATACCCGGCCGGAATCACCAGCCCAACCACCGAGCGTGAACAGCCCATGTTTTCCAACTTATCCATCACCTGCGGCAAAGCCGACTCCGACGAGGACGTTCCGAAAACGATCAGCAATTCTTCCTTGATGTATTTCAAAACCGCCCACAAACTGATTCGGTAATAGCGGAGAATCAGGTTCAGCACCACGAAAATGAACAGAAACATGGTCGCATACACCGTTCCCATCAGTTTTGCCAGCGGAAAGAGCGTCGACAAGCCGTATTTGCCAATCGTAAATGCCATGCCCCCGAAAGCTCCCAGCGGAGCCAGAATCATCACCACATTCAGGATGTTGAAAAACACCCGGGAGAGTTTCTCAAACGTCTGAATCAGCGAATGCCCCCGCTCGCCCATGCGCGTCAGCCCCACGCCGAACAGCACCGAAAACACCAGTACCTGTAAAATTTCACCCTCCGCAAAGGATTTGATGGCGTTGTCGGGCACGATATGCAGGAAAAACTTGACCCAGTCCATTTCCTTGCCCTGCGAGGTGTAGGCCGAAACATCCCCGCCCTGCACGGCCGCCGTCTGTACGCCAGCCCCCGGTTTGATCACATTAGCAATCACAATCCCGATAATAAGCGCCAGCGTGGTCACGATTTCGAAGTACAGCAGCGCCTTGCCCCCCACGCGGCCCACTTTCTTCAAATCGCCCATATTACTGATTCCCAACACAATGGTCAGAAAAATAATGGGCGCAATCACCATTTTGATTAAGTTGATGAATAAATCACCAAGCGGTTTGAATTTGGCCGCCGTCGCCGGGAAAAAGTGCCCGACGATGATCCCAAGGGTAATCGCGACGAGGACGCGGAAAGTCAGGTTGTTCAGGAGTTTGCGCACAGGAATGGAGGGTTAGGCGGAGTAGGGTTACGTTTGCTGTTTTTCTAAAACCGGTTTTAATACTTTCCAGACATTATCAGCCACAATTTTGTGCCCTTCGGCCGTCGGGTGAATGCCGTCGGGCTGGTTCAGTTTCCGGATGCCGCCGACGTTTTCGAGCAGGAACGGAATGAGGGTCAGGTTATTCTTCTGGGCCAGCTCGGTAAACATGGTCTTAAACTGCTCCGAGTAGTCGGGGCCGAGATTCGGCGGAATCTGCATGCCGGCCAGCACAATCTGCGCCTGCGGGCTTTTCTGCCGGACAGTATCGATAATGGCTTGCAGGTTTTTCCGGGAATCGGCGAGCGGAATGCCGCGCAGGCCGTCGTTGCCCCCCAGTTCCAGCACAAACACATCGACCGGTTTTCGCAGCACCCAACCGATGCGGCTTTTGCCCCCCGCCGTGGTTTCGCCACTCAGACCGCCGTTCACGACCTGGTAATCAAAACCGGCTTCCTGGGCTTTCTTCCCGACCAGGGCCGGAAAGGCTTCCGAAGGGTCCAGACCATATCCCGCCGTGAGGCTGTTGCCAAAAAACAGAATCGTTTTCGTCGTACTGCTGGCTGGTTTTTCGGCCTTTTCCGCCGTTACGGCCGGTTTTTCGGCCTGCGTCTGCTTGTTTTCCGTTTTTGAATTACAGCCTGTCACCCCCGCTACCAGCAAGCACCCGAATACCCAGGCCTTGTAACTCATTGTACTTTTTAGTAAATTCATTGTTTACAAAATTTTCTGGCTCAAATCAGCGCCGACTACCAACAAAAATAAGGGGAATTTATCCATTTACCCCCATTTACTGCCCTTTATCAAATAATCCATCGACCGGGAGAAGAAAAAGACCTCGAATTGGTTATCTAACCATTCCGCTAAGCTATTGACTTATGAGCATTCTGCGTGCCGAAAATCTGACCAAAACCTACCAGAGCGGGGGCCGAACATTAACCGTTCTGAACTCCGTGAGTTTCGATATTCAAGCCGGTGACACCTTTTCTATCGTGGGGCCGTCGGGCAGCGGCAAAACCACCCTGCTGGGCCTGTGCGCCGGACTGGACCGGGCTTCGTCGGGCAGTATTTACCTGAATAACATCAAGCTGGACACCCTCACCGAAGACGAGCGGGCGGCTGTTCGTAACCAATACGTCGGGTTTATCTTCCAGAATTTTCAACTTCTGCCCACCCTGACGGCGCTCGAAAACGTAATGGTGCCGCTGGAACTGCGCGGAGAAAGGCGGGTGGAAAAAACCGCCCGGGAGTTGCTGGAGCGCGTCGGTCTGGGGCAGCGCGGGCACCACTACCCCACCCAGTTATCCGGTGGCGAACAGCAACGGGTTTCGCTGGCCCGGGCCTTTGCCAACCGCCCCAAAATTCTGTTTGCCGACGAACCCACCGGGAACCTTGACGCCGACACCAGTGCTACCGTGGTCGATCTGATTTTTGAACTCAACCGCGAAGCCGGAACCACGCTGGTGCTGGTCACGCACGACCTCGAACTGGCTTCCCGTACGCAGCGCATTATTCGCATCAAAGGCGGAAATCTGGTCTCGGATACGCTCACTGAAAACCGCCTTGCAACCAACTGATGGACCGGCCTATCCCTAAAATACAACCGCAAACCACCTCGTTTTTTGATCCGTGGTTGTGGAAAATGGCCTGGCGCGACAGCCGCCGGAGCCGCCAACGGCTGCTTTTGTTCATGTCGGCCATTGTGCTGGGCATTGCGGCCCTGGTCGCCATTAATTCATTCGGCGATAACCTGTCCCGGAGTGTCGATGAGCAGGCCCGCGAGTTGATCGGGGCTGACCTGGTGCTGACGACCAACAAGGAAGTTACCCCAAAAACCGAACTGTTTCTGGCCGGTATCAGCCCCGAACGCAGCCGGGAAGCCGCCTTTCCGTCGATGGTACTGTTTCCGCGTTCGGGTGGAGTTCGGCTCGCGCAGGTAAAAGCCTTGCAGGGGAAATTTCCGTACTACGGCGACTGGGAAACCCAGCCCGCCGATGCCGTTGCGCAGTTCCGGAAAGCAAACCAGACCCACCAGCGGATCGCGCTGGTCGATGATGCGCTGCTGGTGCAACTGAATGCCAAACCGGGCGACTCGGTGAAAGTTGGCAAGCTGCTCTTTTACGTGGCCGGTCGGGTGATGAAAACCCCCGGTCAGACGGCGGTGACGACGACGGTAGCTCCTACGGTTTTTATTCCGCACGCGCTGCTGCCGGAAACCGATCTGCTGCAACGCGGCAGCCGGGTCACCTACCGCTCATATTATCAGTTTGCCCCCGGAACAGACGTTGAGAAATTCGTCAAAAGCATCGAGTCCCGCCTGGACAAGCTGGGCATCAATTCCGATACGGTGACGGAACGCAAGGAACAAACCGGCCGGGCATTTGCCGACCTGACCAAATTCCTGAACCTGGTGGCCTTTGTGGCGCTGCTGCTCGGTTGTGTGGGCGTCGCCAGTGCTGTCCACCTGTATGTCAAGGAAAAAGTCGCGTCGGTGGCGGTTTTGCGGTGCCTGGGGGCCAGCGGTCGGCAGGCTTTCCTGATTTACCTCATCCAGACCTCGCTGATGGGTTTTCTGGGCGCACTCATCGGTGCGTTGCTGGGGTCGGTGGTCCAACTGGTGCTGCCGATGGTGTTCCAGAGTTTTCTTCCGGTCGACGTGGTGACCACCGTTTCCTGGAAAGCCGTGGCGCAGGGGGTCGGGGCCGGCCTGATCATTGCCATTCTGTTTGCGTTGCTGCCCCTGCTGGTCATCCGGAAAATTGCTCCGCTGCGGACCCTTCGCAGTTCCTACGACGAGGATGTAACCGGACGTGACCCGCTGCAATGGGTGGTTTACGGACTGATTGCGGTTTCGATTTTCGGTTTTGCGTACTGGCAAATCCGCGACTGGAAGACGGCGATCAGTTTCACGGCCGGGCTGGCGTTTGCCTTCGGTATTCTGACGGGCATTGGGCAATTGCTGATGGTGCTGGTGCGCCGGTTTTTCCCGGTTTCGTGGAGTTACATCTGGCGACAAAGCCTGGCCAATCTGTACCGCCCGCATAATCAGACACTTATTCTGGTAATTTCGATTGGGCTGGGAGCGTTTCTGATCGCAACGCTGTATCTGACGCAAACCCTGTTATTAAGCCGGGTGCAATTATCGGCCAGTGGTAATCAGGCCAATATGGTGCTGTTCGACATTCAGAACGAGCAGAAAGCCGGGGTGCAGCAACTGGTTAAAAGCCATCATTTGCCGGTGGTGCAGAACGTTCCGGTGGTGACGATGCGGCTGGCCGAAATCAACGGGCGGGGCGTCGAAGCCATTCAGAAAGACACCAGTGCCAAAATCCCCGACTGGGCGCTCACCCGCGAATACCGCGTGACGTACCGCGATACGCTGATCGCTTCCGAAAAATTAACCGACGGAAAACCGCCTTACACGGACCACCAGGGCGCCTATATTTCGGTGGAAAAAGGGTATCTGGAGCGGATGAAACTAAAGCTGGGCGATACGCTGACGTTCAACGTACAGGGCGCACTGATTCCAACCATTGTGGGCGGCACCCGCGAGGTGGACTGGAACCGGGTGCAAACCAACTTCCTGATCGTGTTTCCGACCGGTTTGCTCGAACAGGCTCCGCAGTTTCACGTCCTGATGACCCGCGTTGAAAACACGCAGCAATCCGCTCAATTTCAGCGCGATCTGGTCGCCCGTTATCCGAATGTATCGGCCATCGACCTGGGCCTGATTCTGAAAACCATTGATGAAGTGCTGGAAAAAGTTTCGTTTGTGATCCGGTTTATGGCGTTGTTCAGCATCATTACGGGCTTGCTGGTCCTGAGCAGTTCGGTGATTATCAGCAAATACCAGCGCATTCAGGAGAGCGTACTGCTGCGGACGCTGGGGGCCAACCGTCGCCAGATTCTGCTCATTACACTAATCGAATACCTGTTTCTGGGTCTGCTGGCGGCTCTTTCCGGCATCGTCCTGTCACTGTTCGGTACCTGGGGACTGGCCTATTTCGTCTTCGATGTGCCCTTTACTCCGAATTTCCTGCCGTTACTGGCCGTCGTCGGCATCGTCACCAGTCTGACCATCCTCATCGGTTTGTTCAACAGCCGGGGCGTATTGGTACGCCCACCGTTGGAAGTGCTGCGGGCCGAGGGTTAATCGATTTGAAATAAGTTACGTTCTAATCCAAAACGGAGAACCCGGTTTTGGATTAGAACGTAACAAGAAACCCACCCGGTTTTCACTCTACTTTTCTTTGACGAGCTGAACGGTTTGGGACGCCGATGGGGTCCTGACGCGCAGCAACAGCAGGCCCGCCGGGCGTCCGGTTAGCGTCAGTAGCTGTTTCTCAACGGTTTGTGCCCGTTCTATGAAACGTTCACTGATCAGTCGGCCATAGAGGTCAGTCAATTGCAGGAGCACAGTCTGACCGGCAGCCCCCCGAATGTCTACCTCCACGTTATCACCGGTAACCGGATTTCCCCGAACAACGACTTCCAGGAATCCCTCTGCTGGTGGCGCTCCCAGGCGGGCTGATGGCGTACATCGTAAGGAAATCGCAGAACCTTTAAGCGTATAGGTGCTGTTCCTGACTTTCGCACTGATCTGATGACTGACGTTGTTTCGCACAAGCGAAGGCGTTGAAAAGACGTAGCCGTGTTCGCCATTGCCTTTTTTAGCGTCTTTCAAATCCTGCCGGTAATTTTTAGCCTCCACCGTACCGATCGAAACAGTACCCGCAAAAAACTCGACGGTCAAGGGCGTATTCGGTTTATCCCGATCCCAGACCCACCCCCGCATCTCATCGCAGTTGACCACCGATAAATAGCCTTCGAAATTACCCGTGACAACGGTAGGCGGTACAACCCCGCCGGTAACTGTCAGCAGCACAGTAATGGTAACCGGGGCACTCTTGGTATCGGTGGCCGCGTAGGTCAGATTAACGCTGCCAGTTGCCGTTGGTGTTCCCGAAATGGTGCGGGTGCTGGTGTTGAAAATCAGCCCATTGGGCAGTCCCGTCAGGGTGTAGCTCAAGGCATCGCCGTTGGGATCGGTGAAGGCCGGTAGCTGCACACTGTAGGCGGTGCTGACCGTAGCCGTCAGGGCCAACACCGCTGGAGCCACCGGGGGCTGGTTGGCCGGTGGGGGGCTTGCTGGATTGACCACCAGAGTGAGGGTGACCGGAACCGGGGCGCTCTTGGTATCAGTGGCCGAGTAGGTCAGGTTAAACGTTCCCGCCGTCGTTGGCACTCCGGTTATGACTTGAGAAGTTGCATTGAACGTCAAGCCATTCGGCAGGCCCACCAGTGCGTAGCTCAGCGCATCTCCGTTAGCATCGGTGAAAACCGGCAGGGCCGCCGAGGTGTAACTTTGATTGACGGTGGCCGTCAGGGCCGAAACCACCGGAGCGACGGGAGGCTGGTTGACCGGCGGAGAAACCGCCCCCGCGCAGCTTAGCGTTTTGGGAGCCCATTTTAAAATGTACGTCGACCCCTGCACCCGCCCCCAGATCGTATGCGACTGGTTATCTTTGACTTGATCTGGCACGACAAAGCTATAGCCATGCTCGCCATTGCCTTTGTTGGCGTTCTTCAAATCCTGTCGGTAAATATTGGCCAGTGTAGAGCCAATGGGAACTGCCGTTGCAATCGCAGCACCATCCAGGAATTCAACCAGGATCGGCGTATTGGGTTTATCCCGGTTCCAGACCCACCCGGAAATCGTATTGCAGTTGACCTGATCCAGATAGCCTTCAAAGTTACCGGTGACAACCGTACTGCCCGGAGCCACCGTCAGCGTGATTGCGGCATCAGTTTTCAGCGAACCGTCAGTCGCGGAATAAACCAGCGGGAATGTACCGGATTGCGTCGGAGTCCCACTGATAAGGCGCGAGCCAGCGGAAAAGTTTAGGCCCCCAGGCAGACCCGTCAGCGCATACGTCAACGGATTCACATCGGGGTCCGTAAAAACCGGCAGGGTTATCGAGAAAGATTGCCCAACCGTTCCATTCAGCGCGTTCAGCGTTGGAGCAACCGGGGGCCGGTTCGTTGAAACCGGCGATTCGGTCGTCGTGATCCGGTACAACGTCCCCTCGTTGAAGGTAATAACATAGAGTTCGCCGTCGGCTCCTTCGCCAAAACTGATGGGATTGGCCAAGGTTGGGGTTTGCAGGATATTCTGATACGAATTATCGGCCTCCCGGCGCAGCAGCCACAGTTTTCCCTGTGAATAGTCCCCGTACACGTACCAGCCCCGCAGGGACGGATAGGCACTACCCCGGTAAACATACCCGCCCAATACGGAAGCCTCCTTGTTACCATTATTCGTAAAACCTGCATATTCGTGCAGGGGCATAACCAGATTAGTGCCGTTTTGACACTCCGCCGTCGCGTACGGATGCGCTCCTTCGTAGCAACGCCACCCAAAATTCTGGGCTACGGGCACAACCTTACTGGTATTTGCCGCCACAAAATCGACTTCTTCGTATCCATCCTGCCCGTTATCGCCCAACCAGAGATCGCCCGTTTCCCGGTCGAAACTGCACCGCCAGGGATTGCGTAGCCCCCTGGCCCAGATTTCGTCCGGAATCCCGTCATTAGGCGTCAGGTAGGGGTTCGTCGGTGGAATGGCGTAGGGCGACCCGCTGTTGACATCGATGCGCAAAATCTTGCCGTACGGTTTCTGAAGATTCTGAGCGTTTCCCAGGACATCGCCCGTTTGCCCCCGGCCCACATTTCCGTCATCACCGATAAAAATGTACAGGTAACCGTCCGGGCCAAACAGGAGTTTACCGCCCCGGTGGCCCTTGCCCGGAAACGGAAAAGTCATCAGGATCTGTTCGCTCGCCAAATCGGCAACATTCGGATTACTGCCGTTTCGGGTAAACCGGGCTAACACACCCTGGCCGTCTTTCTGGTTGAAAAAGACGTAACAATAGCCATTGCTCGTAAAATTGGGATGAAATGCAAGGCTATAAATCCCATTGTATTCGACATCAGCCAACCGACTGACCGGAATCTGGAGGAAAGGGGTTGACAACACCGCACCGGTTGTTTCGACAATCTTGATTTTACCGCCCATTTCGGCGACATACAGCCGGTTTGTTCCGGCCTGGGCCATATCGACCGGTTTCGTCAGACCGGTCACCCACGCTTGCAAACGCAGTTGGGATGTTTGGGCCCAACAACTGATAAGACTCATTCCATACAGACAGAGACTCCAGCCTAAAGTACAATACTTCTTCATGAAAGCTAGATTTAGGTATAAATAACACCCTAAAGGTCCGGCTTTCTTTCCAGAAAGACTGTCAATCTTGTGCCAAAGACTGTTAATCTTGTACCAAAATCATTCATTTAACTGTGCATACCGTCCCCAGCCACCACATATGGGACGTTCTGGAGATCAAACGCTTCCTGAATCCATTAAAATCCTTTTAGCGTGAAATACCCTTCTATCGTGTGCCGCGCCACCTCCTTGTTTTGCTTTGCACTGATATAACCGCCCTGATGGACGATAAATTTCCCTTTTAGGTAATTGCCCCCCGCCTTGCCCATCTCTTCAATCGTGATGGAACCCGCACAGTCGGCATAGCCTCGATCCTTATCGTAATTATAACTATTCAGTGCATACGTATCATTGCCCTCTTTGAAAACCGCCGACAGGATGGTCGGATATTTGGGTATAGGGTCTACCTGGTAGTGCCAGGGGTGGCTACCGACCTCGCCCTGCCACTCAATGATAAAAAGTTTAAGCACTTCTCTTTCCTCCAGTAAACCCAACTGGTAAAAGCTTGGCCCGACCTTAATAAAATTAACCTTCTTTTCGGATTGCCAGGGTTTGTTATCAATCCGGTAATGCAATCCCTCGTCCGGCAGAACGGTCAGGTTCGCAATCAGCAGGTATTGGCCGGTGAATGTGCCATCCGGGTCCGTCAGCTCCACACTTACGCTTGCTTCCGTTGGTTTATCGACCCGGCCGGGCGCTTTATACGTCGCCCCCGACCCGCTGCCAATTACTTCGCCCGGTCCACCCACCTGCCAGGCCGCGCCTTTTCCGCTGTTCTTAATGTATTTAGCATCCAGCGGTTTCGCATCCCGCTTCATCAGGACTTTGCTGGAGGTTTTGAACGGGTCGCTGGACGACGTTGAATAGGAAACTACCTGCAAGCCAAGCTCCTCCCCCGCCACCACCGATCCGCGCGTCGGAATTAGTTTAAACCAGTGTGCCAGCGTCCAGTCGCTGAAATGGGTGGTCGTAACGCTCACGGTTTTGGCGGTTTGATTCACCACCGGATTTTCGGCCAAATACCAGAATCCTTTTTCATCCTGAAAAGCTAGCCCCAGGCCCAAAACCGCGCCCACTTCTTCTTCCCGGTCAGCATAGGAAAACTGAATGGTGACCGGTTTGACAAACTGGGTTCCGTGCGGTAACAGGCGCATACTGGTGCCCAGGCCAGCGGGGGCGGTTTTTTCAACAGCCTGCATCGAACAAACCGTATTGGCACTAACTGCACCCGCCGGTACGATCAGTTTCAGGGATTTGTCCGGCGATGTGAATTCGCCCCCTGCCGGGGTAATGGTAAACGAGGTTTGTGCCCCTCTGGGCTCGCCCAAGGGTAGAGCAACCGGATTTTCTATTTCATCGGAATCAGTGTCGGGGTCCAGGGCCGTTTTTCGGCAAGACGATAAGGAAACTACCAGTGCCCAGACCAGTAGTACGTACCATTTAATCTTCACGGGTGTCGTATTTGTCGTTGAAAAATAAAGCGGCTGCCAACCGCTTTTACCCCGTAAAAGTGGCTGCCAACCGCCAAAACCGTAGCGTAATTTATTTATTCCGACACCAGCCTTATCTGAATCGCGGTCTCCTTATGTCAACCGATCGACGCCGTTTTACTCACTCCGCAACGTTTTGACCGGATTCGCCAGGGCGGCTTTGATGCTTTGAAAACTGACGGTTAACAGCGCAACCAAAACCGCCAGTACGCCAGCCAGGGCAAAAACCCACCAGGAAACATCAATCTTATAGGCAAAATCATCCAGCCATTGGCGCACGGCATACCAGGCAATCGGCGAGGCAAGGACAATGGCAATCAGCACCAGTTTCAGGAAGTCTTTCGATAGGAGCGCCACAATACTGAGGACCGACGCTCCCAGTACTTTCCGAACGCCGATCTCTTTGGCCCGTTGTGCAATGGTGTACGATGACAGACCGAATAACCCCAGCGACGCAATCAGGACCGCGAGGAACGAAAAGAAGGTCGTGATTTCACCAAAGACCTGATCGTCATGGTATTGTTGGTTAAACCGATCATCCATGAAAGCATACGAGAAGTCGTTGCCGGGGAAAAACTCCTGGAATTTTTGTTGTACCTGATCGATCGTTTTCGCCAGATCGGTCGTCGTGACTTTGAAGGAATAAAAACCGCCATTGGTGTAAAACGGCTGAAAAACAATCGGTTCGATCGGGTGCCGCAGCGACTGCTGGTGAAAATCGCTCACCACCCCGACAATCTCCCACGCCCGGCCAAACAGCATAAATTTCTGTCCCACCGCCGAAACCGCATCCTTCAGCCCCAATAACCGGACGGCCGAGAGGTTGATCACCGCATTGACAACCTTGCTGCCGTTTGGGTTGGAGTCGGTCGGTAGAAAATTCCGGCCCGCCAGCAGCTTGATCTGGTAGGTGTCAAAAAAGTCGAGGTCAACGCCCATCCGGCTCACGGTAACGCCCTTTTCTTCGTTGGAACCGACTCGCTTCACGTTGAATGTTCGCGGCAACCGGTTGCCCGGCAAATTGACCGACGCCGTGGCGGCTTTGACACCGGCCAGCCGTTTCACCTCGGTTTTAAAGCTGTTGATTCGATCGATGGACGTGGAATCCCAGCGGGTCAGCCCCGGGCCGGAGACAATCAGCATCTGTTCCATGTTGAACCCCAGGTTTTCTTTCCGCATGTAGTCGATCTGCCGGAACACAATAAACGTTCCGATAATCAGCACCACCGAGGCCGTATATTGGAAAACCACCAGCGATTTCCGCACCCAGATGCCCTTCGCTGACCGTTTAAAACTTCCTTTTAACACCTGAATGGCCTGAAAAGCCGAGAGCGTGAACGCCGGGTAAAAACCGGACAGAAAAATTCCCACCGCAAATACGCCCACCAACGCCAGTGTCATCAGGTTACCGCCGTAACCCTGGCCCGCCAGCACCGCCAGCGACAACGGCCTACCAACCAGTTGATTCAAAACGGGTTGCAAGGCCATCGTGAACAGCAGTGCCAAAACGAACGCGAATCCATTAAGCAATACCGACTCCGCCAGGAACTGCCCGATCAGTTGCCCCGAGGTGGCCCCGACCACTTTCCGCACGCCCACTTCTTTGGCCCGCTCCAGCGACCGCGCCGTAGCCAGGTTGATGTAGTTCACCCAGGCAATGAGCAAGATAAAAACCGCAATGATCAGCATTGTCCAGACCGCCTTGCCGTTGTTGACCACGCCGATTTCGTATTCATAATCGGAGTACAGATGCGCCTTCCGGAGCGGTTGCAGGTAGAACTTCTCCACACTGCCCGACACCTTATCGCCCTTGAAATACCGCTCGCTGAAGGCCGGAAATTTCTGTTCCAGCCGGTCCGCATCCACCGGAGCACCGGACTGTCCCGGTTTCAGTTTCAAGTAGTGCCACATATCCGATCCGTCCCAACTGGTTTTGACCCAGTCGCCCCACAACCGGACCAGGGTTTCGTACGAAACCAGCGCCCCGAATTGGAGGTGCGAAGCCGCCGGAACGTCTTTCAGGATGCCCGTAATCCGGTACGGTTCGGTGTCCAGATCGATGTACAGCGACTGCCCGAGCAGGCTGGCGTAGTCTTCCGGCTGGGTACCGAAAATCCGTTGGGCGTTGCTCTCCGACAAGACCAGGCTATTCGGGGCCTTCATCGCGGTTTTCGGATCGCCCACCAGCAGCGGAAAGGTGAAAAACGTCAGGAAATGGTCATCCACAAAAAAGAGTTGTTGTTCCTGAAAAATCGATTTATCCCTCCGCAAACTGACCGTCCCGCCATTCGCCAGTGTGGTATAGGCCTCTACTTCTGGATACTCCTTCGCCATCGTTTTGCCGATGGTCGGGTAGGTAATCGTGCCGTGCTGAATGAGTTTTCCGCGCTGAAACCGGTCATTGGTCACACGGTAAATCCGGTCGGCATCTTTGTGAAACTGATCGAAATTCAGCTCAAAGCTGACGTATTCCAGGATCATCAGACAGGCCGTCATCCCGACCACCAGGCCCAGGATGTTGACCAGCGAAAAAAACCGCTGCTTCCACAGGTTGCGAAAAGCGATTTTGAGATAGTTGCGAATCATAAGCGGGTGAAGGGGTGAGAGTTGTTGATAGTAATCTTCTTCATGAGGTCGTCGGCGCACCAGCGGAGGCAGGACCGACAGCACATTCAGGATATACCGCAGCGTGGCCGTTTTTTTTCCGGCTCGATTACACCAATAGGCGTACAATTCTTCCAGATCGCCTTCGACTTCTTCCAGCGTTTCGTACGGATGCAGACGCCTTAAGAGCCAATGTGCCCAGCGGGGCGGCTGATCCGGTTTTTCAGGACGGTTTTCCAGAGCGCTCATAAACCGCTTATTTTTAACGCATTCGGCACCAGTTGCCAGAGCTGGTTGCGCAG
Source organism: Larkinella bovis (assembly GCF_042655385.1). NCBI lineage: Bacteria > Pseudomonadati > Bacteroidota > Cytophagia > Cytophagales > Spirosomataceae > Larkinella > Larkinella bovis. The sequence continues at coordinate 92,523 of NZ_JBHSMA010000003.1, read as the reverse complement.
TTCCTGAATATCCTGCAAGGCCCTGCTGCCCAGGGCCGTTACGTTAAAAAGCCGCTTGCGCCTTCCCCCCCGCTCAGCGGTGGCGCCCCCCAGTTCGGAACGGACGAACCCTTTTTCTTCCAGCCGAATGAGCGTGTTGTGTACGGTGCCAAACGTAACCAGTCGGCCGGTATGCTCTTCCAGCGCCTGGCTGACCGTAACCCCGTAGGCTTCCCCGTCCAGAATGGCAACCATCAGCAAAACAACCTCTTCAAACTCGCCTAAATACGTACGACGCATAAGATTCAGGATTAGTCTCTATTTTATCGTACAAATCCTTTGCCAAAGCATACAAAACTGCTCCAACGGCTCCAATAGCCTATTTTCCATAAATATACCGAAGCAATGTTGTCCGCAAATGGACAGCATTTGTCCCGCAGTGGACACCGGTTTCGCACAACTCCCGGGAAGAGTCCGCGAAGATTTCTGCGGATCGCTGTGCAACCTTTTCCGACAACCCGTGTCGTTAGTGCGTCTTTAAAATCCCCTCACCTAAACAACAAATACGCATGAAATCGCTGCTACTAACCCTGATCGCGTTTGCGATGAGTACAGGGCTTCTCCTGGCTCAGCAAACCAGGATTTCCGGTCTGTTACTCGATTCAACGGCCAACAAACCCGTTGAATTTGCGACGGTGGCGCTACTCAAAGAAGGGAAAATCATTGCAGGGACAACGGCCGACGCCCACGGAAAATTCGTCTTTACCAAGGTTAGTGCGGGGGTTTATGGTATTCAGATCTCGTTCATGGGGTACCAGCCGAAAACCGTCAGCCCGGTCACGGTTGCCAGCGGGCAGGAGGTGGAAGTGGGCGTCATTAAACTGTCACCGACCGTACAGAAATTGGCCGAAGTGACGGTGACGGAACAGAAATCACTGTTTGAAGAAAAAGCCGACCGCATGATCTACAACGCCGAAAAAGACATTAGCGTTAAAGGCGGTGACGCCACCGACGTGCTGAAGAAAATTCCGTCGGTGGCCGTCGATATTGAAGGGAATGTCCAGCTCAGGGGTAGTTCCAACATCAAGGTGCTGATCAACAACAAACCGTCCAGCATTGTCGCCCGCAGCGTTTCGGATGCCCTGAAACAAATCCCGGCCGATATCATCAAGCAGGTCGAAGTGATCACCTCCCCTTCCGCCAAATACGACGCCGAAGGCTCGGCGGGAATCATCAACATTATCACCAAGAAAAATACCCTGCAGGGCACCAGCGGCTCGGTGAGCCCGAATTTCGGCCAATGGAATAACTGGCAGAACGCCACCCTCAGCCACCGGATGAAAAGTCTGAGCATTTCTGCCAATGGCGGTTTCAGCGACTGGAGAAACAAACGGCTCATCGATCTGCTGCGGTCGTACACGAACGAAGGAGTAGTCACGAATCAGTTTCAGCCGCAGCGGGTAAACGGGAAAGGCCGCAATGTTTACGGCAACCTGACTGTCGATTGGGACATCGACTCCCTGAATCGGCTCGGCGCCGGTCTGAACTATTACGATGGTCGCAACACCAATGGTTTTGACATCCATTTTGAAGAAAGCAGCCAGGGCGTCATCAATCAGTATTTTCACCGCGACATGAGCCGCACCTACGACTGGGCCGGGGCCACCCTGAACCTGGATTACACCCGCCTGTTTAAGAAGCCCAAAAAGGAGCTCAACATTTTGATGATGTATTCATTTGAAGGCGAGGACAGTGACTACTGGTCTAATTTGTCGAACCGCTCGAACGCGATTTATTACCGCGAAAAAAGCTACAACATCAGCAACAACAAAGAAGGAACCATCCAACTCGATTTTACGAATCCGCTGGATAGCATCAGCACGCTCGAACTGGGTACCAAAACCATCTTCCGCCAGATTCTGAGCGATTACCGGATTGCCAGTGCGGTTGACGGCTCAACCTCTTTTACGGACTTGCCGGCTCTTGCCAATGTGTTCGATTACGCGCAACAGGTCGCTTCGGCCTATGTTGTGTATAGCCGTACACCGAAGAAAAACTGGGGCATTAACCTGGGTGCCCGGTACGAGCATACATTCATTCAGGCCAATTTCCTGAACGGAACCGCCCCGTTTTCAAACCAGTACGGCAATTTTATTCCGAACGTCAGCCTGTCTCGCCGATTGAAAAAAGAACAGCAAATCCGGTTAAGTTATTCACAGCGGATCCAGCGACCGCAGTTTTATTACCTCAATCCGTACGTCAATCAGGCCGATTCGAAAAACCTGTACGGCGGTAATCCGTACCTGAAACCGGAATTGACGCATTCCATTGAAGGAAACTACAGCGTCTCGATCAAGCAAACGAGCCTGAACGCGTCGGTTTTTCTGCGGCAGACCAACAACGCCATCGAAAGCATCAATACGGTTGACAGTGCGGGTGTTTTGAAGCAGATTTTCCAGAATGTTGCGCAGAACTCGGCCTACGGTGCCACCCTGAGCGCCAATACGAAGCTCACTAAAAAATGGTCGGTGAATGGCTCACTGAATGTTTTTTACAACGTGCTGGAGAGCGCCGAACTGAAGGCCCGCAACGAAGACTGGATGTACCGGATCAACCTGAATTCAACCATTGATTTCGGGAAAGGCATCAAGGCGCAGCTTTTCGGTTTTTACAATTCGGCCCGCGTCAACCTGCAGGGCAAGTACGGCGGTTTTGGTTTTTACAACATCGTGCTGCAAAAAGAAATCCTGAAGAAGAAAGGCACCATCGGGTTTGGCTACGACAATCCGTTCAACGAAACCATTCGGTGGCGCAACGATTTCGTCGGCCCCAATTTTGTCCAAACGCAGCATGTCGCCATGTACCGCCGGGGCTGGCGGATCAACCTGAAATACGAATTCGGAAAAATGACCAACACCCAGCGCCAGAAGAAACGGATCAGCAACGACGACCAGAAAGCGGGCGACGGCAACCATTAAGCCGTAGACCGGAAGCCGTATGATGGGCACAAAAAAGCCCGAAACCGCTGTGTTTCGGGCTTTCTGACGGGACATTTTTGACTACTTATTAATCATTACCTTGACCGCTTTCTGAACGTCTTCGCCTTTCAGGGCGCAGAAATACATCCCGGCGACGACATCCTGCAAGGTGACTTTGACTTCGTATTTTCCAATGTTGTGGTGTTTTCGGGCCACGAGTGTCTGCAAGATCCGGCCCTGTGCATCCACCAGATCGATCCCGGCATTACCCGCCGAAAGCAGTTGGTACCGTACCACGATTTCCGTGGTGGCCGGATTGGGCGTCACCATCAGTTGTTCCGTCCCCAATACATCATCCGGAGTCGCTAAACCCACAGTTTGGATGCCGGTCGCATCTGTCGGTTTCGTTGCTGCGGTTGCGTACGGATCAATCATCACCGGTTTTTTGAACTCGATTTTCTTTTGTACATCGTTCTTGCAATATCGTTGCTCCGCCCGCACAAACGCCCGGACCGGGGCCTGAATCGATAAGGCGTTACTGATATTGCTGCCAAATTTTTTGAAAATATCCTGCTGAATGGACTCGCCGGTGTCCACAATCCGGATTACCCCTTCCTGCTCCGTGGAGGCAAAAGAAAACAGCGGAACCGGCACACCCGCCGTTACGGCCCCTACCTCGACCGTCTGCGGAACCATCCCGAACTGGTGAACCGCCACCCCTTCCATCGACCCTAAGGACGACGCTCCTTTGGACACAAATAACTCATTATCAAATACAAAATCATTCCAGTTACCGTTGATGTTGGTAATTTCCAGTTTCGAGTCTCGACCGGTACCTGCTTCGGGTTTGGTAAACCCGTTCGGTGTCACAATACTGAACTGCCCCGTCACCAGCCGGTGCGTATTCGAAACCGACGGCACATACCAGGCGGTAATCCGCTGGCTGGTTTTATCGTACGTCAATCGAAAATCAACCGTCTGATCTTTAACATTTTTCTCGTTACACTGCGCCACGGCAAGGGTGGCACTCAGGCAGCCACACCCAATGGTAATTAAAACACTTCGCAGCATTCCTGTCAGGCTAGTAGTCGTTTTCATAGCGTCTTCTTCGGTGCGCTCCAGAATTATGGTGTACAAACATATCTCTTTAGAAGGTTTTACGTCCCGAAAGTCACGCATAATGACCTTAAAGTGATGGAATAGCTGGCTTTACACCTTGGGAAGTGCCCAAGTGCCGTGGTAATGCGCTTTGGCCAGCTCGGCGGCTTTTCCGTTATCGACCACCTGGTTTTTGCTGGCATCCCAGACCACTTTCTGGCCGGTTCGGTACGCAATATTGCCCAGATGGGCGTGCAGCGCCACATCCCGCCCGATTTCGACGGAACAATTGGGCTTCTGCCGGTTTCGGACGCAGGTAACAAAATTCAGGGTGTGATTGTCCAGATCCCGGCCGCTTCCGAATTTTGGCGGCTGGGCCGGAACCAGGTAATTACCGGCCTCCACTTCCGGAAAAACTTCCCACTTCGCGCGGTCGATCACCACGGTGCCCAGGTTTCCGATGAACGCCACGCCATGTTCGCGGTCGAAAGGCCCCCGGCCGGTGCCGAGCGATTGTTCCCACAGGATCGTAAAATTACCGTAATCATATACCACCTGCATCGTGTCGGGCGTTTCGCTGGCGTGATCGGGAAAACCGTATTTCCCGCCCAGGGCGACGACGGATTTGGGAGCCGAAACGTTCATCCCCGCCAGGGCAATGTCAATCATATGGGCACCCCAATCGGTCATCAGACCGCCCGCATAGTCCCAGAAATAACGAAAGCTGCGGTGAAAGCGATTCGGGTTAAAAGGCCGTTTGGGAGCCGGTCCCAGCCACATATCATAATCAACACCCGCCGGAACCGGGGCATCGGGTTGCACCGGAAACGTTTTGCCGTACGGCATAAACGCCCAGGTGCGCACCGACCGAATGCGCCCGATCTTGCCGGAACGCACAAAGTCCAGCGCGTCGTTCCAGTGCGGACCACTCCGCTGCCACTGCCCGACCTGCACGATGCGGTTGTGCTTCCGGGCGGCTTCGACCATCAGGTTGCATTCTTCGATGGAATTGGCCAGCGGTTTTTCCACGTATACGTCTTTTCCGGCTTGGCAGGCGTAGACGGTTTGCAGACAATGCCAGTGGTCGGGCGTGCCGATAATCACCGCGTTGATCTCCTTATTTTCCAGCAACTTCCGAAAGTCGCTATACAAAACCGGTTTCTTGCCGGTCATCTTTTCCAGTTCCCCGGCGCGTTTGTTAAGCACATTGCTATCGATATCGCACAGGGCCACACAGCGAACGCCGGGATGTTTGAGCATCGAGTTGAGATCCGACCAGCCCATGCTGTTGCAGCCAATCAGCCCCACCACGACCTCGTCGGACGGGGCGGTTTTGGACTCAGAACCCAGCAAATCGGTCGGAAGCGCCGTGGTCAGCCCCAGACCGGTGGCAAACTGGGACGATTGCCGGAGAAATTTTCGGCGGGAAGTTGTCATGAAGAGTCAGGAATAGTGAACCAGCAAATTAGTACAATCCCAACGAATCCTGGTAATTTTCCGGCGACTTTTGCAAACAAATCACCCCCGGAACAGCCTGCAGTCAGACCGGCTCGCCGAAATCCTGACCGGTTCCATAGCAATCGGAGCACAAACAGCGTTATAGGAGTTTATGGCTGAGGGTTTCGGGCAACCAGTCGTGTCGCACAACCGGCCTTTAACCGATTGCGGAGGATTTTAGGACTACGTTTTCAGCCGCTTTCCCAACGGTTACCCGGAATAAAGGACGGTTTTTCCCGGTATCTGGCCGTTTATCCAAATCTCCGCAGCCAGCGCAATGAAACTGATTCAGAAATTGTTACTATTCTACGGCACAAACCCCTAATTTTGCAGAACTTTATAGAAACATCCGCTTAATTGACATTCGAATGATTAACCTCATAACCAAGAGCATTACCAAACTCTTCGGCACCAAGTCGGAACGGGATATCCGCGAACTGCTCCCGTACGTCGAAAAGGTGAACGCCGAGTTTCAAAAATTACAGTCTCTCTCCAACGACGAACTCCGGAATGTAACGGCGGAACTGAAGCAAATCATTGCGCAACGGTTACAGCCTATCGATACGCAGCTTAGCGATCTTCAAAAGCAGGTTACCGACCAGCCCGATATGGATGTGGATGCCAAACAGCGCATCTTCAACCAGATCGACAAGCTCGATACCGACCGGAACAAGGAACTGGAAGTGGTTTTGCTCGATATTCTGCCGCAGGCGTTTGCCGTCGTGAAAGAAACGGCCAAACGGTTCAAGGAGAACGACCAGCTGGAAGTAACGGCAACGGACTTCGACCGCGAATTTGCCGTTCGGAAGAAACATATTACGATCAACGGTGATAAGGCTTATTGGGCCAATAGCTGGGATGCCGCCGGGACGATGATCAAATGGGACATGGTCCACTACGATGTTCAGATCATCGGGGGTACGGTTTTGCACCAGGGGAAAATTTCGGAAATGGCCACCGGGGAAGGAAAAACGCTGGTTGCGACCTTCCCGGCTTATCTGAATGCGCTGGCCGGTCGTGGGGTTCATATCGTCACGGTCAACGATTACCTGGCCAAGCGTGACTCCGAGTGGATGGCTCCGCTGTTTGAGTTTCACGGCCTGCGCGTCGATTGCATCGATAAACACCAGCCCAACTCGTTCTCGCGGAAACAGGCGTACCTGGCCGATATTACCTACGGGACCAACAACGAATTTGGCTTCGATTACCTGCGCGACAACATGGCCCGCAGCATCGATGAACTGGTGCAACGCAAGCACCACTACGCGATGGTCGATGAGGTCGATTCCGTGCTGATCGACGACGCCCGGACGCCGTTGATTATTTCGGGGCCTGTTCCGCGCGGTGACGAACAGGAATTTGCCGAACTGAAACCCCGCGTGGCCCGCGTCGCCGAAGTACAGCGGAAACTGGTGCAGGACCTGCTGAACGAAGCCAAAAAGAAAATTGCCGCCGGTGATGAGAAAGAAGGTGGGCTGGCTCTCTTCCGCGCCCACCGGGGTCTGCCGAAATACAAGCCGCTGATCAAATACCTCAGCGAAACCGGTATCAAGGCGATCATGCAGAAAACCGAGTCGGTTTACCTGGCGGAAAACCAGAAATTGATGCCCGAAGCCGACAAACCGTTGTATTTTACGATCGACGAACGGCACAACAGTATCGACCTGACCGAAAAAGGAATCGACTACATTACCGGTTCCGGCGAAGATCCGAACTTCTTCATTCTGCCCGACCTGTCGATTGACATGAATGCCATCGACAAAAACCCGGACCTGGATGAAAAAGAAAGGATTCTGCGGAAAGAAAACCTGATCCGGGATTATTCGGTGAAAACCCAGCGGATCAATACCGTCAACCAGTTGCTGAAAGCCTACACGCTGTTCGAAATCAACGTCGATTACGTCATCATGGATGGCAAAATCAAGATTGTCGACGAGCAGACGGGCCGGATCATGGAAGGCCGCCGGTGGTCCGACGGTTTGCACCAGGCCGTGGAAGCCAAGGAAGGCGTGAAGGTGGAAGATGCGACGCAAACCTACGCGACCGTTACGCTCCAGAACTACTTCCGGATGTATCATAAGCTGGCCGGGATGACCGGTACGGCCGAAACCGAAGCGTCAGAATTCTGGACGATCTACAAACTGGATGTGGTGGTGATTCCGACCAACCGAAACATCATCCGGAAAGACGAGGAAGACAAGGTTTACCGTTCGGTGCGGGAGAAATACAATGCCGTGGTCGATGAGATCGTGAGTCTGGTGGAGAAAGGCCGCCCGGTGCTGGTGGGTACGACCTCGGTTGAAAACTCGGAATTGCTGAGCCGGATGCTGTCGCTGCGCAAAATTGCGCACCAGGTCCTGAATGCCAAGCAACACCAGCGGGAGGCCGAAATTGTGGCCGAAGCCGGAAAACCGGGTACGGTGACGATTGCGACGAACATGGCTGGCCGGGGTACGGACATCAAGCTGACGCCCGAATCGAAGGCGGCAGGCGGTCTGGCCATTGTCGGTACGGAACGGCACGAATCCCGGCGCGTCGACCGCCAGTTGCGCGGTCGGTCGGGTCGGCAGGGTGACCCCGGTACGACGCAGTTCTTTGTTTCGCTGGAAGACAGCCTGATGCGGTTATTCGGTTCCGACCGGATTGCCAAAGTGATGGACCGCATGGGGCTGGAAGAAGGCGAAGTCATTCAGCACTCGATGATTACAAAGTCGATCGAACGGGCGCAGAAGAAAGTCGAAGAAAACAACTTCGGGATTCGGAAACGACTGCTGGAATACGACGACGTGATGAACTACCAGCGCGAGGCCATTTACAAACGCCGTCGGAACGCGCTGTTTGGCGACCGGCTGGCGCTCGACATTGCCAACACGATGTATGACGTCTGCGAAGACCTGGTCAATAACAACGAAGGCAATTACGATGAATTTACGCTGCAAACACTGACAGCCCTCGGTTTCGAGACCACCATCAGCCGGGAGGAGTTCAGCCGCCTGAAACCCAAGGATCGGGCCCAGAAACTCTACGAAGAAGCCGACCGGAATTACCACGCGAAAAACAATGCGATCCGGGAGAAATCCGCGCCGATTCTGCAATCCATTCTGGCCGAACGGGGCGCGACCATTCAGGATATCGTGGTGCCCTTCTCCGACGGCCTGCGCGAACTGACGGTGGTGAGCAACCTCCGCAAAACCGTCGAAACCGAAGGCCGCGAACTGATTACGGAAATGGAAAAAGCCGTTTCGCTGTCGATCATCGATCAGGAGTGGAAAGAGCACCTGCGCGAAATGGACGACCTGAAACAGTCGGTACAGAATGCGGTTTTCGAACAGAAAGACCCGTTGCTGGTCTACAAATTCGAGTCGGTCGAACTGTTCAAGCGGTTTTTGAGCAAGGTCAATTTCGATACGATCAGTTTCCTGACCAAAACCGACATTCCGGGCCAGGAAGCCGAAGAAGTACAACAGGAAGTCCGGCAGGCTCCGGCGCAACGTCGCCCGGAACCGCAGCCCGAGCTGCATACCAACAAGGAAGACCACGACGAACCCGTTGCCGGTGGACCGCAGGAATACGCCCGCAAGATGGCCACGGCCGAAAAGCAGGCGCCGGTTCGGTCGGTCAAAGTGGCCAACCGCAACGAGAAGGTGAACGTGCAGTATATGGACGGCACCATCAAGCGGGATGTCAAATACAAAGTGGTCGAAAACGACATCCAGAGCGGCCGGGCGGTGTTGATTGATTAACCGTTTTGGGGTACGGTTTTCCGGTTAGGCAGCTAACCCATTGGCGAAGCCTCTTAACCAGAAAACCGTACCCTCTAAACCGACTCCCGCCGGGACGCCGGTAGCATGGAATCGCGGCAGCTGGATTCTGACCGGAAAACGGTTGCGGCCCCCCGCAGCAGGAAATCGAACTGGCCGGCGACACCCTGGCGGGTTATCTTCTCAAGATCACGCTCCCGCTACGACCAGGCGGTTGATTTACTTCCTTAAGACAATATAATGGTCGGTCTGCCTTATATTTGTCAGCGAAATCAGGTAACTACCATTAATTCATAAAGAAAGAAAGATTTTGTAGTATTGTTCCAATTTTCAATACTACACTTTCCCGGAAATACTTAATTTTCGGCGTGGAAACCACTTGGCTGGTTCCTTTCTTTCATTCCGTATGATGTATATTCATGCAGTTAGCCATTACCTTCCCAGCGAAGTAATTGGTAACGAACACTTTACCAAGCTCAATGGGTTATCGAGCGAATGGATTATCGAACGTACGGGTATTCGCGAGCGTCGCAAAGCAGCTCCTGACGAAAATACAAATACCATGGCGCTGGAAGCAGTCCGGCGTCTGTTCGACCAAGTAGCGATTGAACCTTCTCAGATAGATCTCATCGTCGGCGCCACCTATACGCCTTACGACACCATTGTTACGCTGGCGCATGTCGTACAGCATAACCTGGGCGTTCCGGATATTCCGGTGATCTCCGTTTCGACGGCCTGCTCGTCGCTGATCAACGCCGTGGAAGTCGTGGAAGGTTATTTTGCGATGAATAAAGCGTCGCTGGCGGTGGTGGTGGTCTCGGAGCATAACACGGCCTATAACAACGAACAGGACACGGTTTCGGGCCATCTCTGGGGCGATGGCGCTTCGGCCCTGCTCATCTCGAAAGAACGGCTCAGCGACGACGACATGACGATCCATACGATCATCACCGGCGGTGCAGCCACCAGCGGGAAAGCCACAACCGGTGTAATGCTAAAACCGCTGGAACAGGGTGTTATCATGCCCCACGGACGGGATGTGTTTATCAATGCCTGCCAGTACATGCCCAAAGTGAGCCTGCAGGTGTTAGCAAAACACAACCTGACCATTGACGATGTGGATTATCTGATTCCGCACCAGGCCAATCTGCGCATCAGCCTGAACGTGATCAACACCCTGAAACTGCCGGAATCGAAACTGCTTTCCAACATTCAGAAACTCGGCAATACGGGTTGCGCCGGCTGCGCCATCGCCTTATCTGAAAACCGGGCCATCTTCCGGAAAGGGCAGAACATTGTCCTGACGGTTTTTGGGGGCGGGTATTCGTTCGGCGCCATGCTCGTTGAAGCCTAAAAAAAACGGGGCACTCAGCTGCCCCGTTTTTTTAATTCGCCGTTGACGACGAGGGTGCCGAACTGCTACGCCAGGTGTTGTTGCGCGGATTAATATCCGGCAGTTGTTCATCCGGGTCGACAGTCACCGACCGGATCGGGGCTGAACTCGGGTGTTTGAAACTCCAGGTGCCGCCCCGCTGCCAGATCTCGACCGGCAGATTGACCCGCGTTTTTTTACCGCCAACCTCTTCTACTTCGACGATCACCGGCATAGCCCATTTCTCCAGGTTTTCGATGGTAATCACCGACCCTTTCTGCGGGTCCTGCTCGACGTACCGCACCTCTTTCACCGCCTGATCCAGTTTCCAGGTTTCGAAGAAATAACCGCGCCAGAACCAGCCCAAATCTTCCCCGGCGGCATTCTCGATGGTCCGGAAAAAGTCGTAGGGTGTCGGGTGTTTGAACGCCCAGCGCTGTACGTAGGTTTTAAACGCAAAATCAAACCGCTTCGGGCCAAGCACCACATCGCGCAGCAGTTTCAGCCCCATACCCGGTTTGTAATACCCCATGACCCCCAGATGCAGCGGTTGCAGCACGTCGGGAATGGTCATAATCGGTTCGTCGATGTTGAACAGGGCGGGCGCAATGTCGTGCATCGTTCCCCGCTCCCGGTTATACTCTCCCTTGTTGAAGTTCGCCGTCGAAAGCATGTTGATGAATGTATTGAACCCTTCGTCCATCCAGGCATATTTCCGTTCGTTATTGCCCACAATCATCGGGAACCAGTTGTGTCCAAACTCGTGGTCGGTAACGCCCCAGAGAGCCTCTTTTTTATCGCGCCGGTCGCAGAACACAATACCGGGATATTCCATTCCGCCCACAATACCAGCTACGTTGGTCGCCACCGGATAAGTATATTCGAGCAGATAATTCGAGTAAAATTCAATACACCCTTTCACGTATTCCGTCGAACGGTTCCAGGAGTCGTCGGTGGCGCTTTCAGCCGGATAGGCCGACATGGCCAGCGCCTTTTTGCCGCTCGGCAGATTAATCCGGGCGGCATCCCACACAAACGCTTTGGACGTCGCCCAGGCAACGTCGCGGGCATTCTGGCAACGGAAGCGCCACGTCAGCCGACCGGTTTGCTTCGGGCGGCTTTGCGGTTCGTTCACCTCGTCTTTAGACCGCAGCAAGACGGTTCTGTCGCTGTTGCGGGCCTGCGCCAGGCGTTTTTGCTGTTCCGCCGTCAACAATTCCTGCGGATTCAGCAGTTCGCCGGAACCGACCACGATATGATTCCAGGGCACGTCGATGGCGTACTCAAAATCACCGTAGTCTAGGTAAAACTCACCAGCACCCAGGTACGGCAGCACATTCCAGCCTTCGATATCGTCGAAGACGCACATCCGCGGATACCACTGCGCCATTTCGTAAATCAGGCCGTTGCGGGATTGCGACGTCCCCATCCGATCGGAGCCGTAGGCCGGAATTTTGAACGAATATTCAACTTTCAGTTTTACCACATCGCCCCCCGGTTTTAGCGGTTCGGCCAGGCGGATCTGCATCCGGGTGTCCGTAATCAGGTAATCGGCTTTGGTTTTTCCCTGATCGACCGTCACGGACGTTACGGAAAAACCGCCGGAAAAACCGGTATTTCCGTAGCGCCCCCCGCGCACCGGCGTGGTTTTGGTGGCCCGTGACGTATCGGAAAACGCATTCTGATCCAGTTGCAGCCAGACGAATGGTAAGGTTTCAGGACTATTGTTTTTGTACGTAATCTCGACTTCTCCGCTCAGGACGTTCTGTTGATCGTCCAGCCGAACGTTAATCTTGTAATCGGCCCGGTTTTGCCAGTAACGCGGGCCGGGCGAGCCTCCGCCCGTGCGGTAATCATTCCCCGGCTGCATGTTGAACAGGGGATGAAACAATTCATGGGGATCATATTTCGACGCGGAACCGGATTGCGCCCGGACCTCAGCAATCGTGCAGAACAAGGCAATTAAAAAAAGCAGTTTATTCATGAAATTGGATCTTGGTACACGTTATAAGAACGTTCAAAAACCGGTATTCTACCTGTCAGTCGCTACATTTTAAACCAATCGCGAAAACTGGACGGTCGTTGTCCGGCACAACTGTAGGCAAAAGCCAGCAATCCATTGACCAGAAGTCCAGTGCCAATGCTGGCCACTTTCCCCCAAACACTGGGGGACAGAACCGCGACCACGGCCGTCACCAGCCAGGTGATCACCATCAGGATAACGAGCAGGGTTTTCAGAAGTTTCGCCATTTTACCGGCCCGGTAGCCACGAGACGCTGGCTTGATCCGCCAGCAACTCCGGACGAATCAGCAGGTAGCTTCCGGGTTCGGGCGATTTCATCCGGACAAAACCGCCCGTCTTCGGCTGAAACGTCGCAAACCCACGGTCGTTGGCAAAATACCGCTGCATATCCCGGGTCATCAGGATAAAATTGACGTTCTTTTCGTTCAGGAAACGGCCAAAGTCGGTATTCTCTGGATAGGATTCAACCTGAACCCAGCGCGGTTGCTGCCCGGGGCCGTAGAGAAAAACCCGGTACCACTCCCGCTCCAGGGTCGAAACCGTCCCTTTCAGCGCTAGCGAGCGGATGAAGCGGATGTTATCAGCCACGGGCGTTGGCTGGACTTCCTTTTGTTGCTGCACCGTCTGAAAAACCACCCAGCTCATCATCAGGCTCGCCAAACCGCCCAGCCAAACCGGCGATTGCCTTGGCCGCCATTGGATGTTTTTCAGCAAAAAAGCCGCCATCGTTACCAGTGCAATGGCGTGAAAATAAAGGTAGTGCGTCCGCGGAAATACCAGCACCACCGAGCCCAGCGACGGCAGCAACAAAACCAGAAAGGCCAATTCCCGGCTGGTCAACCGGATTCGCTTCGTACGCAGTTGGCGGAACGTTCCGCGAAGATCAATCAACCCGAACACCACCACCGCCAGCAAACCCGCCAGGATCCACTTCCGGTAGGGCGAATTCAGATTTTTCAGCGGTGTTTCGAAAAACAGACTGCCCAATACCCGGAACTCGGCTTTCGTCGTATTGGCGATATTGGTCCAGAAATGCCGCACGACCAGATCGGGATGCGCCCGGAAAGCGTCGCGCAGGGATTTGACATCCGGGCCAAAAACCTCCTCAATCAATTTAAACTGATCGATGATCGGAATATCGACCGGGCGGTTATGCCAGGTGTTGTAGTTGATGCTGAAGTGCTGCACAAACGCCTGAAAGCTGCGGTTACTGCCCTGATCGTCCTGCGCCAGCGGGTTTCCGAACAAAAACCGCATCAGCACCACCAGCACCACCACGCCCGCCATTTCCGCCAGCGCCCTCGGCCATTTCTCGTTTCGACGCAGTTTTGGCAGCAAAAAGGTACCCACGGCCACCCCCAGCGCAATGAACATCGATACGTAAAACTCGGGCCGGACATACGCGCAAACCAGTGCCGTCACCGCCGTCAGCAGCAGGACCTGCCGGGCCGACCAGTTGCGGGCCTGGATGAGGCCGAGCCCCGCCAGCATCAGGCAAAGCGTAAACGCCGAAATCCGGGGGTCCAGGAGCACGTTCAGCGCCGAAAACTGAAAACAAAGTGCACAAAACAGGCTGACGGCAAAACCCGATTTTCGCAGGTAGAGATACAAAAACAGCAGCCCACCGCTCAGGATGATCAGCAGCCGCCAGTTCAGGTAAAACAGATCGAGCGTATCGGGGGCAAAAACCTGCAAAAACCGCAGCCAGGCCGCATACAGGGAACCCCACTGCGCCAGATACGGATCGGGCGGAAACGTGTAGGTCAGTCCCGACGCGAGATAGGTCATTTCGTCGCCAAAGGCCACATCGTATCGCCACGGCAGGTTGTGGGTCAGGGCCAGCCCGGCCACAACCATCAACCCCGCTCCCACCAGCAATCCGGTCAGTCGATTCATCATGGGGTCGGGGCTAAAGCTTCGTACAGAATTTCGGCCGGGTGCTTGGCTTTGCGCCCGGTGCCGTCTTTAATCTGGTGACGGCAACTCGTTCCGGCTGCGGCAATGATCACGTCGTCGGCCTGTTTGCGGACAGTCGGGAACAGCACCAGTTCGCCAATTTTCATCGAAACCTCGTAATGTTCCGCTTCGTAGCCAAACGAACCGGCCATACCGCAGCAACCCGACGGAATGAGCTGGACGGTGTAATTTTCGGGCAATGACAGCATTTTTTTCGACGGTACCAGCGATGATACCGCTTTTTGCTGGCAGTGACCATGCAGCTTGACCAGCCGTTTTTCAGTCGTAAAAGCGGTTTTTGAAATAGCGCCTTTGTCGATCTCGCGGGCGATGAACTCTTCGAACGTCAGGGCACTTTCGGCAATCCGCCGGGCATCGGGCAGCAAGGATTCATCGACCAGATCGGGGTATTCGTCGCGGAACGCCAGAATCGCCGACGGCTCGATGCCGACCAGGGGCGTTTCGGTCGTAATCAGGTCTTTCAGCAAGCGAACGTTTTTTTCGGCCAGCTTTTTAGCCTGCCGCAGCAGTCCTTTCGACAAGGCCGCCCGTCCGCTCTCGCCATGTTCCGGGATGATGACGTCGTAACCGAGTTTTTTCAGCAGCAAAACCGCCTTTTTCCCCACTTCCACGTCGTTGTAATTCGTAAACTCATCGCAAAAGAGATAGACTTTCGGGTTCTGTTGCGGATTTGACATCCGCAACCCATCTCCTGCGGATTTCAAATCAGCAACAGCCGATCCCTTCTGCCCCAGGCCTTTTGCCCATTTGCGTAGGGTCGTTGCGTGCAGCAACGGCATGGTGCGGTCGGGGTGAAAACCGATAACGCGGTTAGCAACCCGCCGGAGCGATTCGGTACCCAGCACCGCATTATACGCCCAGGGTACCCACGAAGCCAGCCCGGACAGGCTCGAAAAATTGGCAATCAGCCGGCTACGGACCGGAACACCGTTGGCATCCTGGTAATGCTGCAAAAACTCCATTTTCAGCTTGGCCACATCGACGTTCGACGGGCATTCGGCCTTGCAGCCCTTGCAGGCCAGACAGAGGTCATATACCTCCTTGATTTCCTGGTTATCAAACCGGTTTTCCTTCGGCGACAGCGTCAGCATTTCGCGGAGGATGTTGGCCCGCGCCCGCGTGGTTTCTTTCTCGTTGCGGGTTGCCATGTAACTGGGGCACATCGTTCCGCCCGACAGCTCGGTTTTCCGGCAGTCGCCCGAGCCGTTGCATTGCTCGGCGTGTTGCAGTACGTTCTGGTCGTGAAACCGGAAAAACGTCTTGAACTCCGGAGTTTGCTGCCCCGCTTCGTACCGCAGAAACGTATCCATCGGGGGCGTTTCCACGATTTTGCCGGGATTGAAAATATTGTACGGGTCCCAGGTTTGCTTGAGTTCCCGCATCAATTCGTAGTTTTTCGGCCCCACCATCAGCGGAATAAACTCGCCCCGCAGGCGTCCGTCGCCGTGTTCGCCCGACAGCGAGCCGTCGTATTTTTTCACCAGATGGGCAATTTCCTCGGCAATGAGCCGGTATTGCTGGTGGCCTTCCTTCGTTTTCAGGTTGATGATCGGCCGCAGGTGAATCTCGCCCGATCCGGCATGCGCATAGTGCACCGCCGACATGTTATTTTTGGTCAAGACCTGGTTGAAATCCCGGATGTAATCGGGCAAATCATGCACGTCAATGGCCGTATCTTCGATCACCGCAACGGCTTTGGCATCGCCCGGCAGGTTGGCCAGCAGGCCCAGACCGGCTTTCCGAAGCGTCCAGATTTTCTTGGTATCCTCGCCGTACAAAACCGGGAAATGGTAGCCCAGACCAGCCGCCCGCATTTCGGCTTCCATCTCAATGGCTCGTTGCGCAATTTCCTCACGGTTATCCGCGCCCAGCTCCACCACCAGAATTGCCCCCGGATCGCCCTGCACGAAGAAGCGGTTTTTGCGTTGTTCGATGTTGTCTTTCGTACACTCCAGGATGTAATGATCGATCAGTTCGACGGCGCGGGGCTGGTATTTCAGGGCAATCAGGTTGGCCCGCAGCGACTCGTCCACATCGTTGAAATGCACACAAACCAGCCCCAGTTCTGTGGGTGGCAACGGCACAACGTTCAGCTTGATTTCGGTCAGAAAGCAGAGTGTCCCCTCCGACCCCGCAATCAGTTTGCAGAAATTAAAGTCCTCCGTCCCTTCCGTAAACGGGGCGGTTTCCAGCAGTTCGTCCAGGGCATACCCGGTATTGCGCCGTTCGATGCTCCGCTTCGGGAACTGCCGCCGGATTTCGGCCTGGTTGTCTGGATTCGCCAGAATTTCGCTGGTTTTCAGGTAAATTCTATCCAGCAGCGAGGCACTCCCGTTCTTCTGCGCTCCGGCCCTGATCAGTTGGTCAAAGTCTTTGGTTTCGACCCGGCCAAATTCGGCTTCGCTGCCATCGGCCAGCAGGGCTTTCACCGACAGGGTGTGTTCCCGCGTTGATCGGTAAACCACCGAGTTGGAACCACAGGAGTTGTTCCCGACCATCCCGCCGATCATGGCCCGGTTAGCGGTCGAGGTTTCCGGCCCAAAATACAAACCGTACGGTTTCAGGAACAGATTCAGTTCGTCGCGGACCACGCCCGGCTGAACGCGGACCCAACGCTCCTGTTCGTTCACCTCCAGAATTTTGGTAAAATATTTGGAGACATCGACGACAATGCCGTTCCCAACTACCTGCCCCGCCAGCGACGTTCCGGCCGTCCGCGGAATGAGCGACGTACGGTTTTCCCGGGCAAACGCAATTAACTTTTTGAGATCACCGAGCGATTTCGGAATCGCAACGGCAAGGGGCATTTCACGGTAAGCCGACGCGTCGGTTGCGTACAAAGTGCGTTGGACATGATCGGTGTAAAATTCACCGTCTAACTGCGTAGAAAACTGTTGTAGTGTCTCCTGACTGACCATAATAGTCTTGATCCAAGACAGAACTTAGGTGGGTTCTGCAAAAAAATACGGGTTTCTGACCTTAAAGGTACAAATTTTTCCAGTAAGCCGTCTTCCAGCCCGATAAAGAGCCGCCCTATAGGCCGTATTTAAATAATCCAATTCCGCTCGGCGATATATAACAGGAACAAGTTTACTGTTTTCCCTTTACCGGTCATAAGTATTAATAGATCTAACAAATTGGGTTACAACTAGTCTGACAGCCTGGAATGCGGTTTTCTGGCCTAAACATTCATACAATAAATTTCGTTATACCTCCATTGTATTATACAGATTATTTATTGTAATTTGCCCCAACAGGTCAGAATTATGTACCATAAAATCCCAGTAGGTTTCTAACCCATCTGGCATTTTGGGCAGGAAAAGGTCAAAGGAAGATTCCTAACACCCTGATTGACTGTCGGTTCATAAAAGGTGTTTTTAAGATTTTGGATGCCTTACCACTGATTTGCTCGTACGTGTTTACTTCACCTATTCTATTTTGTTAACCTATGATGGATCTTTCTATCAGATTTAATCATGGACGTAAGGACAAAAAAGGCTTGTGGAAAGCCTTCCGGGTCTCGTTTACGTTCATTTTTTGTCTGGGCCTTAACCAGGCATTTGCTCAGGAGCGCACCGTAACCGGTACGGTGACGTCTGCCGAAGAAAAGGTGGGGCTGCCGGGTGTAACGGTCCAGTTGAAAGGGACCACCCGCGGAACCAACACCGATGCTGACGGTAAATATTCCCTCAGCAATGTTCCCGACAACGCTACGTTGGTTTTTAGTTTTATCGGTCTGCAAAACCAGGAGATTGCCGTTGGCAATCGGACGGTTGTGGATGCGGTTCTGACCTCCGACACCAAATCCCTGGAAGAAGTGGTGGTGGTTGGGTACGGAACGGCCAAACGCAAGGACCTGACCGGTTCGGTGCAGCAGGTGACCGCCAAGGAATTTAATCCCGGGATTGTGCCCAACCCGTTACAGGCTATTCAGGGTAAGGTGGCCGGTCTGGTCATCACACTGCCCTCCGGCGACCCAAACCAGGCCCCGACCGTTCGGTTGCGCGGGTATACGTCGCTGGCCGGTGGCAGTGATCCGCTGTATGTGGTCGATGGCGTAATCGGCGTTCCCATTCAGACGGTTTCGCCGACGGACATCGAATCCATGGACGTCCTGAAAGACGCTTCGGCAGCCGCCATCTATGGTTCGCGGGCCGCCAATGGGGTCATTATCGTGACAACCCGACGCGGGAAATCAGGCCGGGCCACGGTGACGTTCAACAACTACGTCGGGATTGAAACGATTTCAAAACGGCTGGATTTACTGGATGCGCAGGGGTATCGCGATGCAGTGACAACCCTCAAAGGAGCCAGCGCCCTGACTGCCGACAGAATCCGGTTTCCGAACGGAAACTACGATACCGACTGGGTCAAGGAAGTTACCCGCACCGGTTTTACGACCAACCACGACCTGGCGATTTCGGGCGGTTCGCCCACCTTCAGTTACCGGGGATCGCTCAACTACATTGGCCGCGAAGGGATCATCAAAAATACCGGTTTCGACCGCTTGACCGGCCGGATCAACCTGGATCAGAAGGCCCTGGATAACCGCCTGAACATCCAGTATAACCTGGTGGTGACCAATACCAACTCCAAACTGAACGACGACGGCATCATTGCCCGGGCCGTAACCTTCCTGCCGACGCTGCCGGTGGTAGACCCCACCGGAGCGAATAACGTCGGCGGTTATTACGAAGTGGGCGGGAGCTTTGACCTGTTTAACCCGGTGGCGATGATCGAACGGCAGAAATTCGATCAGCAGAAACGCCTGTTGATCGGGGGTATTAACTTACGCTACGAAATCATCGACGGGCTGACGCTGGGCGTCAACGGTGCGTTCCAGAATGAGAACACCGACGAAAGCCGCTTCCGCGACCGCAGTATCAAGGCTTTCCAGTCGACGAACGGCGAATCGTACCGGAAGATGGACCAGAACAACAACAAGCTGCTGGAACTAACCGCGACGTACAGCAAACCCTTTGGGCAAAACAACAGCAACTTCTCCATTCTGGGGGGGTATTCGTACCAGAACATCGTCTATGACGGGTTTCAGGCCCGGAACACCCAATTCCTGACCAGTATTGTTTCGTACGATAACCTGGGGCTGGGAGCCGGTACGCTGTTGAGCCCGGCGTCTAACTACGCGACCTCGTACCGCAACGCCACGACACTGGCTTCCTTCTTTGGCCGGGCCACGGTGAACATGAACGACAAATACAACGTGACCGCCACACTCCGTCGCGACGGTAGCTCGAAGTTCGGAGCCAACAACAAATGGGGTCTTTTCCCGTCCGTCGGTGCGGGCTGGACGCTGACCAACGAAGATTTCTTCCCGAAATCAACGACGCTAAACTATTTGAAACTGCGGCTGGGCTGGGGACAAACCGGGAACTCCGAAGGTCTGAAACCGTACCAATCCCTGCAATTGTACGGTCAGAAAGGCACGTACTACGACGGCAGCGTGGGCGACTTCCTGCCGGGCTACGGGATTACCCAGAACTCCAACCCGAACCTGAAATGGGAAGTGCTGACCACCACCAACGTCGGCCTGGACTTCCAGTTGCTGAACGGGCGGTTCTCGGGTACGCTGGAGTATTACAACAAAACCACCAAAGACATGCTGTACCGCTACTCGGTACCGGCCGACGGGGTGAAATACTTCACGAACTTCATCTGGGCCAACGTCGGAACCATGCGCAACCGGGGGGTCGAACTGTCGTTCGGGGGGGATATTATCCAGGGTGATGCGTTCACCTGGACCTCGCGCATCGTCGGAGCCTACAACAAAAACACGATCGTTAACCTGAAAAGCGACGAATTTGATTCGGGCCTGATCCGTTTCAACGCCTTCGGGGGGCGCGGTCTGTCGGATGTATTTGCTTCCTATCTGTGGCCGGGTCGTCCGCTGGGCGAGTTCAACAACGTTCCGACCTTCGTCAGCTACACGGCCGACGGCAAGGTGCTGCTAAAACCGGGTTCGGGCGATCAACCGACCACGGACGTGAGCAAGGCCGATGCCGCCGCCGGAATTGCCGCCCAGAATCCGGTCAGCCAGGGTAATCCGCAACCGTTCCTGACCGGTTCGTTCATCAACAATTTTGCCTACAAAGGCTTCGACCTGAGCTTCCAGCTACGCGGTTCGTTCGGCAACAAAATTCTGAACAACCTGCGCTCCAACCTGATGATTCCGGGTTCGATCCTGGAAACCAACATGTTGAAAGGCGTGGCAGACCTGCCGAAAGATTACGGCACGAACGTACTGTCAACCTACTGGCTGGAAAACGGAACCTATGTCCGGCTGGATAACTGGCAAATCGGTTACAACATCCGAACGACCAGCAAATACCTGTCGGCCGCCCGGATTTATATTGGTGGTAACAACCTGTTCACGCTGACGAAATACAAAGGCGTCGATCCGGAACTTCAGGTGAAAGCCGATCTGCAAAACGAAAGCCAGGCCCCGAACAATATCGGGATGGACTTCAGCAATATTTATCCGAAAACGCGTTCGTTCCAATTGGGGGTTAACCTGACGTTCTGATCGCAGTCATCAACTCATTATCAACTACCATGATGTTTCATTCCAACATAAAAGTTCTGGGAGGTTGTCTGGTTCTGCTGCTGGCGGGACAAGCCTGTACGGACCTGGACGAAAAGACCTACGACGTTATTCCGACCGACCAGTTTGGCCAAACGGCTCAGCAACAGGCCGCTTTGATTGGTCCGTTATACAGCGGTCTGGGCGATTATTACGGCAACCATGCCGGGCTGAACGCCGTGACGGATGAGCAGATCGTCCCGACGCGCGGGGGTGACTGGAAAGACGGCGACAACTGGAAACGGCTGTACATGCATACCTGGGACCCCACCACTGACAACGGCCAGTTCAATGGTCCCTGGACCTGGTGTTATAACAACATTACGTCCATCAACCAGCAGTTAGGTTCCATAACGGACGACGCCCTGAAAGCCGAGTTGCGGGCGCTGCGGGCGTTCTTCCACTACAAGGCGATGGACTTCTTCGGGAATGTGATTATCGCCGATCAGGTCGGTGCCACCACGCCCGACCAGAAAACCCGCACGGAAGTGTTCAACTGGATCGAGAAAGAATTGCTGGAGGTCTATCCGAAGCTGAGCGAAACCGTAGGCGGTGCCTATTATGGCCGGTTTAACAAACCGGTGGTCGATATGCTTCTGGCGAAGATGTACCTCAACGCTCAGGTGTATACCGGCACTCCGCAATGGGCAAAAGCGGTGGAACGCTGCGACAACATCATCAAGTCGGCCAAGTTCTCACTGACCGCCGATCAGATGGATAACTTTAAGGTTCAGAACCAGAACTCACCGGAAATCATTCTGGCGACGCCATTCGATAACTCGAAAAAAGGCGGTTTTAATATCCAGATGGCCACGCTGCACTACAAACACCAGCTGACCTACAACCTGCCCGCTTCGCCCTGGAACGGTTACGCCACGGTAGTCGAGTTCTACAACTCGTTCTCCAACCAGGATTTGCGGAAGAAAATGTGGATCGTGGGCCAGCAATACGACGCCAGCGGCAAACCACTGGACGACGACGGTGTTCCGATGGTCATCAATCCCGAAATTCCGGCCTTTGAAATGCCAGCTGGTCCGGCAGGTCGTCTGGCCGGGGCCCGCAGCCAGAAATACGAAATCCAACGTAACAACACCACCAACGACCAGAGCAACGACTTTGTCGTGTTCCGCCTGGGCGATGTGTACCTGATGCGGGGCGAAGCCAATTTCCGGCTCGGAAAAGTGGCCGATGCGCTGCCGGACTTCAACATCATCCGTCGTCGGGCGGGCGTTCCGGAGTATACGGCCGCTCAACTGACCCTGGACGAAATTCTGGCCGAACGCGGTCGCGAGCTGGCCTGGGAATACCACCGCCGTCAGGACCTGATCCGGTTTGGGCAATTTACCAAGGCGTGGCGCTTTAAACCGGCTTCGGAAAAATACCGGGAGTTATTCCCCATTCCGAAAGACCAGATTTCGCTGAACCCCAAACTGAAACAAAATCCGGGGTATAACTGATCAACGTCTGTTTTCCTGAAAAAGCCCGGAGATCCGGGCTTTTTCAGTTGTTACCAATCAGGGGTCAAAAAGATAGTCCCGTTTGGGCAAAACCGCCCTGAAAAATAATTTATTAAGTATCTTTAAAACTTGATTTTTTCAGTCCGCCACCGTTCATGCGTTATTGGATTCTATTGGTTTTGTTGCTTGCGCAGATGGGTTGTCAGTCCCCGAATGGCCCCTCCGAAGAAACGCTGTTTGAGAAGTTGTCACCGGAAACAACCCGGCTGAACTTTACCAACTCGGTCGTCGATGACAAGGATTTCAACATTTTCAATTACCGGAATTTCTATAACGGCGGGGGCGTCGCCATCGGCGATGTCAATAACGACGGTTTACCGGACGTATTTCTGATCGCCAACATGGGCGATAACAAATTATACCTTAACCAGGGAAATCTGCAGTTCGAAGACGTAACGGCCCAAACCGGCGTGGCCGGAAAACGGGCCTGGAGCACCGGCGCGACCTTTGCCGATGTCAACGGCGACGGCCGGCTGGATTTGTACGTCTGCAACGCCGGTATCCGTCCGGGCGATGATCGGAAAAACGAGCTGTTTATCAACAATGGCGTCGGGAAAGACGGAAGGCTGACTTTTACCGAACGAGCCAAAGAATACGGGTTGGATGATCAGGGTTATTCGACCCACGCGGCTTTTTTCGACTACGATCGCGACGGCGACCTCGACATGTACCTGCTCAACAACAGTTTTCTGCCCGTCGGCAAACTCGGTTACGCCAACCTCCGCTCCGAACGGGATCCACTCGGTGGCCACAAGCTGTTTCGGAATATGATGGTGGAAGAAAGGAAGAAGGCCGAAAAGGAAGCCGGAACGCCCCTTTCCCCGTTCAAAGACGTCAGCGAACAGGCCGGGATTTACGGCAGCCTGATTGGTTTTGGGCTAGGCATTACGATTGGCGACGTTAACAACGACAACTGGCTCGACATTTACATTTCCAACGATTTTTACGAACGGGATTATCTGTACCTGAACAACCATGACGGCACGTTCCGGGAATCGGTCAAAGAGGCCATGCCGCACCTGAGTCTGTCATCGATGGGTGCCGACGTGGCCGATGTTAACAACGACGGCCGGCTGGATATTTTCGTGACGGACATGCTACCCGGCAACGATGTACGACTCAAAAAAACCGGTGCGTTTGAGAATTACGACTTGCAGGAAATCAAACTGGCGCGGGATTTTCATTACCAGTACATGCAGAACATGCTGCATCTGAATCAGGGTGCTGAACCCGGTTCCGGGAAAACGACGATTCCGCTGTTCAGTGACGTAGCCCGGTTTTCGGGGGTTCATGCGACGGACTGGAGTTGGGGCGCCTTGATTTTCGACATGGACAACGACGGCCAGAAGGATATTTTTGTCGCCAACGGAATCGCCAAAGACGTGACCGATCAGGATTTTATTCACTTCCTGGCCGACCGCGAAAACATGGCCCAGATTGCCCGTCAGCGTGAATTCAACTTCAAGGAATTTCTCGACAAAGCGCCTTCCGAACCGATTCCGAATTATGCGTTCCGGAACGATGGCAAGCTAAAATTTTCGAATCAGGCCGCAGCCTGGGGCCTGGGCGAACCCAATTTCTCGAACGGAGCGGCTTACGGCGATCTCGACAACGACGGCGACCTGGATCTGGTCGTAAACAATGTTAACTCGCCGGTATCGGTTTTCAGAAACCGATCGGTGGAGAAAAACAAGACGAATTACCTGCGCGTCAGGCTGGTTGGTGACGCGCAAAACCGCAACGCCATCGGAACCCGGGTTTTTCTGTACCAGAAAGGGCAAATGCAGGTGTTGCAGCAAATGCCAAACCGCGGGTTTCAGTCGTCGGTCGATCTGAACCTGTTGTTCGGACTGGGCGCGAATCCCCGGATCGATTCGCTGACGGTGATCTGGCCCGACGACCGCCAGCAAACGCTGCGCCAGCCCAACGCGAATCAACTGCTGACGCTCCATCAAGCGAACGCCACCGGTTTCTGGAAACCCGAAAAACCGCTAACAAAACCGCTTTTCAAGGATATTACGGCCATTTCTGGCTTGAATTACCGGCACGAAGAAAGCCCGTTTGTGGATTACAACCGCGATCCGCTCCTGAAACAGATGCTCTCGACCGGCGGCCCCGCCCTGGCGACCGGCGATGTCAATGGCGACGGCCTGGATGATGTCTTTTTCGGGGGCGCTTTTGGGAAACCGCACCGGCTTTTTGTGCAGCAGTCCGGTGGAAAATTCATGGAGAAAACACCCCCGGTTTTTCGGCAGGATGTCACCTACGAAGCCGTCGATGCGGTTTTCTTCGATGCCGATGGTGACCGCGACCTGGATTTATACGTCGTGTCGGGCAGCAACGAATTTGAAGCCGAAGCCGACGAACTACTCGACCGTCTGTACCTCAACGACGGCAAGGGCGGTTTTACGCGCGACGAACGACTGCCGAACCTGAAAGCCAGTGGTTCCTGTGTGGCCGCTGCCGACTTCGACCGCGATGGCGACATGGATATTTTTGTCGGCACACGCCTGATTCCGGGGCAATACGGTTTTAATCCGGGTAGTTACCTGCTGACGAACGACGGTACCGGAAATTTTAAAAATTACACAAAACGATACCTGCCCGAGGTGGAGCAGTTGGGCATGGTGACCGATGCCAGTTGGGCCGATCTGAACGGCGACGGTTTTCCCGAACTGATTGTGGTCGGCGACTGGATGCCGGTGACGGTTTTTCAGAACCAGCGCGGGCGGTTGGTGAATCCGCAAACCGTTAAACTGCCGAATTCGGCCACGCCCACTGCCGGTTGGTGGAACTGCATCAAACCGGGCGATGTGGACGGCGACGGCGACCTGGATCTGGTTGTTGGGAACCTGGGATTGAATTCCCGGATCAAGGCAACCGCCAAAACACCGGCGGAACTCTACACGGCAGACTTCGACCAAAATGGCAGTCTGGAACAAATCATCAACTGCGCCGACGAAACCGGCACCTTGTATCCGATGGTCCTGAAGCAGGATTTGCAGAAGGAAATGCCGGTAATCAAGAAAAAATACATCAAGTTCACGGATTATGCGGGCAAGAAACTAAACGAGATTCTGGACGAGAAGCAGTTGCAAAGCGCCGTTGTGCAACGGGCCTATACGGGCGAATCAGCGGTGTTACTCAACAACGGCAAAGGTGAACTAACGTTTCAGCCGTTACCGGAAGAAGCCCAGTTTTCGCCCATTTGCGGCATCGAAATCACCGACGTCAACGGTGACCGGAAACCGGATCTGGTTCTGACCGGCAACTTCTACGACGTGCTGCCCGAAATTGGGCGGTACGATGCCAGTTACGGGCTGGTGCTGCTCGGCAAAGGGCCGGGCACTTGGGAGCCGCTCAACCCGACCGCATCCGGTTTCATCGTTCGCGGCCAGGTTCGGCATCTGGCACAGCTGAAACAGGGCCAGTTTGTGGCCGTAAAAAACAACGATCAAGTGCAGGTTCTTGAACGGGATTTCCACGGATTAAAGGATTAGCCGGGATATAGCCAGTGATGCGGAGCCATCCTGGTTAATTCCGCGGAACCTCGGTTCAGATTAATGATTATGAAACGATTCAGCCTCTTTTTTATAACCGTAACGTTGCTGGCTTTGGGTTGTAAAAACCTAAACGCTCCGTCCGAAAAACCGCTTTTCCAGTCGCTGGATTCGACCCGGACGGGCATCGGTTTTGTCAACCGCGTGCAGAATACCGACAAATTCAACATCATCGACTACCTGTATTTCTACAACGGCGCGGGCGTGGCCGCCGGGGATATCAACAACGATGGCCTGACCGATCTGTACTTTGTTTCGAATCAGGGCAAAAACCGGCTGTATCTCAACAAAGGCGGGATGACGTTCGAAGACATCACGCCCAAAGCCGGGGTTGAGGGATTTTCGGACTGGCAGACAGGCGTCACAATGGCCGACGTCAACGGCGACGGCTGGCTGGACATTTACGTGTGCGCTGTCGGCAACTTCAAGGGACTTGAAGGCTCGAACGAACTGTATATCAATAACCAAGATGGCACTTTTACCGAAAAAGCCGCTGACTACGGATTGGATTTTACCGGTTTTTCAACCCAGGCGGCTTTCTTCGACTACGACCACGACGGCGATCTGGATATGTACTTATTGAATCATGCCGTTCACACCTCCCGGTCTTACGACCGCGTGACCGCCCGTCACCTCCGCCAGAATGAATCGGGCGATTATCTGTATCGGAACATGATGGTGGAACGAGGAAGCGGAGGAAGTTCGCCTTCTCCGCTTTTCGTCAACGTCAGCGAGCAGGCCGGGATTTTTGGGGCGGCTATGGGCTACGGGCTGGGCATTTCGGTGGCCGATCTGAACAACGATGGCTGGGAGGACATTTACGTCTCCAACGATTTTCATGAGGATGATTATTACTATATAAACAACGGCAAGGGCGGTTTTACGGAAAGCGTTCGGACGGCATTTGCGCATGTCAGCCGGTTTTCGATGGGCAACGATGTGGCCGATGTCAACAACGACGGTTTTCCGGATGTGGTGACACTCGATATGTATCCCGAAGACGAAACCGTCGAAAAAATGTCGCTGGGCGAAGATCCGCTGGATATCTACCTCTACAAACTGAGTTTCGGCTACATGAACCAGTACAGCCGAAACTGTCTGCAAATCAGCCAGTCGGGCAAGAAATTCATGGAAGTGGGTGCGCTGGCGGGGATAGCTGCCACCGACTGGAGCTGGGCACCGCTGCTGGCCGATTACGATAACGACGGCATCAAGGACCTGTTCATTTCGAATGGGATTGTCCGGCGGCCCAACGACCTCGATTACGTCAAATACGCGTCCGACGACTCGCTGCGGTATGCCATCGAAACCTCTAAATCATTGGACGAGAAAGCCATTGCGACGATGCCTGAAGGGAAGGTGCACAACTACCTGTATAAAGGCTCTCCCGAGCTGAAATTTGCGGACAAATCAGTGGTCTGGGGTTTCGAAAAACCGACTTTTTCGAGTGGGGCGGTGTACGCCGATCTGGACAACGACGGGGATCTGGATCTGGTGACCAACGACATCAACGACCCGGCGGGTTTATACCAGAATCGGGCCAACGACCTGTTCCCGAACCATCACTGGCTGAAAATCCGGCTTCAGGGCAATAGCGGGAATGCATTTGGCGTGGGAACCAAAGTGGTTTTAAAAACCAAATCCGGTCTGCAACTCCAGCAACTGATGCCGACGCGCGGGTTTCAGTCGTCGGTCGAGCCGGTTCTGACGTTCGGACTAGGCGAGCTTTCCGCCGTCGATTCGCTGATCGTGATCTGGCCGAACCAGAAGATGGAAATCCAGATGGCAGTTAAGGCCAATCAGACGCTGGTTTTGAAGCAAACGGCCGCCCAGCAGGAGGTGGAAAATTTTCGGTTTACCGCGCCCGAACCGACCCCACTGCTACAGGACGTGACCAGCCAGCACCCCATCGCGTACCAGCATCAGGAAAATACCTATTTTGATTTTGTCCGCGAGTCGCTGATGCCGTTCAAGGTGTCGATGGAAGGCCCCAAACTGGCGGTCGGCGATGTCAACGGCGACGGGCGGGATGATTTTTACGCGGCAGGTGCCAAATGGCAAGCCGGTAGTTTGCAGATTCAGCAGCCCGACGGGCGGTTTCGGGCCAGTTACCAGCCGGTTTTTCAGACGGATTCGACCTACGAGGATGTCGATGCGGTTTTCTTCGATGCCGATGGCGACAAGGACCTGGACCTGTACGTGGTGTCGGGCGGCAACGAGTTTTTTGAAAAAATGCCCGAACAGGTCGACCGGCTGTACCTGAACGACGGAAAAGGCAACTTCAGCCGCTCGAACGGCCTGCCGCCGATGTACGATAACAAAAGCTGCGTTCGTCCGGTAGACTTCGATGGCGACGGCGACCTGGACCTGTTCGTTGGCGGTCGCGTGGTGGCGTTTGCGTACGGAAAAGTTCCGAATTCGTACTTGCTGATCAACGACGGCAAGGGCCGGTTTACGGATAAAACCGACCAGCTGGCACCGGAATTGCGAAAAGTGGGTATGGTAACGGACGCCATCTGGATGGATTACGACCAGGACAAAGACCTTGATCTGGTCGTCGCCGGCGACTGGATGCCGATTCGGGTCTTTGCCAAGCAAAACGGTAAGCTGGAAGCGGTCAAACGGATTACCGACGAAAATGCCCTCCTGAACGGTTTCTGGCAATGCCTGACAGCCGCCGACTTCGACGGCGACGGCGACCTGGATCTGGTGGCCGGCAATCTCGGACTGAATACCAAATTCATCAAACAAGTCGATCCGCGGTTGAAGATGTGGGTGAAAGATTTTGACAAAAATGGCAGCGTCGATCAGGTATTAGCCTATCAACGCGACGAAAAAAACTGGTATCCGGTCAATTTCAAAGATGAGTTGGGTAAACAGATGCCGGGCATCATCAACAAACGGTTTACAAATTATACGTCGTTTGCCGGAAAACCGATCGAACAGGTATTTGAAGACGATGAGCTGAAAGACGCCGACGAATACGAAGTCAACCAGTTCGCATCGGTGTATCTGGAAAACCGGGGCGACGGGCGGTTTTCGGTGCATCCACTGCCGATGCTGGCGCAGGTTTCCAAACTCTTTGCCCTTCGGACCGACGATATCGATAACGATGGTTTTCCGGACGTATTGGCGGGCGGCAATTTTTACGGCGTCAGCACCTATCAGGGCCGTTACGATGCGAATTACGGCCTGGTTCTCAAAAACCGGGGAAAATCGGCGAGCCATTCGAATCAATTTTCGGCTCTTTCGCCGTTTGCCAGCGGTTTTTTGCTGGAGGGCGAAGTCCGTGATCTCAAACCGATTCGGGTGGCCAATACCCCGCTCTGGCTGGTCGCCCGCAATGATACAACAATGCAGGTATTTCGGAGGAAGTAAGGTTTTGAATGAACGGACCCAATCCCTTCAGAACGCATCCTTCACACCGCAACTTTCTTTGAATGACGGAAATCATAAGACAGTTGATCAGGTATGCTTTTTTTAAGGTAAATTTGTAATCCTCTTGTACCACCACTTTTGACCAGGATTGCTCATGAAGAATCCAATCGCATGGGTTATGGTGCTAGGCGGTTTCTGGATTTTTGCCAGCTGCCAGCCCAAAGCCACCCCCGAAGAATACAACGCCAAAGCGGCTGAGCCCGAGCGTTACCACCAGTGTGTCAAGCAATTGACCGATGTGATCATTCACGATATTTTCTCCCCCCCGGTAGCCAGCCGGATTTACGGGTATGCCAACCTGGCCGGCTACGAAGCGATGCTCCCGGGCCAGCCGGAATACGAATCGTTGGCGGGAAAACTTCGGAATTTTACAGCCCCGCCAAAACCCGAACCCGGCCAGGAGTATTGTTTCCCACTTGCCAGTACCCGGGCCTTTCTGACTGTAGGCCGAAACCTGACGTTTTCGGGCGATATGTTCGACAGTTTTGAAAAGAAGTTTTACGAAGAATACCGGACGATTGGCATTCCTGAGGAGGTGATCGAGCGCTCAATGGCCTACGGCGAAGCGGTTGGCAAGCACATCATGGAATTTGCCGGAAAGGACCATTACAAGCAAACGCGCGGTTTCAAACATACGGTAACGAATGCCGAAGGGACCTGGGTGCCCACGCCCCCGGCGTATATGGAAGCCGCCGAGCCCAAATGGATGCAAATCCGGTGCTGGGTGATGGACACCTGCTCGCAATTTGCTCCCCCCAAACCGGTTCCTTTCGACATGACCAAAGGCAGTCCATTCTACAAACTGGTCGATGAGGTCTACCAACTGGGCATTCACCAGACGGAAGAGCAGCGCAAAATTGCGTTTTTCTGGGATGATAACGCCTTCGTAATGAACGTGGCGGGTCACGTTTCGTACGCTTCCAAAAAAATGACGCCCGGCGGTCACTGGCTGGCCATTGCGGCTACGATTGCCCGGCAGCAAAAAGCAGATTTTGCCAAAAGTGTACAGGCTTACGCCCTAACCTCTTTCGCGTTGTCGGACGGTTTTATCAGCTGCTGGGACGAAAAATACCGCAGTAACCGGGTTCGGCCCGAAACCGTTATTAACAAATACATCGACCCGAAATGGACCCCCTTTCTGCAAACACCCCCTTTCCCCGAATACACCAGCGGTCATAGCGTGATTTCGGCGGCAGCGGCTGAAGTATTGACGATTCTCTATGGCGATAGCGTTGCCTTTACCGATTCTACCGAACATCCGTATGGTCACGGGGTCCGTTCATTCAAGTCCTTTCGGGATGCCGCTCTGGAAGTCGCCAACAGCCGATTATACGGTGGAATCCATTTTCGGGATGCCAATGAAACCGGCACCATTCAGGGCCGGAAAGTGGGTGAACTCGTCGTTGAAAGGCTGACCCGGAAGCAGCTGACCGCCAACCAATGAGCAGGGAGAACCGGCCACCCCAACGAATTGACCGGATTCCGTCATAAGTTGCATCGCTCCTCCGTGCCATCACTGCCTGATCCTCTATGCTGACCGTCCGAAATTTCCGTAAAGCGTACCAAAACCGGCTGGTGCTGGCTATCCCCGAATTGCAATTTCCGACGGGCATTCATTGGATCAAAGGCCGGAACGGTTCGGGCAAAACCACCTTTTTTCGCTCCGTAGCCGGTTTACTGCCGTTTGATGGCCAGTTGGTTTTGAATAGTCGGTATGACCTTAAAACGCATCCTGTCGAATACCGGCTCCGGGTTAATTATGGCGAAGCCGAACCCCGTTATCCGGCCTTTCTGACGGCCTGGGAATTGATTCGCTGGGTCGGTACGACCAAACAGGCCCCCGCCCAGCAGGTTGACGAACTCATTGACGTATTCGGTATCCGGGAGTTCATTAAAACGCCGGTCGGCACCTATTCGAGCGGAATGCTCAAAAAGACCTCGCTTGTGCTGGCGTTTCTGGGAAAACCGCAGCTGATCCTGCTCGACGAACCCCTGATTACACTCGATCACGCAACGACCAACGTCGTCATCGACCGCATCCGGCAGCAACGCCAGGAGGGGGTGAGTTTTCTGCTGTCAACGCATCAGGATGTCGACCCGACCGAACTCCCGATCGATTCGGCCTGGATAGTGCAACATCAAACGCTGGAGCCCTTCCCACAACCGGTTTAATGATGACGGCCTTGTGGACCTTACCGGAAAAGCTGGTAGTTCGGCAATTTTACCTGCAAAATACGGGGCTATTCATCGTGGTTTTGATGCTGGGTTTTGGGTTTCTGAGTTCCAACGAACACATTGCCCTGGCCACCTATGCCGTACACGACGGGTTTTTCCTGGCCGGTTACCTGACGCTCTGGCTGCTCTATACGGTTTATGTCGTCCGGTTTAGCTGGCAACTGTTTCAGACTTCCGACCTATTGCAACTGTTCCGGCTGGTGCCGCCGGTTAAGCGCACGACAATCCTCTACCTACTTCATTTTCAACTGCTCATGCCGGTCATTGCGTATGCCGGTTTCATGCTATGGGTCGGCAGCAAGCAAGGCACGCTGGCGGCAAACGTCGTGGTTACGCTGGTGGCTGTTTTGCTCACGCTAATGCCGCTGCCCTTTGTCGAACGCGCTTTGCGGCATCCCAACCCCGAACGGTTTAGCGGGAATCTGAGCGCCTGGCTCCGGCAGCGGCTCACTACGCCGTACGTTTTTTTCTTCATCCGCTACCTGTTTCGCGAACAACCGGCCACGCTATTGCTGGCCAAAACCGGCTCGTGTTTGCTCACCATGGGCGTACTGGCTCTCTACCCGACCGACGATTACGACATTCGATTACTGTTACTCGGCATGTTGCTGGCAGGAGCTTTTCACGCAGGCATCATCTTTGAGTTGTACCAGTTTGAAGCGACACAATTACTTCTGCTGCGTAATTTACCCGTTTCGCTCGTAAAACGCGTACTGGCCTATGGCGGGATACTGGCTACCTTGCTTAGTCCTGAAGCGGTTTTGCTTCTTTATAATTGCCCGGCCGATGTAGCGGTTTGGGCGACCGTTGGCGTCTGGTTCTTCGGCCTCAGCCTGTTGCTCCTCCAGTATGCCTTTCTCCTATCCCGGCACTACGATCGTGACCGTTTCATGGGGCGTTTGTTCTGGCCCATGATCGCTTATTTCCTACTGATTATGTACCGATTGCCGGTTTGGAGCCTGATGCTTGGCGGTGGAATCGTAGCCTTCGGTCTGTTTTTCCGCAATTATTACCGCTCCACCTGGGAAACGGAAGACGTACCTACGAACTAAAAGAGTGTCTCCGTTAAGGCTGGAAATTGGTAACCAGCGTAGGATACTAACCCGGTTTCAGTCCGCAGTTTTCACCAGTACGTTGACGAAACGCCCGGCTGGTGTACTTCCAGCGACACATTTTCGGACTGCACCGCCATGTGGTTCAATCCGGTATAAATGATCCGGACGGCGTCCTCGATCCGTTGCCAGCCTTCTTCCGTGGATAAATTAATGCCGACTACCGTACGGTTATTCTTTGCCAGCAACGTCAGGTAGGACATGGCGCCGGTCATGATAGCTGAGACTGCCTGAAAATCAGCCCCTTTTACGTACGCCAGTTGTTCGACAAGCCGGGTCAGCTCTTCGTCAAAGGCTTTGCTGGCTTCGTCAGCCACGGCGCTATCTTCGGTTACGGTGGCTTTCAGAATCTGAAAAGCCGCCGGAACCTGGCGGAAAAACCGGTAGGTATGAACCAGTTGTTTGAACCATACTTTGGATAGATCGTTTTCGTGAACCGGCCGTAGTTGCTCCAAGGTAACGGGGCTGACCAACGGAAATAAGCGACCCATTTTAATGTAATGGATGAGCAGGCCATCCAGACCGCCAAAATAACGATAGATCAGTACTTTGCTGACACCCGCTTTTTCAGAAATCCGATTGATACCAATTCCGTGGATCCCTTTTTCGGCAATAACTTCTTCCAGTGCATTGATGATCCGCTGGGAGGTCTGCACACGATTGCGTTTTAACTTTTCCATAGGTAGGGAGATTATTAGCTTTTAGTCACTAATCAGACGCAAGGCCCTGAAAAAAGTCACATAGAAGTCACAAAAATCTTCAAGTAGGGTCTGAAAAGTTGATTACGCCTTCTGGCGGCTTTTTACCAGAGCCATAATTCCCAGAATGACCAGCGCCCCGAGGAAGGCCGTAATAATGCGGGCAGGAAGTTCCGATACCCCTAAAACGTGCTGCAAATCATTCCCTAACAGCCAGTTGCCCACAAAGCCACCGGCGATCCCCAGCAGAATCTGTATCCAGATTGAAAACGAAAAACGCTTGAAAACCAGGTCGGCCAGCCATCCGGCGACAGCACCGACGAAAATTGACACTAGAATACCCATACGTACAGCGGTTGATGGACGGTTTCGAAGCAATTAGGGCAATGACCGGAGCCAATTGCCTAATAGTGACGCAAATCCGGTGATAAAGTCACATGACCGTCCTGAAATTCGCGGAAAAGGCATAAAAAAACGCCCGGTTTTGAAAACCGGGCGTTCCTATCGACCACCGACTGGATTATACGTTATTCGAGGTCAGTTTGGCTCCCAGGTATTCGCGGTTTAACCGGGCAATGTGATCGAGCGAAATTGCCTTCGGGCATTCCACCGAGCAGGCCCCCGTGAATGAACAGGCGCCAAAACCTTCGGCGTCCATCTGGGCCACCATCCGCTCGGCCCGCATTTTCTGTTCGGCCTTGCCCTGCGGCAAAACCGCCAGTTGAGAGACCTTCGCGGCCGTAAACAACATCGCCGAGGCATTTTTGCAGGCCGCCACGCAGGCTCCACAGGCAATGCACTGGGCCGCATCCATCGCTTCGTCGGCAATTTCGCGCGGAATCAGAATATCGTTGGCATCCGGTGCCGAACCCGTGTTTACGGAAATATAACCACCGGCCTGGATAATGCGATCGAACGCATCACGATCCACAATCAGGTCTTTGATAACCGGGAAAGCCCGCGCCCGCCAGGGTTCCACCACAACGGTATCGCCGTCATTAAACTTCCGCATGTGGAGCTGACAGGTTGTGGTACCGGTTTCCGGACCGTGGGGCCGGCCATTGATGTACATCGAACACATGCCGCAGATCCCCTCCCGGCAGTCGTGATCGAACGCCACCGGTTCTTCCCCTTTATGCGAAAGTTGTTCATTCAACACGTCAAACATTTCCAGGAACGACATATCCGGGGAAATATCCGACACTTTGTACTCCACCATTTGGCCCGGTGTTTGGCTATTTTTTTGTCTCCAGACTTTCAGTGTAAGATTCATTTCGTTTGGCGTCTGAGCCTAAGGCTTGAAACGTTAAACCTTAAACGTTAAACTTTAAACCTTATTTATAACTCCGCTGTGTCAACTTGACGGTTTCAAACTTCAGCAGTTCCTTATGCAGTTTTTCCGGCTGATTCGGGCCTTTGTATTCCCAGGCAGCGACGTACGTATAATTTTCGTCATCGCGCCGGGCCTCACCGTCTTCCGTCGAATACTCTTCCCGGAAGTGTCCTCCGCAGGATTCGTTGCGGTTCAGCGCATCATCCACCATCAGTTCGCCCAGTTCCAGGAAATCGGCCACCCTAGAAGCCTGTTCCAGCGCCGGATTCAGTTCCATATCGGAACCAATCACCCGCAGGTTGGTCCAGAATTCTTTCCGAAGTTCCTGAATCATCACTTTGGCTTTGGCCAGCCCTTCGGCGTTTCGGGCCATTCCGCAGTATTCCCACATGATGTGGCCCAGTTGCCGGTGGAATTCCTCGGCGGTTTTTTCGCCTTTGATCGACAGCAGCTTCGTGATGGTGTCCTGTACGGTTTTCTCGGCATCCTTGAAAGCGGCATGGGTGACCGGGAGTTTATCCGCCGGGCCAATGGAAGCCAGGTAATCACCGAGTGTATACGGAATGACAAAATACCCGTCGGCCAGCCCCTGCATCAGCGCCGAAGCACCCAGCCGGTTGGCGCCGTGGTCGGAGAAGTTGGCTTCACCCAGTGCATACAGACCCGGAATGTTGGTCATCAGGTTATAGTCGACCCATAAACCGCCCATCGTATAGTGAACGGCGGGGTAAATCTTCATCGGGGTTTCGTACGGATCATCGTCCACGATTTTCTCGTACATTTCGAACAGGTTCCCGTATTTGGCTTCGATCACTTTCCGGCCGTCGCGCTTGATGGCATCGCCAAAGTCGAGGAAAACCGCCAGGCCCGTCGGTGCCACACCGCGCCCTTCGTCGCACACCATTTTGGCGTTCCGCGAAGCCACGTCGCGCGGCACCAGGTTTCCGAACGACGGATACCGGCGCTCCAGGAAGTAATCGCGATCTTCTTCCTTAATATCTTTCGCCTTGATTTCGCCCTTCCGGACTTTCTCGGCCATTTCCTTCGTTTTCGGCACCCACACCCGGCCGTCGTTCCGCAGCGATTCCGACATCAGCGTCAGTTTCGACTGGTAATTCCCTTTCACCGGAATACAGGTCGGGTGAATCTGGGTGAAACACGGGTTGGCCATCAGCGCGCCTTTTTTGTGCGCCCGCCAGGCAGCCGTTACGTTCGACCCCATAGCGTTGGTCGACAGGTAAAAGACGTTGCCGTAGCCGCCCGAACACAGCAAAACCGCATGGGCCGAATGCGCTTCGATTTTACCCGTTACCAGATTCCGGGTGATGATTCCGCGGGCCTTTCCGCCTTCGACCACCAGATCGAGCATTTCGGTACGCGGAAACAATTTTACTTTTCCGTTGGCGACCTGCCGGCTCAATGCGCTGTAGGCCCCCAGCAGCAACTGCTGCCCGGTCTGGCCGCGCGCGTAGAACGTCCGCGACACCTGCGAGCCCCCGAACGAGCGGTTGGCCAGCGCCCCGCCGTATTCGCGGGCAAACGGAACCCCCTGAGCGACACACTGATCGATGATATTGACACTCACTTCGGCCAGCCGGTGCACATTGCCTTCGCGGGCGCGGTAGTCACCGCCTTTAATGGTATCGTAAAACAACCGGAAAACGCTATCACCGTCGTTCTGGTAGTTTTTGGCAGCATTGATCCCCCCCTGGGCCGCAATACTGTGCGCCCGGCGCGGGCTATCCTGAAAGCAGAAGGCCTTGACGTTATAGCCTAATTCGGCCAAAGCCGCAGCGGCCGAGGCCCCCGCCAGACCGGTTCCGACAACGATAACTTCGTATTTCCGTTTGTTGGCCGGGTTGACCAGCTTCAGGTTGAATTTATGTTTCGCCCACTTCTCGGCAAGGGGTCCTTCCGGAACTTTCGAATCCAGTTTCAGTCCGGTTTCTTTCTCTTCTAATACGTCGATCATAGACAGATGCGGTTTGATGCTCCGCGCTAAACCCTGTTCTGATTAAAAAATAATATGGTGCACTTTCAGGTAAATGTAAACCGGCATGGCGGCAAATAGCGCGGGAATAAGCACGCCAAAACCGTACGTTCCGACCCATTCAATCAGCGGAGAATATTTCTTATGCCGCAGACCCAGCGACTGGAAACCGCTCTGAAAACCGTGTACCAGGTGAAAAGACAGGGCGGCCATCGACACCACATACAAAATCACATACCAGAGGTAAGAGAACGCAAACGTCGTTACGGCATACAGGTTTTTGATCGGTTCGCCGTCATAGGTAACTTCCGGAATCGACCCCGCCTGAATTTCCTCCCCTGCCAGCGTGATCGGCCCAAAGTGCATCGTGAACCAGAAGGTCCGCATATGGATCACAATGAAAATCAGAATGATAGTCCCCAGAATGCCCATATTC
Source organism: Larkinella bovis (assembly GCF_042655385.1). Taxonomy (NCBI): domain Bacteria; kingdom Pseudomonadati; phylum Bacteroidota; class Cytophagia; order Cytophagales; family Spirosomataceae; genus Larkinella; species Larkinella bovis. The sequence continues at coordinate 54,921 of NZ_JBHSMA010000003.1, read as the reverse complement.
CGTGAGGTCCAGTGGCTGTTGGCTTCCGGTTTGGCGTAGGCATACTTGATGGGGCGCGACGCCTGGTTTTGCCGGGTTAAAACCAGTGCCATCACCGCATGGACAATAATGGACGTATACAGCAGGTACGAAATTGTCTTTATGATCGGGTTATGGGTCATAAAGTAGCTGTACTCATTGAAGGACTGTCCTTCATCGCCTTTGAACAATTGCAGGTTCCCCACCAAATGGACAATCAGGAACGTGCACAAAAACAGCCCTGTCAGCGACATCACAACCTTGCGACCAAGGGAGCTGGAAAGTGTTGTTGTTACCCAAGACATATTGCGTAATCAGAAATTTTTGTTTAGTAAACCGGCTTGAAAATTAACCGATTCGTAGAGGTCAAAACTACAGTACAAAGCAATTCGAACCAAAAAAAGCCCGTTTTTTTACGCTTATTTGGAATCAATAAAAGGTTGGACTTTCTACCGATTGGGTAACATACCCGTCACATTATTTGTTCTCGTAATGCGGGATTGGAATAGGATTATAGCGAGGACGTAAACAGGAGAATTATCTATCCGCTTCGACGGGGTTTGCCCGTTGTGTAAGGCTGTGGTCGATGCTGACATCGACCGCGACCCGCCCCATCGCTTTCGAACCAGACGGATCTTTGGCTGCCTGACCGGCCCGCTCCGGAGTTAAACGCCCGGTTTTTGGAATAATAACCCGAAGCCTGTTACTTTTGTCCGACTATGAAAAAAGCGTATATCTTCCCCGGTCAGGGTGCGCAGTTTACTGGCATGGGGTTAGGATTGTATCAGCAGTCCGAAAAAGCGAGATACCTGTTCGAACAGGCCAATCACATCCTGGGCTTCGAGATCACAAAGGTGATGTTTGAGGGCACCGACGAGGAGCTGAAACAAACGAACGTGACGCAGCCCGCGATCTTTCTCCATTCCGTTATTCTGGCCCAGACCGTTGAGGACTTTGCGCCGGATCGGTTCGACGTTTCGATGGTGGCCGGGCACTCCCTGGGCGAGTTTTCTGCCCTGGTGGCGGCTGGCGGTTTATCCTTCGAAGACGGGTTGCGGCTGGTAGCTCAACGCGCCAGCGCCATGCAGAAAGCCTGCGAACTCAACCCGTCGACCATGGCGGCAGTGCTGGGGTTGCCCGACGAAACCATTGAAAGAATCTGTCTGGAAGTAGCCGCAGCTACTCAGTTTAAGGAAGTGGTCATTCCGGCCAACTACAACTGCCCGGGCCAAGTCGTGATTTCCGGTTCGCTGGAAGGAGTCCGGCTGGCGGGCGAAAAGCTGAAAGAAGCCGGTGCCAAGCGGGTATTACCGTTGCAGGTGGGTGGCGCGTTTCACTCCCCCCTGATGGAACCGGCCCGGGCTGAACTGGCCCGGGCGATTGAAACAACGCCGTTCAGCCAGCCACGCTGCCCGATTTATCAGAACGTGAACGCCAAACCGGCTACGGATGTCGCGACCATCAAGGCCAACCTCATTGCCCAGCTCACCGCCCCGGTTCGCTGGACGCAGTCGGTCGAAGCCATGGGCGCCGACGGCGCTACGGTTTTTGTCGAATGCGGCCCCGGCAAAGTGCTTCAGGGCCTGGTAAAAAAAATAATTCCGACCGCCGAAACACAGGGCGTAATTAATTAAAAGTGAAGCGTTAAGAATGAAGAGTTGGCTGACGCTTTCTTGATAACCCTTCATTCTTAACGCTTAAATCTTAACTTTTTTGAGCGGCTTCTTGCTTTTTTAAATTGGGAACCGCTATCTTTGCACTCGCAATTGCCGGGTCGTCTAAGGGTAGGACGACAGATTTTGGTTCTGTTTGTGAGGGTTCGAATCCTTCCCCGGCAACTGACAACCCGTTTAGCCCGTTAACTGTCAAAGGTTAGCGGGCTTTTTGCTTTTGTAATATGCTCTTTCTGAGGCCCATCGTAGCGGATGGCGGAATCAACGGCCGTGGTTTCGAGGGGTCCCGTGGCTGAAACCGCTTGGGCTCTGACGGAAAAATGGCGACCCGGTTTTCGGCCCACCTGATGTTTTTCTGATGACGCCACGCTGAACTTGTCAATTTACGAGCTGGCGAATAACCGGCCCCTTATCGGGCTGCCGTGACAACACTGTCGGGTTCAAAATCGAGCGAAATCGAATTCATGCAAAACCGCTTCCGAGTGGGGGGCGGCCCATCGTTGAATAAATGACCCAGATGGGAGTCGCAACGGGCGCAAAGTACCTCGGTCCGGTGCATGCCATGCGAGTGGTCGGGTCGGTATAAGACACTCTGGGGCCGACTGGGTTCGAAAAAGCTCGGCCAGCCGCAACTGCTGGCAAATTTGGCCTGTGATCGAAACAACTTGTTACCACAAACCGCACAGTAATACGTCCCTTTGGTTTCGCTGTTCCAGTGTTTGCCCGTAAAAGCGCGCTCAGTAGCCTGCTGCCGGGCAACGGCGTACAACGCAGGCGGCAGAATCGTTTTCCATTCTGAATTGCTAACCGTCAACCGCGTCGTATCGGTCCGGGAATAATACGGATTTTCGGCTGGGCCATCGCTCGATTTTGGCGATTCAGAGCAGGAAATGGCATAAATTCCCGCCAGAACCAGCAGGATAGCAGCGAATACTTTCATGGGCGTAGAACAACAATCGGAATATATAAGTGCGTCAGGCGCGAAAGTTGATTGGCTTTGCACCGGCCGGGCGGACGCAGTTGAATAAACACCCGGGTAACTATCTGGCTAAAACAACGGTTTTAACTAGAAACAGGCAAACGGTCCTTCGCTTTTTTATGATGGAACAATCCCTAAAACCGCATCAAGCCAAACGGGGCCAGAAAACGACGCTGATCGGCATCCTCGTCAACCTCGTTTTATTGCTGGTCAAAGGAACGGCGGGGTGGCTGGGCAATTCCTACGCGCTGATTGCCGACGCCATCGAATCCGGCACGGATATCATTACCTCCACCTTTGTGTGGCTCGGACTGCGGGTGGCTGCCCGAAAACCGGATCAGAATCATCCCTACGGCCACGGCAAAGCCGAACCGCTGGCGGCCATTTTAGTGTCGGTAGCCCTGCTGGGCGCGGCCATCCTGATTGCCGTCGAAAGCATTCAGAATATTCAGGCTCCGCACGAAGTCCCGGCCCCCTTTACGCTGGTGGTGCTGGCGGGTGTGGTGCTGGTGAAAGAAGTGCTGTTCCGACGCATCGCGCAGGTGGGGGCCGAAACCGATAGCAATGCTATTAAAGCCGATGCCTGGCACCACCGCAGCGACGCGATCACCTCCCTGACGGCTTTTGTGGGGATTAGCATTGCGCTGATCGGCGGACCGGGCTACGAAAGCGCCGACGACTGGGCGGCCCTACTGGCGTCGGGCTTTATTGTTTTCAATGCCTACCATATTTTTCGGCCATCGTTCGGGGAGTTGATGGACGAATCGCCCGCCGGCGACTGGAAAGCCGAACTGGAAGCCATTGCCTTGACGATCCCGCAGGTGAAACGGGTGGAAAAGTGTCTGGTGCGGAAAACCGGTTTTGAATATTTTGTGGATTTACACCTCGAAGTGCCGGGCGAATTGTCCGTCTGGCAGGGACACGATATTGCCCACGCGGTCAAAGAAGCCATCATGGAGCAGAAACCGGCTATTTATGACATATTGATTCATATCGAACCCGCCCGAGCGTTTTAAAGCCCATCTCTGCTGAGAAACTAAAAATTTAGGGTTACTTTTCGGGTTCCAACGTCATCAGCAATGCCTGTTATTTTTACCAGCCTACTCTTCATTTGCCTGACCCTGTCCGGAATGGCTCAAACGCTTTCTTCCAAGACGTTCCTGATCCGGGCGGGAAAATTGTACGACAGCGAACAGCAGCGGTTTTTCGTCAACCAGGACATCCTCATCCAGAACGGTCTGGTTCAGGCCGTGGGGCCGAAACTGCGGATGCCTAAAGGCGCTACGGTCGTTGATCTCCGCCAGCATACGGTCACACCCGGTTTGATCGATGCCCATACCCACCTGCTCATTAACCAGAAACAGACCAAAACCGGCCTGGAAGATGCGTCCAAGATTCCGGCGGAGGAGCGGCTGCGGCAGGGACTACGCTTTGCCAGGAGTAACCTCGAAGCGGGCCTGACGACGGTGCGCGATCTGGGGAACTCGGGGCAATACCTCGACAGCCAGTTGCAGAAAAAGCTGGCCACGAACCCGTCCCTGGGACCCGAAATGGTGGTTTCGGGTCCGATCCTGAGTCCGCCGGGCGGGCAGTTTGGCAAACTCTTTCCGGCCGACAGTTTCGTGATCCAGCAGGAATACCGGGTCATACGGGGCCCAGCCGACGCCCGGGCGGCCGTGCTGGAACACCTCCAGCACGGGGTGAACGTGATCAAAGTGTGCATGAACACTGATAACCGCGTGCTGGCCCCGGACGAAATCCGGTCGATTGTGACCACCGCCCACGAAAACCGCATTCCGGTAACGGCGCATGCGACCTACGATGAATCGGCCCGGGATGCGGTTTTGGCCGGCGTCGATGGCATTGAACACGGTTATTCCTTATCGGACAGCACGCTGACGCTGATGGCGCAGAAAGGCGTATACCTGGTTCCGACGGACGTTTCCCGGCAGAAAGCTGGGATTATGGTGGCCGGAATCGGCATGCAGGGCAAAGAAGCTGAAGAATACACGACCACCGCCCTGAAAAGCTTTCACGACCGTCTGAACCGGGCCGTCCAAAAGGGCGTCCCGATTGTAGCTGGCTCCGATTATTATTTTGATATCAACGGCATCGGGCGCGGAGAAGGCGCTGTCGATGTCATTTTATCGTACTATGAAGCCGGGCTCCCCGCGTCCGACGTCCTTCGTTTTGCCACCTACAACGCAGCCAAAGCACTGGGCATTTCCCAGCGCGTCGGTATCCTTAAGCCCGGAATGCAGGCCAACCTGGCGGCTTTCCGGGGTGATCTGGAAACCGCCTTTCCGCAATCCCTGCCGCAAGTAGAATGGGTAATGCGAAACGGACACGTTGTTTACCACTCCCTGAAAAAGTAAACGGTTCGAAATCGACAACTGCAATTAACTCCGTCAGTGTAACCACTCGCCTGCCCTCCTGCCCGGGCTTTCGTGATGCCGGTGCTGCCGCGCAGGGTAAGGCTCCGGTCCATGGATAGACGGATCACAAAGCCTGACAGGAGATAATAATCAGGCGTTAGCCCGGTCGTCAAAAACCGGGCTATTTCTTGTGCCACTCCTCTACCGTAAACGAGTGCCCACGTAACCCGATCAGGTGTCGAAAACCGGACCGGTTGGTTAGTTCGTCCGGGCTGCAAATCAGGAAAAACCGTTATTTGAAACCGCCGGCTTTTTCTTCCAACGCCAGTCGGATGAGATCGACGGTATTTTTCACGCCAACTTTCTTCAGAATACTGGCGCGCTGGTTAGCCACGGTATTGGTGCTGATATCGAAGCGTTTGGCAATTTCCTGCGTGTTCATGCCTTCAGTCAGGCAGGTCAGAATCTGGGCTTCCCGCGAGCTGACCTTGTTCCAGATCGAGGACTTTTTCCGGGGTGTGTACTCGACCTCTTCTTTTTTGAACGACGCAGTCGGCTGCACCAGATGCCGGATGATGACCGACGATGCGCTCGGCGGATAATATAATTCGCCACTAACCACGGCCCGAACGGCCCGCAGGATTTCTTCGCGGTCGGTGTCTTTTTGTAAATAACCGGCCGCGCCATACTGCACCGCTTTCAGGATGTAATCCTTGTTGTTGTGCATGCTGAACATCAGAATCCGGATTTTCGGATATTGCTGCGTAATGATTTGCAGGGCCTCGATGCCCGACATGCGGGGCATGGTGATGTCCAGAAACAGCACATCCGGCTGCACCACCGGAATCAGATCGATGGCGTCGTCGCCGTCGGGTGCTTCCCCGACAATTTCGATATCCGTTTCATCTTCCAGCAATAACCGGATGCCTTTTCGGACCACCGAGTGGTCGTCGGCTACAAGAATTCGTATCGGCATCATGCGTGATTCGTGTCTGGTACATGGACGATTACCTTCGTCCCTTTTTTCGGTTTCGACAGAATGGTGAATTCGCCGTTCAGCAAACGGGCCCGGGTGCGCATATTCTCCAGCCCTTTGATGACCGGAATTTGTCGTTCCTTTAGCCCGATTTTCGGCTGAAAACCTTTTCCGTCGTCTTCCACCGATAACGTAATTTTCGCGTCTTCGTTCTGCCAGCTGATCCGGATTTTCCGGGCCTCAGCGTGTTTGACGGCATTGTTCAACGCTTCCTGCGCAATGCGGTAGAGCCCGATTTCCACCGCCGGACTCAGGCGCTTTTCGCCCGTACTCCCCTCAAATGCGACATCAATACCCGACGCCCGGGCGGTTTGCTCGGCTAAAAACTGCAACGCGGCCCCCAGACCAAAATCACTCAGGACGGATGGCATCAGGTTATGCGAAGTCTGGCGGGTGGTCTGAATGACGTCGTAAATCAGGTCACACAATTCGTCAAACTGTTGCCGGTGTTTCGGTTCAGGAAATGGGATTACCTTCAGCCGTTCGGCACGCAGCTTCAAACCGGTCAGCATCTGGCCGATCCCGTCGTGGAGTTCGCGCGCAAACCGGCGCCGTTCTTCTTCCTGCCCTTCGAGCAAAGCCGCCGACCGCACGGTTTCCTCGACCATCTGGAGCCGGTATTTTTCCTCACTGGCCCACAGCAGTTCGCGCTGCGTGATGACCAGTTGCCGGTTGGTATTTTCCAGCTCCGTATTGGCAACGGCCAGGTTTTCGTTGGCTTTCCGCAACGCTTCGTCCGACTCGGTCAGTTTCCGAATCACGTCTTTGGTATGGGTAACCACCGGCCGGAAAATCAGCAACCCTTCAATCAGCAGCGTCAGCAGCGTTGCCACCGTCAGCACCCATTCGATCTGCTCGAGCAACCGAACCCGTTCAAAACTTTCCTGATCGAACCGAAACACAATGGCGTTCATCTGTTCCAGAAACTGCGGTTCGGCCCGCAAAACCGTCTGCAAAGCGGCTTTTTTCTCCTCCGGCCTCGCCCGGGTGTCGCTGATTCGAACCAGGCTCTGGTACATCGACTGGAAAACCGGCTCCAGCTGGCTGAACATGGTGTCGAGCTGGCGGCTTTTCCGAACCGCATACTCCTTTTCCATCCGCAGGACCCCGTTCCGGAGCTGATTCTGGCTCTGGCTCCAGGTGGTGAGCAGGGCCGTAAACGAAGCCGTATCCGTTGTGGTCAACCCGGTCGTTTGCAGCACGGCCAGTTTGGTCAGCCGCTGGCTCAGCATTCGTTGCCGGCCGGCTACGTTCACCACCCGACTATCGTCATCATGGTCGCTCAGCATCCGCCGGATGAACAGCAGGCCGCTAATTGACAGGATGGCGATGACCGTGAGCGCCAGCACATAAAACCGGGTTAGCCGACGGGCAACCTGCTGATCGAGTTGATTCATTCGTTTTTATTATACCCCAATATACACCATTCCGTCGGTTACCAGAACCGGAAAGGTCGTAATTTGGTAGGTATCGTCGTTCAGGCACTGCCCGCTCCGCAGCGAAAACGTCTTTTTGTGGAACGGACAGGCCACCTTCGGTTCGTCGCCCTGGCTACCGATCATGCCCCGCGACAGCGCCATTTGCCGGCGGTGGGGACATTCATTATCCGTCGCGTACCATTCGTTCCGGCGGGCAAAGTGGTAAATGGCGATCTGATGGCCATTGATCAGTACACAGGCCCCGCCATCTTCGGGAACATCGGCAACCCGGCAGGCCACGTGCCACGTCATTTCTTCTTTATCAGCAACAAGCGATTCCATCGTTTGAAAGAGTGTAAAAAGGAGTCTGATTTTTAGGATACCTGCCCACGGTTTCAACCGTGGAAATAAGGGAGAATTCGAATCCGTGTGGCAACCGTTTCAACGGTTTTCGAATCAGCAAACCCGCGCAGCCCGGTCCGTTGGGTGGTTATTTCCACTCCACGGCCCGCTTCTGATTGCGCATGGTTTCGAAGGCCACGGTCGGGTCTTTCTGCTCCGGGGCGTTCACAAAGTGGGTAAACCGTTTGCGAAGCTCGGGACTTTCGACGACCTCTTTCCACTCGCACCTGAACGTATCGACCAGCCGCTGCATCGCACGCTCCAGATCGTCGGCAATGCCCAGCACATCGTCTACGACCACGGCGCGCAGGTAGGTCATTCCGCCTTCCAGCTTGTTCATCCAGGTAGCCGTGCGCGCCAGCGGATCGGCGGTTTTGATGTAAAACATTAAAAACCGGTCGATGTAGCGGATACAGGTTTCCTTATCCAGGTCCGACGCCAGCAGTTGGGCGTGTTGCGGTTTGGAGCCGCCGTTGCCGCCCACGTACAGATTCCAGCCTTTTTCGGTGGCAATGATGCCAAAATCCTTGCTCTGGGCTTCGGCACATTCGCGGATGCAGCCCGAGACGCCCGACTTGATTTTGTGCGGAGAACGAACCCCCTTGTAGCGCTCCTCGACTTCGATGGCGAACGAAACAGAGTCCTGTACGCCAAACCGGCACCAGGTGCTCCCGACGCAGCTTTTCACCGTCCGCAGCGATTTACCGTAGGCGTGACCACTCTCAAAACCGGCCGCAATCAGCTCCTCCCAGATCAGCGGCAGATCGCCGACATGCGCGCCAAAAAGGTCGATGCGCTGCCCGCCGGTGATCTTGGTATACAAACCGTATTTCTTGGCGACCTGCCCAATCACAATCAGTTTGTCGGGCGTAATTTCGCCCCCCGGAATGCGCGGCACCACCGAATACGTGCCGCCTTTCTGGATGTTGGCTAAAAACCGGTCGTTCGAATCCTGAATGGTCGCTCGGCCCTGTTCGAGGATATTGTCGTTCCACAGACTCGCCAGCATGGAAGCCACCGCCGGTTTGCACACCTCGCAGCCGTCGCCCTTTCCGAATCGGTCCAGCACGTCGTTATAGGTTTTCAGGCCGTTGATTTTGATCAGATCGAGCAGTTCCTGGCGGGCGTAATCAAGGTGTTCGCAGAGGACGTTCCGGATGTAATGCCCTTTCTGTTTCAGAACGCCCTGCATCAGGTCTTTCACCAGGGGTGTACAGCCCCCGCAGCCCGTGCAGGCTTTGGTGGCTTTTTTGAGTGCGTCGATGCTTGTGTGGTCGTTTTCGCCGATTTCGTGGCAGAGCTGGGCTTTCGTGATGGCTTCGCAGGAACAGATCAGTGCCTCGTCGGGTAATCCCATCACGCCCCCAACGGTGGTTGCCGAACCGGCTTCTTCGCCCCCGCGCGAACCCAGAATCAGGTCTTCGGGGTCAGGCGGCAATACGGTTTTATTCCTGCAGGTTTGCAGCAGCAGGTTGTACTGTTCCGCATCGCCCACCAGAATACCGCCCAGCAGCGTTTTACCGTCTGCCGAAAGGTTGATTCGTTTGTAAATACCCCTGGCTTTGTTTTCGTAGACAATCGTCCGCCCGCTCGGTTCGCTCACGAACGGATCGCCAAAACTGCCCACATCGGTGCCGATCAGCTTGAGCTTGGTCGACATATCATAAGGCTTGAACTCCTTTTCTTCGCCCATCAGCCGCGATGCCACCACCTCGGCCATCTCGTAACCGGGGGCCACCAGGCCGTAAATCATGTCATGCACCAGAGCGCATTCGCCGATGGCAAAAATCGACGGATCAGCCGTTTGCAGGAAAGGATCGACCCGGATGCCTCCGCGCGGGTGGGTGTCCAGACCGGCGGCTTTTGCCAGTTCATCGCGGGGCCGAATTCCGGCCGAGATAATCAGCATATCGACCTCCAGGGAACTACCGTCGGCAAACGCAATCCCTTTGATGGTAGCATCTCCCGTTAGCTGCCGGGTAGTCTTCGAAAGATGAATGCGCAATCCCAGCGCTTCGAGCTGGCGTTGGAGTAGGCCCGAACCGGCGTCGTCGATCTGCCGGGGCATCAGCCGGGGCGCAAATTCAATGACGTGCGCTTCCTGCAGGCCAAGGTCGAGCAGGGCTTTGGCGGCTTCCAGACCGAGCAGGCCACCGCCCATCACCGCTCCCCGGGCCGCCGGGCCAGTGCGTGCCTTCCGCGCGTACGATTGAATAAGGTCCAGGTCCTCGATGGTGCGGTACACAAACACCCCATCCTTTTCGACACCGGCAATGGGCGGCACAAAGGCCCCCGAACCGGTGGCCAGCACCAGATAGTCGTACGGAACGACGACGCCGTGGTGCGAACGGACCTCCTTCCGCGCCCGGTCGATCTCGACAACCGGATCAGTCAGGAAGAGCTGAATGTCGTTTTCGGCGTACCAGCTTTCGGGTGCCAGCGTGAGCTCACCGGCGGTTTTACCCGCAAAATAGGCGCTCAAATGAACCCGGTCGTAGGCCACGCGCGGCTCTTCCCCAAAAACCGTCAGTGAAAATCGGCGACTGTTTTTCTGCTTGGCTACTAATTTCTGACAGAATTTGTAGCCCACCATGCCGTTGCCAATCACAACGACACGTTGTGTTTTGTTTGTGTCCATAGTTATTGATCACTATACTAATAAAACAAACCCGTTTATTTATTGCATTATTTCAGTAAAATTCCCCAATTACTCCTGAAATACGATGCATCAAAACTAAACTGATTTTTTTCAATTTCCTATAATTTTATTCTGTAACTCTCAACTTTTTAACCTATTTTTATTGAAAAAACTTGTTTTTCAAAATTATGCCTTTAATTTTGAACCAACAATTGATTAGTAATCAATTACCAACAATAGTACATTTTAACTATATCCTACTAAAAAAAACAGAGCGATGAAGCCAAAGCTTACACTCGTGGGGGCGGGTCCCGGCGACGGCGAATTGATCACCTTGAAAGGGATCAGGGCGCTTCAACAGGCCGACGTGGTGTTGTACGATGATCTGGCCAACGACTCCTTGCTGGACTTTGCACCGAAGCACGCCCTGAAGACCTACGTCGGAAAGCGGGCCGGAAAAGCGTCGTTCACTCAGGGCGAAATCAACGCCCTGATTGTGCGGCTGGCGCAGGAACACGGCCATATCGTTCGGCTGAAAGGGGGCGATTCCTACGTATTCGGACGCGGCTACGAAGAATACGAACACGTTCGGCAGTACGGCATTCCGTGCGATGTCATCCCGGGTGTTTCCAGTTGCATTGCTGTTCCGGCTTCGCAGGGGATTCCGGTCACCGCGCGCGGGGTGAGTGAAAGCTTCTGGGTCATCACCGGCACAACGCGCCACGGCGAACTTTCGGATGATCTGCGGCTGGCGGTTCAGTCGAAAGCAACGGTGGTCGTGCTGATGGGCATGAGTAAATTAGCGGAAATCTGCGCGCTGTATGCGCAGGCGGGGCGGGATCATCTGCCGATGGCTGTCATCCAGAACGGAACCCGCATCAACGAACAGTGCGTAATCGGTCAGGTCTGGAAAATGCCGCATTTGGTCGCAGAGCAGGGCGTGGGAGCGCCCGCTGTGCTGGTCATCGGTGAGGTCGTTACGCTGCATCCGGCCTACCTGGCGGAATGCCTGCGGGGACTGGCACTCGCTCAGTAAGGTTAACGGTTTTCAGTATTCGGTTTTCGGTTCATAGTTCATGGTTTACAGTTTTCGGTAATTGAGGCCTTCCGGTCTGGTGTGCGTCAGCCCACCGTAAAACATACCCTGAAAACCGAAAACCATAAAAAAGCCGATCCGGTGTGGGGGCACCTTTGGATCGGCTAACGGGTTCGTCTATGTAAAACACAAACGGTTCAAAGAAAATGAAAAAAGAGACGTAAAGCAAATTCCACCTCGTCGCCTTTCCGGGAACCGGTTTCCACGCGGCTTCTCCACGGGTTCCTAAGGCCTGTCTTCTCAGCTTGTTGCCTGTTCATGACCCGTCACGGGTATCTGACTGACTTTTTGCGCTGGCCGCTTTCCTTTTCTTTCCACTCACGGATATCATGAATTTCTCCTTCGGGCGGACGGGCTTGCTATGCCTCCTGCTGCCCCTTCTCTATACCCCACTTCCGGCGCAGGTTTCGCTGGTCGGCCAGCTTCGAACGCGGACCGAACGGCGCGATGGCTACGGCAACCTGACGCCGAAAGACAGCCGACCGTCGGTTTTTACGTCGCAGCGAACCCGGCTGAGCGTTGGCTACCAATGGGACCGCGTGACCTTTAACGTGGCCGTACAGGACGTGCGGGTCTGGGGCCAGGATGCTTCCACCATCAATGCCGCCGACGGCAACCGGCTGATGCTGCACGAAGCCTGGGCGGAGCTGGTGCTGATCAACAGCGCCGATAGTACCTTAAAATTTAAACCGATTCAGAATGTATCGCTCAAGCTGGGCCGGCAGGAACTGGTGTACGACGACGTCCGGCTGCTGGGCAACCTCGACTGGCTCCAGCAGGGCCGGCGGTTCGATGTCGCCTTGCTAAAAGCACGGCACCACGGCTGGGCGATCGATCTGGGTGCCGGTTTTAAACAGAACTCGGATGCGTTCGGAACCGTGGGTACCAGCTATACCCCCGCCAACGCGCCGGCTTCGGCGCTCTCGACCCGAAACGTGACGCTGGCAATTCCGGCCGGTTTTCTGCCGACAGCCGGTAAGGACGGGGCGCCGGTGGTGGCCAACGCCGTCAGCACCAACGGGCAGAATCAGCAGTTCAAGGCATTTCAGATGGCCTACCTGACCCGGACGTTTAACGGCACCAGGTTTGCGGTTTTGTTCTTCAAAGACGACTTTTCAAAATACCGCATTGATTCCCTGGGCAATGCCGCAACGGGTTACGTATACGGTCGCCGTTATGACGTTCCGGGTGTCCATTCCCGGCTGACATACGGGGCCATGCTGACGGGGCAAAAGGCGGTTTCCGCTGCCAAAACCGGTCAGATTCGGTGGCAGGTTTTCGGCTACCGGCAAAGCGGCCAAGACCGCGACGGGCTGCGCATTCGCAACGCCTGCCACTATGGCGCGAATGTCACGCTCCAGAAAGGGCCACTGAGCGTAACGCCCGGCTACGAAGTGCTGTCGGGAACAGATGCCTCTACCGTACAGCCGGGCGAAACCGGGCGGTTTGACCCGTTGTACGGTACTCCGCACAAGCATTGGGGCTACCTGGATTACTTCTACGTCGGAACCGGCTCGCCCGCCGGCGGTTTGAAAGACGGTTTTCTGAAATTCAAATACACCGGAAAACGCCTGACAACGAGCCTGGATGTGCACTATTTCGCCCTGGCGGCTACCACCTACAACAAACTGCCGGACGCCGTTGCCGGCGCGGTTTTACCCTCCAAACTGGGCCTGGAATACGACTTCGTTGCGACGTACAGCCTGAACAAATTCACAACGCTGGAAGCGGGCTACGCGCTCATGAACGGCACGAATTCGCTGGAATACAGCAAGCAGGGCACCATGAATCAGAACGACAAACGCGGCTCCTGGGCGTACCTGATGATCAACATCCGCCCCGACTTTTTCGCCAGCCACCGTACCCTCGGGCTTTAGCCCGTAAGGCTTAGCAACCATTCACTGCCATAGATCCATTCACAATAAACGCTCACGGACTAAAGTCCGAGGGTACGATAAATATGAATTCACACGCTAACAAACCGCTGGAAACGCTGCCGGTTTTCAGCTTCAAAGGCATTCAGATGCGGACTTTCCACATCACCTGGGTTACTTTTTTTGTCTGTTTTTTCGGCTGGTTCGGGCTGGCTCCGCTGATGCCCACCATCCGGGCCGACCTCGGACTGAGCAAGTCTGAAGTCGGCAATACCATCATTGCCGCCGTATCGGCCACCATCGTTGCCCGCCTGTTTGTCGGGAAACTGTGCGACACCTGGGGCCCCCGCAAAACCTATACGGCCCTGCTCGTCACTGGCGCCTTTCCGGTCATGCTGGTGGGACTGGCGCACGACTACACCACGTTCCTGCTGTTCCGGCTGGCGATTGGCGTTATCGGGGCCTCGTTTGTGATCACGCAGTTTCACACCTCGATGATGTTTGCCCCAAAAATCAAAGGCACGGCCAACGCCGTCGCTGGGGGCTGGGGTAACCTCGGGGGCGGTATTACGCAACTGGCGATGCCGGTCATCATGGCCACCATCGTCGGCTTTGGCTATACCAAACCGGACGCCTGGCGGCTGGCGATGATCGTGCCGGGGCTGATGATGCTGATCATGGCGTTTGTCTATTACCGCTATACGCAGGACACACCCAACGGCAATTACGAAACTATTCAACGCGTTACCATCAAAGGCGAGAAGGTAAGCTTCTGGAAAGCCTGCGCCGACATCCGGGTCTGGGCGCTGGCGTTGGCCTACGGCTGCTGTTTCGGGATGGAAATCACGTTCGACGGGGTGGCGTCGCTCTACTTCTTCGATAACTTCCACATGCAGGAAACGGAAGCCGGTTTTTGGGCCATGCTGTTTGGTTTCATGAACATCTTCGCCCGGGCGCTGGGCGGTCTGGTGGCCGATAAGATCGGAAACCGGTACGGTATGCGGGGCAAAGGCATTTTACTGGCCGGCATGCTGCTGCTGAAAGGCCTGGGCATCATGCTTTTTGCCAATGCCGGGAGCCTGCCGCTGGCAATCCTCTCGATGATCACGTTTGCGCTGTTCCTGAAAATGGCCAACGGCGGCACCTACGCCATCGTGCCGTTTGTCAACCCGAAAGCCGTGGGCGTGATTTCGGGTGTCGTGGGAGCGGGCGGCAACATCGGCGGAATGCTGATGGGCTTCCTGTTCAAGTCGCAGTCGATCAGCTACGGCCAGGCGTTTTTGTCCATCGGCGGGATTGTAGCCGCGACCGGCCTGCTCCTGTTTCTGGTCAACTTCGGCAAAACCGCCGTCGTCCAACCCGCCGAAACCGAATTGCAAACCGCTTAAAGAGTTAAGAATTAAGAGTTGGCTGACGCATTCACTAGTCGCAGAGCTAACTCATCACTCATCACTAAAATGTCGGTTCATCAAACGACTTGTTGCTATTGTGGGGTAGGCTGCGGCATCGTCGTCCGGCAGGAGCCGAATGGGCGCCTGACCGTCGAGGGCGATAAGCAGCACCCGTCGAACCGGGGAATGCTGTGCTCGAAGGGCCTGAACCTCCCGTATACGGTCATGGATCAGTCGGACCGGCTGCTGTATCCGCAGATGCGGCTGGGCCGCTCGATGCCGCTGCAACGGGTGAGCTGGGATGCGGCCCTGGAGCGCACCGCTGCGGTTTTCCGGACGCTGATTCAGAAATACGGCCCGGATTCGGTGGCGTTTTACGTGTCGGGCCAGAGTCTGACGGAAGAATATTACCTGGTCAACAAGCTCATCAAGGGCTTTATCGGTTCCAACAACATCGACACCAACTCACGGCTGTGCATGAGTTCGGCGGTGGTGGGCTACAAGCTGTCGCTCGGCGAAGATGCCGTACCGGTTTGTTACGACGACATCGAGGAAGCCGATGTCTTTTACGTGCAGGGCGCAAATCCGGCCTGGTGCCATCCCATTCTCTGGCGACGCATCGAAGCGCATAAAACCGCCAATCCGCACGTCAAAATCATTTGCGTAGACCCGCGCCGGACCGATACCGCCCGCTCTTCGGACCTGCATTTGCCCATTCGCCCCGGTACCGACATTGTGCTCAACAACGCCATCGGGCGGTTATTGATCGAGAATGGCCATATCGATCCGGATTTTATGCTGGACCATACCGACGGTTTTCCGGCCTACCGCGAACAGGTCCTGCAGCGGACAACCGGGGAAGCGGCCGACCTGTGCGGCATTGAGCCGAATGCCATCCGACAGGCGGCTGCCTGGATCGGGCGGTCGAAGGGTTTTCTGTCGCTCTGGACGATGGGCCTGAACCAGTCGGTGGTGGGCGTCAACAAGAACCTGTCTCTCATCAACTTACACCTCATTACGGGCCGGATCGGAAAACCGGGCAACGGCCCCTTTTCGCTGACGGGTCAGCCGAACGCAATGGGTGGCCGCGAAGTGGGTGGCCTGGCGAACGCGCTGCCCGCCCACCGCGAAGTTACCAATGCCGCCCACCGTGCCGAACTCGAAGCCTTCTGGAACAGCCCGGTCAGGATGGCCCCGCAACCGGGGTTGACGGCCACGGAAATGTTCGAAGCCCTGGCCGATGACAAATTGAAGGCCATCTGGATCATCAACACCAATCCGCTGGTGAGTATGCCGGATGTCAATGCGGTTGAAAAAGCACTGAAAACCGCCCGGTTCGTGGTGGTGCAGGACGTGTCGAACCGGGCCGATACCGTTGCGTTGGCCGATGTGGTGCTGCCCGCGGCCGCCTGGCTCGAAAAAGAAGGCACCATGACCAATGCCGAGCGCCGGATTGCGTACCTGCCCAAAGTACTCGACGCGCCGGGCGAAGCCCTGCCGGATGCCGAAATCATCTGGCGGTTTGCGCACAAAATGGGCTTTGGCGACTCCTTCCGCTATACAAAACCGGCGGAAGTGTATCAGGAATACACCCAGATTACGGCCGGAACGAACGTGGATGTAACGGGCGTAAACTACGAACTGCTCCGGAAAAACCGCACCATCCAATGGCCGTTTCCCAAAAAAGAAATAGCGAACAATGAAGTAAAAAACCCAGAAAACCGGGTAATACCCCCCGGCACGCAGCGGCTTTTCACCGATCACCGGTTTTACACGGCCAACCAGCGCGCTCAGATTCACGCGGTGCCGGACGGCAATGCCTCGGAGCCGACGGATGAAGATTTTCCGCTGGTGCTGACCACAGGCCGCATCCGTGACCAGTGGCACACGATGACCAAAACCGGCCGGGTGGCCAAACTCGGGCAGCATAGTCCGCAGCCGTTCCTGCAAATCCATCCCGATGATGCGGCTCAGCGCGGCATTCGGGAGGGGCAATTGGTAGACGTACGGGGCCGCCGGGGCGAGGTTCGGGTCAGGGCACAGCTCACCGACGATGTGCGGCCCGGTTTGTGTTTCCTGCCGATGCACTGGGGCAAGATTCTGGCGAGCAACCAGGTTCGCGCCAATAACCTGACGAACGCGCTCATCGATCCGCGTTCGAAAGAGCCGGATTTCAAGTTTTCGGCGGTGGAGGTCGTGCCGTATCGAAAACCGGCGGAGAAAATCATTCTCATTGGTGCGGGTTCGGCGGGTCTGGGCTTCATCAACGCGTACCGGGCGCTGGAAACCGGCGAAGACGAGATTCACGTCTTTTCGAAAGAAATCTATCCTTTTTATAACCGGGTGTTGCTGCCCGACTACATCAGCGGGGCGCAGTCGTGGGAACAGCTCGTCAAGTTGCGCGAGGAGCAGTTTGCCGAAAACCGGATTGTGGTCCACAAGGGCGTGGGCATTGTGCGTATCGACCGGAAAGCGAAAGTGGTGACCGACAGCAACGGCATTGACCATTCGTACGACAAATTGTTGCTGGGTACCGGCAGCCGGGCGTTCAGGCCGAAAGGCGTGCCGCCTTTGCCGGGCATTTTCAACATGCGTTCCCGGCTGGATGCCGACTCGCTGCTACCTTATTTAAAACAGGAAAATCCGCACGCGGTCATCGTGGGGGGCGGTTTGCTGGGTCTGGAACTGGCCGCTTCGCTGCGCCAGATCCACGTTCGCGTCACGGTCATCCAGCGGGCAGGGCGGTTCATGGAGCGCCAGATTGATCCATTGGCGAGTGAATTATTGTACCTGGAATTGAAAGACCGGGGCATCGACGTGTACTTCAACGAAGAGGTACAGACGTTTATGGGAACCGGGCGCATCGAAGGCATTCAGTTGAAATCCGGCCAGAAAATACCGTGTCAGGTCGTGGTAATTGCCATCGGCACCGAACCGAACACCGAGCTGGCCCGCGAAGCCGGACTAGCGTGCAACCGGGGCGTGGTGGTCAACGACTACCTGCAAACTTCCGACCCGGCCATTTTTGCCGCCGGGGAACTGGCGCAATGGCGCGGGCAGATGTGGGGCATTACGCTGGCGGCCGAGCAACAGGCCGAAGTAGCCGCCCGCTTTATCGCCGGGGATATTGCCCAGCCCTACCGGGGCAGCGTACTGCTCAGCATCCTGAAAATGGAAGGGTTGCATCTGTGCAGCATCGGGCGGGCCGAAGTGCCCCCGAACGATCCCGGCTACGAAGAAATCGTCTTCATCGACAAGGCGAAACGGTATTACAAAAAGTGCATCGTCCACAACGACAAGCTGGTCGGAGCCATCCTGATCGGGGATAAAAACGAATTTGCGGAATTCCGCGAACTGATTGCCAGCGGGCTGGAGCTTTCCGAAAAACGCCTGCAATTGCTCCGAAGTAGCAAAACCGTCGATCCGGTAGCGGGCAAACTGGTCTGTTCCTGCAACAGCGTCGGCCAGGGCAACCTGGAGCGGGCCATTGCAGCCGGTTGTACCGATTTCCAGCAGCTTTGCCAGCAAACCGGTGCCGGAACCGGCTGCGGCTCCTGCCGCCCGGAGGTGCGGAGTATCCTGGATAAGAGTGAAGAATTAAGAGTTAAGAGTTATGAGTTGGCTCCGCCCGGAAGTTGATTAATGGCGGAGCTAACTCTTAATTCTTAACTCATAACTCTTAACTGATGATGCGTGATTATTACACCTTGAAAATCAACCTTCCCGGCGGGATTGTCTCGCCGGGGACGCTGCAGAACGTGCTGCGGGCGGTGCGGGACGCGAACGGGCGGCAGATCCGGTTTGGCAGCCGGCAGCAGTTGCTCCTGACGGTGCATTACGAAGACCTGAGGGCGCTGGAAAAGACGCTGAAAACGCAGCCCATTCACTATGAGGTCAATACCGACCAGCATCCGAACCTCATCAGTTCGTACTGCGGGGAAGATGTGTTCCGGACGGGTGTCTGGCTGCGCGAGAGCGAGTACCATACGGTGTTGGATCAGTTTGAAGAACCGCCCCGGCTGAAGGTCAACCTGTCGGACTCGAACCAGAGTTTTACGCCGTTCTTTACCGGTAATCTCAATTTCATTGCGTCGCCCGAACCGCATTTCTGGTATCTATACGTGCGGCCGAAGCAGAGCAATACAGTTTTTCGCTGGCCGGATCTGATTTATACCAATGACCTGGGCCGCCTGGCAAAAGCCGTTGAAACGGTCCTGCTCGAACGCTGGGGTCAGGGCGAAACCGCCTTCGACGAAGCGGCTTTGTATGCCGCCGTTACGGGGACGCAGCGGTTTATTACCCAACCCGCTACGCAGGAAGTGGAACTGCCTGAATTTTCATTGCCGTATTACGAAGGCTTCAACCGGTACGGGCAACGGTCGTGGCTGGGGCTTTACCGGCGGGATGAACAATTTTCGGTTGATTTTCTGCTGGATGTCTGCGCCTTATGCCTCAAAACCCGCATCGGTGAAATCTGCGTAACACCCTGGAAGTCACTGATCGTGAAGGGAATCGAGGAGCAAGACCGGGCCGGCTGGTCGTATGTATTGGGGAAACACAACATCAACGTGCGGCATGCCGCCAACGAGCTGGCCTGGCAAACCGAGGACCATACCGACGAAGGACTGCGGCTAAAAAACGACGTCATCCGGTATTTTGAGAAACACGACATGCGGACGTTCGGGCTTTGCTTCGGGGTGCAAACCCGCCCAAAGTCAGAGGTATTTGGCTCGGTGCTGGTGCGCAAACGACCCTTGATTCAGCTTGGGCAGCTGGCGTTGTTCAGCGTGTACGATCTGTATTTTACCGAAAATTTCAACCCGAACAGCCGAACCTATTTCCGGTTTGAAAAAGGGCTGCTGAAAATCTTTCTGCCGAACCAGATCGACCGGCTGTGCCGGAAATTCAGCGCCCGGCGCTGGCTAGAAAACGGGAAAGCGTTGCGGGTAGAAAGTGAACAACC
The DNA here is from genome assembly GCF_042655385.1 of Larkinella bovis. Taxonomy (NCBI): domain Bacteria; kingdom Pseudomonadati; phylum Bacteroidota; class Cytophagia; order Cytophagales; family Spirosomataceae; genus Larkinella; species Larkinella bovis. The sequence continues at coordinate 35,058 of NZ_JBHSMA010000003.1, read as the reverse complement.
CGAAACCGGTCCCGAAACACCGGGTTGCGTACATCAGTGCCCGTATTGCCTGACCGTATACGATCCGGTTTACGGCGACGACCGGCGCGGCATCTCAGCAGGGGTTCCGTTTGCGGCATTGCCCGCCGATTACACTTGCCCAACCTGCGACGCTCTGAAAAGCGAGATGCAGGAAGTATCGTTAGCTATGATTACGACCGATTAATCTACACCATCCATGCTCTTTCACGCTTTATCTCTTTCGCTCTTTAAACATGAAACTTCACGCCGTCGAAACCGTCTTTTTTGCCTTCGAGAACGATTTTGTCGATACCTTCCGCTGCATTCCTATGGTGGTGCGCTACAAACTTGATACCTGTGGGCTGAAGCTGAAACTGCCCGAATGGGTCAAGTTAAGCGTAGCCGAAAAGCAAGAACTGGCCATCCGGCCGTGTTTCAGCGACGCAGAAATTGCGCACTACCGCCGGTATTTACTCGACCGGGTGGCTGAACGTTGCGTCAAAACCGTCAGCGAATTGCCCCCCGTCGATGCCGCCTGGGACCACCTCGGGGCGGTTCCGGAGGAGGTGCAGCAGAAAGCGCAGGAATGGCAGTGCGCGCCGTTGTCGCTTCAGCAATGGACTCGCCTGGACGTACTGCAACGGTTTGCGTTGGTCAAACTCAGCCGCTCGGGCCACGAAGGCCGGAATTTTCCGCGCGCCCTGGCCGAATTTGGCCTCCGGTTTTAACCGTTATATCTTAAACCAGGTTAAGAATTTTTCTTAATCTAGTTCATCGTTCCGGGCGACCGGACGGCGGTAGCTTTGCAGCGTCAATTCCGTAAAAAATGATAAAAGCCATGCAAACTACCTTGGAAAAACTCCTCGATCTGAATCAACTCGTTCAACACGGACACATCCTGCGGGCGTTCGATACGTATTACCACCCGGACGTCATCATGCAGGAAAACGAATCCGACCCCACAACGGGTAAAAGTGCCAATTACCAGCGCGAGGCCGACTTTGAAGCCAATGTTTCCAACTTTTCGGCCATACCGCTCAAGACGTCGGCCAACGGCAATTATTCCTTTGTCGAGTGGCAGTATGACTACCACCACCGCGAGTGGGGCCACAAGCAGTACAAACAGGTCTCGGTTCAGGAATGGAAAGACGGCCTGATCATCCGGGAAAAATTTTATTACGCTGCATAAGCCGCGATTGCCTTATCTCCCACTTTCCGAATAGTAAACACACCATGAAAACCATCAGCGTACCGGAGGAACACCCTCCGTTTCCCCTGCGCCGGATCGTGTCCACCGGTCACGAAATTGCCCCTTTGATCATCCGCGTTGTTCTGGGCCTCGTGCTGTTTCCGCACGGCGCCCAAAAACTCCTCGGCTGGTTCGGCGGATACGGTTTCGACGGCACCATGACCTTTTTCACGGAAACCGTCCACCTGCCCTACTGGCTGGCCCTGAGCGTCGTTTTGCTCGAGTTTTTCGCTCCCTTTTTCCTGGTTCTGGGCCTGGTCACCCGGGTGATGGCGAGTCTGGTCGGGCTGCTGTTTGTCGGCATCATTCTAACCTCGCACCTCCCATACGGTTTTTTCATGAACTGGTACGGCAACCAGTCGGGCGAAGGCTTTGAGTATCATCTGCTGGTGCTGGCGATGACGGTTTCCCTGCTGCTATCCGGCGGAGGAAAATTATCGATCGATAACCGGCTTCAGTAATACGCACACCGCCTTTTGTTCGCTACCTTAGCGCCTAAAACGAGTCTCTGACGGCACGGTTGGGGGCTCGTTTCCGGCGTATGCAACCATTCGATACCGGCGCTGCCCACGAGCGTATTCTGCGTCACGTTCAGCAACTGATCCAGTTGACGGAGGATGAAAAAGCGTATTTCCTGGAGCAACTCAAACCCCGCGTGCTGCGCCGGAAACAGTTTCTGGTGCAGATGGGTGAAGTTTGCCGGTTCGAAACGTTTGTGGTAAAAGGCTGTCTGCGGGCGTTTGCCGTCGACCCGAAAGGGCAGGAACACGTTGTTTTGTTTGCGCTGGAGGACTGGTGGATTTCCGATTTTCAAAGCCTTTCGACCGAACAACCCGCGACCCTGTACGTGGAAGCGCTGGAAGAAACCCACGTGCTGCAAATCGAAAAAAAGGAACTGGAACAGTTATACCTGGCGGTTCCGGCCTTCGAGCGGTTTTTCCGTCTGAAACTGCAAAACGCCTTTATCTCGTTTCAAAACCGGATTTTTTCGACCATCAGCCAGACGGCGGAAGAACGGTATCTGGCTTTCCGCCAGCGGTATCCGCTCATCGAGCAACGCGTCCCGCAGTACCTGATTGCGTCGTACCTGGGCTTCACGCCCGAGTTTCTCAGCAAAATTCGCCGGGAACTTGCCACCCGCCGTTAAACCCCGGTTTTTCCCAAGCGGTTTTATTTCGCAACCCCCTTGCGCACCGCTCTGACCGTCTGCCAGGCGGTTTTTCGGAGTTGAGCCGCAAAATCAGCGGGCACACCTTCGGGAAGAAAGGTCAGATCGACCGGCGATTCGCTGAACAGAAAACCGTACCAGACCAGCCCGCCCAGGTAGCAACCGGCGTTGCTGGCGTGGTGTGAATCGAACTCCAGTTTGGTTTTGTTCCAGCGGTAGCCAACGTGCAGCGAATGAGCCTGATTCGGCAGGTCGGGAGCCTGCGCGCTGGCGGCCTCAAAACCGGTGTCTTTCCGGAAGCCCCACTTCGGATCGGAACTGATCCGCCAGAAGGCATCGCCGACGGGCATGACCGCCACACCCAGTTCGCGGGCAATCGTATGGTAAGCCGCCCGCGATTTTTCCCACATTTCCTTTTCACTCTGGGCCATCGTTTTACCGGCCACCTTGCCAAAACCGTCGGCATCGGCGCGGTAGGCCCACGTCTGGTGGAACACCACCCGGGCCGACGGCTGCAACTTTTTAATGTAGTCGTACAGCTTTTGCGCGTACGGCCGGTAGGTTTCCACATCGCCCGACAGCATGGAATATTGCTGCAGCGTCACCACATCCCAAACGCCATCCGACAGCAGCATTTTCAGCGATTTTCCGTTGTAGGCCTTTCCTTTCGGATCGTCCGGGTTGGCTTCGGCGGCTTCCACCAGTTCCCAGTGCCGTTGCAGCGAACAACCACCCAGTTCGGCGCGACCAATGACCAATGTATGACCGCCTTCTTTGCTCAGTTTCGGTAAATACCGGGCCGCGTTGCCGGAAAAGCTGTTTCCGATGATGAACAGGTGCAGCGGTTTTTCGTTCTTTTGCCCCGGAACCGCCGGCGGGCCCGCTTGCGAAAAGGCGGTTTTTCCGGTGAAAACAAGAAGAAAAAGGACAAAAATAGCAACGGATTTCCGAAGCCAGGCGACGCCAGACGTTGAATGCATGCTGATCCGATTAAAGCAACAAATGCTACGGAAAGGCTCAAAACCGGTTTTTATACTATTGAATGGGAACACCCCGGGCGGCCCTCCCCGGCGGCCCTGCTTTTTATTTGCCCGGAAACAGGTATTTCGTGACGATTACGAAGAAAGCCGTCACGTTGACGGTCGTGGAGCCGATCAGGGCGATGGTCACGGCCTGCGGAATATCCAGAACGTGTAATCCTTCGGCGATGATAATGCCCAGAATGACAACCAGCCAGAAAACCACCATCCAGAATATCCACTGGGCGAATTTTTTGCGTTCCTGAATGTCCTGCGCCAGCCCAAGCAGGCGCGTCTTGCGCTCTTCTTCGTCGTACTGATTGAATTCGCGTTGGGAAAGACTGCTGCTGCGTGGGTCGGTCGATGATGATTCGATCAGCTTCCGGAAGTTTTCTTTCGCTTTTTCGTTGCCTTCATTCTCCGACATCGCGTCTGATAATTTCGGTGAAATATTCTTTGATCAAGTCGTTGTCGATGCCTTCCCTTTCCACCGCCCCGCCGTCGTTGCGGCTCACAGCCTGATCCCAGGGCGACCCTTCGACGTGGGTCCAGTTCGAGAGTTGAATGGCACTATAATCCTTGGCAATGTCCCAGGCAAAATTGATGGAATCCTGGGCCTGCCGGTCCAGTTCTTCGTCGGAGTCGGCAACGGGAAAAGGGGTCGTAATCGGGTTATTTCCAAACCGTTTGAAGCGGGCGTATACGTCGGGAATCACCGGACCGTACGACCAGGCCTGTACTTCTTCGGCGATGAGCGGTTTTTCGTGCCGGGCCAGGTGCAGACCGTGCGCCATGTAAATGAGCTTCTGGAGCTTCATCGGCGTCAGGGGTCGGCCTTCGGCGATGGCCTTGTTGATAAACTGTCTGGCAATGAGCAAAGCCGGGTACATACCTTCGTATTGATTGTTTACTTTCGGCCGGTCACTGAGGCCTTTTTGTCGCGCTCAGTCCGGTAATTCTGGGGCTACCCTTCTCTTCGCACCCCCTGAAAATCAAGGTATAAAGATACAACGAACCGGCTTAATTTCCACGCTTCCGGGTTTCAAATCAGTGCGGTTCCGGGTGTTCGAGCGTCAGGCTACCGGCGCTCTTCCGGCCGGTTTTCAGCGGACGGGTCAGCGAATAGGCCCGACTCAGGTATTGGACAATATCGGTTCCGTCGTCGCTCGGAAAAAAGCCCCGCGAATGGTGTAACGCATTGACAAACAGAACCGCCGTCACCTCCTCCGGAAATTTCATCCAGATTGCCCGAATGCCCTGATACTGGGTCAGTTTCAGGTACCACCAGCCGTCGTGGTAGCTGATCGGCCCCTCGGAAGTCGTTCCGGCAAAGCTCCCCAGGCGGTTTGTCAATAGGGTATCTTTCCAGGCCGCCGTCAGTACGCTTTGGTCGGCGGTCGACAAAACCGTAGCAAACAACTTTCCGGCTTCCGAAGGCGTCAGATACCAGCCATAAGCGCCGACGGTATTGGTAAAATTCCCCGGATTCCAGCCCGAAAGCCCGCCCAGCGGATACGCATACGCATACGTCGGATCGACCGGGGGCTGATTGGCAAGTACATCGCGAATCCCAACGGGCTCAAAGATAGTTTTCTGGACGTATTCCAGGTAGTGCTGCTGCGTCTGCTGATCGTCGGTCAGGTCATTGCCGGTAAACGCATACCCCAGTATCCCCGGAATCAGAACGCGAAATAAACCAAAATTGGCATTCTGGTAGCAATAACTTCCCCGGTTGGTGCTCCGAACGCCCTTTTCCACCAGTTGTCGGAGGCCCCCCCAGTTGTTTTCGGCGAAGGCACCATTCTGACAGGTATTGCCAAGACCGATAATCCCGCTCCGGTGGGTCATCAGGTCCCGGAACGTTATTTGGTCGATGTTCTCACCCTTGATCCAGGCCGGAGGCAGATACGGCGCAATTTTGTCGGTGGTTTTGAGGCCCTTTTCGGCCGCCAGGTGCAGAAACGCTATAGCCGTGATGGTCTTGCTCAGACTCGCAACGTGCATTTTCGTGTTTAGCGTGAACGGCTTCTCCCCTTCCGGTTCGGTAATCCGGGATTTCGACCCACCACTGCCCGATGCCCGCACTTCGCCTTTTTCCAGAATGACAAAACCGTATCCGATATTCCTGGTTTTCAGCGAATCATCGAGCGCCTTCCCCAAATAATCGAACCAGGTGAGCGGTTCGGGTGTCCTATCGGCCTCCCCTTTCCGGCAGCTAGTTCCCACCAGCCCCAGCAGCAATAGCAGACCGATGCCCGGTATTCGACGGATTATGTTATGCAGTGCGCGCATGAAATCTTCCCAATCACGAAGTCAAAGGTAACTGATCACTGGAATCAAAGAACAAAAAGCCGGACGAATCCGTCGGGCGGTTTTCAGCCCGTGCCAAACCAGTTACTATTTTGCGTAGGCAGTTCATTTCCAAACCCGTGATTCGTGCTATCTTTGCAGCTTTTACGGTTCTATCCTCCTTCTTTTTATGTTCCTCGCCGTCGACGCAGGCAATTCCAATACGGTTTTTGGCTTATACGATCAGCAGCAATGGCGGCACGTCTGGCGGACGCGCTCGCTGCTCGAAGAACCCATGGCGTTTCATCTCACCGACCGGATCGCGGGTGATTCGGACGCCGTCCCGGCCGAACGGGACCGTTATGAACGATTGCTGCGGTTGTGGCTGCTGGAAGCCAATATCCCCGTCACGGCGATCCAGTCGATTGTAATCAGCAGTGTGGTCCCCGAACTTACGCCGACCCTGCGAACCACGCTCGCCCGGCTTTTTAATCTGGAACCGATTGTGGTCGGTCCGGCCATCTATCCGGCCCTGCCCCTCCAGGTACTCCGGCCCTACGCCATTGGTACCGACCTGGTTGCCAACGCCTTAGCGGCTCACCTTCGCTATCAGAAAAACTGTGTGGTAGTCGATTTCGGAACGGCGCTAACCTTTACAACGGTTACGGCCGAAGGACAAATTGCGGGCGTTGCCATTGCGCCGGGCCTGAAAACCGCCGTGCGTTCCCTGTTTTCCAATACCGCCCAATTACCGGAAGTCCCGCTGGTGATGCCCGAGTCGGCCCTGGGCACCAGCACCGCCCATGCCATTCAGGCTGGCGTTATTCTGGGCTACGAGGGGTTGGTCCGCTCGCTCATCAGCCGCATCCGGACCGAGATGAACGGCGATTGCCTGGCCGTCGCTACGGGCGGCATGGTTTCGGCCATTCCATCCTTATACCCGGATTACGTGGAAGTCGTGCCGCACCTCACCCTCGATGGTATTCGGGAAATCGGGCTGCGCGTCTAACGTAGCTCCGGTCGTGACGATGTCACTGTTCCGTATTTTTATCGGTATTCGCGCCCCCTTTCTTCCGTTTTCGCAACGCTTCATGGAGGATAAACTCAATCTGCCCGTTCACGCTCCGAAACTCCTCCTGTGCCCAGCGTTCGAGTTCCTTCAGCGTGTCGGGATTGATCCGTAACACAAATGCTTTTTTCTCCGCAGCCATTCTTTCAGTTAAGAATTAAAAAGTAAGAGTTAAAAGTTGCATGGACATCCTCAGATAGGGGCAGCCTATTTTTAACTTTTAACTTTTAATTCTTAACTATATAGGGTTCCGGCATTGACGACGGGGCTGACCGATTTTTCCCCGCAAAGTACGACCAGCAGGTTGCTGACCATCGCGGCTTTGCGTTCTTCGTCGAGCGTTACCACGTCTTTTTCGGCCAGGCGGGCCAGTGCCATTTCGACCATCCCAACGGCCCCTTCGACAATCTGTTTCCGGGCCGACACCACGGCGGTGGCCTGCTGACGTTGCAGCATCGCTCCGGCAATTTCGGGGGCGTAGGCCAGGTGACTGATCCGGGCTTCGATCACATCGACCCCGGCACGTTCCAGCCGTTCATTCAGTTCCTTTTCCAGCAGCACGTTGATCTGGCCCGTACTGTCGCGGAGCGTCACCGGCGCATCTTCGTCTTCCAGGCTGTCGTAGGCGCAGGTGCTGGCCAGGTGCCGCACGGCCGCTTCCGACTGAATCTGCACGAAGAGCGTATAATCATCCACCTCAAAAAGCGCCTTGGCGGTATCAGCCACCTGCCAGACCACAACGGCGGCAATTTCAATGGGATTTCCCATTTTGTCGTTCACCTTGAGCGTTTGTCCGTTCAGGTTACGGGCCCGAAGGCTGATTTTGCGTTTCCGATACAGCGGATTCACCCAGCGCAGACCGGTTTGCCGCATCGTACCCATATAATCCCCGAAAAACGTCGTGACCACGCCTTCTTTGGGATTAATCACCGCCAGGCCGCTCATTAATACAATGGAAATAAAGCCGGAAATAAGGCCAAGGGCAAAGGCTTCGGAGGCAAATCCGTAAGCTGCGACCCCGAGTAGAATCAAAGCGATCAGCAGCAAAATATAGCCGGAAAGCGAGGTAAGGTTCTTTTCATTCATGGCATTTGTGATAGTATTTTGATATCACAATAATAGCTTATTTTTTAATTCTTCACCAAACATTTTTGGATGTGCGGTCAATTTTTGCCGGGAATACCGCCAGATTCCGGATAAAGTAATCCGCCAGATTCCATTCCATCCGCTGAATCCGTGTTCTCATCTACTATATTTGCGAATCTTTTCAAATTCAAGATGATACTGAGCGAACAGGAGATAAACCGGCGCAACAAGCGCGAAGAACTCATGCGGATGGGCATCGACCCCTACCCCGCCGAATTGTTTGAGGTCAACGTCACCGCGGCTGACATTCATAAGAATTACGAACGCAACAAGACCGATTATAAAAGCATTGCCATTGCGGGCCGGTTGATGAGTTTCCGCATCATGGGCTCGGCTTCGTTCGCAGAGCTGCAGGACGCTACGGGCCGGATTCAGCTCTATTTCCGGCGCGACGACCTCTGCCCCGGCGAGGATAAAACGCTGTACAACACGGTTTTCAAAAAACTGCTCGATATTGGTGATATCATCGGCGTCAACGGCTACGTCTTCACGACCCAAACCGGCGAAATCTCCATCCATGTAACCGAGTTCAAACTCCTGACCAAATCGCTGCGGCCTTTACCCATCGTGAAGGAAGTTGTGGATGAGCAGGGCAACAAACAAACCTACGACGCTTTCTCCGACCCCGAACAGCGGTACCGCCAGCGGTATGTCGATTTGATCGTGAACCCGGAGGTTCGAAAAACCTTCATTCAGCGGACCCAACTGGTCAACTCGATCCGGACGTTTTTGAGCAATCACGGGTACCTGGAAGTTGAAACGCCGATCCTGCAACCCATTCACGGGGGCGCGGCCGCCCGGCCTTTCCGCACCCACCACAATACGCTCGACATGACGCTCTACCTGCGGATCGCCAACGAACTGTATCTGAAACGGCTGATCGTGGGCGGCTACGACGGCGTTTTCGAGTTTGCAAAAGATTTCCGCAACGAGGGCATGAGCCGGTTTCACAACCCGGAGTTTACGCAGGTCGAGCTGTACGTGGCTTACAAGGACTACAACTGGATGATGGATCTCATCGAGGAAATGGTCGAAAAAATTGCGCTGGACCTGCACGGCAAAACCGAGGTGCCAGTGGGCGACAAGATCATCAACTTCCAGCGTCCCTGGAAGCGGTTTACCATGTTCGAAGCGATTCAGGAGTATACCGGCGTCGATGTGTCGGCGATGGGCGAAGACGAACTCCGGCAGGTCGCCGAAAACCGGGGCATCAAAACCGACAGCACGATGGGCAAATCGAAGCTCATCGACGAACTGTTTGGCGAAGCCGTGGAAGGCAATCTGATTCAGCCGACCTTTATCACCGATTATCCGGTTGAAATGTCACCCTTGACCAAAAAACACCGGAACAAACCGGGGCTGGTGGAGCGGTTCGAAGCCATTTGCAACGGCAAGGAAATTGCCAACGCCTACTCGGAGTTGAACGACCCGATCGACCAGCGGGCCCGGTTTGAGGAACAGCTTGAACTGGCGAAACGGGGCGACGAGGAAGCGATGGCGATGGACGAGGATTTCCTGCGCGCGCTCGAATACGGCATGCCCCCCACGGCGGGTGTCGGTCTGGGCATCGACCGGCTGGCGATGATCATGACCAACCAGCCGTCGATTCAGGATGTGTTGTTTTTCCCGCAAATGCGTCCCGAAAAGAAAATTGAACTTTCGACCGAGGCCGATTACGAGCAGTTGGGCATTCCGGCGGGCTGGATTCCGGCTTTGCAGAAAATGGGTTACCAGCACGTCAGCCAGTTGAACGGAGCCAACGCCAACAAGATTTTCAACGATCTGGGCGGAATGCGGAAGAAACTGAAACTGGATGTGGCCATGCCGACCCTCGATCAGGTGAAAAGCTGGACGGGGCAATGATAAAAAACCGCCGATGATCGACTACATTTCGGTAAAACAGGCCCTCTTTGAACGTTGCCAGCAGTACGTTGCCCAGCGGATCGAAACCGCCAAAACCGCCATGGAAGCGGCCCAGGCAGCCGCCAATGAAGAGTCGAAAAGCAGTGCGGGCGACAAATACGAAACCGGGCGGGCGATGGCGCAGCTTGAGCGCGACCGGCACGCCCAGCAACTGGCCGAAGCCCTCAAACTTCAGCAGGAACTGACCCGGATTGATAGCGGCAGGAGTTACACGAGCGGACAGCCGGGGGGGCTGGTGTTAACGAGTCAGGGTCATTTTTTCATCGCAATCAGCGCGGGGAAAATGACCCTGAACCAAACCGATTACTTTGCCGTCTCAGCGGCTTCGCCCATCGGCGTTCGGTTAAACCACGCCAAACCGGGTGACGAACTGGCGTTTAATGGCAAGTCGATTCGGGTTCTGGCGGTGTATTAGCATAGGATAGATATGCAGGACACGAGTGAAAAGACGTAAGCCATCCCGAAGTCTTTTCGCTTTTCTCTCTAATCTCTTTGCTCTCAAAACATAAAAAACCCCGGTCGTCTGGCCGGGGTTTTTATGTTGGCGAAGGAGGGGTTCTTAATACGATCCTTCCAATTTTTTCACTTTCACGGCATTAAGGCCTTTCTTCCCTTCGATTACTTCGAAAGAGACCCGGTCTGTTTCCCGAATAGTCGTGCCATTCAGGCCAGTAATGTGGACGAAAATGTCACGGTTCGTATCATCTTCGACGATAAATCCGTAGCCTTTGCTCTCGTTGAAAAATTTGACAACACCTGTTTGCATAAAACTTAAAAAATTAAAAATAAAACATTACTGAACTGGGATATTCTTAACAAAAGTCTTCAAACAGGTTCCAGGTTAACACACGAAATGGGCGATACGGATGGAACTGGCCGTCTATGCATTGACTTTGTTGAATAGCAAAATATGTTAACTTTTTTTAGACAACGCCTTAGTAAACACAAAGTAACAAAAATTGTCACGAATATGTAAACAATTTTTTTTGAAATTAATTGACTTATTTATTGACACAATTAAACAAAAAGCTTTTTCGCTCAATATTTATTCTAAACAAATCGTTAGGGAGATTGTTGATACCGTTTGTTCGATATATCTTTGATAAGCTAACAAATCCTAGGAGGCCACTTTGCGAGGACAGCTGGTCTTATTTTTGATCTTGTACTGATTATCAGGACTATTATTCCGATGAATAAGCTCAGGTACTTTGTCGAAAGTCAGGCGTTTGGCGTTTGCACGCGTCTGGGCGAGATGATGAACATTTCCGCCAGCAGCATTCGCCTGTATTTTATCTACACTTCGTGCCTCACACTGGGGTCGCCGGTTGTCCTTTACCTGATTATGGCATTCTGGATGGAAATGCGAAAACACCTCCGACGCCACCATCACCCGACCGTCTGGGAGTTATAATTTCCTTTTTTACTGGTTTTTTCGAAGGTCCCGAAACGTTTTGCGGCCTTTGGCAAAATACTGCCAGATAATGCTGTGCGGGTAAATCTGCGGGTGCGTAATGCGGTTATTACGCAGCTCGGCCAGCGCATTCCGTTGCTGGCGCAAAAACGGTAGCCAGCTGTAAAAGGCAAAGTGGGCCCGCAAAATCGCCAGCGTATCCCGCCAGTGTCCAGACACCAGCAAGCGCCCCCCCGACAATCCATCCAGCACCAGCCGGATCAGAATGTTCAGAAAGACGTGCCCCGTCGGCAGGTTTTTGTACAGCATCGCCAGGCTGTTGCGGTAATTCAGGAAGGTTTTGTGCGGATTGGATTTGTGAAGCGTTCCGCCCCCCACGTGGAAAACCGTGGAATCCGGGCAATACCAGATCTGGTAGCCCGCATTTTTGGCCCGCCAGCACCAGTCAATTTCTTCCATGTGCGCAAAAAACCGGGGATCAAAACCGTCGAGCCGGTGAAACACGTCGGCCCGAACGAGCATACACGCACCCGTGGCCCAGAAGATTTCCCGGGCGTCGTCGTACTGGTGCTGATCCGTTTCGAGGGTATCGAAAAGTCGCCCCCGGCAAAACGGATAACCCAGGTAATCGATGTACCCCCCGGCGGCTCCGGCATATTCGAATAGCTGCGGCTGTTTAAAATCCCGGAGTTTGGGCTGACAGGCCGCAATCCGGGGATTCGCTTCCAGCAACTGCCGGAGCGGTTGCAGCCAGCCCGCGCTGACGTCAACATCGGAATTCAGCAACAGGTAATAGGTCGCTTCAATTTGCTTCAAGGCAGCATTGTACCCCCCCGCGTAGCCCAGATTAACCGGCAATTGAATGAGTCGTACCTCCGGAAACGTTTCCTGTAAAAAAGCAACGGACCCATCCGACGAATGGTTGTCGGCCACATACACCGGAAAGCCTTCCGAATGCGTCAATACCGACGGTAAAAACCGTTCCAGGAAGGATTTCCCGTTGTAATTCAGGATTACAATGGCAATCTGATCCATGCCCTACGACATCATACTGCCCAGGTCGAAACCGGGGATATTGGGCAACAAGCCTTCGGTTGCCTTCTGAAGATGGGCTTTGATTTTCGGTTCCACGTTCTCAAGGGCCTTGTTGGTAGCAGCAACGACCAGATCCTGCAGCATCTCGCGCTCGTCGGGCCGGATCAACTCCTGGTCGATTTCCAGCCGAATAATCTGTTTCAGGCCATTGACGGTTACCCGAACCATCCCCGCACCCGATTCTCCTGATTCAGTAATGGTATTCAGGCTAGCCTGCGCATCTTTCATGCGCGACTGAAACTCCTTCACCTTACCGAACATATCCATCATATTGAACATACTACAAACAAAAAATGAGGTGAGACAAAAGACAAGCAAAACCAACCACACCGAATTTGTCCGGGCAAAGGTAGGAAGGAATGAACAGACCGCCCGGTTTTCCTTCCTCTTTTGTCGGCGGTCGGGCTTCCATTGTCTATTTAATCAGTAACACGGCCCCCACCTTTTCTGTTTTTGTCCCGTTCTGATCCGTTACCACGACCCGGTAGGCATACGACCCGGGAGCGGCAGGCTGCCCCCCGATTTTCCCATCCCAGCCTTCCCGGCTTTCGGAATGAAACACCACCTCGCCCCAGCGGTTATAGACCGTCAGCCGGATGGATTCGGCGTAGGTGCTGCCCTTCACTTCCAGCAGATCGTTGACGCCGTCGCCATTGGGCGAAAAAGCGTCGGGCATGAAGACACGGGGCGTTTGTACGAATGTATAAAAGTTGGAATAACTGATGGCTCCGGATTTCGAAACCGCCTTGACCCGAAACCGGAACTGCTGCTCGTCGGGATTGTTGCCGGGATGATAGGACGTCTGCCGGCCAACGGATACTTCTTCCCATACCACTCCGCTGGCATCAATTTTTTCGATGACGTACCGGTCAATTTCTTCGTCCGCGAACGGCGAATCCGCCGTCCAGTCGATGGTGGACGCGGAGTTTGAAGCCAGGTAAATCGTACAGACCGTTCGGGAAGGTTCCGACGAAACCCCGCAGGCGTTCTGGTACACCACTTCGTAGCAGTACGACTGGTTTTGCGGCTGTACGCCCCCATCCTGGTGAATGTTCCGGTTGATTTCTTCGGCGGTTTGCTCAAACGAGTCCCCTGGTGCACCCCGGCGGAAAACGATCATTTTATAACTCGGATTCTGCGAAGTCGGAACGGGCGGTAACCCACGCAAATCGACCCGGTTATCGCCGTTGACCGACACCTGTACCGTGGAGAAAGGCGGGGGAGTCACCGACGAACGCACCGTCACGCACACCCGGTCGGACACTACTTCCGTCGATCCGGCCACGGAGGTTACCTGGTAGCAATATTCTTCGTTGCAGTTGAGTCCCTGCGTATCCGTATACGCTGTCGTTCCGGCACTGGCTATCGTTTGCAGGGGAGCACCGTTACGCGTAAGGTCATACGACTTAAAATCGGCCCAATTACCGGCCGCGCTCCAGGTCAAAACGTTCTGCTGCTCTTTTGCTTCCACGGTCAGCCCCAGGCTGCACACCACGTCGGACTCAAACTTCTGTCCGCAGGCATCCAGCGAAACCAACTTAAAACAGGCCGGATGGGATACAATGCTGCCAATCGATAAAGCTCCATTGCCCACGCGGGAAACCGGCGTCGGGTTGAACACGCCAGCCGCCCCCTCATGATAGAGTGTAACCTGCTGCTTATCACCAGCCTTAACCTGAAAAGTAATCGTATTCCCACTCGTTACTACCCGGGTGATCGACGGTTTGCTAAACTCGTTACTGAGCATGGGGGTTACCTGCTGGAACGACCCTCCTCCGCAATTGAGTCCCTGATAGTTCCCGGTTACTTTAATGATATAATTTGCACTGTTCGCGTACGTATGGGTAATCCCCGCGAGGGCGGTTTTAGGAACCGTTTGTAGAGGGCTGCCGTCGTTCCAGTCCACCAGAAATTCGTCGTACTGGCTGGCCACGGCGTCGTTGACGATGTCGACAAACACTTTCCGGTCGGCACAAGTGAACGCCCGAAAGTTCGGCGGAGTCGCATCTAACACCTCTATTTCCTGACAGGCAACCGAACCGGTATTGACACTTCCTATCTGGAGAATTTTGTACCGCCCCGGTCGGGTAAACGTATGGGTGATATCGGCAACACCGGATTTCGCAGCTACGGGATCTCCCCCCTTGTAATCATATACGTACAGAAAAATATTATCCGGACTCGCGGTGGTATTCTTAACGGTAACGGTAAATGGAGCACATCCTTTTAGAGCAGATACCGAAAAACCGCCTTTCGCAGCCGCAGCCGGAGGGTTCACGCACCAATCGATAGTTGTTTGAGCAAGCGCATTAAAATTCAAAACAAAAACCGCCCCGATCAGGAAAAACTGAACCCCATACCGGACAAATCCCTTAAAACCGGCCGACCATTCCCTGACAACTTTCACGAGCGGTAGAATTTTTCGTAACGATAACGACGTTTCTGATTAAAACGACCAAAACACAAATTTAGCGTATCGAACGTATCTTTGTGGAACAATGTTCTGAAGACATGAGGGCAAAGGCACGAGAGAAAAGGTATAAACCGTACGGCGTAATCCCGGCAACGGGTCTTTTATCTCCCATCTCTTGTCTGTTATCTCAAGTCATTACTCCATATGATGAGCAATAATAATACCAATTCCGGGAGTCTGCTGGATCGGATCGAAGACGCGATTCAGGATATCCGCGACGGAAAAATCATTATCGTCGTCGATGACGAAGACCGGGAAAACGAGGGCGATATGATCTGCGCAGCGGAAAAAATTACGCCCGAAATGGTGAACTTCATGATCCGGGAAGGCCGGGGCCTGATGTGCGCCCCATTGACCGAAGCGCGCTGTCACGAACTGGGGCTGGAAATGATGGTGGGCAACAACACCTCGGTTCATACCACCCCGTTTACGGTTTCGGTCGATCTGCTGGGCAACGGTTGTACCACGGGAATTTCGGCCAGCGACCGTTCCAAAACCATTCAGGCACTCGTCGATCCGAACACCAAACCCGAAGACCTGGGGCGCCCGGGGCACATTTTCCCACTACGGGCGGTCGATGGCGGAGTTATTCGCCGGGCCGGTCATACAGAAGCGGCTATTGACTTTGCCCACCTGGCGGGGCTGCAACCGGCGGGCGTCCTGATCGAAGTGCTGAACGAAGACGGTACGATGGCCCGTTTGCCGCAACTGCGCGAAATTGCCGACAAATTCGGCATGAAACTGGTCAGCATTCAGGATCTGATCGAATACCGGCTGCGACAGGAAAGCCTGATCCGGCGCGAAATTGGCGTTCAGATGCCGACCGAATACGGTGATTTTGAACTCATTGCCTACAAACAGATTAATACCGACGATACGCACCTAGCGCTGGTCAAAGGAACCTGGCAGAAAAATGAGCCGGTTTTGGTACGCGTTCACTCGTCCTGCGTGACGGGCGATATTTTCGGCTCGTGCCGCTGCGACTGCGGGGAACAGTTGCATGCCTCCATGCAAATGGTGGAGAAGGAAGGCAGGGGCGTCGTGCTGTATATGTTTCAGGAAGGCCGGGGTATTGGGCTTATGAACAAACTGAAGGCCTATAAATTACAGGAAATGGGTCGTGATACCGTCGAAGCCAACCTGGAACTCGGCCTGCCGATGGATGCCCGGGATTACGGCGTGGGCGCGCAGATTCTGCGGGATCTGGGCATCACCAAACTCCGGCTGATTTCCAACAATCCCAAAAAACGGGCCGGCCTGATGGGCTACGGACTGGAAATTGTTGAAACCGTGCCGATCGATATTCAACCGAACCCGCATAATGTCGTGTACCTGCGCACCAAGCGCGACAAAATGGGACACATTCTCAAGCATTTAACCGATCAGGTTGGCTGATTTATCCGAATGGAATTCCCAAGCCCGTCTTCACCGACGGGCTTTTTTTGTACTTTCTGGTCCGACACGCAACCCTTTACGCCCTTTTTCCGTACTGCCTCCGAATCGATTCAACAGGGCGCGTTCTGTAGTTCTAACCTTTTTATCTACTTGCTATGAAAACGAAATGGATTGCGACCCCGGTGGTCGCCCTGTTGGTTATTATCGGTTCGTTAACCCAATCCTGTGATAAAGATACGGACGATACCCCATCAACCCCAGATCCGGCTATTAACCTCACCAGCACTTCTCTAGGCAATGTTTTAACGGACGAAACCGGCCGGACACTTTATTTCTTTTCCAACGATTACGACAGCACCGGCGCATCGACCTGCACCGGCGGCTGTCTGACAAACTGGCCCGTCTTTTACCGGGAAAGCCCTAAACTGGCCAGTGGTCTGAACGCTTCCGATTTCGGAACGATCACCCGGGCCGACGGCAGTAAACAGACCACCTACCACAGCTGGCCTTTGTATTATTTCAAGGACGACGCCAAAACGGGCGATGTGAAGGGTGAAAACGTGAGCAACATCTGGTTCGTGGCCAAACCGAATTATTCGATCATGATCGCCAGTGCGCAACTGGTCGGGCATAACGGCAAATCCTATACGTCTGACTACAAGGAAGGAACCGGAAAAACGGTTTACTTCACCGATGGCATGGGCCGGACGCTGTACGGTTTTCGAAACGATAAGAAAAATAAGAATAACTTTACAAAGGAAGATTTTAGTAACAATGCGGTTTGGCCTGTCTACGAAGAAACCCTGAAAGAAGTGCCTTCGACCATCGACAAATCGCTGTTTGGTTCGATCACGGTGGCCGGACACCAGCAGCTGACCTTCAAAGGCTGGCCGCTGTATTATTTCCAGCAGGATAACGGCAAGCGGGGTCTGAACAAAGGTATCAGTTTTCCGCAACCGGGCGTCTGGCCGATTATCAACAAAGACATACCGGAAGCACCCGTGCCGTGATCGTCAGCGGTCTTCAGTGAGTCGGTTCTGCGTTTTTCTCTGTTCTGCCAACCGATGATTCGTTTATTGTTATTAGTTTAGGCACGACTGCCTCATGAACTATCCACAAGGAACGAAAAAGAGAACCGCTCACTGAAGACCGCCAACAATTTTGCCGACTGACGCAACCCGTTTGTGCCGATCCGCGTATTGACGACAGAAACCCGACGTATGACCGTTCCCTCCCCAGATATCGCCGGACTGTTACAGGAATGCCAAAACGGCAATCGCAGAAGCCAGGAGCAGCTTTACCGGCAGTTCTATGGGTATGCGATGGGGATCTGCCTGCGGTATTCGCACAACCGTGACGAAGCCGTGGAGATTTTGAATGATGGTTTTATGAAGGTATTTACCCGGTCGAGCTTATACCGCCCGGAAGTGCCGTTCAAGATGTGGTTGCGTCGGATCATGATCAATACCGCCCTTGACTATTACCGACAGAATTTGAAACACCGGTACCACGAGGATATTGATCAGGCCGGTCAGTTGCCCGACGTTGACGCCAGCGCCCTCGACCAGCTGAGCTACGGGGAATTGATGGAAGTCGTTCAGTTGCTGACACCTGCTTACCGACTGGTTTTCAACTTGTATGCTATTGATGGGTACACCCACGAGGAAATTGCCAGTCAACTGTCCATTTCAGTTGGTACCTCAAAATCCAATCTGGCGCGGGCCCGTGAACAATTGAAAAATTTATTAAACCGTAGATGCCATGGCGAGTTTGCAAGAACTTCCCGATGACGAACTGGATAAGCTCTTCCGGTCGTCTGCCGGGGAGTTTGAGCCGCCTTACAATGCTGGGGATTGGAACAGCCTGCGCCGGCGTCTCGATGACGACGACCGCAAGCGGCTCCTCGACCGGTTTATTTACTGGGGTTTACCGTTGCTCTTGCTGTTGCTAACGACGGTTTCGCTGCTGTCTCCATCAACGGAGGTTCGTTCGTCGGCCCAGGTGGTTACCAAACGTCCGGGCGTCGTTTCGACACCGGAAGCGGGTGCTCCGGCTTCCTCCGATCACCAAGACAAGGCTCCGGCGGTTGCCGGCGAAGCGGAATCTTCCAGGACGAAATCCGCAGCAGCAACGGCATCTACCGAAATCGTTTCTGCGAACGACCCTACCCGCGAAAACCGGAACCTCGAAAAACCGGCAGACAAACGGCCCTCGGTGCCGCCTGCCGGATCCGAACAACCGGAAACGGAATCAAAAGCCATTACCCGCCCGTCAAAACCGGGTACAGTGGTGACCGGAAAACCGGCTGATGCCCCTGTGACTCCCGTCGGAACAACCCGCCGGATTGCCGAAAACCGGCTCGCAAAAACCAGCCGCACCGGATTCGCCAGACGTACGGATTCAAAACGCGATACCGGAAATGGGTCGAAAAATCTCAAGGGGTCGGATACGGTTTCCGACGGCATTTCGAGTCCGGTTTTCAGCCGGAGAAACCGGCGAGAAACCGGCTTGGGGGCTCCGGTGAATCCGGGTGAAGGCCGCGAATCGAATGCCTCGCCGGTGAACACGGTGCAGGAAACGGCTCCCTTTGCGCTGCGGGGCAATCTGTCGTACATCAGCGCCCGGACGCCCAACCAACCGATTTTACCCCGAATACCGGAACCGGATCTGGAACCGGTGGCTCCGCCGGTCGTTCCGAACGCTGGCCCTCCACCCCTCCCGGTGATCGGTTATCCCGCGCTGTCGGTACGGTTTGTCCTGGCTCCCGACTGGAATTTTGTCGGAAAAAGTACGAAAGCGGCTACGGATTTTCAGTTGGGCCTGCTCGGTGAATTTCGGTTTGCTCGCCGGTTTACGATCCAGAGCGGGGTCATCCGGTCGGTGAAAAAATACACCGCTGCGGCTTCGGATTATACCAAACCGGAGCACTGGTACGGTCCATCCTACGAAAGCGTCGCGGCAGTCTGTACGATTCTGGATATTCCGGTCAATTTGCGATTCGATGCGCTGGTGAACGAACGCCAGCGGTGGTTTATCAGCTCCGGTTTTTCGTCCTACATCATGCAGAAAGAATATTACAAGTACCAGTATCCGTATGGCGTCAACCCGTCTCAAAAAAAATACGAAGAATGGTCGGGCCAAAGCGGGTTTCACGAATTCAGTCACTTGAATTTCTCACTGGGTTATGAACGTACTTTCAGTCCCGACGGCCCCCTGCGCCGGTTTTCCTGGCAGGTAGAACCTTTCCTCAAATACGCCCGGCGGTCTACACTGGGTTACGGTAAAATCCGGTTGACGAGTACCGGTTTGTTTTTCTCGTTGCGCTACCGGCTTTGAGAGACACTTTTTCTTACCTGTCTTCCAGTAGCCGTAAATAATGTATCTACATTTATTCACAACCTATTTACTAGTATGGAGACCAATCAACAAGAGCCGATCAAAAGAAGTGAGTTTATTCGGAGTTTAGGGCTGAGCAGCGCGGCTTTGATGGCCTTTTATTGCATGGGCGCCCTGACGTCCTGTTCCAAAGGGGGGTCGGATGATCCGGACCCGACCCCGAATCCGGGCGGTAAAGTCGACTTTACGATTGACCTCAACAACAGCGCTTATGCCGACCTGAAGGATGCCGCCAAAAAATTTGTCTATAAGGATGATGTGCTGATTGCCCAGGCTAAAAACGGCAATTACATCGCAGTGGCAAAAATCTGCACGCACGAAGGCAATTTGGTAACCTACCGGCCTACGGTCGATAACCTTTACTGTCCGAACCACGGTTCCGAATACGACCTCACGGGCAAGGTAACGGTTCCGGCCGTTTCGAATCAGGCCAACCTGAAGCAGTATAAAACCGCCCTCAACGGAACCAGTTTGCGCGTCTTTGAGGAGTAATCCCGAATTCTGTTTATCATTTGTGCCCGATGGCGTCGGGTTTGCGGGGACGAAACGGGAAAACCGGACGCTATCACCTAATTTGCCTACTTACTTTATGAAGCATCTGCTGATTGTTTGCCTGTTCCTGCTGGCCTACGGGCCGCTACGGGCCCAGGATTCGACCCGCGTCCGGACAGCCGCGCCGGCTGATACCAACGTGAAAGCACCCGCCAATGCCGACGATCTGCTGGCCGAACTGGCCGACAGTACCACCGATGCGCAGGAGTTGCTGCCGAAGAAGATGGTTTTCACCCAGCGGGCGTTCTGGGGGCCGAAAGGGCTGCTTCGGGTCACGAAGATCGCTCCGCTGTCGCCCGAGGGCCGCGAAAAAGAACTGAAGATTCGGCGGACTTTTCTGGTGAGCCATCAGGTGCTGGGGTTTGTCACGCTGGCCGGTTTTGTGGCACAGGGCATTCTGGGTTCGCAACTGTATAACGCCAAAGGGCTGGATTATTCCCGCATCAAGGAGAAGCACGAGACGGTGGCCACCTTTATCAACTTCTCGTACGGCACCACGGCCCTGCTCTCGCTCACGTCGCCCCCCGGGTTGCCCACCAGCAGCCAGAAACGCGGTTTCAGCTCGATCAAACTCCACCGCGCGCTGGCGATTCTTCACCTGACCGGCATGGTAACCACCAATATTCTGTCCCACAAAGTGGCCAAAAACCCGGAATTGAAGCCCTACCACCGGGCAGCGGCTTTTACCACGTTCGGGGCCTACGCGGCTGCTATCATCGCCATTAAAATCAAGTAAGACACTTCTCACACCAAAATTTCTGTCATGACTGCTTTTTCATATCAGAAGCTGATGGGCTGGCTGTTGCTCATCAGCGCCGGATTGGTCGCCTTTCACCAACCGAATCAGACGGCGGCATTGGCCAAACGGAAACTGCTGGCCGACCGGTCGAAATCAACGATTACGTACGCAATGAGCCACCCGATGCACAGTTTTGAGGGAGTTAGCCGGGATGTAGCCTGCGTGATCGTGATCGACGATGCCAACAAGGTCGAAAGTGTGGCCGCAGCCGCTAAAGTGTCCAGTTTCGACAGCGATAACGCCAACCGCGATTCGCACGCGCTGGAAAAGCTGGAAGCCCTGAAATACCCCAAAGTAACGTTCGCAAGCACCGACGTCGAGCAGGATGGTAACAAGCTGACAGTCGCAGGGAACCTGACGTTTCATGGCGTAACCCGGCCCATTGTGATTCAGGCCATGCGGCAGGATGAGAATGGCCAGATCACCATCCGGGGAACTTTTGAAATCAAATTATCCGATTATAAAGTGGAAAAACCGTCGCTGATGATGGTTGCGGTCAACGAAGAAGTGAAGGTGCGGCTTCTGATGGTCTTCAAAAATACCGAATCATAATCCATGGCTGCCTTCCGGTCGTACCGTATAATACGATTGGAAGGGCACGCTCATAAGCCGTGGTTCAGGAGTAAAAATAAAAAGACGTAGAGCCACAGGACGTCTACAAAATGCCAATAAAGCGTATAGAGCCTGATTTTCAACCGGTTTGGCGGATTGACGCTGTAAACAAACGACTCGACATACGGTATTCGGCGCATCGCTTCGGCAAAGGCAATGGTCAGAAAAACCAGTCCAATCACAATGTGTACCAAATGCAGGCCCGACAGCAGAAACAGAAAGCTGCTGGACGGATTGGTTTGCAGATATACGCCCTGCAGCATCAGCTCCCGCCAGCCCAGCATCTGCAAAACCACGAAGAGAAGGCCCAGAAAAAGAGTCGTACCGAGATAAATCCGGTATTGCGGAAACCGCTCGTGCCGAAAGGCCAGGTTGGTAATATGCAGGGTTAGACTACTGGCCATAATGACGCCCGTACTGGCCAGAAAAGCCCTGGGTAACGAAACGTTGTGCCAGTCGGAACCCATTTTCCGCACGATATACGTCCCCAGCAAAACCGTGAAGAGGAACGCACTTCCCACCATACACAACCACAGAATGAAGCGCTTGGGCTCCCGGCGACGCGTAATAAAGTTCTTCTTGCGACGGGTTTCCATGGGGTCGTTGCCGGGCGGTTTTTAAGGTTTGTTTGCCAAACGTAAACCAGCCGAAATTGGTTTAGGGCGCTCGGCTGGTAAAAAACAAAGTTTTATTCTGTCAACGAAATACGCGAATCGATCCATGGAAAAGGAAGCGAAAGCCAATCGTTTTCCCGGAACTCATTTCCAGTACATAACTAGAATCCAGCCATTCGAATTCGTTTAGAGCCCTAATTTCCTAAGAATATTTGTCTACGGGCGGCTGGCTACTTACCGGTTATTACGTTACCGGAATGCTAAGGGTTGTGGCCCGGATTCCCTGGGTCTCCTTCACACCCTACAAATAGTATCCTGTTTTCCTTTTCCGGCCTGACAGACGCTTTTACCGCACTCCCATCTCTCTTGAATCTTTTCTCTATGCTCAACGCCTGTACTTCCGGTACCTGGAGAGTTTGCGCACGGTTTGTCCTTCAGTCATTCGTAAGGCTGTTCACTTCAACGAGCCTATATTTTTTCGCAACGTATATACCCCTGAAGTCATCCGGTCAGAAAGAGTTAGCAGACAAACCACCGGGCGGACGTCTCCTTCCTTTTCGCCGTAAAATAATTCATAATCATCCATTAAGCTATGACAAATTATTGCTATATAGGCCAGGCCAGCATTTTAACAGACAATTTCAATAGAAAATAGAACATTACCGATGTTTTTGGAAATAACCGGTTATTAATTTAAAATAACCGGTTGCTTTGCGGCCCAATTTTTGTTACCTATCTTTCCGTTACAGTAAGATTCTCCTATTTCTCTTGTTTGGCTGAGGTGGTTTCTCCGTTCACTAAATCCTTTTCCTATGCTTAACTCCTTTACTTCACGTCTGTGTGCTGTGTTGCTGTATCTATTCATTTCATGGGCTAGTTACGGGCAAGTTGGTATTAACCTGGAAGATCAGGTTTATGCGGGGCCGATTCGGGCAGCAACCGGAATGGTCTTTGATAAAAATGGCAACTTATACATGCACGATGTGTATGGGGCAATCTTCCGGGTTAAACGGGGAGAGTCGACTCCTACCTTATGGCTCGATATCCGGGAAGAAGTTGGAAACTACGGTGACCACGGCTTACTCGGGATGACACTGGATCGTAATTTTCTCGAAAACGGCCGGTTTTATATTTACTACAATGTCGACATGTACTGGTATAAAAACATTGGCAAGCCAGGCTACGACAAAAACCGTTCGTTAGACAATTATCCTTCGTTTGGTCGCCTTACCCGGTACACGGCGAATGTAAAAGGCGATTTTTCCGTCGATTTAAATAGCCGGAAAATCCTGATTGGGGAAACGCACGACACGGGGGTACCGGTTCTGACGCTGTCTCACCTGGGGGGCGGCTTAGCGATGGGAACCGACGGATCGCTTCTGTTAGGGACAGGCGATGGATCGAGTTTCGAGCAAGTCGATGTGGGTTGTAATAGCACAACCTGGGTTAACCAGGCGATGGAAGAAGGCATTATCAAGTTTATTCCTAACCCCGGCACCACGACGCCGGAATCCTGCAACAAGGCTGATTATTACGGCAAAAACCGGGTTACCGAAAACATCGGGGCTTATCGGGCACAGGCTTTATTTTCGCTCAATGGAAAAATTTTACGGATCAATCCGGAAAACGGGGATGGTTATCCTTCCAATCCGTTCTATGACGCCAGCCTTGGTCCCCGGGCCGCCCAAAACCGCATTTTTGCGTTAGGTTTCCGGCAGGCTTTCCGGATTTCGGTGCGCGGCATCAACGGCAGCACCAATCCGCAGGATGGTAAGCCCGGGACGATCTACGTGGGCGATGTCGGATTTTCCAACTGGGAAGAGCTAAACGTTGTTACCGAGCCCGGTCAGAATTTTGGCTGGCCTTATTACGAAGGAATTCTCAAAGGTCGGGAAGGCTATTGGAAAACCAAAGCCTTTGAGCCCGTAAACCCGGTCAAACCCCGGCTTCAATGGCGGGACAATAAATACACCGAAATGGTTCAGGGTGAAACCGTTACCAACTTCAACAAGGTTGTTCTGGAAGGCGGTTGCGTACTGGGGGGCGGCTGGCACGAGGGCGGTGGGAATTATCCCCTCGAATTGCAAAACACCTATTATTTCTCGGATTACAACGCCGGCTGGATTGCCGGCATGCGCTTTGGTCATGACAATGAACCTGAGACCAATAGCTTGTTTAAAGTAACCAAGAAAATTGTAACCGACGGAGGAGGACAACGTCTTACGTGCGTCACGTTCAACCCCTATGATCGCAACATGTATTACATCACCTTCGGGGAAGCCGGCGTCGTGCGCCGGTTGGTAGCGAGTAGCGATCAGCCACCGGTTGCCGTCATTACGCAGGATAAAACCTTTGGAAACAGCCCATTAACGGTAAACTTTTCCGCTAAAGAATCCTTTGACCCGGAGGGGAAACCCCTGAAGTATGAGTGGAGCGTAAGTGACGGGAGTAAAAATACAGCGATGGACTACACGAAGGTTTTCACCAGTAGTACACCGAAATCCTACACTGTAACCTTAAAAGTTACCGATGATCAGAATAAAACCCACTCCTCTCAGACGGTTGTTTCGGTCAATAACACGCCCCCCACGATTCAGTCTACCAGCGTAGATAATATCGACCGGATTAACCTCTCGTCGCCGTATACAATCAACCTGAGCGCAACGGCGACCGACGCCGAATCGCCCGGACAGTTATCCTATCGATGGACCGTTTATTTGTACCATAACGACCACCGGCACACGGTTTCCACGGTTTCCGGGCAAAATGGGGCTGTAACGGTGGCCGAGGGGAGCTGCGATGAAGGGCAAGCCAGTTATTGGTATGGGGTTGAATTAAATGTAACCGATGCGAATGGGCTTACGTCAACGTATACCAAATTCCTGTACTTAAACTGCCCGGGATCGTCACAAACGATCAATTTTGCGCCCATTGCCAATCACGCGCCAACGGATCCGCCATTTAGCCCCCAGGTTTCGGCTACCTCGGGTCTTCCTATCAGTTTATATGTCGTCGAAGGGCCTGCCTTTATCAGTAATAACCAAATAAATCTTACGGGCGGCATCGGCCGGGTAACGATTCGTGCCGCACAACACGGGAACAATAGTTTCCGCTACGCCCAGCCGATCGAGCGGTCGTTCAATGTTACTAAAAATATCTCTCCGACTCCGGATACGCAGGCCCCGTCGGCCCCTACCGGTCTGACGGCGGCTAACATCACCCAGAATTCGCTCCAGCTCACCTGGAACCCCGCCACCGATAACGTCGGGGTGGCCGGCTACGACGTCTTCCGCGATGGTACCAAAATTACCAACACCCTGGTCAGTGCCACCACCTTCGCCGTCACCGGCCTAACGCCCAATACCTCCTATTCCTTTTACGTCGTCGCCCGCGATGCCGCCCTGAATACATCCGGCAATAGCAACACCATCACGGCCAAAACCCTGGAAGTGCCCGTCGGCAACCAGCCCCCGGTAGCGCCCACCGTCTCAGGCTTGACCGCTACGATTAACGTGGCTTACAACTCCGGCGGTTTGCCCGGGTTCACCGACCCCAATAACGATGCCTTGAGCTATGCCCTGACGGGACTGCCTGCGGGCCTGAGTTTCAACACCAGCACCCGCACCATTTCGGGAACCCCCACCCAGCAGGGTACTTTCACACTAAGCTATTCAGCCACCGACACCCAGAATGCCACCACCAGCGTTTCCATCATCCTGACGGTGGGAACAGGCAGTGTGGTGACGGGCAACTTTGAGGGTTACCTCGATCAGGTCAACTGCAACACGATTTCGGGCTGGGTCTGGAACCGCGACAAACCCAACACCCCCTATCCCGTTGAGTTCCTCGATGGGCCCACCGCTGCGACGGCCACTACGCTGGGGTCGGTCCTGGCCGACATCTACCGCGATGACCTGAAGAATGCGGGCAGGGGCAACGGGGCCCATGGCTACAGCTTCCCGGTGCCCGAAAGCCTCAAGGATAACCAGACCCACACCATCTGGGGGCGGGTGGTTGGCTCGGACTACCTGCTGAAGTGGTCCCCCAAGACCCTCACCTGCCAGGGCAGTGGCACACCTCCGGCCAACCAGCCGCCAATTCCCCCCACCGTCTCGGGCTTGTCGGCTACGGTCAACACCAGCTTCAGTTCGGCACCGCTGGCCACCTTCACCGATCCGGAGAATACCCCGCTGACCTACACCCTGACGGGATTGCCCACCGGCCTGACTTTTAATCCCACCACCCGGATTATTTCAGGAACACCGACGACCAGTGGCACCTTCAGCCTGACCTATGCAGCTACTGACCAGCCCGGAGCCAAATCCACGGTGCTCTTTGCGCTGGTAGTCAATCCGGCCAGTCCTACTAACCAGCCCCCGGTAGCGCCCACCGTCCCGGGCTTGACCGCTACGATCAATGTGGCTTACAACTCCGGCGGTTTGCCCGGGTTCACCGACCCCAATAACGATGCCCTGAGCTATGCCCTGACGGGACTGCCCGCCGGCCTGAGTTTCAACACCAGCACCCGCACCATTTCGGGAACCCCCACCCAGCAGGGTACTTTCACACTAAGCTATTCAGCCACCGACACCCAGAATGCCACCACCAGCGTTTCCATCATCCTGACGGTGGGAACAGGCAGTGTGGTGACGGGCAACTTTGAGGGTTACCTCGATCAGGTCAACTGCAACACGATTTCGGGCTGGGTCTGGAACCGCGACAAACCCAACACCCCCTATCCCGTTGAGTTCCTCGATGGGCCCACCGCTGCGACGGCCACTACGCTGGGGTCGGTCCTGGCCGACATCTACCGCGATGACCTGAAGAATGCGGGCAGGGGCAACGGGGCCCATGGCTACAGCTTCCCGGTGCCCGAAAGCCTCAAGGATAACCAGACCCACACCATCTGGGGGCGGGTGGTTGGCTCGGACTACCTGCTGAAGTGGTCCCCCAAGACCCTCACCTGCCAGGGCAGTGGCACACCTCCGGCCAACCAGCCGCCAATTCCCCCCACCGTCTCGGGCTTGTCGGCTACGGTCAACACCAGCTTCAGTTCGGCACCGCTGGCCACCTTCACCGATCCGGAGAATACCCCGCTGACCTACACCCTGACGGGATTGCCCACCGGCCTGACTTTTAATCCCACCACCCGGATTATTTCAGGAACACCGACGACCAGTGGCACCTTCAGCCTGACCTATGCAGCTACTGACCAGCCCGGAGCCAAATCCACGGTGCTCTTTGCGCTGGTAGTCAATCCGGCCAGTCCTACTAACCAGCCCCCGGTAGCGCCCACCGTCTCAGGCTTGACCGCTACGATTAACGTGGCTTACAACTCCGGCGGTTTGCCCGGGTTCACCGACCCCAATAACGATGCCCTGAGCTATGCCCTGACGGGACTGCCTGCCGGCCTGAGTTTCAACACCGGCACCCGCACCATTTCGGGAACCCCCACCCAGCAGGGTACTTTCACACTAAGCTATTCAGCCACCGATACCCAGAATGCCACCACCAGCGTTTCCATCATCCTGACGGTGGGAACAGGCAGTGTGGTGACGGGCAACTTTGAGGGTTATCTTACCCAGGAAGTCAACTGCAACACGCTCTCGGGCTGGGTCTTTGATCGCAACAAACCCAACACCCCCTTCACCGTCGAGTTCCTCGATGGGCCTTCCCTGGCTTCGGCCACCCTGGTGGGCTCCATCCTGGCCAATGACTTCCGCCAGCATTTGAAGGAGGCCGGCAAAGGAAACGGCGAACACTGGTATGATTTCCCCATCCCCGAAAGCCTCAAGGATAACCAGAATCACACCATCTGGGCCCGGGTGCAAGGGTCAACCTATGTCTTGAAATGGGCCCCTAAAGTCATCAACTGCCAGGGCAGTGGTACCCCACCGGCTAACCAGCCCCCGGTGGCCCCAGCGGTTTCTACCCTGACGGCCACCGTCAGCACCGCCTACAGTGTGCAACTACCGGCCTTCACCGATCCCAATGGCGATGCCCTGAGCTATACCCTGACGGGGCTGCCCGCCGGGCTGAGCTTCGATACCGGTACCCGCACCATTTCGGGAACCCCCACAACGGCGGGCAATGCGACGCTGACCTACGCGGCCACCGATACCAAGAGCGCCCCGGTTCCGGTCACCCTCACCCTGGTGGTCAATCCGGCAGGCACCCCGCCGGCCAACCAGCCTCCGGTAGCCCCAGCGGTTTCCACCCTGACGGCCACGGTCAACGCGGCCTACAGTGTGCAGCTACCGGCCTTCACCGATCCCAATGGTGATGCCCTGAGCTACACCCTGACGGGACTGCCCGCGGGCCTGAGCTTCAACACCGGCACCCGCACCATTTCAGGAACGCCAACGGCAACTGGCAGTGTTAATCTGACCTACTCGGCCACCGACAACAAGAGCGCCCCCGTCACCGTGACGGTGACCCTGACGGTGGGAACAGGCAGTGTAGTGACGGGTAACTTTGAGGGTTATCTGGACGTGGTCGAATGCGGCTCTATTCAGGGCTGGGTCTGGAACCGCGATAAACCCAACACCGTCGTCAGCGTCGAGTTCCTCGATGGCAGCAGTGTCGTGGGCAGCGTTGAGGCCAATATTTACCGCGATGATCTGAAAAATGCCGGAAAAGGCAACGGTATCCACGGCTACAGCTTCCCGGTGCCCGCTGGACTCAAGGATGGCAAAGCTCATTCGATCAGTGGACGGGTCGTGGGCAGCAGTTACATCCTGAAGTGGTCGCCCAAGACGCTGATCTGCCCCAGTGCCGCCCGGGTGGGAACCGGTGAGCCAGTCGATCCGCTGTTAACCTTAAGCGTGAGCCCCAACCCCAGCCGGGGGCGCATCGAGCTGAGTTACCGGGTGGGAGCTCACCAGGGCGCTGACTTGCAGATAGTGGATGTGCTGGGCCGGTTGATTTGGCAAAAGCCGGTGGTGGGTACGGGTAAAAGCGAGCGGCAGACGGTGGAGTTGAGCGGGGTGGGTGTGTATGTTGTTCAGTTACAGACGGCCCAGCAGGTAATCAGCCGCCGAATCCTGATCAACCCATAAACCAGCTGTCCACATGAACGAACCCGCTTCAAGCGGGTTCGTTCATGTGGACAGCTGGTACCTTCGTGGTTACAAAGTTTTTTGCCAAACCTGATACTGCTGAAAATGATTCGGCACCGGTACCTTCTGCTCGAAAATACCGTAAATAGTTGACCCCGAGCCACTCATACTGGCGTAAACCGCCCCGGCCTGGTATAGTTCTTGTTTAATGGTATTAAGAATTGGAAACATCGGAAAAAGACTATTTTCAAAGTCATTATGGACGGTTTCCCGCCAGGTGCTGATAGGAGCCTGCAACCGGGTTTTTAACGAAACCGCAGGCTTGTTTGGGCGAACATTTGCGTAGGCCTGGGCTGTCGAAATGGCCAGATTGGGATAAATGAGGACCAGTGTATAGCCGCTGAGCGAGAGGTCTATATTCTCAAAATGGTCCCCTTTTTCAGTGCAGTACCGGGGGCGGTTTTGAATAAAAAAAGCACAATCGCTACCCAACTGGCGGGCGTAGTCTTCCAGTTGTTCGTCTGATAATGTCAGGCGAAATTGCTCATTGAGCAGTCGAAGGGTAAAAGCAGCATCCGCCGAACCTCCGCCTAATCCGGCTCCGATCGGCACCATTTTATAGAGATACAGCTGAACGGGCGGAAGTGCGAAATCGCGCTTCAGAAGCTCGTAGGCCCGCAGGCAGAGATTCGTAGCAGGATCGCCGGGAATATCGATACCACCGATTTCAAACGACGTTTGATCGGCAGGAATGGCTTCCAGCAAATCGTTCAGCGGGATCGGATAAAAGCAGGATTCAAGGTTATGAAATCCATCGGCGCGTTTCTCGGTGATCTGTAAACCGATGTTGATTTTGGCGTTCGGAAAGAGAATCATTAAAAACAGGTTTACGGCCTTTTAATAATTTTTGAAGGGTAATGAACGACAATTTTTTTACGTAACTCGCTAAAAATCAGCACACTTTAGCGTTACCGTTCAGTAAAAACTATTTCCTTAATCTTGTATGCATTTGTATTTTTCCTATTTTTCACGCGAATTCCTGCAGCAATATGCAGCATATCAGGGAGTAAATATACAGTCCCTTGTCTGGTAAATCCCGGTTTCCCTGAACTGAATTAGTCTTTTCTATCCCATCCCATTCTGTTAATGTGAAGTTTAAGATCCGCTAATGTGAAGTTTAAGATCCGCGCTGTTTGGTTACATTAAAAGTAAACTTTATGACAAATCTCTGTACTTCTCCATTCAAAGTCCTAGCCCTTTTTCTCATCCTGAGTTCGTTTCTGGTTCCGAACTCTTACAGCCAGTACAAACCTGGTTTTTCTGAAGAAACGTATGCCAGTGATTTGGCGGGTGCCGTTGGTCTTACGTTTGACAAAAACGGCGCAATGTATGTCTGGACAATCGACGGCCGGGTGTATCGTATCGACCCCCAAACAAAACAGCGCGCTCAGCTTCTGGACATCTCCAGCGAAGTAGGTCGTTATGATGACTTCGGACTCCTGAGCATGGTCCTGGACAACAACTTTCTGACCAATGGCCGGTTTTATCTGTATTATATTATCAAGTATGCTTCTGTCAAGTGGCAGGGAACTTACGCCCGCGTTACACGCTATGAAGCCAACAAAGATGACAGTTTTCGGTCGATAAAAGCCGGAAGCCGCAAAATTTTGATCGGAGCGCCAGACCCCAATAACCCCAGCAAAGGCGTACCGGGCGATTGTATACCGCTCACGGCGGGCTCCCATGCCGGGGGCGGTTTAGCCATGGGCTCGGACGGTTCGCTGCTGGTACCTACCGGCGACGGCGCTGCGGCTTCATTTGACCAGGGTAGCTACTCCGAATCCTACTGGAGTCAATCCATTCAGAACGGTTTTATGACCGCTGCCGAGAATATTGGCAGTTATCGTTCGCAGGTTGATTATTCGTTATCCGGAAAAATCCTTCGAATCGACCCCGAAAATGGCGACGGGTTGAAAGGTAATCCCGACTTTGACACCAACGCCCCTCGTTCCATCAAGAGCCGGATTTTTGCTTCCGGAATGCGTCAGCCTTTTCGGACCGGTCTTCGTCCCAATACCGGCAGCGCCGACATTACGGTCGGCGATCCGGGGGCCTTATACGTTGGCGATGTGGGCTTTACCGACTGGGAAGAGATTAACGTCATCAAGAAAGGAGCGAATTACGGCTGGCCGTTCGAGGAAGGTCAGTATCCCTCAACCCGCCCTTATAACAAAACAGAATATAAACCGGGTGTGCCATTTACCAAACCGGTAATTTCCTGGCGTTCCGGGCCGGGACAAATTAACCGGAATGGTACGATTACGAATGTTAACCAAACGGCAGCAGGCCAATTACCGGGTTACTGCGCGATCGGCGGGAACTGGCATCCCGGCGGAGGCAATTACCCGGCCGAATACCAAAATGCGTATTACTTTGCGGATTTCAACGGGGGCTGGATTTCAAAAATGTCGTTCGATAGTGACAACCAACCCCAGCCCGCGACGCTGGCAAAAGTACTGGACGGTGGTAGTTCATACCAGTATATCACCAGCATTGCGTTTAATCCGATTGATAAAAATATGTATTACATCCGCTATCCGGAGCCGGGTGGCGAACGGGTTCGGCGGATGATTTATAACGGCAGCGCGGGTGGCAGCCCCCCGGTGTCCATCATTTTAGCGGATAAAACCAATGGACCAAGTCCTTTGAAAGTCAAATTTACCGGAAATACGTCCTACGATCCGGAAGGCGGAGCGCTGACCTACGCCTGGGATTTTGGGGATAATACCACCAGCACGGCCGCCAATCCGGAACACACCTTCACGACCAATTCGGCATCGACTACGTATACCGTTAAACTGACGGTGAAAGACCCCGATGGGAAAACCCATCAGACGGAGAGAGCAATCATAGTCAGTAATGCCAGCAATTCGGCTCCGGTTATTGTCAGTACCAGTGTCGACAATCTGACACAGATGGATCTGAGTGAACTCCGAAACATCAACCTGTCGGCGGTCGTTACCGACGAAACCCCGGCGAATCAACTGAGTTATAAGTGGACGGTTTCGCTGTTTCACAACGATCACCAGCACGACGACTTCATCACCACGACGCAGACGGCTACTGCTTCGTTGCCCCCAATCGGCTGCGACGGAACGCTGACGTACTGGTATGGCGTGAAACTGGAAGTAACCGATGCGGCTGGTCTGAAAACTGAAACGATTCGCTACATTTATCCGAATTGCGACGGTACGGCCCAGACAATCTCCTTCAGTCCGATTAGCGATAAGGCTCCGAATGCAGCCGCGTTTACCCCCCAGGCGACGGCCTCCTCCGGTAAACCGGTCGTTTTCTACGTCATCGAAGGACCAGCGGTGATTGCCGAGGGAAAAGTTTTCCTGACCGGGCGTTTAGGCAGAGTGACCGTTCGGGCCGCCCAGCACGGTGGCGATGGCTTTAAACCGGCTCGGCCCGTTGAGCAGTCGTTCAATGTCGTTTCAAGCGCTGCCGACCAGCAGCCCCCAACGGCCCCGGCCTCGCTCGTACTCACCAACATCACTCAGAACTCAATGCAACTCACCTGGACGGCTTCAACCGATAACGTGAGTGTGTCCGGTTATGAAATATACCGAAATAACGTCAAAATTGCCGACGTTACGTCCGGCACCTCGTACAATGCAACGGGGCTGGCGGCCGGCACCGAATATTATTTTTTCGTGCGGGCGGTTGATCCCACGGGGAATGTATCCGGAAACAGTAACACCGCTACGGCGAAAACAACCGGGACGTCTGGCCCACCAGTGAACCAATCTCCGGTCGCTCCGTCGGTTTCGAATCTGACCGCCACCGTCAATGCAAGTTTTAATACTACCTTATTGCCCTTTACCGATTCGGACGGCGATGCACTGACTTATTCATTGAGCGGCCTTCCAGGGACGCTGAATTTCAACGCCACGACCCGCGACATTAGCGGTACGCCGACGCAGACCGGTTCGTATAATTTGACATATACCGCCACTGACAACAAGAACCCGGCCGTTACTGTCAATTTTACGCTGACGGTGAATACCGGTGGTCCGGTGATTGCGGGTAATTTTGAAGGATATCTCGATGGGGTCAACTGTAACACGATATCGGGCTGGGTCTTTAATTACGATGCTCCCAATACCCCCTATACGGTCGAGTTTCTGGCCGCCACCGGCCCCAATCCTTCCATCGCCACGGCAACCGTCGTCGGCACCACCGTTGCTAATATTTTCCGGCAGGATTTACTCAATGCCGGTAAAGGAAACGGCGTCCATGGCTACAGTTTCAAGGTTCCCGAAAGCATCAAAACCAACCAGACCCAGACCATCTGGGGACGGGTTCAGGGAGCAACCTATGTCTTGAACTGGTCTCCCAAAACCCTCACCTGCCAGGGCAGTGGGACACCGACGAATCAACCCCCGGTGGCCCCCACCATTGCCGGGTTAACCGCCACCGTCAGCACCGCCTACAGTGTGCAGCTACCGGCCTTCACCGATCCCAATGGCGATGCCCTGAGCTATACCCTGACGGGACTGCCTGCGGGCCTGAGCTTCAACACCAGCACCCGCACCATCAGCGGCACACCGAGCGTTACAGGAACGTTCTCGCTAACGTACTCGGCCGCCGATAGTCAAAGCGAAACCGACCTGAGTGTCACGTTAACAGTGGCAGCCGGGGGAAGCACGAATCCGGCGCCAGTGCCTCCCGCGGTATCCCCGTTGTCGGCTACTGTGAATGTTGCCTACAGTTACCAACTGCCGGTCTTTACGGACGCTCAGCCGCTGACCTATACCCTGACGGGTCTGCCCACTGGCTTGAGTTTCAACACCAGCACCCGTACCATTTCGGGAACGCCTACCCAGCAGGGTAATTTCACTTTGGTTTATTCGGCCAATGACGGTCAGACCAAGACCGATCTGAATGTTACCCTAACGGTATCCGCTGCGGGTGGTGGTCCGGTGATTGCGGGTAATTTTGAAGGATATCTCGATCAGGTTAACTGTAACACGATCTCAGGCTGGGTCTTTAATTACGATGCTCCCAATACCCCCTATACGGTCGAGTTTCTGGCCGCTACCGGCCCCAATCCTTCCATCGCCACGGCAACCGTCGTCGGCACCACCGTCGCTAATATTTTCCGGCAGGATTTACTCAATGCCGGTAAAGGAAACGGCGTCCATGGCTACAGCTTCACAGTCCCTGAAAGCCTCAAGGATAACCAGACCCAGACCATCTGGGGACGGGTTCAAGGGTCAACCTATGTCTTGAACTGGTCTCCCAAAACCCTAACCTGCCAGGGCAGTGGGACACCCCCGGCCAACCAGCCCCCGGTGGCCCCAGCGGTTTCCACCCTGACGGCCACCGTCAGCACCGCCTACAGTGTGCAGCTACCGACCTTCACCGATCGCAATGGCGATGCCCTGAGCTATACCCTGACAGGATTGCCCGCGGGCCTGAGCTTCGATACGGGCACCCGCACCATTTCGGGAACCCCCACAACGGCGGGCAATGCGACGCTGACCTACTCGGCCACCGATACCAAAAGTGCCCCGGTTTCGGTCACCATCACCCTGGTGGTCAATCCGGCAGGCACCCCGCCGGCCAACCAGCCTCCGGTAGCCCCAGCGGTGTCGGCTCTGACGGCCACGGTCAACGCAGCCTACAGTGTGCAGTTGCCGGCCTTCACCGATCCCAATGGTGATGCCCTGAGCTACACCCTGACGGGGCTGCCCGCCGGCCTGAGCTTCAACACCGGCACCCGCA